>DKZK01000036.1 GCA_002493625.1 Lachnospiraceae bacterium UBA7076 | reverse complement strand
ACGCTCCAACGTGTTACTTAACTTTCGCTTTTCTTTGCTTAAAATGCATAGTTACTAAGAAAACAAGTCCTTATTGCGGCAGCCTCATTTTAAGTGCTGACGTATTCAGACGGTGTTACAAGTGGATGTTATCTTCCACCTGTTGCAGCGCTTCCGCCGCCTGTTACGTTGCCTGTAGCGCTTCCGCCGCCGTTGGTTCCGTTACCGTTAGCTCCATTACCATTAGAACCGCTGCCATTATTTCCGTTGCCATTAGAACCGCTGCCGCCGTTTCCATTACCGTTATTGTTGCCTCCGCCAAGTATGTCCTCAGCGCCGTCAATAACATCATCACCCATATTTTCAGCATCATCTAAGATGTCCTTTGCATCATCCATAGCTCCGCCTGAATTGTTGTTATTGCCATTGCCATTGTTGGTTCCTGACTGGGTTGTGCCATTACCATTACTCCCGGCGTTGTCCTTGCTTGTCTGATCGTCGCCGCAGCCTGCAAGCGCAAGTGAAAGTGTTAAAAGTGTAGCAGAAAGTAATAATGTAGATTTTATTTTTTTCATTTTTTGTCACTCCTTATTTATCAAAATGTAGTTATAGTATTACCTGAAATGAAACAAATATTTATAAATATGTAAAATTTTAAAATTGAGCAGTAACTGCGATATGCCTGTTATACCGCAGTACACTGCTCAGATAAAAATAGATATTAATCGTCAGGCGTCAGACATGCGCAGTCATTCGGGTCCGTACATGCTTCGCAGGATTCCTTGCTGTCATAAGGATTGCACGGCTCCAGAGGCTTGATAATTCTGTCAAGAAGACTTCCGGAAACAAAATTCATGCACACTGAATCTTCCTCAGAGGCAAGATCGCCCTTTGAAACGATTGCCCTGCCGTTATGAGGAAGCTGATATTGTGTAAAGTAAACAGTTTTTACGATAAGTGTAAGTCCCACAGTCATTGTGTTGTCAGAAATATCAAAATTCAATACCTTTGCAAATGACATAAGGTTAAGTCCCTGAACAAGCTGGTTGTTTGTGGTTGAAAGACCGATAAAGTTAATTGCAGGAGTAGTCAGACCGCCATCTGTATATGCCACGCCGTAAGGCGCAAAAAGGTCAAGCGTAACGGAGCTTGGGTTTGTATCTTCATCGTAGCCTTCATCACCGGTATCTGAAGGAAGATATACAATGCCGGCAACCGTAGCGGTAGTTAAAAGCCGCTTGCAGCAGTCGTAAAGTCTTACGGCAAAGGTTACGATAAGATTTGTAAGGGTTACCTCGTAGCAGTTCGGTCTTGAATTAATCGGGGCAATCGTAACAGTATCAGCGCTTCTGTTAATAGCTATGTCAATTATTTCCGCGCTGGCGTAAGCCGCAGTTGGAAAGCCGGAAAGCAAACCATCCGGAAGTGTAAATGAGCGGCATACATTTATTCCAATTTCGTCATATACTACAGGCGTAAGCACGGTAAGATATTCAGGCGTTCCGCACTGAGGCTCTACGCATACATCATAACAACTGTCATCATTTGCCATGCATGCCCGAACGGCATTGCTCATTATTCTTTTGTTACAGCCACAGGATTTAGACATAAGATTATTCCTTTCAAAATATGCTTACAATAATATATTCGCTTTAGTTATTTTTGTTCTCTGACTTCCATATATTGTATTTAAAGATAATCCGGAGAAAAGTATGCAGGAAATATTTATGTCAACCGATGAAAAGCGGGTTGCCATTATGGACAACGGTAACAGTATAAATATAGTATTTATAGCGGGGAAACGAAATATCCAATGGGTTCACTACAGAAATGATTACCATTCCCAGCTTTGCGGGGGCGAATGTAACGGTAAGATAGGGCTTGCCTATATAAATGTGTCAAATGAGTTGGTATGGGATGTTGTGGGCGCTGATGACAGAATTGTTTTATTGTCAGATTTGGGAAACATATGGAATGTGAGAAATATGTGTTTAAAGCAGATAAATCAAAAAAATATTCTATTTTACAAGGCAAACAATCCGGTCAATGGAAACTTTGAGCTTATTTATACATATCCAGACGGAGAGAGAAAGGGAAGGGCCCTTGTTTCAGGAAGCAGTAATATAGAGGATTACCATATTTTTTTTGACGGTGAAAAAAATATATTAAAATACAGGCTTCAGGGCGAAGCAGGCTTTAAATGCTTTGTAATGAATGTTGATAAGGCGGATGAAATAAGACTTGAGGAGTATGTGTTAAGCAGTGCGCGCTCGCTTGCAGAAATAGAGGAGCGGTGTATGCTCAGGGAGAAGGAATTTGAAAAGGAAAGGGACGCATTAAGGCGGGAATTTGAGAAAACTTTGAGAAATCAGGCGGATGAGATGGAAAAGAAATATAAAAAGCAGTATGATGAGCTTTCTGAATTTGCAAAGCAGCTTCAGGTGGAAGGAAAAAGGTGGAGAGAGCTTTATTATGATAATGTGAAGGAATAAAATTATGTAAACTGTTTGTAACAATTACGTAAACCCTGCTTAACATAATTCACTTGACATAACATGAAAAAAGGTTTACAATAAAAAATACAACCTTTTTTGGCAAAAAAGCCCATTGGTTGTATGTTATATCTTGTATACTATTGACATTATAACACAATATATGGATTTGTAAAGGGTTTTCTTATGAAAAATGAAAAAAATTTTGAAAGCGAAAATTTGACACAAAATGACTGTAACAGAAAAAATGTTGAGGCAATAAAAAAGTTTATTATTACGGCGCTTCTTATGATGTTTGTAGTCCCCATACTTTTTTCAATTTATCTTGTAGTGCGGGTAAATAACATTGATGAGAGAATAGAAAATCTTATTATGGATATGAGAAAGGATTATGCTTTTGCGGCAACGGACTCTGATGCGGAACGGCTTGTAAAATCAGATTTGGACAATGACGCATTGGATGACATAGAAAAAAGCGACAAGGATAATAATGAACTCTTATCGAATTCCTTTGCATCCGAGGAAGGGATTACCAATGGTCCTGACACACCGGCGGTAAGCAACGGCAAAAAGGTATATTTAACCTTTGATGACGGACCAAACAAATATACGGATGAGCTTCTGGATATTCTCAAGGAAAAAAATGTTAAGGCAACTTTTTTTGTGGTATATAATGCTGATGAGAGCACATGGCATGATTATAAGCGTATTATTGATGAGGGACATACGCTTGGAATGCACTCCTACACACATATATATGATGAAATATATGCATCAAAGGAAGCTTTCATGTCAGATGTTTCAAAGCTTCATACCTTCCTTTATGAGCAGACGGGAATAGACTGTCAGTATTACAGATTTCCGGGCGGCAGCTCAAACACCGTTTCAGATGTTGATATACAGTTGCTTATAAGCTATCTGAACAATAATGGTATTACATATTTTGACTGGAATGCATTAAGCGGAGATGCCCTTACAAATTCCATGTCACCGGAGGAGCTGAACGAAACGATTTTACAGTATGTGAGGGCAAATGAGGGTGACTCCATAGTGCTTATGCATGACCTTTCAACAAACCATGCAACGGTAGATTCTATTTCTGAGCTTGTAGATACACTTCGGGCGGAGGGCTATGAGATTTGTCCGATAGACGAAACAACCATACCAATACAGCATGTAAAATATAATTCGGGTGATTGATAAAAGGCGGGACAGCATGGATTTTACAGAGGCAATGAAATATACAGAGGAAAAAAATAAGCTCGGTCAAAGACCGGGCTTAGAATGTATAAAGGAGCTTTTGCTGAGGCTCGGTAATCCGCAGGATAAGGTTAAATGTCTGCATATTGCCGGAACCAACGGGAAAGGCTCTGTTTTTACATTTATGCAGGATATACTTATGGAAGCAGGCTATAGTGTGGGAAGATATATATCGCCGACAATTTTTACCTATCTTGAGCGGTTTCAGATAAACGGGAAATATATTCATGAGGATGTATTTGCAGGAGCGCTGACGAAGGTGGCAGAGCAGGCGGAGGGCATGGAGCAGGACGGTTATATGCCTCCCACGGCATTTGAAATCGAAACTGCCGTGGCATTTTTGTTGTTTCTTGATACCAAGGTGGATTTTGCTCTTGTGGAGTGCGGTATGGGCGGTCTCATGGACGGAACAAATGTCATTTCCAATCCGTATATGACCGTTATGGCGCAGATTTCAAGGGATCATATGCAGTTTTTGGGAGATACCTTATGGGAAATTGCATATCAGAAGGCAGGAATTATAAAGCAAAACGGCATATGCGTGAGCGCGCCGCAGGCGGATGAGGTAAGAAAAGTCATTAAAAAGACATGTGAGGAAAAGAACACAAGGTTTTACTGTGTGAATAATCCGGATATAAGTATTGTTCATATGGATATAGACGGGAGTCGTTTTTTGTATAAGGGTGAGGAATATTTTATCTCAATGCCGGGGGAATACCAGATTATAAATGCCGTAACGGCAATTGAGGCAGCAATACAGCTTGACAATGTTATAAAAGCTGCTGAAAATGCTGATAAAAGTGCTGACAGGAATGCTGCTGAAAATAAAGCTATGAAAGCCATAAACTCTGACATGATACGAAAGGCAATATCAGGTACAAAATGGTTGGGAAGATTTACCGTTGTCAGCAAAAATCCCTATGTCATAGTTGACGGAGCCCATAATGAGGCGGCATGGAAAAGTCTTAAAAATTCTCTGCATAAATATTTTACAAATCAGAAATTTATTTATATAATAGGAGTATTGAGAGATAAGGAATACCAAAAAATGGTTGACATAATGCATGATACCATGAAATATGCGGTTACGGTAACACCAAAGGGTGCGAGAGGGCTTGAAAACACAGTGCTTTCAGAGCTTATAGCAGCGAAAGGTGTGGAAACGGTTACTGCCGGTAATAAATCAGACGCAATGGAACTGGCGCTTGCAAAAGCCTCGGAGGAGGATGTGATTGTGGTGTGCGGTTCACTGTCCTTTATAGGTGAGTACATGGTATAATATGTCCTAAGGAGGGAACCGACGAAGTCGGGAGGATTCCTTAGGACTAAAAGAATACAAGGCGAAAACTGACACGGCGACGCTGGTCGACGTGGTCAGCCCATGAGATTTAAGTGACGTTCGAGGTTGGGACATATGAACAGGATTGAAAATATACTGTCAGACGACAGCTACAAAAGCTATATAAGCGATATAGAAAACAAAGAAAAAAACAGAAAATTCTGCTGTCACGGCTTGGAGCATTGTCTTGATGTGGCAAGGATTGCTTATATAATAAGCCTTGAAGAAAAAACGGGAATAGACAAAGAACTCATATACGCGGCGGCGCTGCTCCATGATATAGGCAGGGCAGCGGAATACAGGGACGGAAGCCCGCACCATGAAACGGGAGCGGAAATAGCTTCGGAAATTTTGTCCCACACGGACTTTAATCAAGACGAGATAAAGACGATATGCCACGCAATCACCTGCCATAAAAGCGAGAGTGACGGCGACGGATTGAGCAGCCTTCTTTACAGGGCGGACAAGCTTTCCAGATGCTGCTTTCGCTGTGAGGCTTATGATGAATGTTATTGGGATGAGGGCATGAAAAATAAAACAATACTTTATTAAAGGCAATTGACTATTAAATTTAATAGGTAATTGCGAAACTCTCGTATTCAAAATGTGAGTTGTATATTTTCTACAACGTATTAGTATGAAAAACTTAGTTTCGCAAACGCCTGATTAAATCTGAATATGAAAGGAAACCGCCATGCACATAGGCAACAGGGAATTTAAAACAGGCACCCGTCCATATATCATGGGAATACTCAATGTGACTCCTGATTCATTTTCCGATGGAGGAAGCTACACGGATATTGATAAGGCGCTTGCCCATACGAAACGGATGATAGCGGAGGGCGCTGACATAATAGACGTAGGCGGCGAATCCTCAAGACCGGGACATGTGAAAATATCCGAGCAGGAGGAGATAGAGAGAACCTGTTTTGTTATAGAGGCAATCAAGGAAAACTTCAACATACCCGTTTCCCTTGATACCTGTAAGGCAAAGGTGGCGCAGGCAGGCATACTTGCAGGCGCTGACCTTATAAACGACATATGGGGCTTTAAGTGGGACGACAAAATGGCGGAAATCGTTGCGGCGTCAAATGTTGCATGCTGTCTTATGCACAACAGGCATGAGGATAAATACAGTGATTTTATAAACGACGTGGTTTCGGATTTGCAGGAAAGCATAGACATTGCGCTTTCGGCAGGAATTTCAGGGGATAAAATTATAATTGACCCGGGCATTGGCTTTGCCAAAACCACGGAGGAAAACCTTATTATTATGAACAATATGGATAAGCTCACGGCAATGGATTATCCTGTTCTGCTTGGTACGTCAAGGAAATCTGTTATCGGAAATACCCTTGATTTGCCGGTGGAGGAGCGCGAGGAGGGTACAGTGGCAACATCCGTAATCGGTCTTATATCAGGCTGTACGTTTTTCAGGGTACATGATGTGAAGGCGAATTACAGGGCGCTTAAGATGGCGGACGCAATCAGGAAGGCAAAAATATAATATTATATTAGAGAAACATGGAAATAACACAAAAAAGTGATAATATGATGGGGTATATGGATAAGATAGTCATAAAGGATTTGGAAATATTTGCATATCACGGCGTCCTGCCGGAGGAAAAAAGGCAGGGTCAGACTTTTATTGTCACGGTTGAGCTGTTTTTGGATTTACATGATGCAGGAGCTTCGGATGATTTAAGCGAAACGGTAAATTATGCTGATGTATGCGACACGATTTCAAGAGTTATGACCGGGGAAAAATATAATCTGATAGAGGCGGCGGCTGAGAGCATGGCAGATACCATACTACTTGAATATGAAAAAGTAAAGACTGTACATGTTATGTTATGTAAACCGGAAGCGCCGATAAATATGACCTTTGACACTGTATATATTGACATTACAAGAGGCAGACATACGGTATATCTTGGACTTGGCTCGAACCTTGGAGATAAGGAGGGCTATCTAGATTATGCCGTAGACCAGCTTGGAAAGGATGATTACATAAAGGTAAACCGGGTATCTTCCTATATCGTGACAAAACCCTACGGCAATGTGGAGCAGGATGATTTTTTAAATGGATGCATTGAAATTGAGACCCTTTACTCGCCGCAGGAGCTGCTTGAAATTATAAACGACATAGAGCAGGGCGCAGGCAGAAAAAGGGTGATACATTGGGGACCGAGAACGCTGGACATTGATATACTTTTATATGACAGGGAAATCATCATGGAGGAAAATTTAAAGGTTCCCCATGCGGAAATGGCAAGGAGAAGCTTCGTTCTGGAGCCTCTTTGCGAGATTGCTCCCTTTGCATATCATCCGGGATATAATAAGACCATAACAGAGCTTTTTGATATACTTAAGGAAAAGGAAAATACAAATCAGGAGGTGTAGAAATGGCATATAAAACATTTGCGGCAATTTATGTTGGTTCAAGTGAAATTGCCATGAAAATTTACGAAATAACGGGAAAGAAAAACTTTAAGCATATTGACGGGGTCAGTAATTTTATTGAACTTGCAAAGGATACCTACAGCAAGGGATATATTTCAACTGAGCTTATACGCCAGACAACCGACATACTGGACGGCTTCAAGGAGAAAATGAAGGAATATCAGGTGGCGGACTACAGGGCGTATGCCACAAGCGCCGTCCGTGAGGCTGAGAACAGGGATATTGTAATTGATGCAATCAAGAGAAAAACAGGATTTTCTGTAAAGGTTTTAAGCAACTCGGAGCAGAGATACATGAACTTTAAGGGATTGGTTGCAAAGTACGAAAACTTCCATGAGGTCGTATTAAAAAATACTGCCTTTGTAGATGTGGGAGCGGGAAGCGTGCAGATTTCCCTTTTTGATAAAAACAATCTTGTGGTTACGGAAAATATCCCTATAGGAGCTGTCCGCATCAGGGATTACCTTTCAATTATAGGAACGAAAAGCGGACGCTTTGACAGGCTTCTTGAGGAGTATGTTGACAGCGATATAGAAGCATTCCGGAATATATATCTTAATGATAAGGAAATTAAAAATATTATAGCTGTGGGGGAGGTTGTAAATGCCCTCAAAAAGATTGCCCCTGAGCTTGACATAAGCGAAAAGGTAAACAGGGCGCAATTTGAAGCAATGTGCCAGCGGATTATCAGTATGCCGCCTCAGGAGCTTGCTGAACGGTATGGCATACCATATGAGCGCGCAACCCTTATGCTTCCGAACATAATTATTTACCAGTCCTTCCTGAATAATAGCAAGGCAGAGGAAATATATGTGCCGAATGTTGACTTTTGCGAGGGAATTGCTGCGGCGTATATGGACGAGGGCGTAAAGATTGTATTTAACCATAATTTTGATGAGGACATTATTGCTTCCGCCCAGTACCTTGCAAAGAGATACCGGTGCGACAGGGAGCATGGCGACAGGGTTGCAGAGTATGCCCTGAAAATATTTGACAGCATAAAAAAGGAATTCGGAATGGGAAAGACCGAGAGGCTTCAGATACAGATAGCCGCTATCCTGCATGAGTGCGGAAATTATATCAATATGCATGATGGGGCAAGAAATTCCTATTATATAGTTGCAAATACCGAGATAATCGGCTTGTCCCACAAGGAGCGTATGGAGGTTGCAAATATAGTAAAATATAATGTTCTTTATCTGCCTGCAAGAGAAAGCATGGAGGATGACCTTGACGAATGTGATTACATGGTTATTGCAAAGCTTGCAGCCATTATAAGAATTGCAAATGTTCTGGATAAAAGCCACAGCCAGAAGCTTGAAAATCTATCCGTCAGCGTTAAGGGGGATGAGCTTGTCATATCGGCAAAGACCTATGAGGATATTTCCCTTGAAGCGGGACTGTTCCATATGAGGGCTGATTTTTTTGAGAGGGTTTATGGCATAAGACCTGTTTTGAGACTGAAAAGGAGCGTGTAGTTATATGGATAAAAAACAATATGAAAAATATGAAAATTATTATAACAGGGAGCTGAGCTGGCTTCAGTTTAATTACAGAATCCTCGGTGAGGCAAAGGATAAGAGCATGCCGCTTTTTGAGAGAATTAAGTTTTTAAGCATAACAGCCTCCAATCTTGACGAGTTTTTTATGATAAGGGTTGCATCGCTTTTTGATCTTGTGCACGCAGGGGTAAAGAAAAAGGATATTGCGGGGCTTACGCCTGAGGAGCAGATTGAGAAAATCATTCCTGAGACAAAAAATATGATGAACGCCCAGTATTCTACATTAAACCGCGCCCTGCTTCCTCTGATGGAGGAAAACGGAGTAAGGCTTATTAAAAAATATACGGATCTGAGCGAAAAACAGTCAAAATATGTGGATAAATATTTTGATAAGGATGTTTATCCTGTGCTTACGCCTATGGCGGTTGATTCCTCAAGACCATTTCCGCTTATAAGCAACAAGACTTTAAATATCGGGGCGCTTATACGTGACAAAAAGAAGGATGTAATCGATATTGCAACGGTGCAGGTTCCTTCCGTCCTTCCGAGAATCGTCGAGCTTCCGTCCGAGAGCGGGGGAAAGGAGATAATCCTCCTTGAGGAAATCATTGAGAAAAATTTAAGCAGGCTTTTCCTGAATTATGAAATTGTGTGTGCGCATCCATACCGTATTATGAGAAATGCGGATCTTGCCATAGACGAGGATGATGCGGCAGATCTGCTTAAGGAAATAGAAAAGCAGATAAAGAAAAGGGCATGGGGCGAGGTTATAAAGCTTGAGATAGAGGCTGATATGGATAAACGTCTTTTAAAGGAGCTTAAGAAGCAGCTTCAGGTTTCAGACCGGGTTGTGTATTCTATAAACGGCCCGCTTGATTTGACGTTCCTTATGAAGGTAAGCGGCATGGAGGGCTTTGACCATCTTCGCAATAAAAAATACATTCCGCAGCCGGTGAAGGCTATCAATAACGAGGAAAATATATTTGAGCAGATAAAGAGAAAGGACATACTCCTGCACCATCCTTATGATGAATTTACGCCTGTAATTGATTTTATAAGGCAGGCGGCAGCAGATCCTGACGTGCTTGCAATCAAGCAGACCCTCTACCGTGTCAGCGGCAATTCGCCTATTGTTGCCGCGCTTGCAAAGGCTGCTGAAAACGGCAAGCAGGTGACCGTTCTTGTGGAGCTTAAGGCAAGGTTTGATGAAGAAAATAACATTATATGGGCAAAGATGCTTGAGAAAGCAGGCTGCCATGTTATATACGGGCTTGTGGGCTTAAAGACCCACTCCAAGATAGCCCTTGTGGTAAGACGTGAGGAGGAGGGCATAAAGCGATATGTCCACCTTGGAACGGGAAACTACAATGACGTAACGGCAAAGCTTTATACGGATATGGGAATACTGACGGCGTCCGACGCCATAGGCGAGGATGCGACGGCAGTGTTTAACATGCTTTCCGGTTATTCAGAGCCGCCTTCATGGAACAAGCTTTTGGTTGCCCCTATCTGGATGAAGGACCGATTTGTCAGTCTCATAAACCGTGAGGCGGAAAATGCCAAAATGGGTAAGGAGGCGCGAATTGTAGCCAAAATGAATTCCCTCTGTGACCCTGTCATTATAAAGTCCCTTTACGAGGCGTCGGCTGCGGGAGTTAAAATAGAGCTTATCGTAAGAGGAATATGCTGCCTTAAGGCAGGAATAAAGAGCCTTAGTGAAAATATAACAGTACGCTCCATAGTGGGAAATTTCCTTGAGCATTCAAGAATATTCTATTTCTACAATAGCGGCTTTGAGGACGTTTATATGGGAAGCGCGGACTGGATGCCGAGAAACCTTGATAAGCGTGTTGAAATAACCTTCCCTGTGGAGGATGAGGATTTGAAACGGGAAATTATAGAGATATTAAACATTCAGCTTGCAGACACGTTAAAAGCGCACTTCCTTATGCCTGACGGAAGCTATGCAAAGCAGGATTTAAGGGGAAGGGATAAGCTTGAGGCGCAGGCATATTTCTGCAAAAAAGCAATGAACGACGCCAAGGAAGAAAGCAAAAAAACAGTGTCGAGAGTGTTTGTTCCACGCACGTCTGAAAAATAAAAAATTGGAATAAACTTAAAGAAAATGGGGCTGCCGCAGTAAGAATTTATGGATTTTTATATGATGCCGGCAAGCCCCTTTCAATTATTCTTTGCAAATAGGCAATTGTGAAACTTATTATTATTGAACAACGGATGTCAGCAAAAACTTAGTTTCACAAATGCCTAGGTATTCACAAATATTTCACTTGACTAAAAATTTATATTCATGTAATAGATATAGAGAGGAAAAAAAAGGAAGAAAATATGAAGCAGAAAAGAGGGAAAACGATGATAAAGACTTTAGCGGCGCAAATCAAGGAATATAAAAAGCCGTCCATGCTTACTCCCGTATTTATGATACTTGAGGTTATACTTGAGACACTTATACCATTTTTCCTGCAGTCACTTGTTGATGACGGAGTGAATAAGGGCGATATGGGACATATAGTTTTCATGGGCGGCATTATGGTGGTGCTTGCAGCCGGAGGACTTACCACGGGTATACTTGGAGGCGTATACGGCTCAAGGGCGTCCACCGGATTTGCAAAAAACCTGCGTGAGGCCATGTATAACAATATACAGACCTACTCATTTTCCAATATAGACAAATTCTCAACGGCGGGACTTGTAACAAGGCTCACAACAGATGTAAGCAACATTCAGATGGCATATCAGATGCTGCTAAGGATGTGTATGAGGGCGCCTGTAAGCCTTATATTTGCAATGATTATGTCCTTTGTCATAAGTCCGAGGCTTGCCAGCATATATCTTATCGCTGTGCTTATACTTGCAGTTATACTTATGATAATAATAAAATTTGCAATGAAGTATTTTATGCAGGTGTTCAAAAAATATGATGACTTAAATGCAAGCGTACAGGAAAACGTATCGGCTATAAGGGTTGTAAAGGCGTTTGTCCGCGAGGATTTTGAGAAGAAAAAATTTGCAAATGCCAGTGAAATGGTTTACAGCATGTTTCTTAAGGCGGAGAAGGTGCTTTCCTTCAACTCGCCTGTCATGATGTTTACCGTGTACGGATGCATTATGGCAATAAGCTGGCTGGGCGCGCACATGATAGTTGCCGAAACACTTACAACGGGACAGCTTATGAGCCTTCTTACCTATTGCATGAATATACTTATGAACCTTATGATGCTTTCCATGATATTTGTCATGATGACAATGAGCGCTGCAAGCGCAAGACGTATTGCAGAGGTTATAGATGAAAAGGCGGACATCGTGAATCCTGAAAATCCTGTTATGGAGGTTCGCGACGGAAGCATAGACTTCAAAAATGTGTATTTTAAATATGAGAAGAAACGCACACTGGACGATATTGAAAAGGAAAAGGAGATGGGCGTCAAGAGGGATTCCACCTTTACGGAGGAGGACCGGTATGTTCTTTCGGACATAAACATTCATATTAATAAAGGAGAGACAATCGGAATTCTGGGCGGTACGGGAAGCTCAAAGTCAACTTTGGTAAACCTTATAAGCAGGCTTTATGATGTGTCAAAGGGAGAGCTTCTTGTGGGAGGCATAAATGTAAAGGAGTATGATTTGGAAACCTTAAGAAATCAGGTTGCAGTTGTGCTTCAGAAAAATGTCCTTTTTTCAGGCACAATCTATGAGAACTTAAGATGGGGCGACAATAACGCAACTGACGAGGAATGTGTCAGGGCTTGCAAGCTCGCCTGCGCCGATGAATTTATAAGCGCACTGCCCGATGGGTACAACACACATATTGAGCAGGGAGGCACAAATGTTTCCGGAGGACAAAGACAGAGGCTTTGCATTGCGAGAGCGCTCTTGAAGAAGCCTCAGATACTTATACTTGACGACAGCACAAGCGCGGTGGACACTGCCACGGATGCAAGGATACGGAAGGCCTTTGCGGAGGAAATACCAAATACAACAAAGATAATTATAGCACAGAGAATAAACAGCATAAGCCATGCAGACAGAATAATCGTTATGGAGGACGGACGTATAGATGCCGTTGGAACCCATGATGAGCTTCTTGCAGGAAATGAGATATACAGGGATGTTTATGAGTCTCAGACCGGCGGAAGCGGTGATTTTGACGAGGGAGGTGAGTAAGTATGGCTGAACAAAGAGGACCAAGAGGTCCGAGGGGACCTATGGGACGCGGCATGAGGGGCGGAAAAAGGGTTGAAAATCCGGGAAAGCTTTTCGTAAGGCTTATGTCCTATGTTGGAAAAAAATATAAAATACAATGTATTTTTGTTGTCGTATGTATAGCCGTTTCAGCGCTTGCAAATGTTCAGGGAACATTGTTTATGAAGACCCTTATCGATGAATATATCCAGCCTCTGATCGGAAAGGAAAATCCCGATTATAGTCAGCTTTTAAGCGCAATATTAAGGGTTGCCGTATTTTATCTTGCAGGAATAATTGCGGCGTTTGCGCAGGCGAGGCTTGTCATGTATGTGGCACAGGGCACGCTTAAAAGCATAAGGATGGAGCTGTTTAATCATATGGAAAGCCTGCCGATTAAGTATTTTGACACACACGCCCATGGAGATATTATGTCTCTTTATACAAATGACGTTGATACCTTGAGACAGATGATAAGCCAGAGCATACCGCAGGTCATATCAAGCGTTATAACGATTGTGTCCGTGCTTGTCAGCATGATCGTGTTAAATATACCTCTTACAATTCTCACTCTTATAATGGTGGGCGTTATGCTTAAGGTTACGGCGTCCGTTGCCGGAAACAGCGGACGGTATTTTGCAGCCCAGCAAAGGGATATCGGAGCATTAAACGGATATATTGAGGAAATGATACAGGGACAGAAGGTAATAAAGGTGTTCTGTCACGAGGAGGAGAGCAAAGAGGGCTTTGCAAAACTCAATGAGCAGCTTTTTGACAGCGCGGATAACGCAAATAAATTTGCCAATCTGCTTGGACCTGTCAACGCACAGCTTGGCAATATAAGCTACGTTTTATGCGCCATTGTGGGAGGCGCACTTGCCATAAACGGTGTGGGAGGCTTTACCCTTGGGGGACTTGCCAGCTTCCTTACCTTTAACAAAAACTTCAGCATGCCGATTAATCAGGTAAGCCAGCAGCTTAATTCTGTTGTCATGGCGCTTGCGGGCGCAGAAAGAATATTTAATACCCTTGACGAGAAGCCGGAGACGGATGATGGCTATGTTACGCTTGTAAATGCGAAGGAAGAAAACGGAACATTAACCGAAACCGCAGAGAGAACGGGACTTTGGGCGTGGAAGCATACCCATCAGGCAGACGGCTCCGTAACATATGTGAAGCTTACGGGTGATGTTGTGTTTGATGATGTCGACTTTGGCTACAATGAGGAAAAGCAGGTGCTGTACAATGTGGATTTATTTGCAACTCCGGGGCAGAAGATAGCGTTTGTAGGGTCAACCGGCGCAGGAAAGACAACAATAACAAACCTTATAAACCGTTTTTATGACATTCAGGACGGTAAAATAAGATATGACGGAATAAATGTAAATAAAATAAAGAAGGATGACTTAAGGCGTTCCCTTGGAATGGTTCTTCAGGACACCCATCTTTTTACTGCAACGGTTATGGAAAATATAAGATACGGAAGACTTGACGCCACTGACGAGGAGGTAATTGCCGCAGCAAAGCTTGCCAATGCGCACAGCTTTATAAAGAGGCTGCCTGATGGCTACAACACGGTGCTTACGGGCGACGGCGCAAATTTAAGTCAGGGACAGAGACAGCTCCTTGCCATAGCAAGGGCAGCAATAGCGGATCCGCCTGTGCTTATACTTGACGAGGCAACAAGCTCCATAGACACAAGGACGGAGAAAATTGTTCAGGAGGGCATGGATAAGCTTATGAAGGGCAGAACAACCTTTGTAATTGCCCACAGGCTGTCAACCGTAAGAAACAGCGATTGCATAATCGTACTGGAAAAGGGACGCGTAATCGAGCGCGGACCGCACGACGATCTGATAGAAAAGCAGGGAAAATATTATCAGCTTTACACCGGAAATCAGGTGCAGGCGTAATAAAAAGGGTGTTGCATGAGCGCACCATCGGAGCCTATGCCTTATTGCGACACCCCTTTTATGATACCTTTGAAAACACTGCCGTGACGTGCATATAACCGTCCGTTATCTCCGCAAAAATTTCTCCGTTCATCTTACGCATAAGCTGCCTGCTGATGTAAAGACCCAATCCGCTGCCTGCTGAATTTTGAACATTCGAACCTCGCCAGAAGCTGTCAAATACATGGGGCAGATCCGTGTCTTCGAGAGTGCAGCCGCTGTTGCGGACGGTTATGAGAATACAATCGTCCTCCGCGGAGAAATTCAGAGAGATATTATTTCCGTCGCCGTATTTTACGGCGTTTTCCATAATATTTTGTATAACCTCAACGCTGCGGTCAAAATCGCCGCATAAAAGGCAGTTGGAATAATCGGATATTGAAAATTCCGTACCGATAAGGGACAGCTTTTCTGCGTAGTATGACTTTATTTTTGTCACAAGGTCGGAAAGATAAAATTCTCCCATATTCACATCAAAGCTCAGAAAATCCTCTCTGGATGCGGTAACAATCTGGGAAACGTAGCTTTCTATCTCGTCGGCTTTGACGTTAATGCTATCTGCAATTTCAAGCTGCTTTTCGCGGCTTTCATAAAGTCCCTTTGACAATGCCTTTGCGTACAGCTTTATGGCAGACAGAGGCGTTTTTATGTCGTGGGATAAAGATAACAGCAGCGTTTTTTTGTCCCGCTGCAAATCAAGCTCCCGCTTTTTCTGATGCTCCATATTTTCGCGGAGCATATCCACGCCCCAGATAAAACGCCCGAAAAAGCGGTTTTTTGTTTCCTTCACGGGAACAGTGAGATTTCCCTTTGATAATTCGTAGGGAACATCCACCATCTGCTCAAATGGCACGAGAATACTGAATTTTATATACAGCATAACGGAAATTATCAGTAAAGACATTACGCCCAGAATAACATTTACGGTGACAATATATGTCCTGCCGTCGCCGCCTGCTCCGTAGTCAAATCGGTACAGTACGCCGTTTATTTCGCGGATGGCATAGTCGCTGTCGGTATCAAAAAAATCCTCCCCCTGTTTTTCAATGTTCGTGACATATTGGCAGTTGGAAAGGTTGATATTTTCAAAACCGCCTGCTTCAATTTTGCGGGCAAGACGGTTTATTTCCACACGGTAGGGTCTGCCGTTTTCAAAGCTGTCGCCTGAGCCGTCCACTGAAAGTATAACATTCGCCGTAATAATCAGAACGGTCAGCATAATTATGATTGTTGCAAAAATTCTGTTAAACGCTTTCATACCTGTAACCTACTCCCCACACGGTAATAATTTTTTTCGGTTTTTTCGGGTCATCCTCTATTTTTTGTCGCAGCCATTTAATGTGTACCGTCAGGGTCTGCTGCTCTGAAAAGCTGTCGCTGCCCCAGACCTGTCCGAAAATATATTCCTTGCTTAAAGTCCTTCCCTTGTTTTCAGCCAGAAGCACAAGCAAATCAAATTCCTTTGCGGTCATTTCAAGCTGCGCTCCGTTTTTATATACGGTGCGGCTGACCTTGCTTATGCGGATGTCCCCGTCAACTATTTCGGGAGTGGCGTACCGTCTTCTGAAAATACCGTTTATCTTGGCAAGCATTATGTCAATGTCGTAGGGCTTCTCAATGTAATCGTCCGCCCCCAGATCAAGCCCGCAGAGCTCGTCCTCCTTGGCGTTTTTCGCGCTTACGATAAGTATGGGCACATTGCTTTCCTCCCGGATTTTTTTGCAGACGCCAAAGCCGTCCATCCCCGGAAGCATGATATCCAGCACAATAAGCCTTGCGCCGTACCTTTCGTACATTTGCAAGGCTTTTTCACCTGACTTAGTCACGGACACTGTGTAATTTTCCGCGCGGAGAAAATCACACAGCAGACCCGCAAGCTCCTTGTTGTCCTCGATAATAAGAATATCCATCGTTACCACCCAAGCTCAAGCAGCCAGTTGTTCAGCGAACGCTCCCGCTCTCTGGTCTGCGAAGCATTTTTATATTTATCCAGATTGTACTCTCCTTTTATATTCCCGTCAACGATGTACAACACTCTTGTGCATTTTGCGGCGACCTTGACATCATGGGTGACGAGCATAACCGTAGTACCCTCGCTGTTCAGCTTTGTAAGCTCCTCCATAACTTCATTTGAGGAGGCGCGGTTCAGCGCGCCCGTAGGCTCGTCGGCAAATATCATTTTCGGCTTGTTTATCATGCTCCGGCATATGCAGGCACGCTGGAGCTGTCCGCCCGACACCTCGTTTATATCGTTGTCCGCAACGTCCGTTATATCCAGCTTACGCATAAGCTCCCTGCCGCGCTGTACTGTTTCCCTGCGCGTTTCTCCATTCTTTTTCGACTGTGCCGCAGGGAGTATGATATTGTCCAGAACGGTAAGGTTTTTCAGCATATACATCTGCTGGAA
Source organism: Lachnospiraceae bacterium UBA7076 (assembly GCA_002493625.1). Classification (GTDB taxonomy): domain Bacteria; phylum Bacillota; class Clostridia; order Lachnospirales; family Lachnospiraceae; genus Coprococcus_C. The sequence continues at coordinate 6,542 of DKZK01000036.1, read as the reverse complement.
AATAAATCCCATTTCGTCAAGGCGCAGATTCGCAAGCTCCGTCCGGTTCATTTTTGCAATATTTTTACCGCAGAACAAAACCTCTCCCGCAGTAATGCCGTCCATGCCTGAAACGGCGTAAAGCAGTGTGGATTTGCCTGAGCCGGAGGGACCCATAACAGCAACCATTTCCCCCTCACCCACGTTAAAATTCACATTTTTTAAAACATTGTTTTGTCTCTTGTTTACGATATAGGTTTTACAAAGGTTCTTTACTTCTATAATGTTTGTCATAATAATTCTCCTTTACTCGTTATTTAAAATTTCTGCGGAGGATATTTTTCTGAGCCCCTGTGCAGAAATGAAAGCCGCCAATGCCGTCAGTGACAGAACGATAAGCGGGAATATCCCATAAACCTCTAAGGGACGTATCTCAAATTCAATGCTGTAGGCGCCCATTATTCTGAAAATAGGCGTGACTATCAGCGTTGTCAGCGGAGAGGAAAGCAACGCGCCTGTCATTACCGATACCAAAAGCACCATACCAATCCGCATGGTCTGCCATAGGGTAAGCGAGACGTTTTTAAAGCCGATTGCCTTTAGCAGGGCAATCTCATTTTTTTCCTTGGTAATAAAGCTTTTTACCATAAGCACTGCCACAAGCATATTAATGCCAAGAACAATTCCAAGTATCAGCATTTTCATATTGTCAAGCTGTGCGGTCATATCACCTATCATGGAATTGATATACTCGCCGCAGGTGTATACCTTTGCATCGGGATATAGCTTTTCAAGCAGTGTTTTCCGCCGGGAAAGAGCAGCGTTGTCAGGATTGTCCCTATAGTTTATCTGTATGCCGATAGAGCCCTGTAAATAAGAAAAATCAAGCTGCTCATCCTGATGAAAGCGAATGCTCTCCCCCATGTTAGTCATACTCTGGGTTATTCCTGTAACGGTGTAGGTTTTCGTGTTTTCACCGATTGTTATTTCCACATCATCGCCTATGGTTGCTTCAATCTGCCCGGCGGTAATATGCGTCAGTGCCACCTCGTCCGGATTTTGGGGAGCGGAGCCGTCAATGTATATATAATCGTCAGTCATAACGCCTCCTATTCCGAGAAACGCAAGAGAGGATGTCTGCTTGTTGCCCTTTTTAATGTTGCCCTGAAATACTAGCTCCTGAAAAACGTCAACGTCAATACCGTTTTCGGCAAACATATTCCGTATTTCGGAAAACTGTTGTTCTATCTTTTCCCTATTGGTTTCACTGGAAAAAAACAACGGGTCAGTGGAAACGACATGGTCGCTTTTTGCCATGCTAAACATCACTACCAGATTGTCGGAACGCAAGGTGTTTGCTATATTTGCGGGAATAATGACAAGCAGTGTGCCGAGGATAAAAATAATAATCATGGAAATATAGCTTTTTATTCCGCTGAAAATGTCGTTCAGGGACATAAATAACACTGCGGGCATATGGGAGCCGCCAAGACGTAAAATCCCTTTTTTCTGAAAACGTTCGCCTGTTTCGCCGCTATGTATGGCGTCTATAGGGGAAAATTTGCGTATTTTTCTTGTGCAGAAATAGCTGAACAATACCACTATACCTCCCACCAGTATGGCAGCGACAATATTTACAATAAAATTATCTTTGTCTGAAATTATTATTTTTTGCGATGTGCCGCGTAGCATGAGCCTTCCGAAGGGGATACTCAGCGAGAGCCCTATCACTGTACCGATAACGGAAATGGCAAGGTATTTTACGATATAAAGTCCCCGTATGGCGCTGTCCCTGATTCCTATGGCTTTCATAACGCCGATTTCACGGTACTCCTCGGTTATAGTAAAATTGATGATAAACCGCAGGATAACCATTGAGATAAGTATCAGGCATACGCTTACAATAAGCAGAACTGCAGCTATGAGCATATCCATAAGGTACATTGTTTTGCACAAGGAACGATCTGCCTGAAAAATCATATTTAAACCCAGCGAAATAAATTTATCCTTGTAATCCCTGTCCTTTGTGTGTATCTCTACAGCGCTTATAATATTGTTTTCATTATAGAACAGCTTCCAATCATTTTCGCTGACGAGAAATCTGGTTAATTGTATCCTGTTTGAACCGTAAACAAGGTCCTTCGTATAGCCCTTTATTGTAAATTCCTTTTCAATGCCGTTCTGATTGATAAGGATTTTTCCTCCCTCGTAATAATCGTTTTCAGTGGATTGAAAGAACATGAACGGAACGTATATCTCGCCGTCATTTACCCTTGTTATCGCCTCATTGTTTTTGTCAAAAATGTTCATCCCACCCAGCTTTGAAATTGTCATTGCGTTTTCATATTCCAATTTTTTACCATCCACAAGAATATTTTCTTTGTCTATACGGATAAGCTGCGATATGTGGTAATCGTACCCGTTTTCTGCGGCAAATGCCTCAAATTTTTCAACGTCGGACCGGAATGCTGTGCCGAACATATGATCCGGGGCTTCCGCCTTTTCTAAAAAATTGTCCAGCGCACTGCTTACCGTAATGATATTATTTGCGCTGCTTGCAATGAACGTCGCCGCCAGCATCACAAAAATAAGCAGTATGACGTTCATGGTTTTCTTGCGTTTCAGGTCTTTTTTCAGTATTCGTAAATACATTTTTGTTGCTCCTTTCTTTTTTTATGAGCTCATTAGGCGTTTGCGAAACTAGGTTTCGAAAAAACAGAGTTGTGCAATTGCCTGTCGTGAATGCATTATAATATAAAAATTATTAAATAATCATTAAAAAGATATAATTAATATGGAGCAGGATATTTATAAATATAACTTGACATATGACAAGTTTTTTATAGTTTTAAAAAGACTATGGCAATAAATACAAATGCAGCTTGTCTGTACCATGAATACACAAAGCCGTTTTGAGGAATACTTTTTTTATAAAACTTATAAGGAGGGATTGCCATGCGCAGCTCAGCTCAGGTTTATGAAGAAGTTGCAGAAAGATGCTCTGCATATGATAAAAAGACAAGAAAGGACTGCTTCTGCAATATAGCGGAGGGAACAAAAAGCTGTCTTAACTGCAGACATTTTTCTGATGATGAATATTGCCTGCTTGATTTGTATGACCCGATAGTGGAAAAACTGGATAATTAATAATTGGATAAAAAGGGGCTGCCGATATATGACAAGCCTCTTTTTTTTGCTTAATTTTAATGTCCCCTTTAATTCTAACTCTCCCAAAGAGGATTTGGCAGTGATACGGATGATCGGAATGATGCTCTTGCGGATTTTTCGTATTCCGTTTTCCATACGGTAATCAGAATTTTTAGGGGAAGAAAGTGGAATGTAATAGTTATAATTGTTAATGCTGTACACGATGCCCAGATATTTTCGTGTATGATTATGCACATTTCCTTTTAAGGAAAAGATTTTTTTCTCAGCGGTATTGATGTATGAGATATAGTCTTCAGATATTTCATATAATTTTAATTCGTTCATTCGCTTCTCCTGTAAAAAAGGGCAACCATAGTGATTGCCCTTCGATTTTAAAGCTTCCCACTATCTGGCAGGGAATCTCCTGAATATAAAGTTTTCCACTATTTGGCAGGAACTCTCCTGACGATGGTTTCCCATCTCTGATAGTATTATATGTTTTTGTAGGGAATATGTCAATCAAAATGAATATTTGAATTGTGACGCATAACAGCCCTGTTTTTTTATATTCTCTTGACACCTTCATACATTGATTGTTATACTCAAGGTTGATTTTTTAATATGAGAGTGAAAGCGGTAAAGCAAAAAAGCTGTTTTGCCCTGAGGAAAGGAATATAAAAATGATTAGTGCAAATAACGTAACCTTAAGACTTGGAAAAAAGGCGTTGTTCGAGGATGTAAACATAAAGTTTACCGAGGGGAACTGCTACGGGCTGATAGGCGCAAACGGAGCAGGAAAGTCAACATTTCTTAAAATATTATCCGGCGCATTGGAGCCCACAACGGGTGATATTATAATGAATGCGGGAGAGCGGCTTTCCGTTCTTCAGCAGGACCACTACAAATACGATGAATATAATGTAATGGATACGGTCATTATGGGCAATGCAAGACTTTATGAAATAATGAAGGAAAAGGATGCCATATATGCGAAGGAGGATTTTTCCGATGAGGACGGTGTGCGCGCATCAGAACTAGAAGCGGAATTTGCTGACATGGACGGCTGGAATGCGGAGGCGGATGCCGCAACACTTTTAAATGGTTTAGGCGTTGATACCGACACCCATTATAAAATGATGAGCGAGCTTGACGGAAGCCTCAAGGTTAAGGTGCTTCTTGCGCAGGCGCTTTTCGGAAATCCTGACGTGCTGCTGCTTGACGAGCCTACGAACCATCTGGATCTTGACGCTATTGCATGGCTTGAGGAATTTCTTATTAATTTTGAAAATACCGTTATTGTCGTATCACACGACAGATACTTTTTAAATAAGGTATGTACTCATATTGCAGATATTGATTATGCCAAAATCCAGCTCTATGCAGGGAATTATGATTTCTGGTATGAGTCGAGCCAGCTTATGATAAAGCAGATGAAGGAGGCAAACAAGAAGAAGGAAGAAAAAATAAAGGAGCTTCAGGAGTTTATACAAAGGTTCTCCGCAAATGCTTCCAAGTCGAAGCAGGCGACCTCACGTAAGAGAGCCCTTGAGAAAATTGAGCTTGACGAGATTAAGCCGTCAAGCAGAAAATATCCGTACATTGATTTCAGACCGAAAAGGGAAATCGGAAATGAGGTACTTACCGTTTCCAACATATCAAAGACCATTGACGGAGTTAAGGTGCTTGACAACATATCCTTTACAATCGGTCACGATGATAAGGTGGCTTTTGTGGGTCCCAACACAATCGCAACCACCACGCTTTTCCGGATACTTGCAGGCGAGGAGGAGCCGGATGAGGGAAGCTACAAGTGGGGAGTTACAACCTCACAGGGATATTTCCCGAAGGACAATACGAAGGAATTTGACAACGACCTTATTATTGCCGACTGGCTTGCGCAGTATTCCGACGACAAGGACACCACATATGTAAGAGGCTTTCTCGGACGCATGCTTTTTGCAGGCGAGGATGGAGTGAAAAAGGTTAAGGTTTTATCAGGAGGGGAAAAGGTAAGATGCCTTCTCTCAAAGCTTATGATTATGGGCTCAAATGTGTTAATCCTTGACGAGCCTACCAACCACCTTGACATGGAGTCCATTACGGCGCTTAACAACGGGCTTATAAAGTTCCCGGGCGTTGTGCTGTTTTCATCACAGGACCATCAGTTTGTGCAGACAACCGCAAACAGGATTATGGAGCTTACAAATACGGGACTGATAGACAAGCAGACGACCTACGACGAGTATCTGGCAAGTGACGAGCTGGCAAGAAAGCGTCAGGTTATGAATATGATGAGCGAGGAAGATGATTAAAATGGAGGAAATAAAATATGATAGACGGGAAAAAGACAATGCTTTCGGGCATGCAGTCCACGGGAATAATAACACTTGGAAACTATCTTGGAGCGCTTAAAAACTGGGTAAACCTTGCAGATGAGGAGGACATAAAATGCTTTTACGGCATTATGGATTTACATTCCATAACCGTGAGGCAGGAGCCTGCCAATCTCAGGAAAAGTGCAAGAAATTTGCTGCTGCTTTACATTGCGGCGGGACTTGACCCTGAGAAAAACTGCATATTTTTCCAATCCCATGTCCCAGCCCATCCACAGCTTGCATGGATACTTAACTGCTACACATATATGGGCGAAATGAACCGCATGACCCAGTTTAAGGATAAGGCGGCAAAGCATGCGGACAATATAAACACAGGACTGTTCACCTATCCTGTGCTTATGGCAGCAGACATTCTTTTATATCAGGCGGATTATGTTCCCGTAGGCAAGGATCAGATGCAGCACCTTGAGATAACAAGGGACATAGCCATGCGGTTTAACGGAATATACGGCGACGTGTTTACGATACCTGAAGCATACATAGGAAAAAGCGGAGCTAAAATCATGAGCCTTCAGGACCCGACGAAGAAAATGTCAAAGTCAGACGAAAATCCAAATGCAACCATCTCGCTCCTTGACGATAAGGATACGGTTATGCGGAAATTCAAGAAGGCGGTCACGGATTCGGACGGATTTATAGCATATGATGATAACAAGCCGGGAATAAAAAATCTGATAGACATCTACTGCGCCGTAACAGGAAAAACCGTCGATGAAGCGTTAAAAGAGTTTGACGGTCTTGGATACGGAAAGCTGAAGGAACTTGTGGGAGAGGCGGTAGCAGCAGAGCTTGAGCCGCTTCAGCGAAGATTTAAGGAGCTGGAGCAGGATAAGGCGTATGTGGATAAATGCATTAAGGAAAATGCGGAGCAGGCGTCATATTACGCAAATAAGACCCTCCGGAAGGTTATGAAAAAGGTGGGCTTTACTGAGCTTCCGCGATAAAAAACGGGGCTGTCGCAATAAGGCTTTTCATTCTCTTTAACCATACATTTTCAACAAAGAACGCTCCAACGTGTTA
>DKZK01000014.1:11172-72774 GCA_002493625.1 Lachnospiraceae bacterium UBA7076 | reverse complement strand
AAGTTAAGTAACACGTTGGAGCGTTCTTTGTTGAAAATGTATGATAAAAGAGAATTAAAATCCTTATTGCGACAGTTCCGACTGCCGCAGGGGATAGGAATGATATTCATAACAAGGATGTGAAAAAATGAGACAGGTAAGTATAGGAGGACAGGCGGTTCTTGAGGGTGTCATGATGAAAAATGATGACAAATATGCAATAGCCATAAGAAAGCCTGACAATGAGATAGAGGTTAAGATAAGTGAATTTAAGCCTGCAGGAAGCCGATTCGCTCTTTTCAGAGTGCCGATAATACGTGGAGTGGTAAATTTTATAGAATCCCTTGTGATTGGTGTGAAAACACTTACCTATTCAGCAGATTTTCTTGAGGAGGACGAAACACCGGAAACTGACAGGAAAAAAACAAAAAAGGATGCTGATAATGGAAGAAGGGCTGATAACGGCAAAATAGCCGACAACGGCAGAACGGCAGATAACGGCAAAACAGATAAGAATAGCTCGGATAATCTATGGATGTTTGCCACGGTAGCCCTTTCCATTGTGTTAGCCGTGGGACTTTTTATGCTTCTTCCTGCTTTTCTGGCATCACTTCTTGATAAGATCGTAAAAAACCATTTTGTCCTTGGGCTTATTGAAGGAGTAATAAGGCTTATCATTTTTATGCTGTACGTTGTGCTTATTTCCCGTATGAAGGAAATAAAAAGGACATATATGTATCACGGAGCGGAGCATAAGTGTATAAACTGTCTGGAACACGGAGATGCTTTAACCGTGGAAAATGTTATGAAGCATACACGTTTCCATAAGAGATGCGGTACAAGCTTTTTGTTTATTGTTATGATTGTGAGTATACTTGTATTTATGTGTATCGATACGGATACCATGGCTTTAAGGCTGCTTTACAGAGTGCTGCTCGTTCCGGTAATTGCGGGAATATCCTATGAGTTTATAAAGTTTGCAGGCAGAAGCGAGTCATTTATTGCAAATCTCTTAAGCAAGCCGGGACTATGGGTGCAGAGGCTTACCACGAAGGAGCCTGAGGCAGATATGGTTGAGGTGGCGATAAAATCCGTTGAGGGAGTGCTTGACTGGAGGGAATATCTTGAGGAATTAAATTCACAGGACAGGTAAATCAAAGCCCGCAAATATTCAGGACAGGCAGCCAAAAAGCTTACAAATATTCAGGAGATGATACAGATGCTTCTAAGAGATATGCTGAAAAATGGAACAGAAAAGCTTAAGTCCTGCGGTATAGAAAATGCGGAGGGTGATGCAAGACTTCTTGCAATGCATGTTCTTGGCATGGATTATACAAGGCTCTTTATGGAGCTTGATAAAAATGTGGATGATGATGCAGCCGGCGCCTATGATGTGCTTATTGAAAAAAGGGGGAGGCATTATCCCTGTCAGTATATTATTGGAGCTCAGGATTTTATGGGATATACCTTTGAGGTTTCTGAAAATGTGCTGATACCCAGACCTGAAACGGAGCTTTTAGTGGAGAAGGCTTTAAAGGCAACGGGTGATAAGGAGGCGTGTAATGCTCTTGATATGTGCTGCGGCACGGGCTGTATCGGAATAAGCTATATTTTGGAAAGAAGGAAAAGGGGAAGCCTTGATGACAGGCTGACACTTGTCGATGTTTCCCCTCATGCCATCCGATTATCTGAGAAGAATTGCTTTTTACATGACATAAGCTGTGATATAATTGAAAGCAATATGTTTGAATATAGAAACCCTGCGGTTTCTGAGGGCTCTGAATCTCCTGTAAGGTTAAAAAACGGCGGGGATTTATATGACATCATTATGACGAATCCGCCATACATAAGGAGCAGCGATATAGATGCGCTTATGGAGGAGGTAAGCCGCTTTGAGCCGAGACTTGCCCTTGACGGCATGGAGGATGGGCTTTATTTCTACAGAAGGATAATAAAAGAAGCGAGGAATTATTTAAATGAAAACGGTTGTTTTGTATGTGAAATCAGTTATGATCAGTACGATGCAGTTTACGGTATCCTTGTAGATAACGGATATGGGGATATAGAGCTTATTAAGGATTATGCGGGACTTGACAGAGTTGTTTTGGCATATGTGAGGGACATATGTTGAAAGCAAATTTTAATAAACTGACATTTAAAGAGTTTGGAGGATGAATAAATGTTTGATAAATTGGAGGATTTGGTTGCAAGGCTTGAGGAGCTTCAGAATTTGTTAAGTGATCCTGCTGTTGTAAGTGACCAGGATAAATTCAGAAGGCTTATGAAGGAGCAGAGCGAGCTTGCGCCGATTGTGGATAAGTATAACGAGTATAAGGCTGCAAAGCAGACAATAGAAGACAGCCTTATAATGCTTGACGAGGAGAGCGATGAGGAGCTTCGTGAGCTTGCAAAGGAGGAGCTTAACAGCGCAAAGGAGGAGCTTGAGGCATGTGAGAATGCCTTGAAGATACTTCTTCTGCCGAAGGATCCGAATGATGATAAGAATGTTATCGTGGAGATACGCGCAGGAGCAGGCGGAGATGAGGCGGCGCTTTTTGCGGCGGAGCTTTATCGTATGTATGTCCATTATGCTGAGGGCAGACGGTGGAAATGTGAGCTTGCAAGCGTTGAGGAAATTGGAATTGGCGGCATGAAGTCGGTTACATTTATGGTAACGGGTCAGGGAGCATACTCTGTGCTCAAATATGAAAGCGGCGTACACCGTGTCCAGCGTGTGCCTGAGACGGAGTCGGGCGGACGTATACACACGTCAACCGCAAGTGTTGCTGTTCTTCCTGAGGCGGAGGAAATTGACGAGATTGATATACCGGAAAAGGATTACAGAATAGATGTCATGAGGGCTTCGGGAAACGGAGGACAGTGTGTCAATACAACAGATTCTGCCGTAAGACTTACACATTATCCTACTGGTATTGTGGTGTACAGCCAGACTGAGAAATCCCAGCTTCAAAATAAGGCCAAGGCATTTGCGCTTCTTCGCGCAAAGCTTCTGGATCTTGAGATGCAGAAGCGTCATGACGAGGAGGCTGACCTTAGAAAGAGCCAGGTTGGAACAGGCGACCGATCGGAAAAAATCCGTACCTACAATTTTCCACAGGGGCGGGTTACCGATCATAGAATAGGACTTACGTTGTATAAGCTCGATAAGATTATGAATGGGGAGATACAGGAAATTATAGACGCCTGCATTGCAGCAGACCAGGCGGCAAAGCTGAGTAAAATGCAGGAGCAGAGTTGAAAGATTTGCAAAAGAAGCATTGGAAATCTATTTTGAGATAATTAATTGGAACACAATTAGAGAGGAAATGTTCGGTAAGGAGTTAACTGACAGATGAATGAAGTTACAAAAATTGAAAATAATGATATTATGAGTAAATTTAAGAAAACGGACAATATATTAAATGATGTTCAAAATATCATAGAAGTTTCCCAAAAGGAAGCCTATCGTGCAGTCAATACCATATTATCACAGAGAAACTGGCTGATTGGGTATCGAATTGCAGAGGAAGAATTGGCTGGTGAAAATCGTGCGGAATATGGTGCTAATATTATAAAAAAATTATCGAAAGAACTTACAAAAATATGGCAAAGGTTTTACTAAAACAAATTTATACAGCTTTTATCGCTTTTATAAATATTTCCCTGAGATTTTCCACACATCGTGTGGAAAATCTGATGTGTATTTATCGTGGTCACATTACAGAACCTTATTACAAGTACACGATGAAGCTGCACGTAAATGGTATGAAAAGGAAGCATATGAGCAGACTTGGAGTGTGCGCACTTTACAGAGAAATATAGATACACAGTATTATTATCGCTTATTGCAGTCAAAGGATAAAGAGGCTGTGGAACATGAAATGCGAGAAAAAACATATGGCTATCACCAGGACAAGTTAGAGTTTATTAAAAATCCGGTGGTTGTAGAGTTTTTAGGATTGACACCGGATGCATCTTTTAATGAAACAAAATTGGAAACAAGTATTATTTCAAATTTACAGAAATTTCTTATGGAGATGGGAAAAGGGTATGCTTTTGTAGCTAGGCAGCAGCATATTCATACAGAAAAGCAGGATTATTTTATAGATTTAGTTTTTTACAACTACATATTGAAATGTTTTGTCTTAATAGATTTAAAAACAAGCAGAATTACTCATCAGGATGTAGGACAGATGGATATGTATATTCGTATGTATGATGAGTTGAAGAAATCTCAGGATGATAATCCTACATTGGGAATTGTTCTGTGCACTGAAACGGATGAAGACATTGCCAGATATTCGATATTGCATGGTAATGAACAATTATTTGCGAGCAAGTACAAATTATATCTTCCTACAGAAGATGAACTGCGTGAAGAAATAGAAGCACAGAAAGCTATTTTTTATTTGCAACAGCAAGAAACGGAAAATTAAATAAAATAGCACTTGCAAATCAGAACAAATGTTCGTATAATAGTCTTATGAATGAGATTATTACAGATTATACCACAGAGGAAAAACTAAATATACTGGCAGATGCGGCAAAGTATGACGTTGCATGTACATCAAGCAGTTCCGACAGAAGGGGAAAGAAAGGATTCCTTGGGAATACAAAGGCATGCGGAATTTGTCACAGCTTTGCCTCAGACGGCAGGTGTATTTCACTGCTCAAGATTCTTATGACAAACCATTGTGTTTATGATTGCAGGTATTGTATTAACAGAGCCTCCAATGATATTCCGAGAGCTACATTTACTCCTGAGGAGATTTGTGAGCTTACGGTTGAGTTTTATAAGAGAAACTATATCGAGGGGCTTTTTTTAAGCTCGGGTGTTCTTAAAAATCCCACCTACACAATGGAAAAAATGTGTGAGACGCTTTTGCTCCTTAGAAATAAGTATCATTTTAACGGGTACATTCATGTGAAAACAATTCCGGGAGCGTCCGATGAGCTGCTTGCAACGGCAGGGTATCTTGCTGACAGAATAAGCGTCAATCTTGAGCTTCCCACGGCAGAAAGCCTGTCAAAGCTTGCCCCGAACAAAAGCTTTAAAACGATACTGGAGCCTATGGGTAAGGTAAGCGATACGATTAAGGCACACCGGGTTGCTATTGGGAAGGATGCAAGGATGGAGAGAAGCCGGGGAAATATGTATCTTTCTAACAGCATTTTCCAAAGCAGACAGAGTATAGAAAGGCAGGAGGGTATAACGGAGGCTTCGGTTAAAAATGCCCTTGTGCCGTCAGATGGTGGAAAGCTTAAGAGAAGCTTTGCGCCGGCAGGGCAGAGTACACAGATGATTATAGGGGCTACGGACGAGAGCGATTATACTCTTATTAAGACCACAGAGAAGCTTTATCAAAGCTATGACCTTAAGCGGGTTTTTTATTCCGCATATATACCGATTAATGAGGACCGCGTGCTTCCGCAAATTGGGACACCGCCGCCTCTGCTGCGTGAGCACAGGCTTTATCAGGCGGACTGGCTGCTTCGATATTATGGCTTTCGGGCGAATGAGCTTTTATCTGAGGAAAAACCAAATTTTAATGAGCTCCTTGACCCAAAATGTGATTGGGCGCTCCGGCATCTGGGATATTTTCCTGTTGAGGTTCAGCGCGCGCCTTACGACCTGCTTTTAAGGATTCCGGGCATCGGACCAAGGTCGGCAGGCAGGATCATTTATGGGAGAAGATATGGGACTCTTGATTTTGATAATCTGAAAAAAATGGGTGTAGTATTAAAGCGCGCGCATTATTTCATAACCTGCAACGGACACAGGCTCTATAATACGCCTATAGAGGAAAGCTACATTACAAGGCAGCTTATTGATACAAACGGAAGGGATAACTGGAAGGTAAATAATCAGAACAATACTTACACTCAGATGTCTCTTGCCGATTTTGGGATAGGATAGCGTATGAAGATATTTTGTTGTAAAGACAGATTTGAGGACATTCTTACGTGCATTTATGATGCGTGGAGCTGTGCATTAAAAGAAGGACATAATAATATAAGGCTTATGAGAGAGCCCGTATGGCAGCAGTCTCTTTTTGATGAGTATATACATGTTGATGCAGATAGGGAAAAAACGGAAAAGGTTATACGTTCCATAAAAAAATCAATATCCAATCAGGCGTATTTTTGGGTATTTTACGCATCCCTTTCCGTGGAGGAGGATGCATTGCAGTCCATCTATAATTTTCTCAGGGTGGGCTTTGCGGTTGGAGCAGGGGTATGCTCTATGTATGCAAACCCTCATGTTATGCGTATTTTGGAGCTTAAGAGAAGAATTGGAAATGAGAGCCATTATTTCAGGGAGTTTGCAAGATTTACGTCCTTGGAGGATAAGGCTTATGTCTGTCATATTGAGCCTAAAAATAATGTTGTTACAATCGTGGCGGAGCATTTTGCGGACAGGATGCCATCGGAGCACTTTGTCATTGTGGATGACAACAGAAGGGTTGCCGTTGTGCATCCAAAGGATGAGGAGCTTTATCTGATGTATCTTACAGAGAAAGAATTTGATGTGTTAAGCCGCAGTGAGGATTTTGAGGATGAATACACAAGACTGTGGAGAACCTTCTTTAAGACCATAGGCATTAAGGAACGGGAAAATAGGGCCTGTCAGCGCAATATGTTTCCAATATGGATGAGAAAGCATGCAGTGGAATTTAAGGAGTAGCTTTTTCGCAAAGTATAATGTGTATTTACGCACATTATATCATCTTTTAAAAAAAAAGGCTTGAATAATGTTATATGTTGACATTATAATAAAAGCATATTTTTAGATGTTTAAGTAAGAAGGAGCAGGTAGCATGGATGAGATGAAAACGATTCTTATAGCAGATGATGCAGAGCTTAATCGTGAGTTGCTGAAGCAGATTTTTGATAAGCAGTTTCATGTTCTTGAAGCCATGGATGGCGAACAGACAATTAAAATTCTTGATGAACAGCATGATGATATTTCAATGCTGTTTCTTGATTTGATTATGCCAAAGAAAACAGGTCTTGAAGTAATGGAGCATATGAATGATAAAGGATATATGAAAACCATTCCTGTTATAATGATTACCGGAGAAGCAACAGACGAGACAGATATGAAGGCATATGAATACGGAGCTTCTGATATTATTTATAAGCCTTTTGCCGCTAAGGTTATTTTACGTCGTGCCATGAACATATTGGAGCTTTACGAGAACAGGTTTGAGATAGAGAGGAAGCTTGAGAAGCGTACAAGGCAGCTTATGGCAAGCAGGGAGAAGCTTGAAAAAAACAATGAATTTCTGGTTAATGCTTTAAGCTCTGTTGTTGAGTTCAGAAGCCTTGAATCAGGGGAGCATATTAAGCGTGTTAAATTCTTTACACGTATTTTCCTTAATTATCTTAAGAAGTACTACCCTGAGTATGAGCTTACAAAGGATCAGATTGACCTTATAGTAAATGCATCTGCGCTGCATGATATAGGAAAGATTGCAATTCCTGACAGTATACTTCTTAAGCCGGGCAAGCTTACAAAGGATGAGTTTACTGAGATGAAAAAGCATACGGTTTACGGCTGTGAAATTCTTGAGAACTTCAGGCAGGAGGACAACGATTTTTACCGCTATTGCTATGATATATGCAGGTATCACCATGAGAGATATGACGGAAACGGTTATCCGGATGGGCTTTCAGGCGAGGATATTCCTATATGGGCTCAGGTTGTATCAATCGTAGATGTTTATGACGCGCTGGTAAGCAAGAGGGTTTATAAAACACCTTATGCCACTGACGTTGCAGTAAGGATGATACATGACGGTGAGTGCGGGGTATTTTCCCCTAAGATTCTGGACTGCTTTGACAGGGCAAGAGATATTTTGTTTGAGTCATCGGAGGCGTTTAATTATACTGATTATACGGTGGAAAATGACGCTGATGTACCGGAGCAGTAGATACATATAATATACCGGGACAAGCATTTTAAGATGTCAGTACTTAAAGAGGCTGTCGCAATAAGGAAATTCGTTCCTTGGTGCGGTAGCTTCTTTTTCGTTTCAGGTGATTGCGAAACTCCTTATTTTCGAACAACGGACGTTGCCGGAAAAAGAGTTTTGCAAATGCCTGATTGTTACTGCTCCGTCATTGTCCATGGCATATCCGTAAAAGCTTTGTTGCAGTATATCTATCTTTATCAATAAAAATTTATCGAAAAACAATAAAAATATATTGACTTTCAATGCAAATGGTAGTATTATCCTTTTCAGAAACATTTTGAAGGAGGATATTATGAAGGACAGTAAAATTACAAGGGTAACAAAGCTTTTGCTTGATATTATGTTTTTTGGAGGTGTCATTGTCACTTTGACGCTTCCTCTAAGCTTTAAGTTTTACGGAAAGTATAATGATTTTTTTGAAAAGTATTATACACAGCTTCTTATTATATTCTTTATATCGGGAGTTTTTGCGGTGCTTATTTTGCGGGAACTCAGATGTATTTTTTCCACGGTGCTCAGGGACGACTGCTTTGTGGAGGAAAACGTAAAAAGCCTTAATCGTATGGGCTTATACAGCTTTGCAATTATGCTTGTATCGCTTTTAAGGCTTCCTCTTTATTTTACGCCTGCCGTATTTATTATAGTGATTGTGTTCCTTGTAGCGGGACTGTTTTCCAGAGTGTTAGCCATAGTTTTTGCAAGGGCTGTGGAATATAAGCAGGAAAACGATTTTACAATATAGGGAGGCACAGGTATGGCGATAATTATTAATCTTGATGTTGTTATGGCACAGAGGAAAAAGGGCTTGTCTGAGCTTGCAAAAGAAGTTGACATAACTCTTGCCAATCTATCCATATTAAAAAATAACAAGGCAAAGGCTGTGAGGTTTTCAACCCTGGAAGCTATATGCAGGGCGCTTGACTGCCAGCCGGGGGATATTATAACTTATGTACCTGACGGTGAATGTGGAATAGCTGACGTTCAAAGAGGAGGCGAAGATAATGGAAAATAAATTAAATACGGTTGATGAAGGAACAAGTGGCATTGAAGAAACAAATGGCGATGATAAGCCTTTTTATGTAAGGGATGATGAAAAATCTGCCCTGCGGTTTCAGGTGCTTGGAATACCTACCATTATATATTCGATTGTCTACGGGATATGTCTTTACAAAAATCTTACCGGTATCATGACGCCTGTATTTACAATTGCTACGGTTGTATATCTGTGGCTTGTTCTTCCCGGACTTTCAGCTGATATGGCATCAGGGAAAGAAAAGCGGAAAAAGCTTATACCTTATTTTGCGGGTATCGTTTTACTTGGAATTTCCGTTTTTATGACATCGGATATGTTTATTATTTTCTGGAACTATGTTGGAATAATACTCCTTACAATGACGGCGCTTATAAGATTTTTCTATGATGAGGCGGATTGGGGAGTATGGAAATATATGCTGGCAATGCTTGAAATTGCTTTTGTGCCGCTGTTCCATTCCCACATGTTTTTCAGTGACAGGAAAAGCTGTAAAGTTACCGGCAATACTAAGATAAAAATAAACAAAAATGTGAAGTATGTCATAATTGGAATTATAGTTGCAATTCCGTTTCTTATTGTTGTCACATTTCTGCTGGCAAGCGCAGATGTAATTTTCTTTAGTGTGGTGAATGGAGTTTTTGATACGTTTTTTAATTCCTTTCATATATCATGGGATGCTGTCGGTTTTATTATACTTATTTTATGTGTGCTGCTGATTGTCTACGGGCTTATTGCCATGCTGTCTGTTCACGGCGCGGCAGAATATGAGCTGACTGATAAAAAATGCAATCCCGTAACCGGAATAACCTTTTGCGGCGCCCTTACCGCAGTGTACCTTTTGTATTCCTGTATTCAGATTTTAAGCCTGTTTATGGGAGAACGCATGATGCCTGAGTGGCATTCCTATTCCTCCTATGCAAGGGAGGGATTTTACCAGCTGCTTTATGTCGCTGCTCTCAACCTTTTTATTGTGCTTGTGTGCAATTCCTTATTTACAAAGCACAGGGTGCTTAAAATTGTCCTTACAATCATGTGCGGGTGCACATACATTATGATTGCCTCCTCGGCGATAAGACTGCTTATGTATGTTAAAAAATATAATCTTACATATCTCCGTTTGCTTGCGCTTTTTGCGCTGCTTCTGATTGCCGCTTTGATGGCAGGGATTATTGCAAGCATATATAAATATGATTTCAGGCTTGTGAGATATTTTATCGCAGTCACTTCGGTATTGTATATAGCCTTATCCTTTGCGCACCCGGATTATATCATTGCAAAATATGATATATCTCATATTAATACTGTACAGTCAAACGATTTTGATTTAAAATATCTGGTGAGTAATATGTCATGTGACGCTGCTCCTGCAATGTATGCTTTTGCGGAGGAAATAGAAGGCCATGGATACGATGGTAATGCCTCGGAGAATACGAAGAATGATATGTATTTGCAGTCATATTTCCATGATGTTTCTTATGAGTATGACAAATACGACGGCATAAGAGAATTTAATTTTTCAAGGTACAGGGCATATTTATATGCAGAAAGGTATAGGGATTAGCAGAAAGGTTAATTTTAATGAGTAAAAAGAAGCTGCTTATAGTGGAGGACAACAGGGATATAAGCAAGATGCTTGCAGAGTTTCTCACGGAGCATGGATATGAGGTGGAATGCGCATATGAGGGACGGCAGGCATCCGGCTTTATAAACAATAATGAATATGACATTATTCTTATGGATTTAATGCTTCCATACAAAAGCGGGGACAGCCTGATAAAGGAGCTCAGGGAGCGCGGGGACACTCCCGTCATATGTCTGTCGGCAAAGTCGGGTATGGACACAAGGCTTGAGGTGCTTAGAATGGGTGCGGATGATTATATTCTCAAGCCCTTTGATTTGAATGAGGTGCTTGTGCGCATAGAGGTTGTGCTGAGAAGAAGTGGCGCAAAAGACGGCGGACATGATGAAAACGGCAGAGGCAGGACGGTTTCCGCAGGTGAGCTTATATTTTTTATTGAGGAAAATCGTGTGGAATATCAGGGCAAAAACATAAGTCTTACATCAAAGGAGCTTCATATACTGAGACTTCTTATGGAGCAGCCCACCAAGACCTTCACAAAGGCGAATCTTTATGAATCGGTCTGGGAAGACGTATATTATTACGAGGATAACACAATAAATGTCCATGTCAGCAATTTAAGAGGCAAGCTTAAAAAAGCAACGGGAATTGATTATATTGAAACGGTATGGGGAATCGGGTACCGTATTAAGGAGGAATAAAAGTGAGGCTTTGGATTTTCTTATGCATACTGTTATTCCTTTTTTGCATTGCGCTTGCAATATATCTGTTAAATTTAAAGCGGGAGATGAAAAATATAAAACGTGAGCTTTGGGAGACAAAGGATATGTCATATAACAGGCAGATTACAATAAGCCTCTTTGACAGGGATTTGACGGAACTGTCCGCGCAGATAAATGATAACCTTGACTATCAGAAAAAGCTGAAGCATGAGACGGAAAAATCCGAGACAAGGCTGAAACAGTCGGTATCAGACATAGCCCATGACCTCAGGACACCGCTTACGGTCATAAAGGGAAATTTGCAGATGCTTTCGGAAAATGAAACGCTTGCGGAACGGGACAGGGGCTATCTCAAAATATGCATGGATAAGGCTGACATGCTTAAGGGAATGGTAGATGATTTTTTTGAAATGTCCCTTCTGGAGAGCGACGGTCAGGCTGCGCAGATCAAGGAGGTAAACGGAACTAATATTATCATGCAGTTTGTTGCAGACCATGAGGCCGTTATTCGTGAGCATCATTTAGAGCCTGAAATAAGGCTGCCGGAAAAAAGCGTGATGTTTTTGGCAGATGAGCCGATGCTTATCCGCATGCTTGGAAATCTTCTTGGCAATGTGTTAAAATATGCGGAGCGGGAGTTTGTCATTTCAATGGAGATAAAGAAGAAGGACGGTGCTTCATTTTGTGATATAGCATTTTCAAATAAGCTTTTGAAGGACGCCTATGTTGACGTGACGCATCTGTTTGACAGAACCTACAGAGGAAGCAGGGCAAGAACGGGACAGGGGGCAGGACTTGGACTTTATATTGTCAGGCTTCTCGCCGAAAAGCAGGGAGCAGAGGTTTATGCCGAGGAGAAGGAAGGCAGGCTGTGTACCCATATGCTTTTTAAGACAGGGGAAGTTACAAAAACTAATTGATAAAAACAGATGGCAATGTTAATATAATACTTAGGTTTAAAAGAGAGGAGATTACTGTTTGAAGAATATGTATATGAACAAGGAGTCGGCAGCAGGCTGGGAGGCTTGTGTAAACTAACTCCACAAACCTCCCAAAAGTCGGGAAATAACAGCTTTTAGGAGGAAAAAATGAATCGAGACAATAAACGTAAAAAGTATGAAAAGGGTTATTATAAGACACACGCCTGCAATGACAGTTTTACCTGTAGGTATTGCGGAAGGCTGGTCGTGTCGGCAGGCGCAGGAAGTGACCATAGAAATCACTGTCCGAACTGCCTGCATAGTATGCATGTGGATAATGAGCCGGGTGACAGGGAGGCTGACTGCGGTGGAATTATGGAGCCTATATCTACATGGATAAGGAAAAACGGCGAATGTGCAATTATTCATCGGTGTAAGATATGCGGGGCTTTAAGCTCGAATCGTATTGCGGCGGATGATAATCCCATGAAGCTCATGAGTATTGCCATGAAACCGCTTACCAACCCTCCGTTTCCGATTGAGAGGCTTGAGGAAATGACAGCCCTCATGGGAGGAGACGGGACTATGAGTAAATAAAAGCTATGGCAAATGTAAACGAAGAACTTTTTGAGAGGACGCCAATACCGAAAGCGGTGAGAAAGCTGATGATACCGACTATCATCGGCTCTCTTGTCGTGGTTTTATACAGCATTGCAGACACGTTGTTTGTCGGTATGCTGAATGATGAAATTCAAAGCGCAGCCGTATCGCTGGCTGCGCCTGCCATGCTCGCATTTAATGCGGTAAACAATCTTTTCGGGGTTGGCTCCTCAAGTATGATGAGCCGCGCATTGGGCGCAAAGGATGCGGACACCGTCACGAAAAGCGCCTCCTTTGGATTTTACGGAAGCGTAATAAGCGGAGCGTTGATGTCGGTGCTGTGCTTCGCATTTTTGGAGCCGCTCATGGTGGTTTTAGGAACTGTTTCTGAAACTATGGATGCGACCCGGGCTTATATGATGTGGGCTGTTGTATTTGGCGCTGTTCCGTCTATTCTCAATGTTGTTCTGGCATATTTGGTAAGGTCGGAGGGAGCGTCGCTTCATGCAAGCATCGGTACAATGAGCGGATGTTTTTTGAATATTATTCTTGACCCGATTTTCATTCTCCCCCAAGGACTTAATATGGGAGCGGCAGGAGCAGGACTTGCCACATTTATATCAAATTGCTTTGCCTGTGGATATTTCTTTGTGCTTTTAGCTGTAAAACGAAGCAAGACGAATATAAAGCTGTCGCCAAAATATTTTCGTCCAAATAAGAAAATTGTATTTGGCGTATGCGGGGTAGGAATACCAGCGTCTATACAGAATCTGCTTAATGTTACGGGAATGACGGTATTAAACAATTTTATAAAGGCGTACGGCGCGGCTGCCGTTGCCGCTGTGGGTATTGCTCAAAAGGTTTATATGGTGCCGTTGCAGATTGCTTTGGGTGGTACCCAGGGGATTATGCCGCTTGTGGGTTATTCCTATTCTGCAAAGAAAAGTGACCGTTTTAAGGAATGTATTTTGTTTGTGGCAAGGCTTATGCTTCCTGCCATTACTGTAATTGCCGTGGGATGCTTTATATTTGCTGAGCCGTTGATTGGAATTTTTATTAAGAAGCCGGATGTGGTTTCCTATGGTGGTTTATTCCTGCGCGGCTTTGTATTCTGTTTGCCCTTTATGCTTTTGGACTTTCTGGCAGTGGGCGTTTTTCAGAGTGTTGGAATGGGGAAAAAGTCGCTTGTGTTTGCAATTTTAAGGAAAATTGTTTTGGAAATTCCCGCCATTGTTTTACTTGATATGATTTTTCATGCGGAGGGTATTACCTACGCCGGTGCCGTAGCGGAAAGTATATTGGCTGTTTTGGGCGTTGTTTTGCTTAGGAGAATCGTGGCGGATATGGAAGGAAGCAGTATTCCTCCAAATGGGTTGCAAAAATGAAAAAAATGAAGTATAGTAAATAACAGATTTTATAGTAACTGCCACCGGGTAGTGAGTGCATATGCATTCGTTTATACATCGTTAGGTCTTGGAAGATGTATATGCGGATGCATTTTGTTGCTTTAGGCAAAGCCGCTTTGTTCTACAGAGGATTGTGTCAAGTTTTCTATGAAAACTTGACATTTAGCGTCAGCCCATTTGCTGAAAGCAAATTTGGAATGGGCTGATGTTCAGTGGAGGAGTTTGAAAAAATGATAGAAAAGAAGCTGAGAAAATTTATATTTCCAAGCGTATTTGCAATGCTTGGCATTTCATTATATGTTTTGGCGGACACCTTTTTTATTTCTGTTGCGGAAGGGGCAAACGGAATTACCGCACTGAATATGGCGCTTCCCGTCTATGCAATTATGTATGCTTTTGGGTCTATGATTGGGATTGGCTCTGCCACAAGACACAGTCTTGGCAAATCCCTTGGAAAAGAGGATTATGATGAGTATTTTGCCAATTCGTTTGTATGGACGTTACTGCTCAGTATGTTTTTTGTGTTAGTCGGCATATTTGCTCCGGGTAATGTTCTTAAGCTTATGGGGGCTGATGACATTATACTGAAAACCGGGATTTCATATATGAGAACTGCGCTTTTGTTTGCCCCTGCGTTTATGCTCAATTATACCATGACGGCTTTTGTGAGAAACGATAATAATCCGCATATTGCCATGGCGGCTACGCTGTCAAGCAGCATATTTAATATTATTTTTGATTATATTTTCATGTTTCCAATGAATATGGGAATGCTGGGAGCCGCCCTTGCAACGGGAATTTCACCGATTATAAGCATGGCAGTGTGCATGCTTCATTTTCGTTCCGAAAAAAATACAATACGTTTTGTAAAAAAAATGCCCTCGGCTAAAAAGCTTATTTTGGCATGCCAGCTTGGAATATCGGGCTTTGTAGGTGAGATTTCAGGCGGAGTGACAACGCTGACATTTAATTTTGTGCTGCTTAAAATTGTCGGAAATGTAGGGGTTGCCGCATATGGAGTTGTGGCTAATATTTCGATTATCGGCATAGCTGTTTTTAACGGTATCTCGCAAGGGCTGCAGCCCATGGCAAGCGATGCGGGCGGGACAGGAGATGAGGATGCAAAGAAAAGGATTTGCAGACATTCATTACAGGTTGGAATTATTATTTCAGTTCTGCTTGTTCTTATCTGCCAGATATTTGCGGACGGTATCGTAAATGTATTTAACAGTGAAGGGTCGGCGCAAATGGCGGATTATGCAGTGGAGGGGCTTAGACTTTACAGTCTTGGATTTTTGATTGCAGTCGTAAATATTGTAAGAGCAGGATGGTTTGGGGCGATAGGCAGGGCGAAGGAATGTTTTATTATCTCACTGTCGAGAGGGATAGTTGCAATTGTATTTTTTGCGATTGTGCTTTCACGGTTTATGGGTATATACGGAGTATGGCTTGCATTTCCTGTGGCAGAGGTTACGACACTGATTATTTCATTGGCAGTCAGGCAAAGCGGTTCGGAATCGGCTTAAAAAATAGAAGCTGTATGTAAATCAGGTGCATTGCAGTGTCTGTTTGGCTGATTTGAGTGAAAGAACCTCGAAAAATCAGTTGTCAACGATACATGTGAATATTATAATTATGAAGAATGAGAAAAAATACAATTGATACAGTTTTGGAAAAAAGCAGGGAGATACTTCAAAACGGGTATAAGAGGAGGTACATTTCATGTCATTTGTATTAACGTGTTCGGGTGTATTTATAGCGATGACGACTTTGCTTGCAGATTTTTTTTTAATTGTGTATTTACTTGTCCATGCACATTTGATTTTTCCCTTTCGAAATGGTTTTAAGGAGGGCGAGGCGGAGGTAGTCAGGTATATTGAAAGCTACAGTAACGATGGTACAGACCCCCCTTCTTACAAACCGGTATTGAAGTATTATAATGCCTATCAGCAAAAAACAATTGAGAAGGAAATCGACAATTCAGGAATACATAGCCCGGAAAGCAAAGCTCTATTCCCGGGTAAAAGAGAGCGAATCGTTCCGGTTAGGACAATTGTAGCGGTACAATATACGGAAAAGGCAGTAAGAATAACGGACGAACGATATATACCGCACAAGAGGTATAATCTGATGCACTATATAAGACCGATTATTCTCTGTACAGTTTGCGGAGTGGTTGGTGCAGTGATGACGATAGTGGGAATAATGATGGGATAGGTGTATACAAAAATATTTTATAAACGGAGAATACAAAGAATGAAACAAATAAGAAGATTAATAGATTGTAACTGGAAGACGCTTGTAAGCTTCGAGCTTATTTATAAATTTTCCACCGCCATTATTTTTGTGCCGTTTATCTGGGGGCTGTTTGACCTTATAATGAGGGTAAGAGGCTACTATTATCTTACCCTTGAAAATATAGGTGCTTTTCTATTGAATCCCTTTACAATTCTTGCACTTTTACTTATTTTTGTCATTGCAACGGTAGGCGCAATGATTGATATAAGCGCCGTTATATTTATCCTCGACCAGTCGTCACAGGGGCAAAAGGTGCATCTTCAGCAGGTCGTTAGGTTTTCATTGAAAAATGCACTTCGGGCATGGAAGCCAAAAAACTTTATGCTTGTCATTGTGGTGCTTTTGTTTATGCCCCTTGCAAATATCGGAATGGCGTCGGGGCTTCTGTCAACAATATCCATACCTGAGTTTATTATGAACTATATAGAAAAAAATTCTGTCTTGTCAGTGCTGTTTGCACTGGCAATGCTTGTAATAACAATTCTTATAATGAGGTGGATGTATGCATTTCATTATTTTACCCTTGAGGGCTGTTCCTTTAAGGAGGCAAGAAGAAAGAGCAGCAGTCTTATAAAAAAGAGAAGGTTAAGGGATTTTTTATATATGCTGCTCACACAGTTTGTTTTTGTCGTTACATATTTTGTGTTTATTTTTATTTTGATAGTAATCGCAGTATCCATCAGTAAAATTTTTTCCGGTGTTTTTGTTCTTAAATGGTTTGGCGCTACGGCAATATGGATGCTTATTATTTTTTCCTTTGGAATTTTTGCAGGGCTTTCCGTTCCCATAAGCTATGGGTGCATAAGCGTAATGTATTACCGGCACAAGGAGACTGTGGGAGAATACATTATTCACAGCATTGCTCCTGAATATAATGTCAGTGAAAAACGTATGCGTTTTATACACCGCTGTAATGTGATTTTGGGCTGCTTCGTTGTTGCCATTGGACTTACGCTTGGCTTTTTCCTATGCTCGGGAAGACTGAACCCCAATATTGAATATGTCCGCACAATGGAGGTTACCGCTCATAGGGGAGCATCTGCATTTTATCCCGAAAATACAATGGCGGCGTTTCAGGGCGCAAAGGAGTTGGGCGCAGACTGGATAGAGCTTGACGTGCAGCAAAGCAGGGATGGAAAAATTATAGTAATGCACGATACAAACTTTAAGAGAACTACGGGCGTTGATGCAAATACATGGGAGCTTACCTACGAGGAAATATCAAAATTGGACGCAGGAAGCTTTTTCGGCAGTGAGTTTGCCGGGGAAAAAATCCCGCTTCTTTCACAGGTTGTGGAGTTTGCAAAGGAAAATAATATTAAGCTTAATATAGAGCTTAAGCCTACGGGACATGAAACCGATTTTGAAAAAAGCGTGGTGGATGTGGTAAAAGCTGCGGGAATTGAGAAGGACTGCGTTATTACCTCACAGGTTTATGAGGTGCTTGAAAATGTGAAGGAGTACGACAGCTCCATGACGACTGTTTATGTTATGACCCTTGCATACGGAGATATAAATAAGCTTAAGGCGGCGGACCATTTCAGCGTTGAGGCTACAAATGCCACACCGGGGCTTATTTCCAGTGTCCACGGGGAGGGGAAGCAGCTTTATGTGTGGACGGTCAATGAAAGTGACAGCATTATAAAAATGGCTGAGCTTAATGTGGACAATATTATTACTGACGACATTGAACTGGCAAAGAAATGTATTTATGAAAGCAAATACAGTAATCTGCTTGTGGAGTATCTTAAGCTGTTTGAGTAGGTTTTTCAAAAAAATCAATTATTTAATAAATTCTTTATGTTTCTTCTTTATTATGTATTCAGAGCAAAAATTATCGTTAAAAATACCATAAAGGAGGATAAAAATGTCGGGCGCATTAATTGAAGTAAAGAAACTGAAAAAGCAGTACATGAAGCAGGCGGCAGTAAATGACGTGTCCTTTCAGATTAATGAGGGTATGATTTGCGGTCTTATAGGTCCCAACGGCGCAGGCAAGACAACGATTATGAAAATGCTGGGCGGGCTTGTGCTTCCCACGGAGGGCAGCATGAGCATTTTCGGCAGCAGTGATGAAGCCGGACTTGCGAGGGCGAGAAGCCGCATGAGCTTTATGATTGAAACTCCTTATGCTAAGGAGAAAATGACGGCGAGGCAGAACCTTGAGAAGCAGAGACTGCAAAAGGGCATACCTGATAAAAAAAGGATAGACGAGGTTCTTAAAATAGTTGGTCTTGAAAATACGGGAAAAAAGTATGTGAGAAATTTTTCCCTTGGCATGAGACAGCGGCTTGGAATAGCCATTGCCCTGCTGTCAAAGCCTGAAATAATGATTTTGGACGAGCCAATCAACGGACTGGACCCTGAAGGTATCGTGGAGATAAGGGAGCTTCTGCTTAAGCTTAACAGGGAGGAGCATATAACGATTGTTATTTCCTCCCATATTTTAAGCGAGCTGTCACTTCTCTGCACAGATTACATTTTCATTCATCATGGGGAGCTTTTGCAGTCTGTTTCTGCGGAGGAGCTTAAAAGGCTTTGTAAGGAATATTATCATATTCATACGGATAATGATGAGAAGGCGGCTGCAGTACTGCATGAGAAATTACATGTTTCCGATTTTGAGGTTGAGGAGGATGGAAGCATACGCCTGTACGAGCAGATGGATAATCTTGTAAATGTGTCGAAAGCCCTATATGAGGGTGGAGTAGTTCCGATAACCCTTAATATTAACGAGGCTAATCTGGAAAAATATTATATGGATATGGCAGGTGAGAAGAATGTGGAACATAATGAAGGCACAGAATTATCAAATTAAGGGAGATAATCTTATCATATGCGGGCTGCTTTTTTCTCTGGTATTGCCTGTTGCGGGACCTTTGCTTGACGGCGCAGGATTTGATTACATGTCGGGGAGCATGTACGCGGTAAATATGTTTGCTTTTTTTCCTTATACTTTTATGATTATTTCACTTATAATTGTTACAAGGATAATCGGATGGGATATGAATGACAAAACTATGAATTATGAGCTGTTATCGGGACATTCAAGGGCGCAGGTGTTTTTTGGAAGATTTATTATGTCGCTTGCATGGACAGTCATTGCGTCCGTCATTGTGTCAGCTGTTCCGACTGTTTTTTTCACAGTTATAAATGGCTGGGGGCACAGCTTAAAGGCAGGTGATTTTGCCGTAAGATTTGCAGCTTTCCTTTTCCCCTGCATAAGATGGATTTGCGAGGTTGGTTTTATAACAATACTGGTGAAAAACAGCAATGTGGGAATGGTAATTGGATTTCTGATGCTGGAGGGTTCGGTCATTGTATCAGAGGTTTTTAAGGAATTATTGGATGTAAAGCCTGATACGCTGTTTGCATGCCCAAACCTTTTGGCGTTAGCGGAGATTTCAAATTCAAGGCAGCAGCTTATCGGTGATGAAATGGTAACCGTTTATGATGGGGCTGTAAATATGTCGCTGCTTAACAGCTCAATTATTGTGTCGCTTGCTGCAGGGTCAGTATTTACTCTCATAGGCTACATGATATTTAAGAAAAATGATATGTAGGGAGGGAGATAAATTGAATAATATAATAAAAGCGCAGCTATATCAAATTCGAAAAACAAAGTTTACCCCCCTCGTTTTTGTGGCAATGGCAGTTTTAAATCTGACAGTATTTTTTGGTGAGCTTAATTATCGGAATTATGAAGTGTCTGCCGGCGAATGTTTTGCAGGCATGGCTTCCACCATGCTTTCCACCGCCGTTATATTTGCCATCATATTTACCGGCTATGTCTGCGGCGGAGATTTTACGGATAAGACATCAAACTATGAGCTTATGTCGGGACACACAAGAAGACAGGTATATTTTGCGCATGCTGTCGTAAGCATTGTTGTGGGAACAGCAGGTACGGCAATTTTGCTTATATTGCCTGTGATTGTCGGAAGCGCGGCATTCGGCTGGGGAACGGAAATCGACGCAGGTAATGCGCTGCTTCGGTATGGGCTTTCCATGCTTGTTGTAATGAGGATGATATGTGAGTTTGTGTTTCTTACATATGTAGTGAAAAACCCGTATGTAACAATGGCAGGGGGATATATAATATTTCTGTGTTCACAGGTTCTTACGAATAAAAGCAGCTCTGTTTTTTTGGGAATTACATGTTTCAATAAGCTTGGTAACTTTGAATCATGGTTTACATATACCCTTGACAATACGGTTGATTTAATAGAGGTTTATGATGCAGTATTATCGGCTGGCGATATTGCCTCCGTTGTGGTATCATCAATTGGGATTGGCGGTTTGTTCCTGTGGCTGGGATATAAATTTTTTGCGAAGGATGATATGAATTAGGAGGTAATGAGATGATAAAAAGTGATTTGTATCTGATACTGACAGAGCTTGCTTTTTCCATAGGGCTTTACTTCCTTGCAGATTATGCGTATAAGGTAAAAAGCACAAAATGGAAGCTTTTGTATATAGTTCCTTTAATAGTGTGTATAATATTTATTGCATTTACAGGTGAGGAAATAGCACTTTTAAGTGTTTATATTGCTGCAATTGTTCTTTTGATTGGCTTTTCAAAAGAGGAGGTTAAAACGCGTCGTCTGGTATCTGCAATTGCGGCGCTGCTTATTATTCCGAGTATTTTAGTGTGCCATTTATATAAAGGGTACAGGATGCCAAACTACCTTGAGGATTTTAAGGAGGGCTTTGATACAATGAAGGAGCACTATTGTCTTGCAGAGCATAAAGGCATTGACTGGGATGTTCTTTATGAGGAGTATGAGCCGCAGTTTAAGGAGATACAGAAAAAGCATGATGCAGTGGGAAATTACATTTTGTGGACAAAGTTCTGCTATAATTTTCATGACGGACATGTGGCATATATAGTGAAGGATGAGGCTGTCATGGACAAGGCAGACGAGATTATGTACGGAAATGATTACGGACTTTCGCTTATGACCCTTTCTGACGGAAGGACCGTTGCGGTAAATGTGGAGAAGGACAGTGACGTCTACAATGCAGGCATAAGAAACGGCACCGTTATAACTTCATGGGACGGAAGGAAGACAGAGGAGCTTATAAATGATATTGAAATTGATTTTTATAATAAAATGCCATATAATCCTGTTAAGGAAAATGACGATTTCTACAGAGCTGTTTTTGCCGCAGGAACCGGAGATGACAGTGTTGCAATAACATATATCGGCGGGGACGGTGCAGAGCGCAGCGTTAGCGCCGGAAAGCTCGGTGCTTATGCCGAACGGCTGGAAGGGACAATGGGAATACTGACAGACGGAAGGAAAGCCGACAATCTCACATGGCATGAGCTTAGCGATGATACGTGTATTTTACGCTTAACGCAAATGATGTATGATACCAGCTCCTCAGACACCGGAAACTTTAGCGCCATGAAGGAGGAAGTAAGGGAAAATTTGCTTGCGCTTAAAGAAAAGGGCGTAAAAAATATTATAATTGATTTAAGGAATAATGATGGGGGTGATCCAAACTTTGTTATTGCCATTGCGGAGCTTCTTGCGCCGGAGGGGGAATATGAGTATGCATACAGCGGCGTGTGGGACGAGAAGGAAAAAGAATTTAAGTATGATGAGGCAGCAGGAAAGTATGTTGTTGGAACCGGAGTTACCTACAAAGGGGAAGGCGTGTGGGGCAACGGCAGGATTGTAATTCTGGTAAGCACAGGCACAATAAGCGCAGGCGACCATTTTGCCTATATGATGAGTGCCCATGATAATGTGACGATTATGGGGTTTACCGCATCAAACTGTTCCGGACAAGCTGTAAGAGGAGTGACGTTTGAAGACGGAGCCCTGCAATTTTCATCTGTGCCTACACTGAATGCAGACGGAAGCATATATATTGATGCGGACGCATCAAGGCAGGCAACGGTGCCCCTTGACGTAAAGGTGCCATTTGATGAGAAGGCTGTTACAGCTATGTTTGAAAACGGGGAGGATTATCTGATGGAGTATGCGAAAGAATATATAGAGGGGAAGTAAACGTTCATTCTAAAATGCGAAAATACATGAAGCCAGAGGCGACATGACATATGCTTGCAGTTGCAAAAAGGAGGATTTTATGAGCAAGAAGAAAAAAATAGTAATCATTATAGCAGCAGTTGTGTTTGTTGCAATTATAGCAGCAGTTATAATTGTAGTGGCAACCAAAGAAAAGGACGGAGCTGGGAATGGAGATTCAAAGGTAATAAACATAGATGAGGTAAGCAATCAGATAACTCAGAATAGCTCCTTTAAAGAAATGGCAACAGTGGATGTTACAATGGATTTGATTGACACTTATTTTGGTATTAACAGGGAAAACGTAGTAAAAGCCGCAGGTAAAATTCCAAGCATGAATGTACATGCAAGCATGTATATTATAATCGAGGTTAAGGAGGGCAAGGCGGAGGATGTAAAGGCAGAGCTTAACACATATGCTGAAAACTATGAGCAGATGTGGTCCACATATCTTCCTGACCAATATGAGCTTGTAAAAAACAGAAGGCTTGGAAGCACAGGCAATTATGTGTATCTTATCATTGCAGAGAATGCAGTTGAATTGGAGGAATTAATAAAGTAAGTTTCGCAATTGTCTGAATAAGAAATAACAAAAGGAAAAATATCAATCAAAACGCACATGTTTAAAATTCCTTAATATATTATAGTGGGGCGTTAATGCACCCGTTATTAAAAAATCAGGGGAATTGTGTCATGGAGAAAAAAGATAACACGACAGTATCATCATGCAGCTTTGCAGCTATAAAGCCTGTTATGATGGATTTGCCATATCCGCCTATTCAGGTAAAGGGGAAAAATGAAGCGTTTGCCAATTTGCTCAGTATTGACTATGGTGGCGCTGTATCTGAAATGTCAGCAATAACACAGTATCTGTGCGGAGAGAGTTCACTGTGTATAGAGAATTGTCCGGCAGCGCAGGTAATACTTGGTATTGCAATGGCAGAAATGATACATCTGCAAAAGCTGGGACAGTTAATCTGTCTGCTTGGCGGAAATGTTGATTTTATTGCCAGATACCGGGATGGGCGAAGAAAGCTGTGGACACCGGAATATATCAATATATCGGATAATCTGGAAAAAATAGTATCATCAAATATTGAAGCGGAAAAAGAAGCAATTAATCAGTACAAAATGCATATCCGAATGATGAATGACCCGTATGTTATCGCAGTATTAGAGAGAATTATAAAGGATGAGGAATATCATATTATGATGCTGCGCGCGCTTTTGGAGAGTGTATAGTATCATGTTGCAGGTTTTTCAAACAGGTTTTAAAAAAATATTATAAAAGGACAAAGATTTTATTCCACGGCGCTTTTTGCTTTGGATATGTACGGCAAAATCCAACCCCGTGTTATCTTTGTCCTTTTTATAACTACATTACCTCATCAACAGCCTCTTTGATAATCTGAAGTCCCTTCAGAAGCAGCTCGTCAGGTATGGTGAGGGCAGGCATTGGTTTCACAACACTGTTGTCCCTGCCGGCAAGCTCGATAATAAGTCCCTTACTAAAGCATGCTCTTAAAATGGCTGACGCCTTTTCGCCTGTTCCCACATCAATTCCAAATATACAGCCGATACCGCGGATTTCAACACCGTCACGGGCAACATTTTTTTCAAGGAAGTCACGTATAATTGTCTCCTTGCGCTTTGCCTCTGCTTCAATGTTGTTTTCAAGCATAAATTCAAGACCTGCCTTTGCGGCAACCATTGCAAGCTGATTTCCGCGGAAGGTTCCGTTATGCTCGCCCGGAAGCCATATATCAAGCTCAGGCTTAAAGAGTGTAACGGCAAAAGGAAGACCGTAGCCGCCGATTGATTTTGACATAACAAGGATGTCTGGCTGAATACCGGCTCTTTCAAAGGAGAAGAATGTGCCTGTACGCGCGCATCCAACCTGTATATCATCAATAATAAGAAGAATATCGTATTTATCACAAAATGCCCTTACGCCCTGGAGCCATTCATTGCTGAAAACATAGATACCGCCTTCCGCCTGAACGGTTTCTATTATAAATGCGGCAGGCTTGTCAACGCCTGAATGGTCATCCTCCATAAGCGTTTCCATGTATTTAAGCGTATCTAATTCCTCAAACATATACGGAGCAGGAATGTGTGTGACATTTGTAAGAGGAAGACCTGCGCCCTGTCTGTCGGTTCTGTCGGTAGTCAGGGAAAGCGCGCCCAAAGTCATGCCATGGAAGCAACCCATGAGACACCATACATTTGTACGTTTTGTAACCTTTCTTGCAAGCTTAAGAGCAGCCTCGATGGCGTTTGTGCCTGTAGGGGCAGGGAACATAATCTTATAATCAAGTCCTCTTGGCTTAAGCACTTTATTTTGAAATGTGTCAATAAAGCCCGCCTTTGCGTCCGTCATCATGTCAAGGGCGTGAAGAAAACCGTCATTTTCAAGATATTCAATTATTTTACCCTTGATATAATCGTTGTTGTGACCGTAGTTTACGGCTCCTGCGCCACAGAAAAAGTCTATATATTCCTTTCCGTTTACGTCAGTTATAATGGAACCCTTTGCCTTTGCAAACACCTCAGGGAAGCTTCTGCAATAGGAGCGTACATTGGATTCGTATGTTTCAAAAACCTCTTTCATTTCCATAGCTGTTACCTCTTTTCGTATAATTAAATTTTCTTGTATGTGTTCGTATATGTTGTCTGTAGCATATATTATTTTGCGGACATGTATATGTTGATATTATGTCCGTTTAATTCAGTGCGACTTAAATGTCTCAAACTGTCTGACCCTGCTGTTATAGGCGTTCGTAATCGTATCCTCAAATGCAAGCTCTGGATTTTCAATACCCATAAGCGTCATAAGGTATTTTACAAACAGAGGGTTTGATATAAGGAACGGTCCGATGGTGTATGTTCCGTAAAAGTTGTTTTTTCTGAGACCCTCAAGGTCAGAGTCCGGATTTATTCCGCACCCTGTCGTTACCTTGTAAAAGTAGCAGTCAGAGTTGTCACCGTAGGAGTGACTGAACTGGGATTTGAAGCCCAAAAGCTTCATATCCTGAAATTCACCTAATATATATGAATTATGCCTTTTAAACATAAACCTTCTGGCGTACGTATCAAATAAGCCAAGACAGTCTATGCGGCTTTCATCCTCATTTTCAATATAGTTACCAAATATTTCCATGGCATTTCCCGTCATAAGAAATATGCAGCCCTTGTCTATAAGCTCTGTAATACGCTCCCTGTAGGGGGTGAGAGCATGGACAACAAGCTCCTGCTGTTTTTCCGACATGGCGCCCATGAAAACCATTGACACATCCTGACTTACAAATGCCGGCTCGTCAAAAAGGTTTGTATCTATGAATGTTCCGTCAGGAATACATTTTTTTAAATATCCCGTATTCATTAAATCGCCGAATAGGTTGGCAAATTCAGGATAGAGTGTTTCGATAATTATGCTGTCCGCCATATCCCATGCCTCCTTACTTTGAAATGAGCCTGTCAATAATTTTATTCTGCGCCACGGCTGCGGCAGTAGTTGCGTACACCTGATGAAGTATAAATACTTTTTCGGTTTTGTCAAGTCTTAAATACTCATGCGCCTTTGCCTCATCGGGAACACATGTTATTTTGTCCTCGGAAACACCTGCAAGAAGCAGTCTCAGCTTGTAATCCTCACACCGCTCGCCGCAGATGATAAGGTGGTTTATGTCAGGCTGATTCAGATATTCAAAATCAGCGTCATACATCCATGTAACAATTTCAGGAGAGTGGGAGTGACCGTAAATGTCACCTAACATAAGTATAACTTCTTTTTCTCCCGGCTGTCTGCTTACAAATTCAAATACACAGGAGCAGGCGATTGGGTTAAAGCCCTTGGACAGGTGTGTAATAACCTCAACGCCATTTGCCTCTTTGCTTGAATATCTCGTTTCAAGCACCTTTACCTTTGCAAAGGAGGATGAAATCTCCTCAGGCGAAAGCCCCAGCTCGCGGAGGACTGCAATTGCCGTCACCTGATTATATGTGTTAAATATGCTGTCAGTAATGAGCGGATATGTTTCGTCAGCATCGCCATGCTTAACGGTAATGGTTCCTGCATCAAAATCAGGCAGGGCGGCATAATCGCTTTCAGGTGATGTAAAACCGCAGTTGGGACAGTATGCATTTCCGATATGATGGTATTTTAAATAATTGTATTTAAGCAGATGATAGCATTTTGGACATATTCTTGCATCATTTATAATATTTATATCCTCATCATGGTCGGTTTCCATATGAGCAATGGAATAGTAAGTCCTTTTATTATCAGGGGCAAGTCCTGAGCTTATGGCGTCATCAGCGTTTAAAATCATATGCGTATCCTTTGGAATATGGTCTGAGATCAGATTAAAAATATATTCCGTATGCGCATTTCGCTGCAGGGAATCCCTGAAAAGGTTTGTACATACGGCAAAGTCGGGATGAATAAAAGGATAAATTAATTTTGAGCTTCGCTCGTCCACCTCGAAAAGAGCAAGCTTATGCTTCACTTTGCCTCCAAGAGTTGAATGAGACAGCAGTGCCGTTGCGATTCCCGCATTCAGGTTAGAGCCTGCCCGGTTGTTTAGCACATCATATCCGCAATCGGAAAGTACGTCCAGTATCATGTTGCAGGCAGTCGTTTTTCCGTTTGTTCCCGTAACGCACACAATTTTTTCCGGCTTGTCTATTCTGCCTAAAAAATCAGGACATAAATTGATGGCAAGTCTTCCCGGAAAATGGCTGGCATTCATTTTAAGAAGCTTTCCTGTTCTGTATGCGGCTTTTCCTATAAATAATGCAAATCGAAAACGTAATGTTTTTTTCATAATGTGTCCTCTTTTTTGAACATCAGCCATTTCATTTCTGCCTTTGTTCAAAACAATAAAAATTTACCACAGATTACTTTACCACAAAATGTAAGAATTATCCATATAATTATAAATTTGACAATTATATTATGAGAAAAATTCAATAAAATTCCTATGGAAAAATGGACAGGCTGCTGTTATAATAATCGTATCAGTTTAATGGATATGAGAGTGAGGACTTAACGTGAAAAAATTTTATGATGTGCTGGATAGTTTGCAAAATGATAAAAACTTATCAATACTAAAAACTTTTAAGCAGCATCGTGTTACAACAAGGTTTGACCACAGCAGAAATGTTGCCATAACAAGCTATAAAATATCAAGGAAGCTGAGAATGAATATAAATGAAGCTGCGCTGGCAAGAGGCGCAATGCTGCATGATTATTTTCTGTATGATACAAAGAGCGGTGAGGTAAGCGCTTACAGACATGGTTTTAAGCATGCGGAAACTGCGCTTAAAAATGCAATGTTGCTGTATCCCTTATCTTCCGTTGAAAAAAATATTATTTACAGCCATATGTGGCCGCTTAATATTACGCATTTGCCAAAATCAAAGGAGGCTGTACTGGTATGCCTTGCAGATAAATACTGCGCAATAAAGGAATTTATGGGAATAAGACGAGCATCATAAGAAATAAAAGGTACTGCTTAGTGTGGCAGTACCTTTTATTTTGTCCTTTTTTAAATTAAGGTTATATGATAAAATGTGTGAGAAGTCAGCCTGTAAAATTAAAGAAAATTTTGAACGGGTTGTCGTTCAAAGGGAGTGAGAAAAGAATGGCATATCCAAAAACGATTGATGAGCTCAGAATGTGGGCGGAGGATAACAACCTGCCCCTTGACGATATGCGTACCTATATCGGGACGGATTACAGGGGTGCAAAGGCATATGGAATTTATGAGGATAAAGAAACCGGAAAGTTTATTGTTTATAAGAATAAGGCGGACGGCACACGGTCAGTCAGATACGAGGGCTATGATCAGGCATATGCGGTAAATGAGCTTTACATGAAAATGCAGGAGCGCATAGAACAGCAAAATCAGGGAAATTCCTATCAAAGGTATGCACCGACACAGGATACCCCTGATTACAAAACAATAAGCCGGCATATAATGGTAGGTTGTGTTTTTGCTACCATGGCTGTCATTATAATTGTTTGTCTGGTATTTTTTGTAATGTTAAGACGTATGCAAGGTCCAAGCTCAGGATATTACCTTTATAATGATACATATTATTATTGTCAGGGTGATGACTTTTATTATTATGATTATTATAATGACGCATGGTACTATGCGGATTATGTTGACAATGAGCTGATTGATAATTATACGGATTATTATGAATCCAGCGGATACTATGATTCATATGATATAATGGATTTTCAGGATTCCGGTTATTATGACTGGAATTATAATAATAATGATGATTGGGACAACGACTGGGATGATGATTGGGACGACGACTGGGGGAATGACTGGAACGACAGCTATGATGACTGGGATTCAGACTGGTAAATAATTATAATTCGAAATTGAGAGTAATGAAAAAAGAAAAACAAAGGGAAAAATTAAAAGTGGGATATGGTATTTTAAACCGGCTGATTGCGCACATATCAGACCGGAAAATGATAAATATATTAGAATTTTTGAAATCCGGCATAAGCAAAAAGAGAGCAGATGAACATTACATAAATAACAGTGAGCTATGGAAACAAAAAAAATGTCAGCTTCTTGATAAGGACAGTGGTTTCCCTTATTTGGAAAGGCAGAGGGATTTAAAAGATTTTGAATTTGGATACGCAAATGCTCTGCTTAGAAAGATGTTTTTTGGCGGAAATAAAATGATGGCAGATGATAACTGCTGCGAGGTGATTGCGGTATATAATGCAATCACCTTTTTAGGTAATGGAGTACCCTCCGTGGATTTCCCTGTTTTGCTTAAGGATTTTGAGCGTAATGGGATTGTGCTTCACGGGTGCTTTGGAACCTCGCCTAAGGCAATATTCAGATATTTAGGTGATAAGGGATATAATTCCCATATGCTGGTTGGTGAGGATATTAACGAGAGCAGTCTTCGCAGTATGCAGGAAAGCCATAACACGTATATTTTAACCGCTTACAATGAGAAGGGGCATATTGAAAGTATGATACACACGGTAAGTATTACCTTTGATGCAGGTAAATATTATATCCACAACAGCTCCGATGACAGGGGAAAGCCCTATGATACTCTGTATAATGCAGTTGCAGGCTTTGGGGATGGAAGAAGCGATGCAATATGCGTTATCGGGGTGAGATGACCCCTGACATTGATAACAAAGAATACATTTTGCCATTACAATTTGGAACGGTTATTCGAAAAATATTGACAAAAAGACATTTTAAGGATATATTATATAAAATTTGTGAACACATATTCGATGGACCGGATTTATGACTAGCGATGAAAGGGAAGAAAAATGTCAAAAATAATAGAAATTCAAAATGTTTCCAAGGAATTTAAGGTGCTTAACCGCCGCGAGGGATTAAAGGGCAGCATTATGGATCTGTTTTCACGAAACTACAAAATAGTTCGTGCTGTGGACAATATATCCATGGATATTAATCAGGGGGAGATCGTGGGCTATCTGGGACCCAACGGCGCCGGAAAGTCCACAACTATCAAGATGATGACGGGAGTGCTGGAGCCTACATCAGGCGGTATTCTTGTGAACGGAAATGAACCGTATCGCAACCGCACTAAAAATGCGCAGGAGATAGGCGTTGTATTCGGGCAGCGTTCACAGCTTTGGTGGTCGCTGCCGCTTATTGAGTCCTTTAAGCTGCTGAAGGATATTTACCGGGTTGGCGATGCGGAATATAACGGTATGATGGAAATGTACCGGGAGCTTGTGGATATTGAAGGGCTGCTTCATAAGCCTGTTCGTCAGATGTCGCTTGGACAGCGCACCTTGAGCGATATTCTTGCGGCATTTCTTCACGACCCGAAAATTGTGTTTCTTGACGAGCCAACCATAGGACTTGACGTGTCAATGAAGGCGAAGATACGTGAGCTTATCCATGCGCTCAACAAGGAAAAAAATACTACCGTTATCCTTACCACACATGATATGGGCGACGTTGACGCTCTCTGCCGCAGGATAGTCATAATCGATAAGGGAAAAATGCTTTACGATAACGATATAGAACATTTAAAGAGCTTTTTCGGCTCCTACAGGACACTGAAAATACGTGTTGACGGCGAAAACAGCATAGAGAACGTCCGGGCGGAGCTGCCTGATTTCATGGTTTCCGAACAGGACGAATGGGTATCGGTGCTGGTGGACGAGGAGAAGACTACGGTAATGGATGTGCTGAACCGTCTTATCAAAACCCTTGACGTGCGTGATATGCGGCTGGAGGAAATTTCCACCGAGGACGTTATCAAGAAAATATACGAGGAGGGAGCGGCATGAAGCGTTATCTGACACTTACCCGCGCAGGCGTTTTGGAGGCACTGCAATTCAGGCTCTCGATGCTTATTATGGTTGCGGGAAATCTGTTGTATCTTATCGTTGTATATTTTCTCTGGAAGTCCATATATGCGTCAGCAGGCACAGAAATTGTGAACGGAATGACCTTTACCGATACGCTTATCTATCTTGTGCTGGCAACGGCATTGTTTAACTTTATGGAGATGTACACGGTCTGGGAGATAGGAAGAAATATCCAAACGGGGAAAATAGTCCTTGATTTGCTGAAGCCCATGGACTATCGGCGCTATTTGTTCTGGTCGTTCTCAGGATCATTTGTGACACAGTTTTTCTTCACATTTCTGCCGACCTTTATTGTTGTGTGCGCAGTCACAAAGGGAGCCATACCGATGGGAATAAATATGCTTTACTTTGCGGTATCGGTTGTAATGGCGGTAATGATAAACTACTCCGTTGACTTCATTGTAGGAACCATATGCCTGTACACGGAATCCATATGGGGCGTAAATATTATGAAGCAGGTGGTTGTGCTTCTATTGTCGGGGGCGACTGTGCCTATTGCATTCTTTCCCGAGCCGCTGAAAACGGTTGTGTATTATCTGCCGTTCCAGTCTATATACAATGCACCGCTGACCCTGCTTTTAAATTCCGGACAAGTTCTTGAAACTCTTGGAATACAGCTTTTCTGGTGTGCATTTATGACGATAATAAGCAGGTTGTTCTGGCGTGTATCCCTGCGGCAGATTACCGTGAACGGAGGTTAGCTATGAAAAAAATCGGCTTTTATTTACGAATTTACCGAAAAATTCTTGCGCAGGACCTGAAAAGTAAAATGAGCTACCGCGCAGATTTTATTATCTCAACCATAGGGATGATTTTCACGAATATCGCAGGTTTTGTGAGCTTTTGGATATTATTTAAAAATTTCCCGTCCATAGACGGCTGGGGGTACTACGAAATACTGTTTCTGTATGGTTTTTCGCTGATATCCCTTACGCCTGTGCAATGTCTGTTTGACAACAACTGGAGTTTGCGGAATTATGTCTATTCCGGAGATTTCATCAAATACTGTTTCCGTCCCATAAACCTGTTTTTCTACTATCAGTCGGAGGTGTTCGATGTCAAGGGCTTGGGACAGCTTGCATTTGGGGTGGGCACGCTTGTTTATTCATGGATAAAGCTTGGGCTGGGATTTTCGCCGCTTATGCTGCTGAAGGTAATCGTGTTCCTTGTCACGGCGTCCCTCGTTATGATAGCGCTGCAAAATGCTGCGGCTGCGACCTGTTTCTGGATAGTCAACTCGTTTTACATTCTGGATTTGACATTAAAATTCAAGGATTATGCGAAATATCCCGTGACGATTTTCAGCCCCTTATTCCGCTTTATATTCACGTTCCTGATGCCGATAGCATTTATTGCATACTATCCGAGCCTTGTCATTCTGCGACCTGATGCGGTGCCGCTGTTATCATGGCTTTCGCCGGTATTTGGGCTTGCGTTCTTTTACCTCAGCTATAAGCTTTGGATGTTCGGAGCAATGAAGTACAGCGGGACGGGATCGTGAGGCAGATGCCGGCATAAAGATGATTTTTAACTACGGTTTATGTGAGGATAAAAATGATTGAGGAAATAAAAGACAGGCAGTCCAAAAGACATATTGCACGTTCGATATTAGAAGCATTAACGGATTGGTTTGAAATTACGGAATCACGCGAACAATATATTAAGGATTGTGCGGAACAGATATTTATTGTTGCAAAAGAAGCAGAAAAAGAAATAGGATTTATATGTTTAAAAGAAACAGGAAAAGATACTGCAGAAGTTGCTGTAATGGGTGTCCTGAAAGAATACCATAGGCATGGAATTGGGAAAGAGCTGATTAGGGCGGCGAAAAATATTGCCATAGAAAAGGGATATTCTTTCCTTCAGGTTAAAACTGTTCAAATGGGATTTTATGAAGACTATGATAAAACCAATTTGTTTTATTGTAATGTTGGGTTCAAAGAATTTGAGGTGCTTCCGACATTATGGGATGAAAATAATCCATGTCAAATTTATGTAATGGCACTTAAAATGGAATGATGCTGTATTGCATGCTTGCGGAAATGCTAAGGAATGGATTGAAAAATATGATACGGCATCAAAATAGTAAAGAGGGTGTCACATTAAAATTCTTAGTGCGACACCCTCTTGTTTTGTTTACATATCCGTTGTTGGTTCTGAACGTCCGGAAAGATTCTGTATTTATCTACGCTCTTGAAAGGTATTCACCTGTTCTTGTATCAATCTTGATAGTGTCACCCTGATTGACAAAGAGAGGCACATTTAATGTAGCTCCCGTTTCAACCGTACAAGGCTTTGTAGCGCCGGTGGCAGTGTCGCCCTTTACGCCCGGCTCACACTCGGTAATGAGAAGCTCTACAAACAAAGGCGGTTCAACTGCAAATACATTTCCGTTGTGGGAGTTGATTTTACACATTTCATTTTCCTTGACAAACTTAAGGGAATCTCCGATTACGTCTGCATTTAATGCTATCTGGTCGTAAGTCTCCACATCCATGAAATGGAAAAGCTCGCCGTCGGAATATAAGTACTGCATGTCCTTTCTGTCAATATGCGCCTTTGGACATTTTTCAGTAGGACGGAAGGTTTTTTCAACTACACCGCCGTTCTTTATATTTTTAAGCTTTGTTCTTACGAAAGCGGCACCCTTGCCGGGCTTTACGTGCTGAAATTCAATAATCTGATATACGTTACCGTCAAGCTCAATGGTAACACCGTTTCTAAAATCTCCTGCTGATATCATAATTTTCCTCCTTAAATCTGAACATTACCGCATTTAAAATTTTGGTTTCGCCAAAGCGATAATATTGCAATCAAATCACATATGGACTTATTTTATTATAATCCGTATGAATTTTCAACTATTTTTTCAATCTGACGTTTACCATGTTTTCAATCTGACATATACATGTGATATTTACAATCTGATATTTGTTATTTTTTAATGTGATATTTAGGAAAATGTTAAAATTTACGATTGCCATTTATCATGTAATATTTCGGGAAGTCTCAATTCGATATTTGTGTAAATTGTATTTTGAATGCGGAGTATCTTTTCAATATTAAAACCATAAAACATTCATATTTTTATATCGCCGGCATATAAATACTATTAAGGGGTGAGACTTTGAAGAATACTATATGCAGATTATTGTCGCAAAAAATCAAAGGTCTGCTCGAACAGTCAAATATAAATTACGAAAAGCTCATTGAACTTAGGCTCCGTATAAATGAGCCTTTGATTCTTATGTTTTCTCATGGAGAATATTTTGTGTGTGAATGCAGCGGTATGACGCAGGACAGAAAGAGGGCATACAGGGTTACAGGCGCAGACATAAGAGCAACGATTGATTACGTGTCCGATTATTCGCTATACGCTTATGAGGATGAAGTAAGACAGGGATTTATTACCGTTCGGGGAGGTCACAGAGTTGGCCTGGCAGGTCAGGTCGTATTGGATAATGGGAGAGTTAAGAACGTGAAACATATTTCGTTTATAAACATAAGGGTGTCCCATCAGGTAAAGGGATGCGCAGAACATGTACTGCCGTATTTAATCAGGGATGGCAGGGTATTACATACTTTAATCATATCGCCTCCTGGGCAGGGAAAAACAACATTACTCAGAGATATTGTAAGATGCATTTCGGACGGAAACAGCTACTCCAGGGGAATGAACGTGGGTGTTGTCGATGAGCGTTCGGAAATAGGCGCATGTTATATGGGTGTCCCCCAGAATGACGTGGGACTTCGGACGGATATTTTAGACGGGTGTCCCAAGGCGGAGGGTATGCTTATGATGCTCAGATCCATGAATCCCAAGGTAATAGCGGTTGATGAAATAGGAAGCAGGGAGGACATCGATGCAATATCCTATGTTATAAACTGCGGATGCGCAATCTTAGCTACAATTCACGGCGATTCCGTGGACGATATAAGAACAAGACCTGCCCTCAGGAAGCTGATAGATGAACGGGTATTTGACAGGTACATCGTTCTGGGGGGCAATGGTGCCGGAAATGTTGAAAACATATTTGATGAGAGGGGTAATGAATTATACATACATTCGCTTTCTATTGCAAATTAGCAGGCTGTGTGCTTATCGGCGCAGGCGGTCTTATGATGGGACTTAAATTTGCCTTTGACATGAAAAAGCGAACGGCGCATTTAAGGGAGCTTCAAAGAATTATAAGCTATCTTGAGGGGGAAATAACATACAGACATGCCGTTTTAAGCGAGGCATGTCTTTTGGTGGCAGCAAAATGCGGACAACCCTTCCGGGAATGGCTTGAGAATATAGGAAATGAGCTTACCATAGAGGATGATGAGCAAAAACCGGAATCCTTTTACGAAAGCTGGTGCGCCTCCCTTGACTTTCTTAAGGAAAATACAAAGCTTAAGGCAGGAGATATCATTGTTTTAAAATCTCTTGGACAGGCGTTCGGATATCTTGATATACAGACACAGCATATGACTCTTGAACTTGAAAAAGAAAATCTTTCTAAAATAATGAAACATGCTGATGAGGAGCTTGTAAGCCATATGAGAATATCGGTTGTGTTTGGCGTGCTGGGTGGACTGATGATTGTTATAATGCTTGTATAGTTTTGGAGGATATATGACTATTGAAATTATTTTTAAGATAGGTGCAGTAGGCATTATAGTTTCATTGCTCAATCAGGTTTTGAAGCATTCAGGCAGAGATGATCAGGCTTATCTTGTCAGCCTTGCCGGTCTTATTATAGTCCTGTCGTGGATTATACCGTATGTTTATGAGCTGTTTGCAAATATTAACAAGCTGTTTGATTTTTAGAGGGTGATTTATATGACGCTTGGAGCCATTATGGCATTTGTTATAATTGCAGTTATACTTTCACTAAGTCTGAAATCGAGAAATCCGGAAATGAGCAGCCTGATTTCTCTTGCGGTGTGTATCATTATCATTTCGCTGAGCGTGGTAAGAATCGGAACGATAGTTGATACATTAAAGCAGCTTGCCGCATACATAAAAATAGAATATACATATGTGATTATTTTGTTAAAGCTGGTTGGTATTGCCTATATATGTGAATTTGCTGCCGGAATAAGCAAGGATGCAGGCTACAGCGCAGTTTCCTCGCAGATAGAGCTTCTGGGTAAGCTTACAATGCTTATGGTGGCGCTTCCTGTGCTTATGCAGGTGATAGAAACGATATTGGAATTGTAATGAGGTGGATTATGTCCGGTTTGCAAAATATTGTCAAGGTTGTCTTTTTAACCGCCTGCATTGCAGTTTTATTTTGTTTTGATTGCTGTACATGTTATGCCAAGGAACCAATATGCGGTAAAGCGGTATGGAGTGAAGCATATAATGCAGGCGGTACATACGCAGACGAAGATAATGTGAGTAATGATAATACGGATGAAGATGATACGGAGGCGCATAATGTAAGCGGTACATATGCAGACGAAGATAATGTGAGTAATGATAATGCGGATCAAATTGATACGGATGATATGGCGGACAAGCTGTCTGATAATGAGGAATTTGTTATGACCGATGAACTGTATATGGATATATACAACGAGATTGGTCTTAACGAGGTGCAGCATGGCATTAACCGTATGGGAATGGAGGATATAAGCTTCAACGCCATATTTTCGGGAATAAAAAACAATGATTTTAACTATGTAAAGCAGAGCGTATGGAAAATAGTAAAAAAAATAACCGTTGAGGACATACTTGTAAATAAACAGCTTATTATACAGCTTATACTTATAGCTTTGCTCGGCTCTGTTTTTGTGAAGCTTTCAGGCAGCTTTAACGGCAGCTTTGTAAGTGAGCAGGGCTTTTATGTTACATATTTAATTATAACATCTATTTTACTTTCATCATTTCTTATAAGTCTTGATATGGTGGGCGATGCCATAGACAGCATAATTTCTTTTGTAAAAATTGTAATTCCCGTTTATGCCCTGTCCATGAGCTTTGTGGGCAATACGGTTTCGTCTGTGGGAATGTACGAGCTTATCATGGTGGGCATATGGCTTGTGCAGATTGTCATTTCGGGCGTTGTGCTTCCGATGATTAAATTTTATGTGATTGTCTCGCTTGTAAATAACCTGAATAAGGAGGACAGTCTTTCAAAGCTCTGCATCCTTGTTAAAAATATTGTTATCTGGATGCTGAAAACAATAGTCGTTTTTATTGCAGGACTTAGTATTATCAAAAGCCTTCTTGAGCCTCAGCTTGACGCCCTTGGAAAAAATACAATAAATAAAATTGTGTCTGCAATTCCGGGAGGAGGAATGGGAGCTTTAATTACAGGAACTTTTTTAAGAGCGGGGGTTGTAATAAAAAACAGTATAGGAATTGCAGGTATTATAATACTTGGAATCATAGCTCTTGCCCCTGTACTGAAAACATTTGTCATTATGATGCTTATAAGGGTAACGGCGGCAATGCTGCAGCCGATAGGTGAAAAGCGGTATGTGAACGGAATAGAAACGCTTGCTTCGGGAATGTCGCTTTTACTTAAGGCGATAGGAAGTTCTGTCGCACTTTTTATGCTTGTGGTGGCAATTATGGCATATGCAAGCAGCGGATAGGAGGGGTGTCATGTTATACGGGTGGATGAAAAGTCTTGTTCTTTATCTTATTATGTCGGGGCTTGTGCTCAATATGGCTCCGTCAGGAAATTACAGAAAATATATATCATTTTTTGCGGGACTTCTTATCGTAATCATTATGGTAAGACCATTGTCATTTCTTCTTAAATTCAATACGGAGGATTTGGAGCGTCTTGCATACGGAATGGAAAGCTATATGCAGGATAAAAGCATTTTTAAGGACAGGGATGATATGTATGATTATTATGATATGGGAGTGAAAACCACAATCATTACGTCCCTTAAAAATATGGGGTACGACATAGAGGATGTGAATGTGATAACGGATAAGGATAAAAAGCCCGTAAGCGTAACTCTTTACATAAAGGGTAATCTGACTGACACGGAAACAGATATAGTAAAAAAATATATATTTGAAGTCTATTATGTGGATGTTGATAGTATAAATATAGTAAGACGGTGATGTAATGGGGA
Organism: Lachnospiraceae bacterium UBA7076; assembly: GCA_002493625.1. Taxonomy (GTDB): domain Bacteria; phylum Bacillota; class Clostridia; order Lachnospirales; family Lachnospiraceae; genus Coprococcus_C. Next base: position 34,736 of record DKZK01000014.1, on the reverse strand, counting down.
TTGATTTAAAAAAAATAAAGGATTTAAAAACAGATAAGATAATAACCATAATACTTGTAGGAGTTTTGCTGCTTGTTGTGTGCGCGCCCGTAAAGGATAAGCCGGACAACGAGGAGAAGGATGCTGTTAAGGACAGCTATCAGTCAATTGCCGAATACTACGAGCAGAGGCTGGACAGTATTTTAGAAAACTCATATGGGGAGGGAACCATGGAGGTTATGGTACATATATCTGAGGACGCAGGGTCTGTAGATATGTATGGACAGACTGACAAAAAGGTAGTGATAGACGGTGTTCTTATAGTTGCCGATGTTGACGGGCAGCAGGCAGTGGCTGACATTACCTATGCTGTTTCGGCTCTTTTTGATTTGCCTGCCCATAAGGTGGCGGTAATAATTAAAAAATAGTAGGAGGGTATATGAAAAAATCAATAAAGAAAAATCAGATTATAATTGCGGCATTAACTGTGCTGCTTGGCGTTGCAGGTTATATTAATTTTTCAGGCAATTCTCTCGATCTTGCAAACAGTGACAAGGATGATGACAAAACCCAGTCGGCGTTTGCGGAAACGGAGATAGACGAGACTGCCGGTGAAATAACTACATACGACATGGAGGCAGAGGAAAACATAGAGCTTAATTCTGAGCAGGACGAAATAGGGGAGGCTGTGTTTACGTCTGCCGACACTGCCACAAACAGCCTCATTAATTCAAAGCTGAACAGAGAGCAGGTGCGCTCCAAGGCAAAGGAATATTATCTTGACATAATAAACAATGACGGAATGGACGAAGCCTCGGTTGCTTCCGCAACGGATGCATACGTTAAGCTTACCGAGGATATGGAGAAGGAATCGGAGGCAGAAATACTGCTTGACGTAAACGGATATAAGAATGCCATTGTATCTATTTCAGGCGATAATGTGGACGTAATTGTCTGTGCAGAAACACTTACCGACACTGACAGGGCACGTATTGAGGACGCGGTTGTGAGAAAGACGGGATGCAGCGTTGACCAGATTATTATTACAACCGTTTCCGAATAAGAAGTGTGGTTGTTTGGGAAAAGTCTGCCGCAGATTGGTTCCGTTTTATTTAAAAACGCTATATGTTGCAAATTTTACAATTATTGGGTATAATTACTTCATCTAAAATTATGGAATGGAGGCATGCTTTGTGGGTGAAATAAAGGATGGAGTAATAGAAGAAACAGAAAATAAAATCGGAAAGGTCAGCATTGCTGATGATGTAGTTGCATCCATAGCGGGTATAGCGGCTATAGAGGTAAAGGGAGTGTCAAAGCTGACCGGAAATATTTCCAAGGAGCTTGTTGCGAAGCTTGGAAAGAAAAATCTTTCAAAGGGAGTTAAGGTTGACATTATTGAGGGAACGGTTGATGTAGACCTTTCACTTGAGCTTGAGTATGGCAACAGCATTAAAACCGTATCGGAAAATGTGCAGATTAAGGTAAAACAGGCGATAGAAAGCATGACGGGACTTGCGGTTGGCTCCGTAAATGTTGTTGTGTCGGGCATTAAGCTGGAGAAGGAATAAAATGACTAGAAGAAAACAGAGAGAGAACATTTTTCGTATACTGTTTAAGCTTGAATTTAATTCAGTGGATGAGATGGAGGAGCAGATTGGCTATTCCATAGACGGACTTGGAGAGCTCGCTGATGAGGACAGAGACTATATTGTAAATAAGACGAAGAAAATTATAGACTGTGTTAGTGAGCTTGACAAGACAATATCAGGGATTTCCGCAAAGTGGAATATTGAGCGGATTGGAAAAGCCGAGCTTGCAATTTTACGGCTTGCCGTATACGAGATGAAGTACGACGAGGATGTACCCTTCAGGGTAGCAATAAATGAAGCGATTGAGCTTGCAAAGATATATTGCAATGATGATGCAAAAAGCTTTGTAAATGCATTGCTTGCAAAGGTGGATGAATAGCTTGAAGATTTTCAGCGTCAGTCAGGTAAATAGTTACATCAAAAATATAATAACCCAGGACTATATGCTTAAGAGCATCACCATAAGGGGTGAGGTTTCAAACTGTAAGTATCATAGCCTGGGGCACATTTATTTTTCACTTAAGGATGAGACAGGGTCACTTCCTGCGGTTATGTTTAAAGGTAATGCTGCAACCGGACTATCCTTCAGGCTTGCTGAAGGACAGTCCGTTATTGTGTCCGGAAGTATGAGCGTGTATGAGCGTGACGGTAAGTATCAGCTCTATGCAAACAAAATTATTTTGGACGGCGTGGGGAAGCTCTACGAGGAATTTGAACGGCTGAAATACAGACTGAATGACGAAGGACTTTTTGATCCCGATTTGAAAAAGCCAATTCCCAAATATCCAAAAAGGGTTGGCGTTGTCACGGCTGAAACAGGCGCGGCAATACAGGATATTATAAATGTTGCAAGAAGAAGAAACCCTTACGTGCAGCTTATCCTTTACCCTGCAAAGGTTCAGGGTGAGGGAGCGGCAGACACAATTGTTGCAGGCATAAAAAAGCTTGACGGCATGGGCGTTGACACAATTATTGTGGGACGCGGCGGTGGCTCCATAGAGGATTTATGGGCGTTTAATGAGGAAAAGGTCGTAAGGGCAATATACGAGGCGAAAACTCCCATTATTTCAGGTACGGGACATGAGGTTGACATAACACTTACAGACTATGCGGCGGATCTTCGGGCGCCTACGCCTTCGGCGGCATGTGAGCTTGCAGTGCCTGACGTTATAAGCACTCTTAACGGTTTAAGAGGTCTTTGGGACAGCTTAAATGTCCATATGTCAAATAAGCTTCAGGTGGCGGCGCTCAGGCTGGAGAGCCTTACATCAAGGCTTGAAATGCTGAGCCCTGTGGCAAGGCTGAAGCAGAAAAACCAGTATTTGTCAGAGCTGTATGATAAGCTGACAGGTGCTATGCGCAAAAAGCTTGAGGACAGAAAGCATATGCTTGCCATATACACGGAACGGCTCAACGGACTTTCCCCTACGGCAAAGCTTGTGGGAGGCTTCGGATATGTTGAGGCGGAGGGGAAGCCGGTCCTTAATGCAGGGGACATAAACATAGGACAGGATATAAGGCTGACACTGCACGACGGAGTTATTGACGCAAAAGTTACAGATACAAGAACTGTTTTAGAGAGAGGAGCACATTGTTATGGAGGATAAGTTTGTAATTGAGGACGCCTTTGAGCGTCTTGCCGAGATAAATAAAAGCCTTGAGGATGAAGGGACAAGCCTTGACGAGGCGCTCAAGCTGTATGGGGAGGGTGTGAAGCTTGTAAATTCATGCAGGGAAAATCTGGAGGGCGTTGAGAAGGAGATACAGATTTTAAATGGAGTATAACGCTTGTGATATAGAAAAAATAATATTCAAATACATTCCCACTGCAAAGGGATATCAGGCAAAGGTTATGGAGGCAATGGACTATGCGGTAAATGCAGGGGGAAAAAGACTGAGGCCCATGATGATGCAGATGTGCCATGATATGTATGACGACAGGGAGGACGAGGCACTGCATGTCTTTATGGCTGCCATAGAGATGATACACACCTATTCCCTGATACATGACGACCTTCCTGCCCTTGACAATGATGATTTGAGAAGGGGAAAGCCTACGGTGCATGTTAAGTTCGGCGAGGATATTGCCATACTTGCAGGGGACGGGCTCCTGAACTATGCCTACGAAACGGCTGCAAAGGCATTTACGATAAGACCTGCTGACAGGGCAGTTGAGCAGGCGTATATTTATCTTGCTTCAAAGCCCGGAATATATGGAATGATAGGCGGGCAGACGCTTGATGTGATAAAATCCGGCAAGGCTTTAAGTGATGCCGAGCTTGAATATATTTATATAAATAAAACCTCCGCCCTTATAGAATGCGCCATGATGACAGGAGCTGTTCTTGGCGGCGCCGGTAAGGAGGATGTACAGCTTTTAGAGCAGGCGGCGAGAGCCGTTGGAATTGCGTTTCAGGTTAAGGATGATATTCTTGACATTGTGGGGGATGAGGCATTGCTTGGAAAGCCTGTAAAAAGTGATGAAAAAAACGAAAAGACTACATATGTAACGCTCCACGGAATGGAAAAATCGGCGGCATATGTTGAGGAATTATCGGAAAAAGCCGTCAGTCTTTTAGATAGTCTTTCCGTTAAAAATGAGGATGTAAAGAGGGAGCTTACCCAGCTTGTGAAAAAGCTGATAGACAGAGATAAATAAAAATGGAATTGTTAAATAAAATAAACCATGAAAATGACATAAAGAATATTGATAAAGAGGATTATGACAGGCTTGCATATGAAATCAGGCAGTTTCTTATAGATAAGGTCAGCAAAAACGGCGGCCATCTTGCATCGAATCTGGGCTGTGTTGAGCTTACCATGGCGCTTCATCTTGCCATGAATTTTCCTGAGGACAAGCTTATTTTTGATGTGGGACATCAGTCTTATACCCACAAGATTTTAACGGGAAGAAAAAAAGAGTTTGACGTGCTCAGGGAATACGGAGGAATGAGCGGATTTCCCAAAACAAGGGAGAGCGCCTGCGATGTGTTTAACACAGGACACAGCTCTACAAGCATATCTGCGGCGATGGGATTTGCGGTTGCCCGGGACCTTAAGGGAGGAAATGAAAAAATTGCTGCTGTTATAGGCGACGGTTCCCTTACGGGCGGTATGGCATATGAGGCAATGAACTGTCTTGCACAGGCAAAAACAGGCTGCGTTATCGTGTTGAATGACAATGAGATGTCCATCGATAAAAATGTGGGCGGTCTTTCAAAATATCTGAATAATATCAGGGTTGGCGCCGCATACAATGACCTTAAGGTTGGCGTTGAAACCAGTCTTTTGTCAACAGAGACGGGCGAGTGGGTGGCAAAAAAAATAAAGCGGTCCAAGGACGCCCTGAAACAGCTTCTTGTTCCGGGTATGTTTTTTGAGGAGCTTGGAATCACATATGTGGGACCTATAGACGGGCATGATATAAATGCAATGGTTTCCACCTTTAAAAAAGCATTCCGGTTAAATAAGCCCATAATCATACATGTGAAAACAAAAAAGGGAAAGGGATATCGCTATGCGGAAAGGCATCCTGATTATTTTCACGGAATATCCGCCTTTGATAAGGAGACGGGCAGGGTGCTTCAGAAAAAGCAGTGCAAGTCCTATACGGACATTTTTGCAAACTGTATGGTTGAACTGGGTGAAAAAAATAAGGATTTGGTTGCGGTTACCGCTGCAATGTCAATCGGAACCGGACTTCATAAATTTCAGGAAAAATTTCCGCGAAGAATGTTTGATGTGGGAATTGCAGAGCAGCATGCGGTTACATTTGCGGCAGGTCTTGCCTCGGCGGGGATGGTTCCGGTTGTAGCCATCTATTCATCCTTTTTACAGAGAGCTTACGACCAGATACTGCATGACGTGTGCCTTCAGGGGCTGCATGTTATTTTTGCCGTAGACCGTTCCGGCATCGTAGGGCAGGATGGGGAAACCCATCAGGGAATTTATGATATTTCTTATCTTTCCCATATGCCGAATATGGTTGTAATGGCTCCGAAAAACAGATATGAGCTGATTGATATGATGAATTTTGCCTGCAAATATCAGGGGCCTTGCGCAATAAAATATTCAAGAGGAGATGCATACAAGGGTCTGTCTGAATATTCGGAACCTCTGGCTTTGGGAAAAAGTGAGGTAATAAAAAGGGGAAAGGACATAGCAATTTTTGCATGCGGAAATATGAATGAGGAGGCCGTGAAAACAGTAGAGCTGCTTGAGAAGGACGGACTTACGCCTACATTTATAAACGCAAGGTTTATTTCCCATGTGGATACGGAGCTTTTAACCGATATATGCAAAAATCACCGTATACTTGTAACCATGGAGGAAAACATAATAAGGGGCGGATATGGCGAGATGGTTGACAATGAAATAATAAAGAACAATATCTGTCTTATGAAAGATTTTGTCCATATAAATTGCGGAATCGATAAGGGATTTGTTGAACAGGGAACCATAAGCCAGCTTAGGGAAAAGCTTAATATAGATGCGTTATCTGTTTACAATAGGATTAAGGAGTGTCTTGACTGATGCAGGAAAAAGTAAAAAAAGAAAGACTTGACGTGCTGCTTGTGGAGAAGGGACTTGCGCCCTCAAGGGAAAAGGCAAAGGCTGTAATCATGTCGGGAATCGTGTATGTTGAAGGCAGCAGGGAGGATAAGGCAGGTGCAGCATTTCCTGTAAATGTTAATATTGAGGTAAAGGGGAATACACTGAAATATGTAAGCCGCGGCGGACTTAAGCTTGAAAAAGCCATGAGAGAATTTAACATAAGCCTTAAGGAAAAAGTATGTATGGACGTGGGAGCTTCAACGGGAGGCTTTACGGACTGTATGCTGCAAAACGGGGCAGTCCGCGTCTACTCCGTTGACGTGGGACACGGTCAGCTTGACTGGGGTCTTAGAAACGACAGCAGGGTTGTCTGCATGGAAAAAACAAACATAAGATATGTTACGCCTGAAGATATAGGCGAGCCTGTGGATTTTTCCTCCATTGACGTTTCCTTTATATCGCTTACAAAGGTTTTGCTCCCCGTAAAAAATATACTTGGAGATAAGGGAAAAATTGTATGTCTTATAAAGCCGCAGTTCGAGGCGGGACGTGAAAAGGTTGGAAAAAAGGGTGTTGTCAGGGATAAACAGGTTCATAAGGAGGTTATTGAAATGGTGGCGGATTATGCAAAAACCATAGACCTATATCCTCTTATGCTGGATTTTTCACCTGTAAAAGGACCGGAGGGAAATATTGAATATCTTTTATATCTCTCAAAAAATGCAGATGATTTAAATTTGTTTAAAAAAAATGAACATATTATAGATGAGGTTGTTGAAAATTCTCACGCCGAATTAGATACATAAACAGAGTGATTAAATTTTTGTGTTTCAATGCACAATACCATAAAGGATAAAATGCATGAATAAATTTATAATATTTACAAATACGGACAAGGACGAGGGACTTGCCCTTTCAAAAAAAATAACGGAATATTTAAGTGAAAAGGGCGCAGTGTCCTCCATCGTCTGTGATGCCGTTCTTGATAGCGGCGCTATGGATGGGTTTATAAAGGAAGCCGATGCCGCAATTGTTTTAGGCGGCGACGGTACAATGCTAAGAGCCACCCGGGGTATAGGCGTTTACGATATACCTCTTATAGGAATAAATCTTGGAACGCTTGGCTTTTTGACAGAGGTTGAGGAGTCCGGTGTATTTGATGCGCTGGACATGCTGCTGAAAGACAGGTACATAATTGAAAACCGCATGATGATTGAAGGAACCGTTGGTAATAAAACCTTCCATTCCCTGAATGACATTGTGATTACAAGAGCAGGCTTTTCACGTGTTATCGGGCTCAATGTATATGTAAACGGACAGCTTCTTGATACCTATGAGGCGGACGGGGTTATTGTTTCCACGCCCACAGGGTCAACCGGCTATAATCTGTCCGCGGGAGGTCCTATCGTAAGCCCGAAGGCAAGGGTCATTGTGGTAACGCCGATTTCTCCGCATTCGCTTACCTCCAAAAGCGTTGTGTTTGACAGTACGGATGAGATAAAAATAGAGATTGCAAAAAAGAGAAAAACCCAGGATACAGAGGCTATCGTATCCTTTGACGGCGGAAACAGCATAGACCTTGGGGCAGGGGACGTTGTATCGGCACGTATTTCCTCACGGACCGTGAGGCTTATCAAGGTGCATGACGTGAATTTTTACAGTGTGCTCCGGGACAAAATAGGAGGCTGATATTTTGAAGGAGCAAAGGCAGAATGCAATTGTAAAAATCATAACCGAAAACGATATTGACACACAGGAAAGTCTGCTTAAGTATTTGAATGACAGCGGCTTTGACACGACGCAGGCAACTGTATCAAGGGATATAAGGGAGCTTAATATTACCAAGGTTTCCTATGAGGGAAACAGGCATAAGTACGTGATTGACAACAGCCGTCTTGAGCAGGCGGCAGTGAAATACAGGCATATGCTTGAAAATTATATAATATCCATCGACCATGCAGGAAATCTTATCGTCATAAGAACTACGGCAGGAATGGCGATGGCTGTGGGAACGGCAATCGACAGCCTGCATGATGATGATATTATGGGATGTATTGCAGGTGATGACACTTTATTTATAGCAATCAGGAACCCTCATAGAGCAGATGAGATAATTGGGAGTATAAAAAAATGTTATTAAATTTACACATAAAAAATATCGTTTTGATAGACGATATAGATATAAGCTTTGATGATAACCTGAATATTATGACAGGTGAAACCGGAGCGGGAAAATCCATTATAATCGGTTCTGTCGGTATATGCATGGGAGGAAAATTCTCAAAGGAGCTTCTCCGGGACGAGGAAAAGGACGGACTGGTCGAGCTTACATTTTCAATTGATAATCCGCATATAAAGGGGCTTTTGGAGGATTTGGAAATTTATCCCGATGAGAATGATGAGCTTATTATTTCAAGAAAAATTAATAATTCAGGAAGAACCATAAACAGAATAAACGATAACACTGTAACTGCCTCAAAATTAAAGGAGGCGGCGGCAATACTCATAGACCTCCATGCGCAGCATGAGCAGCAGACACTTTTAAAGCCAAATAAGCACATGGAAATTCTTGACCGGTTTGGCGGAACTGAAATTGCCGATGCAAAAAAATCCGTGGAGGCAGCGTATCAGAAATACAAAGAAGCTTTAAAAGAGATAGAAGAAAATTCAATGGACGAGGCGGAAAAAAATAAGCAGATGGATTTTCTTAAATATCAGATTGATGAAATTTCCGCGGCAAAGCCTGTTGTCGGGGAAGATGACGAGCTTGAGCTTATGTACAGGAAATCCGTTAATTTAAAGGAGATACTTGGCACTGCCGACGAGATATACAAAATAACGGGATATGAGGAGGGAGCTTCCTTTGCAAATTCCATCGGACGGGCAATTTTACAGATGAAAAGGCTTGTTGAGCTGGACGGCGACCTTGCGCCCGCAAGTGAAATTTTAACGGATATTGATTCCATGCTGAATGATTTTAACAGGGAATTATCGGATTATATGCAGAATATGGAATATAATGCCGAAAATTTTGCCGAGGTCGAGGAGCGGCTTAATTTAATTAATTCCTTAAAGGCAAAATACGGAAAAACAATACCGGATATCCTTTCCTCTCTGGAAGCTTTTAAAGAGAAGCATGAAAAGCTTTTAGCATATGAGCAGTATATGGAGAAGCTTTACAGTGAGCTTGAAAAAATAAAGAAAGACCTTGAGGAAAAATGCAGAACCCTTACGGATATAAGGAAAAATACTGCAAAAAGACTGTGCGGCATGATTAAGGAGGCTTTGCAGGAGCTTAATTTTTCCTCTGTGGAATTTAATATGAGCTTTCATCCTCTGGATAAATTTACGGCAAACGGAGCGGACGAGGCGCATTTTATGATTTCTACCAATATAGGTGAGGCAGCAAGACCTCTTTATGAGGTAGCGTCAGGCGGTGAGCTTTCAAGAGTTATGCTTGCCATAAAATCCTGTATTGCATATGAGGACGATACGCCTACCCTTGTCTTTGACGAGATAGATGTTGGCATCAGCGGTAAAACCGCCCAGAGCGTTGCAAAAAAGCTTTCCATTATAGGGAAAAAGCATCAGGTTATATGTATCACGCATCTTCCGCAGATTGCTTCCATGGCAGATTCACATTACATAATTGAAAAAAGCGTGGAAAAAAATAAAACAACGACCAATATAAGGAAGCTTGACCGGCAGGAAGAAATATACGAAATTGCAAGACTTTTAGGCGGAGATGAGGTGACGAAAACAGCTCTTGCAAACGCTGAGGAAATGAAAGATTTGGCAGATAAAACAAAAATATACTGATTATATAAACCGAAAATATTTGATACTAAGAGTACATGTAAGCATGTACTCTTATTTTTACTTTAGGAGGTATTTACAATGAGCATTAAAGCATACAGGCATATGTTATATGCCATGTTAGTTGTAATATGCTGTTTAATATGTGTAACTGTCTTTCATGATATAAATTCATTTACAAATAAATTAGCAGTAAGCGGTAATGGAGATTTAACGGAAAAGCTTTATGCACGTGAAACCGGCGCTGAGGCTGATATGATGCAGGAGGGTCAGCCGGAGGGAACTGTTCTTGCCGGACAGACCTCTGAAACTGAAAATACAACTGCAGCCTCAGAAAAGACAGAAACAGTCCATATGGTTATGCCATCAGGTAAACCAATCGGTATATATGTAAAAACCGAGGGTGTAATGGTTATCGGTACGGGTGAGGTAAAAACGAAAACAGGCGAAAGCTTTTGTCCCTGTATGAACATTATAGAGAGCGGAGATTACATTACTGCAATAAACGGCATAGCGGTAAATGATAAAGAGGAATTAATAAGTAATGTTGACAAATATGGAAGCAGTGATGTTGTTTTAAGCTTAAAGCGCAAGGGTCGCAGTATGGATGTAAGCGTAACGCCTGTACTGTCCGTGAATGATAATTATATGCTTGGGCTTTGGGTGAAGGATGACATTTCCGGTATTGGAACGCTTACTTATGTTGATGAAAATGGTTTTGGCGCTTTAGGTCACAGCATAAATGACAATGACACGGGAGAGCTTTTAGAGGTAGGAGACGGTGCAATATATAACACGCAGATTATAAATATTGTCAGGACAGACGGGCAAAGTCCCGGAAGGCTGGAGGGTCTGATTGATTATTCTTCAAAAAATTTAATCGGCAGGGTGAATAATAACACCTCTTACGGCATAAAAGGTTATATGACTAAAAATGCGGGAGATTACGTTTCATCGGGCGAATGGATGCCCATAGGAAAAAAATCCGAAACACATTTAGGACCTGCGCTGCTTTTGTCCGCCGTATCGGGTGAGCCTAAATATTATGATGTGGAAATTACAGGAATCGATATAAGCGAGAGCAGTCAGAATAAGGGACTGGAAATAAAAATTAAGGATCCTGAGCTTCTTAACCTTACAAGCGGAATCGTACAGGGCATGAGCGGAACGCCGATAATACAGGACGGAAAGCTTGTTGGTGCAGTAACGCACGTATTTTTAAGAGATGCTACACGGGGTTATGGAACATTTGTTGAGGACATGATACAATGAACCCTGCGGTGATATACGCCTGAGGACATTGATATAAGGTGAAAAAACACGGAGATGATAGTCCGTGCAATAGAATATCGACATATTTATATTATAGCTGATTATGAGCAGATTGTATTATGTGCGGATATAAAGGAGGTATCGTCATGTGTACAGCAATAACCTACACAACGAAAAACCATTATTTTGGTCGTAACTTTGATTTGGAGTATTCCTATGATGAAACAGTAACGATAACACCGAGAAATTTTCCTTTTAAATTCCGAAGGATGCGTGAAATAAAAAAACATTATTCCATGATTGGAATGGCATATGTTGTAAAAGGATATCCACTTTATTACGAAGCGACAAATGAAAGAGGGCTTAGCATGGCATCGCTTAATTATCCGGAATATGCGCATTACAATAAGGCGCAGGAGGGCAGAGATAATATAGCCAGCTTTGAGTTTATTCCGTGGATAGTGTGTCAGTGCGCAAATATAGATGAGGCAAAAAAGCTTCTTGAAAAAATAAATATAACGGAGGATGCGTTTGATGATGAACTGCCAAACGGAACATTACACTGGATAATTGCCGACAAAGAAACCTCAATAACCGTGGAAAGCGACGAGGACGGATTGAAAATATACGACAATCCCATGGGGGTTCTGACTAACAGTCCGTCCTTTAACATACAGCTTGTAAATTTAAGCAATTATCTGAGCGTTACATCCGAGCAGATTAAAAACAGGTTTTCCGATAAAATTACACTTACACAGTACAGCCGGGGAATGGGTGGTATCGGTTTGCCGGGAGACTTGTCCTCCATGTCAAGATTTGTGAAGGCTGCCTTTACCAAGCTTAATTCTGTTTGTGAGGGCGGAGAAACGGAGAGCATAAGCCAGTTTTTCCATATACTTGGATCCGTTGAACAGCAAAATGGCTGTGTGTGTATGGGTAACGGCAAGTTTGAGCGGACAATATATTCCTGCTGCTGCAATGTTGATTACGGAATATATTACTATATAACCTACAATAACAGCATGATTACCGCGGTATCCATGTACAATGAAAACATTGACGGCAGGGAGCTTGTGTCATATCCTCTTATTTGTGAAACACAGATAAAGCATCAGAACTAGGAATAAAATAAAAAATATTAATAGAATTATTAATAAAAAAGTCATCTGTTTTACATAATAAGTAAAGCAGATGACTTTGTTCTTTACTGCTATCTGAAATTATATAAAAAGGAGGAGAATCTATGACAAAAAAGTTAAGCTGGCTTTCAAAAATCTGCTTCGGTATCGGAGCATTTGGAAAGGATGCGGTTTATGCTATTGTAGGTACATACCTGATGATGTACCTGACCGATTACAGAAGCGTGGCGCCTGCGTTTGTGGGAACACTTTTTATGGTGGCAAGAATCTGGGATGCCTTTAACGACCCGTTTATGGGGATGATTGTAGATAATACAAGGACAAGATGGGGAAAGTTTCGTCCGTGGATTTTAATTGGAACAATCTTAAACGCAATTGTCCTTGTGCTTTTATTTTTGGACAATGGACTTGAGGGTAAGGGATATCTGGTATGGTGTTCTGTATTTTATATACTCTGGGGCATGACCTATACCATTATGGATATACCGTACTGGTCTCTTGTTCCGGCGCTTACGGAGGATGAAAACGAGAGGAGCCAGATATCGGCTATTCCTCGTATATTTGCAAGTCTTGCATGGCTTGTAATCAATTCCTTCGGACTTATTATGGTATCGAAGCTCGGCGGCGGGGATGATGTGAGAGGCTTTTCCATTTTAGCGTCAATTATATCAATCGTATTTATTTTTGCGTCAATTGTAACCAGTCTTACCTGCAAGGAGCAGGTTGTAACTCCAAGCGCAGAAAAAACAAGCATTAAAGGTATGATGAACGTGCTGTTTAAAAATGATCAGGTAAAGATTATACTTGGGATAGCGCTTTTCTTTAATATAGCATATCAGCTTTCAAACAGCTTTGCCCTTTACTATTTTAAATATGTGGCGGAACGCACATATGCGGAGGAGGGAAATGGAGTGCTCTATCCCGTATATGCAGGTGTGGCGGGTTTTGCGCAGATGGGCTCCATGGCTGTCCTGCCATTTCTGTCACAGAAAATCGGCAAAAAAGTTTCCTTCTTCTTTGCAAGCTTTTGTCCTGTGATTGGCTTTGCCCTTCTGTGGATATTCGGTTATTTTATACCAAAAAATATCGTGGCTGTAGGAGTGTGCAGCGCAATTATAAATATAGGAATCGGTTTTATGCTTGTATTCATAACGGTAATACTCTCGGAGGTTGTGGATTATGGCGAGTATAAGCTTGGGACGAGAAATGAAAGTATATTATTTTCCATGCAGACGTTTGTGGTTAAGTTTGCAGGGGCGTTCAGCGGCTTATTAAGCGGTGTGGGTCTTACGCTTATCGGCTATGAGGCGAATATTGAGCAGACTGCATTTGCGGAAAATGGCATGAGGGTGATTATGTTCCTTATCCCCGCAATCCTTTCGGCATTATGCTATCTCATTTATGTAAAGGGATATAAGCTCACACCTTATTTTTATAAGAAGGTAAGAGAAACCATAGATTTAAACCGCAGTATGTCAGACATAAACAGACAGAAGGAGTCATAGAGAGGAGGATGGAATATGTTACTGGGAGTAGATTATTACCCTGAGCAGTGGGACAAAAACCTGCTTGAGCAGGATTTGGACACAATTGTGGAGCTTGGCTGCAACGTAATAAGAATCGCTGAATTTTCATGGCATCTCATGGAGAAGGAAAAGGGCTGTTATGACTTTTCATTCTTTGATAATGTCATTGAAAAAGCGAAGGAGCGTGGACTGAAGGTGATTATGGGAACTCCGACAGCCACCATACCTGCATGGCTTGCAAAAAAGCATCCAAGCATACTTTCAGAGTTTGAGGGGGGAAAAAAGAGAACCTTTGGAGGAAGGCATGTGTTCTGCTTTTCCAGTCCCCATATGTATAAATATTCTGAGAAAATTGTCAGGGAGCTCGTGGAGCATTATAAGGACGAAAAGGCGATTGTGGCATGGCAGATAGATAACGAAATCGGACATGAGGGAAGCGACGTATGCTTTTGTGAGAACTGCAGAAAGCGTTTTCAGGAATTTCTGAAAGAAAAATTTGAGGACAACATAGATAAATTAAATGAAACCTACGGTACAACCTTTTGGTCCCAGGAGTACAACTCCTTTGAGGAGATACCTACGCCTATGGAGACAATTACTACCCACAATCCGTCCCTCCGCCTTGACTGGGAGAGATTCAGGAGCCGACTGATTGTGGACTTTATAGATTTTCAGGCAGGACTTATTAAGGAAATAGCGCCGGATGCTGTCGTCATGCATGATTTTCCGGGCGGAGGACTTACGAAGCATGTAGATTATTCAAGGGTTGCCGTTTGTTTAGATAAGGTTGCCTACAATAATTATCCTGTATGGGGAGGGCAGAAGGAACCCCTTCCTCCACATGAAATAGCATTTGGACTTGATTATATAAGAGGTCTGAAGGGAGAAAATTTCTGGATAACAGAGGAAATTATGGGAGCTCAGGGACATGATATTACCGGTTTTCTTCCAAGACCCAATCAGGCAAAAATGTGGTCCTATCAGGGAATGGCGCATGGCTGTGACGGTCTTATGTATTTCAGATACCGTGGGGCAACAAAGGGGGCGGAACAGTTCTGCTATGGGGTTATTGATGCGGATAACGTAAAGAGAAGAAGATTTTATGAGGTGCAGGATTTTTTTGACAGCATATCAAAATATGAAGATGAATTATCCTCCGAAATAAAAAATGATGTTGCAATCGTATATGATTATGACAGTCTTGCCTCCTTCCGAATACAAAGGCAAAGCCTGCTGCTTGATCCTCAGGCAGAAATGCAGAAATTTTACAAGGCATTTTATGATGTAAATGTAGGAGTTGACATAATACCATGGGACAGGGATTTTTCAAAATATAAAATTGTTATTTTGCCGCAGCTTATTATTACAAAGCCAGAAATGGAAAAAAGACTCAGTGAGTTTGTAAAGCATGGGGGTACGGCAGTTCTCACCTACAGATGCGCAGTTAAGGATGAGGATAATAATGTTCCGTTTGGAAAGACGATACCTGTAAATTATAATGAGCTTACGGGAATTACCGTGGAGGAAACAGAAAGCCTTCAGGAGTATGACGCATTTCCGGTTATCGGACACGGTGAATATAAGAAAATAAACGGATATGGCGGAATATTCAGGGATATGATTAAGGACGATGAAACAGCGGAAATGCTTTTTTCTTACGGTGATTTGTTTTATATGGGATATGCTGCTGTTACGAGAAAACGATATGAAAAGGGAAGCGTTTATTATATTGGCTGCGGGCTTGAGGAAAAAATTTTAAAGATGCTTATGGAGACTGCCATGAATGAAAAGGATATAAAGATGCATCCCACTGAAGAAGGCGTTGAGGTTGTGGAAAGAGGCAGCGAAAATCAGAAGATAAAAATGTATATCAATCACAATCAGTCAAAGATTACGGTTGACGGTATGGAGCTTGAAGCCTTTGAGTGTAAAATTGTATGACAGTGAAAATATTACTGACAATTATTGGAAAATAAGTTATAATGATAGATACGGAATGACTGACGTTCCATACAGAAAGGGCGATTGTGATGAGAAATATTAAAATGGTCAGAGATGAAATATCAAAGGGGATGCTGGATGACAGAATAAAATCCATTTATGTTGACCCGGACAGAGTGAAGTACAACCGTGAACGGTATGTAAGCGCTATTGACAGTTTTTCAAAGCTTTTCCCTGAGGAAAAAGAAATTGAAATATACAGTGCGCCGGGAAGAAGCGAGGTATGCGGAAATCATACGGACCATCAGAACGGAGTTGTTCTTGCAACCTCAATTAATCTTGATGCCATAGCCGTAGTATCAAAAACCGGGGACAATGCAATCAGGCTTGTGTCAGGTGATTTTCCAATGGAGGTAATAGACGTTGCAGACATTGTAAAAAGGGAAAGTGAGAGGGACACTACAACTGCCCTCATAAGAGGCGTGCTTGCCGGCTTAAAGGATAAGGGCTATAAGCTGGGTGGTTTCAAGGCATATGTGACAAGCGACGTGATTATGGGAGCAGGCATGTCCTCCTCGGCAGCCTTTGAAAGTCTGATAGGAACGATAATATCAGGACTTTACAATGATATGTCCGTTTCTGCCGTGGATATTGCAAGGATAGGACAGTATGCGGAAAACGATTATTTTGGAAAACCCTGCGGACTTATGGATCAGATGGCATGCAGCGTTGGCGGCATGGTATACATTAATTTTGCAGATACGACGAAGCCTGTGGTGGAGAAGGTTGAATGTAATTTTGAGGAGGCGGGGCTCAGTCTGTGCATTGTGGACACAAAGGGCTCCCATGCCGACCTTACTCCGGACTATGCCGCCATACCTGAGGAAATGCGGCAGGTGGCAGAGTTTTTCGGAAAAGATTATCTGCGGGATGTGCCGGAGGAGAAATTCTATAAAAGCATAGCTGTGCTTCGGGATAAGGTTTCAGACAGGGCTGTGCTTCGGGCAATACATTTTTATTCTGAACAAAAACGCGTGGATGAAGCCGTCAGCATGCTTCGGGCATCAGACTATACGGGCTTTCTGGATGTGTTGGAACGGAGCGGTAATTCCTCTGCAAAGTATTTGCAGAATATATACAGTCCAATGGATTTAACCGCTCAAAATGTAACGGTTGCGCTTGCCGTCTCAGAAAGCGTTCTGGGAGACAGGGGAATAAGCCGCGTTCATGGAGGTGGCTTTGCAGGAACGATGCAGGCGTTTGTAAAAAACGATGCAGTGCAGGAATATAAAAAAGCAATGGAAAAAATATTCGGCGCAGAAAGCTGCCATGTACTTAAGGTAAGAGCTTATGGTGGTATAAAGGTTGTGTAGGGGGGATATATTATGATTAATTCCTGTATAAAGAAATTAATAAATTACGGGCTTGAAAAGAAGCTTGTTAAGCCGGAGGATGAAATATATACAACAAACATGCTCCTGATGGAGCTTGGACTTGACGCTTATGAGGAGCCTGAAGCGGTTGATGAAATAAAAACTCCTGAGGATTTGGAAAATACATTAAAGGAAATTCTTGATTATGCCCTTTCCAAGGGACTTATCAGGGAGGATTCGGTTGTCCTTAAGGATTTGTTTGATACAAGAATCATGAATACTCTGCTTGAAAAACCGGGCAGCATAATAAAGGAGTTTTGGGAAAGGTACAAAATATCCCCAAAGGATGCAACGGATTATTACTATGAGTTTTCCAAAGCGTCAGACTATATAAGGACATACCGCATAAAAAGGGATATGAAATGGGTTGTAAATACCGGGTACGGTGACATGGATATAACAATAAACCTTGCAAAGCCTGAAAAGGACCCTAAAATGATTGCCCTTGCAAAGACGGTCAAATCCACGTCGTATCCGAAATGCCTGCTGTGCATTGAAAATGAGGGATATTCAGGAAGAATCGATCACCCTGCAAGACAGAATCACAGAATTATTCCAATAGAAATTAACGGATGCAGATGGGGATTTCAGTATTCACCGTATGTTTATTACAATGAGCACTGTATTGTATTTAACGGTGAACATGTCCCAATGAAGGTTGACAGGGATACATTTGTAAAAATGTTTGATTTTATCGATCTGTTTCCACACTATTTTGTGGGCTCCAATGCAGACCTTCCAATCGTGGGAGGCTCAATACTTTCCCACGACCATTTTCAGGGTGGTAATTATACCTTTGCAATGGAGAAGGCGCCTGTTGAAACTGCGCTTTGCTTTGAGGGCTTTCCTGACGTGGATGCCGGTATTGTGAAGTGGCCTATGTCGGTCATAAGGCTTAACGCTTCTGACAGGGAAATGATAACGGGACTTGCAGATAAAATACTCAGGTGCTGGCGGACATACAGTGATGAGGCGGCATATATTTATGCGGAAACCCAAGGTGAGCCGCACAATACAATAACTCCTATTGCGCGCATGAAGGCAGGCAGATATGAGCTTGACCTTGTTCTCAGAAATAACATCACCACTGAGGAGCATCCGCTTGGACTGTATCACCCATGGGAGGAGTATCACAACATCAAGAAGGAGAACATAGGGCTTATTGAGGTAATGGGTCTTGCGGTGCTTCCTTCAAGGCTTAAGGATGAGCTGGAAAAGCTTGCAGATGCCATTCTGGAGGGGCGTGATTTGAGGGCAGACCCCGATCTTGCAAAGCATGCCTCATGGGTTGACACATTCAGAAACAAGTGTGACAGGACTGCATCCAAAGAGCAGATAATGGATATTCTTAAGCTTGAGGTAGGGGATGTATTTCAAAAGGTTCTGCTCTGTGCGGGAGTGTATAAGAGGGACGAAGCCGGACAAAAGGCGTTTATGCGTTTTATAGATTATGTGAATACGAATGATTAAGTGATATAAATAATCGGAAGATGATGTCAAGTGATATAAATAATTTGAAGATAGTGTCAAGTGATGTATGAAAAAATGTGACAAAGAAAAATTGGAAAGTGAGGGATTTGATATGAAAATACTTGTAACAGGCGGCGCAGGATATATTGGAAGCCACACATGTGTGGAGCTGCTTAATGAGGGCTATGATGTTGTTGTGGTTGATAATTTGTACAATGCAAGTAAAAAGGTTCTTTGCAGGGTAAAGGAAATAACGGGAAAGGACGCAGTCTTTTATGAAAATGACATAAGGGATTACGATGCCATGTGCAATATATTTGCAAAGGAAAAGCCGGATGCGGTAATTCATTTTGCAGGCCTTAAGGCTGTGGGAGAGTCGGTGGCAAAGCCTCTTGAATATTATGAAAATAATATCGGCGGAACAATAAACCTGTGCAGGGCGATGAGGGAGAATGGCTGCAAAAATATTATTTTTTCCTCATCGGCAACGGTTTATGGTGAGCCTGCATTTATTCCCATAACGGAGGAGTGTCCGAAAGGGGTGTGTACAAATCCCTATGGCTGGACAAAGCATATGCTGGAGCAGATTCTCACGGATTTAAATACGGCAGACAGTGAGTGGAACGTAATACTGCTCAGATATTTCAATCCAATCGGCGCCCACAAGAGCGGGATAATCGGAGAAAGTCCGAAGGGTATTCCAAATAATCTTCTTCCGTATGTTGCGCAGGTTGCAGTGGGAAAGCTTGATAAGGTGGGAGTTTTCGGAAATGATTATGACACTCACGATGGTACGGGCGTGAGGGATTATATTCACGTTGTGGATCTTGCCAAAGGGCATGTAAAGGCAATTGACAAGATTAAGGAAAATCCCGGTGTAAAGGTTTATAATCTTGGAACGGGAAAGGGCTACAGCGTGCTTGACGTTATAAAGGCATTTGGAAAGGCGTGCGGAAAGGAAATTCCATATGAGATAAAGCCAAGGCGCGCCGGGGATATAGCAGCCTGCTACGCAGACCCTTCTCTTGCAAAGACAGAGCTTGGATGGGAGGCAGAGTACGGCATAGAGGAAATGTGTGAGGATTCATGGAGATGGCAGTCTGCCAATCCTGACGGATATGGAGAGGATTAAGATTTAATACAAAACAGCGTAACATGTATAGTGCTGAGAGGAATAAACGTGGTAGAAACGACACTTTGTTATATAGAGCATGAGGGCTGTTATCTCATGCTTTACCGCAACAAAAAGAATAAGGATTTTAATAAGGGAAAATGGATTGGCGTAGGCGGACATGTTGAACAGGGCGAGACGATAACCGAATGTCTTCTAAGGGAGGTACAGGAGGAAACAGGACTAACCTTAACCGAATATACTAAAAGAGGAGTAATTGATTTTTATTCTGATACATGGGAAAATGAGGTTATGCATTTATACACTGCCACAGCCTTTCGCGGGGAGCTTGCCTGCGACTGTAATGAGGGAACACTAAAATGGATTCCCATGGATGAGATTTTAGACCTTAAGCTTTGGGAGGGAGACGTTATTTTCCTGAAGAAGCTTCTGGCAAATGAGCAGGATATAAGGCTCAAGCTCAGATATGAGGGCGATAAGCTTGTGGAGGTCAGGGATATTGGAAGTATGGATATAAAAAAGAAAATTGCGGACATAGCAGAAAAATTAAATACAAATTATAAGCAGCAGGACATCTTTGAGATGGGAATAGGAGAGCATCTTCCAAAGAGGGCGGAAATCATAGAGATTTTAAATGAGATAAGAAGGGTGATTTTTCCTGGATATTTCGGAGCGGAAAACATCTCTTACGTATCACTGGAAAGCTTTGCAGGAAACAGGATTGCGGTTATTTATGAAAAGCTGTTTAAACAGATAAAGATAGCTCTTTCCTACAAAAATGAGCGAGCGGATGATGAGGCTGTTAAAGATGAGGCAGAAAAAATCGCATTTGCATTTCTTGACAGGCTGCCGCATATTCAAAGTCTTATTTACAAGGATGTGGAGGCAGAGCTTTCAGGGGATCCTGCCGCAAACAGCAGGGAGGAAATCATATTTTCATATCCCGGCATATTTGCAATATTTGTGTACAGGATTGCTCATGAGCTTTATCTTCTTAATGTTCCGTTTATTCCAAGAATAATGACGGAGCACGCTCACGGAAAGACAGGTATTGATATTAATCCGGGAGCCACAATCGGTGAATATTTCTTTATCGACCACGGAACGGGAATTGTTATCGGTGAAACTACAATTATTGGAAACAATGTTAAGCTTTATCAGGGCGTTACGCTGGGAGCTCTTTCTACAAGGGAAGGTCAGGCGCTTTCCGGTGTAACGCGTCATCCTACAATAGAGGACAATGTTGTCATATACGCGAACACCACCGTCCTTGGAGGAGAAACCGTTGTGGGAAAAAATTCGGTAGTTGCGGGCAACTCCTTTATTACGGAGTCGATACCGCCAAACACAAAGGTATCCGTACATATACCGGAGCTTAAGATGAAATTTATTTAATCATTGAAAATGTAAATATTGCAATGCCAAGTAAAACAAGAACGACGCCTGTTGCCCGATTGAGAGTGGCAGGCGTTGCTTTATTTGCAAATTTTGCAGCTATTCTCGCCCATATAAGAGTAAATACAACACAGAGGGTAAGGATGATTAAGTCCGGCATGCCGCCTATGGCAAAATGAGAAATTGCGCCGGTAAGAGCGGTAAATGTCATAATAAATACGCTGGTTCCGACTGCGGTCTTGAGCTCATAGCCAAGCACGCTTGTGAGAATAAGGAGCATCATCATTCCGCCGCCCGCGCCGACAAAGCCGCATATAAAGCCGATAACCATGCCGCACAGTACGGACTGAAGCATTCGCTTCCTTGCGGAGACAGCCTGCATTTCATCCTTCGTAGTCATAACAGGACGCACAATAAATTTAATGCCAAGCAGAAATGTCATAAAAACGGAAAAAGCGCCCATTGTTCCGGAGGGAACATGGCTTGATACATAGCTTCCCACCACCGTAAATAAAAGCACGTTTGCCATCATGACAAGACCGTTTTTTATGTCAAGGTTTTTATTTTTTCCGTAGGTATATGCGGAAACGGCGCTGGCAAGCACATCCGACGAAAGGGCAATACCAACTGCCATGTAAGGCTCCATATCCAGAAAGGTTATAAGCATGGGGCTTATTACGGCAGCAGCGCTCATGCCTGCAAAGCCTGTTCCAAGACCTGCCCCCATTCCTGCAAAAAATGTAATTATAATTGTGAAAAATAAATCAGTCATGTCGTGCTCCTTATAATCTGTAGTTCTAAATGAATATTCAGTAAGAAAATTACAGCTAATACTAAAAAATAAATGTAAAAATAGTATTTTAATGCTTTATAACATAAATTATATAGTTTAATATTATACTAAAAACATGATTTTAAATCAATATATAAATTGTTTTAAATTCTGACCAATTTTTGCATAAGCAGAAAGGCGGCAGGGAGAAATCTCTGCCGAAAATTTTGTGAAAAAGGTCTTGTTTGTGACGTAACGTAATAATGTATAATAAATCACAGGAGGTAGATGGTTATGGCAAAGCACAGAGCAATACCGTTTGGGTTTATGACGGTTGGAGAGGTTGCAAAGAAAATGGGAGTTACTGTCCGTACATTGCAATATTATGACAAGGAAGGCTTGTTATCCCCCTCGGCAGAAAGTGAAGGCGGGCGAAGACTTTATACAGATAAAGATTTAGTTATCCTTCATCAAATTATATCTTTGAAATCATTGGGGTTTTCTTTGGATGATATAAAGCGTCGCTTAATTTCTTTAGAAACACCGGCTGATGTGGCAACTGCCCTTACCGAACAGGCAGATCACATACGGGAGAAAATAGAACAGCTAACCGCTTCTTTGACAGCAATCGAACAGTTAAAGGAAGAAGTGTTACAAATGCAGACAGTCAATTTTAAGAAGTATGCAGATATTATTGTTAATCTGCAAATGAAGAATGACTTTTATCCTCTCATTAAGCTTTTTGATGATGATACGCTTGACTATATCCGTAATCGGTTTGATAAGGAAAGCGGTTTGAATTTTATAGATCGATTTAATCGTTTGAGTGATGAAATTATAGAACTTCAAAAGGCAGGTGTGTCCCCTGAAAGTGAGAAATGCCAGCGAATTGTAAAAGAGTATTGGGGATTGATTACGGAATTTACGGACGGTGATATGAGTATGCTTCCGAAATTGATGGAGGTCGGCAATATTGATACCGCTGCAAATGCTTGGGAAGAAAGACAAAAAATTGTAAACGAGTATTTAGAGCCGGCTTTGCAGGTCTACTTTTCAAGACTTGGAGAAAATCCGTTTGAGGGGGTGGAAGGATGAATTGTGCAATACAGGTTCGTGGATTAAAGAAAAGCTATGGCAGCAATATTGTTCTGGGTGGACTCGATTTTGAAATTGAAAAGGGAGAGGCTTTCGCTCTGCTCGGTATAAATGGCGCAGGAAAAACGACAGCCCTTGAATGTATTGAGGGTTTGAGAAAATATGATAGCGGTACAATTACGATAAACGGAAAAATGGGTATTCAGCTGCAATCATCATCGTTACCTGCCCATATCAAACCGATGGAGGCTGTAACATTATTTTCAAAATGGAACAAGGCAAAGATTGATTTCACTATGCTTAACGCTCTTGGCATTAAAGAAATTCAAAAGAAACAATACATCCAACTATCCACAGGACAAAAAAGGCGATTACATCTTGTCCTTGCGCTTATTGGCAATCCGGATATTATTTTTCTTGATGAGCCGACTGCGGGGCTTGATGTTGA
>DKZK01000014.1:4304-10844 GCA_002493625.1 Lachnospiraceae bacterium UBA7076 | reverse complement strand
ATTGTTTTGGCAAGTCACGATATGGCAGAAGTGGAAAACTTATGTGACCGCATTGCAATTTTGAATAATGGGAATGTTTCCTTTTGTGGCACAGCGGCAGAACTGACAGATAAGATCGGGGGAAAGTATTTCATCCATATCAAAACGAGACAGGGGGACAGCACGATTGAAACGGACACTATTGAAGATACTTTGATTTCCCTGCTTAATGATTTGAAGCAAAAAGAAGTTCATATATTGGATATTAAAGTTGACCGTGGCACACTTGAACAACATTTTATCGAAATGGCAAGGAGGAAAACAGGATGAACGGTTTTTTATACGGGGTAGCATTACAGTGGAAATTGGATATACGAAGTAAGTCCCTCTTAGTTACCTGCTATATTGTTCCGCTTATTTTCTTTCTTCTTATGGGCGGTATTTTTACTTCCGTTATGCCCGAAATGGGAAGTACGCTGATACAATCTATGATTGTAATGAGTGTTTCAATGGGGGCATTTATCGGATTACCGCCGTCGTTGATTGAAACTTACGGAAGTGACATAAAAAAAGTTTATAAAGCAAACGGAGTACCTGTCTGTTTAGGACTTGTTACAATGTTCCTTTCAGCATTTGTTCATTTGATGATTACCTGTGTTGGTATAGTGCTGCTTGCCCCTATTTTATTTGAAGCGACTTTGCCGACACAGCTTCCGTTTTTCTTTCTTGCACTTGCTATATACATTACCTCGTCCTTAAGTATTGGAAGTGTTTTAGGATTGACGGTGAAAAATCAGGCGAAGCTGACAATGATAGCGCAATTAATGTTTTTGCCCTCAATTATGCTTTCGGGAATTATGTTTCCTATTGAGTTTCTACCCGGTTTTTTGGAAACGATTGGACTTATTTTCCCCGCCTCATGGGGATACCGATTGATGCTGGATAATGGATTTTGCTTTGAAAATCTATGGTATCTGATTTTTATCTTTTTTGCGGCGGTAACTGTATGCGGAATAGTTTTGAAAAAACAAAAAGCAAAATAGCCTGAAAATAAAAAGTCAAGCAGAATTAAAAATAATAAATTTTACTTGATTCATAAGAAAAAATTTGGTAGTATGACCTTAATATAAGATTCCAAAGAACAAAAGGGAGTAGCCGGCATATTTTATATGCTTGCATATCGTCAGTACGATTTAATTATGTTAAATCCGGTATGTGACTAAGTGGCGAGACTTTTGGTGTATTATTTTTGATACGCCAAAAGTCTCGCCAATTTTGTTCTTTATAGGAAATTTCGAAGAAATTTCCTATAGGCAAGGTTCTGACGAACCCTGCTAAGATGCGAACAACAGTGCCAAAGGCACTTTGTTCTAAAAAAAGAAAGAGGTGTATTTATGGAAATTTTATTTCAAATCTGTTTAATGGCTGTTGGCTTTGCGCTTCTGATTAAGGGCGCGGATTTATTTGTTGACGGCGCGTCTGGAATTGCTGCAAGGCTTGGTATTCCGCAGCTTGTAATCGGGCTTACGATTGTTGCAATGGGAACAAGCGCGCCTGAGGCTGCCGTGAGCATATCCGCAGCGCTGAAAGGAAATGCGGAAATTACAATCGGAAATATTGTGGGGAGCAATATTCTGAACATTCTTGTTATTCTCGGAATTACCTCCGCAATAATTTCTGTCAGGGTTGCAGCTTCCACCGTGAAATACGAATTGCCCTTTATGATTGCAATCACCGCAGTGCTGCTTTTGTTCGGGTATACTGGCGGCAATATAACATTTTTTGAGGGCATTTTGCTGTGGGCATTGTTTATTTTATACCTTACGTATCTGTTTGTCATGGCAAAAAGAAATAAGGAGGAGACTGACGATAAACAAGAAGAAAAGCCTTTGTGGAAGCTGATACTTTTCATTTTGCTTGGTCTTTTTATGATTGTTTTCGGAAGCGATTTATCGGTTGACGGAGCCTCCGCAATCGCTAAGGCAGTGGGAATAAGCGAAAGATTTATAGGTCTTACGATTGTTGCGCTTGGAACCTCCCTGCCGGAGCTGGTTACCTCCGTTGCGGCGGCAAGAAAGGGCAAGGCGGATATTGCCATAGGAAACATAGTGGGAAGCAATATATTTAATATTTTATTTGTTGTTGGAACAACGTCGCTTATAACGCCTGTTGTATTTGCGGAAAACTTTATCATTGATACGACCATTGCAATTGCCGCCGGGATTTTGCTTTTGCTTGGGGTGCTCAGGAAAAAGGAGCTTGGCAGAGTGACGGGTATTATAATGCTTGTCTGTTACGGGGCATATTTTATGTATCTGATATAATGGGGGCTGTTTCCTTTTAACGGCACATTTGTATTTTGAATGTCAGGAGACACCCTAAGACTTATTCGAGGGGGGAAAAGTGTATTTGATATTAACAGCAATCTGCTCGATGGGGAAAATGTCATCAAAACAAAATTAGAAGCTATATCTTGCGCTGAAAATTTGAAATCGACACGAAAGCCAAACTGTGTTGTTCGGTTTTATGAATTATCTCTCTATAATTGTATTAACAGCTACGGCTGAAATATAATTCCAAAGGAGAAACTATTATGAACACAGACAAAATTTATGCAGAAGCAATTGCCAACGAATACGCACTAAAGAACACGTCTAAAGTTGTTGCTTTGAAAAAACTGGATAGAAAGGCAAAAAGCAGAGCAAATATCTTTACTTATACGTTCGGGACAATTATGGCACTTGTGCTTGGGGTAGGGATGTGCCTGTCTATGAAAGTAATCGGGGAGGGAAGCAGCTTTATGATGGTCGTTGGTATCATTGTAGGCGTTATTGGTACTGTTGGTATTAGCGTCAATTATCCGATTTACAAAAAACTACTTGAAAACGGCAAAAAGCAGTATGCATTTGAAATTATGCAGCTTGCAAAAGAAATCAGTGAACAAGCAGAATAACAAGGAAAGCAGAGGGCGGTAGCATATGAACAAATCTGAAAGTAAATACTTCAATACCGCTCTCGCTATGGATAATGCATTGATTGCTTTATTAGAAGTGAAAGATTTGGAGTACATTACGGTAAAAGAAATTTGTGAAATGGCTGGAGTGAATAGGTCAACATTTTATCTGCATTACGAAACGATTACAGATTTACTAAATGAAGCAATGGAAAGTGTTGACACACACTTTCTGTCTTATTTTTCACAAGATACAAAGGATATTTGGGATAAGATAAATGGTAATGAGTTAAATGAGCTTATTTTGATTACACAAGATTACTTGAGACCATATCTTCGATTTATAAGTGACAATAGAAAAGTTTATCGTGCAGCATTTAGAAATCCAAATAATATGCAGGCAAATATTCGCTATGAGAATTTAAAAAAATATATTCTTGAACCGATTTTGAAAAAATTTGGAGTACCAGACAAAATTCAACAATATTATATTGTGTACTACATAGAGGGAATTGCTGGTATTATAAAGGAATGGCTGAATCATGATTGTTTGGATTCGGTTGAAGTTATAGCAACGGTCATTGAAGAATGCGTTAAACCATCAATTGGAGCAGATAGAAAAGAAAATGGATGAGCAGTTCTATCTGTGGCAGCAAAACTCGTGACAAAATTAGAGAAGATACGGTTTTGAAAAAATATCCTCTCTATTGACCGAAGTGCAAGTGGGAAATGTTGATTGAAGTAAACAGTTTACAAGTAATCGTCATCAAAGAGCCAGATACTTTAGACGCAAAGCCGATGAATGAGCAATCGCCGTTTGTCGGATCTTTTCTTTTATATAGGCAGGATAAAGGACAGGTTAAATTATATCTTCGGCGGCTTGAAAAGTATGAACGGACAGATGGCGGGGAAAAGCCGGTTGCACTGATATTGTGTGCAGAAAAATCGCAGGAAACAATAGAATTTATGGATATTGATAATGCCAGCATACATGTGGCACAGTATTTGACTAAGATGCCGCCTGAAGAACTGTTGGAAAAAAGTTGTTGTTGGCGATTTTTAAAGCAAAAGAACAGTTAGAGCAACGGGGTGAATAGCAGCATAGATGTAATTGATCTAACAAGAAACACTTGTAGGCTTACAAGAAAGAAAATCTTAAACAATAAGAAATCTCGTCAAAGACTTGGAGTATTGCAACCTTGATATTGAAATGAAAATCAGTATGAGTAAAACCTATGTTTATATTAAAACGATGTATGAGCTGAACCTCAAATACGGTTGGAGCAAGTTTATCATTATAGTGCTGTCTGTTCAATTCGTGAGGGTGTGAAAACTTCAGAATAATATTTCAAAATTCACTTGTAAACAGACCTATTATATTTTAAAATATATATAACTGCACAGTTTTAAAAGTGTAAAGTGCAAAAGAAAACTTTGAAAAGCATAGGAGATAGATTATGGTTGTTACAGAGCTTTTGGAAAGAAACGCTAAATTATATGGTGACGAGGTTGCCCTTGTGGAGCTGAATCCTGAGGAGGAGGATACCAGAAGAATTACATGGAAGGAATTTGAGCTTGTTGAGCCTGACCGATTTCAGCCATACCGCCATGAAATTACGTGGAGCGTATTTAATGAGAAGGCAAATCGTTTTGCAAATATGCTGATTGGCAGAGGAATAAAGAAGGGCGATAAGGTCGCAATTCTGTTATACAACTGTCTGGAATGGCTGCCTATTTATTTTGGAGTGTTAAAGACGGGGGCTATAGCGGTACCGTTTAATTTCCGATATGATGCGGAGGAAATTCTTTACTGCGCAGAGCTTGCAGAGGTGGATATGATTGTGTTCGGACCTGCATTTATCGGACGTATAGAAATCAATGCGGAAAGACTCTGCAAGGGAAGACTTCTTATTTATGTGGGTGATAACTGTCCGAGCTTTGCGGAAAGCTACCATGAACTCGTTGCCGACTGCTCAAGCCAGACGCCTGACATTACGCTTACAGAGGAGGATTACGGCGCAATTTATTTTTCATCAGGAACAACGGGATTTCCAAAGGCTATTTTACATAAGCATCAAAGTCTCATACAGGCGGCGGAGATGGAGCAGAAGCACCATGCAACAGGACGGGAGGATAATTTCCTCTGCATACCGCCTTTATATCATACAGGTGCAAAGTTCCATTGGATGGGAAGCCTTGTGGCAGGAAGCAAGGCGGTACTTCTTAAGGGAACGAAGCCGGAGACAATTCTGGACGCAATATCCAGGGAGCAGTGTACGCTTGTGTGGCTTCTTGTGCCTTGGGCGCAGGACATACTTGACGCCCTTGACAGAGGGGATATAAAGCTTTCGGACTACAAGCTTGACCAGTGGAGGCTTATGCATATAGGCGCACAGCCGGTTCCGCCTTCGCTTATCAAGCGCTGGAAGGAATATTTTCCGCACCATGACTATGATACAAACTACGGACTTTCAGAGTCAACGGGTCCGGGCTGTGTGCATCTGGGAATGGAAAACATACATAAGGTTGGAGCAATCGGCGTTCCGGGTTATCGTTGGGAATGTAAGATTGTTGATGAAAATGGAAATGTTGTGAAGCAGGGAGATGTTGGCGAGCTCTGTGTAAAGGGTCCCGGCGTCATGACCTGTTATTACCGCAACGAGGAGGCAACTGCCGAAACTATAAAGGACGGCTGGCTTTATACGGGCGATATGGCAATGCAGGACGAGGACGGCTTTTACTTCCTTGTTGACAGGAAAAAGGACGTTATCGTAAGCGGAGGCGAAAACATTTACCCTGTCCAGATAGAGGATTTCATAAGAAAAAATGACAAGGTCAAGGATGTTGCGGTTATAGGACTGCCTGACAGACGGCTTGGCGAAAAGACCGCAGCTGTCATAGAGATTAAGGAGGGCTTTGAGTGTACCGCTGAGGAAATTGAGGAGTTTTGTCTTGGGCTTCCAAGATACAAGCGCCCGAAGGAAATTATTTTCAGTGAAATTCCGAGAAATGCAACAGGTAAGATAGAAAAGCCGAAGCTCCGCAAGATTTATGGGGCAGACCAGCTTGTGGCAAAGGAAAATATGGCGTAAAAGGATTATTCGCAATCCAACCTTGCCAAAAGTGGATTATGATATAGCATATAATGGAACTGTTTGGCGACAAACAGTTCCTGTTTTTTATTTATTTTAAATTTTCTTTTCTATAGAATTTGAGATGCGCCTTTCAGCTGCGTGAAAAGATTGTAACGAAGATAATTAAACGAAAGGCTTTATTGGAGGTAATGACAATTATGTATTGATACATAATCTATGCATTTGGAGGGGGATATGAAAAAGTATATAATTTTGGTGATGGCGTGTATGCTTTTACTTGCCGGATGTGAGATGGGACATGATCCCGATATTATATGGGTGTAATCTGTTACAAAAGAATATGTAACGGCAAAGGAGTTTATGAAGTATTTCCGGGCTTTGACGGGTATTGGAAGGGCTTGTACAAGAAATATTTCGGAGAGGAATATGAGTTTATACGTCCGTAATATGCATTAAGCTGCTGATATTTTTAGTTTACTTTGAATAAAAGTGTCGTTCATGCAAAAAACGTGT
>DKZK01000014.1:0-3991 GCA_002493625.1 Lachnospiraceae bacterium UBA7076 | reverse complement strand
AAAACGTGTCGTTCATGCAAAAAACGTGTCGTTCATGCAGAAAATATTGAAATAAATTTTTGTATTCTATACGATAAAAACATGGAATTGCCACAATAAGGATTTGTTTTTTAGTAACAATTCTTATTGCGACAGCCACTATAATAAAACAAAGGAGGTACACGTTGATATGGCTTTGGACGTAAAGTATGGAGAAATACGTACACAGGTAATTGACAAGCTGATGTCTTATAAGGAGGATATGGTAGATATTCTCGGTAAGCTTGACGGTGCAGTAGAATCCCTTCCTGCACACATGGAGGGAGATGCACTGGATGCATACATTGAAGAATATCAGGAAATTGTCAAAAGAATCTACGTAAAGCTGAATGAGAATCTGGAAGCATACGCAGGACAGCTTGAAAGCGTATGCAAGGAGTTTGAGGCTCTTGATGCAGACATGCAGTCACAGCTTAGTTAAGGAGGGGATAAGGATATGAGTGAAAGATTAAGAGTAGATTATGTGTCGGTTGGGGAAATAGTAAGCAACATAAAGACATATGAAGCAGATGTGGAAAGCAAGTACGGAGATATGACAACAGCGGTTGAGTCACTTGTGAATAACGGCTATATGGAAGCAGAGGCGGCAACGGCATATGTAAATGAGTTTAAGCAGATGCTGGGACCGGATGTAGAGGAGCTGGCAGAGCTTCTTGGAAAGTTCCATACACAGCTTACGCAGATTTGCCAGAACTTTGCAGATGCGGATGCAAAGATAGCAGGCATGCTGTTTTAATGAAATATAAGGGGCTGTTGCATTAAGGATATTTACACTTCTTAATGTTATAGTGTAAAAATTCTTAGTGCGGCAGAACTTTGTAGTGTGGATATAAAATTATGGGGTGTTAATTGTTTATATTAATCGAATGAGGAGGATGTATGACAAGGAATGATCTGGTAAGGGAATATAATTATTACACAAGAAAAAGGGAAAGCTATAAGGAAAAACTTGCTGTTAATGCAGAACTGAAAAGCAAAATTGAAGCCGGTATGGATGCCTGCATGGAGTATTCACAGGATATTGAAGAATATGACCTGCATGCTAATCTGTTTAACGAATTTTATGATGAAAATAACGAACGATATTCGGAACGTAAAAAACAGGATATTTTGGATTTGCTGAATAGCCTGGATGCATATATCAATAATCAGATTTCTGATGTGAAGGATGAAATCAATTACTGGAGCGGAAGAATAAAAAGGTACGATGAAGAGGATAAATAAAAGGAGACAGTAAATGAAGGTAAAGGACAATTTTTATACATCGGCAAATGATTCCGTAAATCAAATTATTGAGGAATTTGAAAATGATTTAAACAGCTTCAAGGCTTTGGCGGATGAAGTGCTTATTGAAAACTATTTTGGAATGTTTTCTCAAATTGTGATAAAAGGCTACAGTGATGATTTGTATTCTGCCATGTCGGGAAAGCTTGCAGATTTATTTGCCGGCATGATGGCAGTGACAGAAGACTTTATAAACACGGTAAATGAAGATGATAAATTTTAAATGATACGGGGGAATTTTATATGGATATGCAGTTAAACGTGAATCCGACAGAAATTGACAATAAAATAGAACAGATTGAATTATTATGTGACCATATGCTGGAATTAAAAAACAAATTAACGGACATAAGTGATGATTATTCGGAGGGAATGTATTATACAAAATATATGGAAGGAATTAGTATGATTCAGGATATTATGAATACCTCCGTTAATGTGATTTACGGTTATACATATTTTTTGAATTATGCAAAAACCAATTATATGTCACTGTCAGAGGATTTGGCAGATGCAATGAAAAAGCTTTAATGGGGGAGGTATGTGCATGGCAATTTTTTTTAAGAAGGATTTTCAGCCGGCAATTTTTTATGAATGCAATCAGGCGCTTGCCAGTCAGGTTACAGAGGTATGTGACTTAAAACAGGCGGTTTTCAGTGCAAAAATAAAAGAAAACAATACCGAATTTCCGGATGCAGTGATTTATGATACATATAGTGATATTCAGGACATGTTTCAAGGTATGTACAATGCAAATGTAGAGGATGAAATTTATCTGGGAAAGAAAAAAGGCAGATTATATCTGGAAGATGAAATATATTGCGCAGATTTGGAAGCGGTAATGGAAGATATGAGAGATTATATTAAGGATTTGGTTTATGAGTTTGGGTCGCTGGCAAATGCAGGAAGCGGAACCGTGACGGTATCGGATTCCTTTGCGGCATATCTGTTGAGACGGAACCTGTCAAAAGAGGAATATGAGGAATACGAGGCATTGACGGCTAAGGCACTGAAAAGTGATCCGGTACTTTCTTTGACGGCGGAAGAAAAGAAACGGTTTATAGAGCTGTACGAAACGGTTTATCCCTCAGATACAGATAACATGAAATCGATTGTAAGCATATTTGAAAATGAATGCTACGTTGGACGTAAGGAGGACCTTATGAACATTAAGGTGCTTGTATACACGGCAGACGAGCCTTATAAGTCGGTATATATCAAAAATATATCCAGAGTTAAGAAGGGAGATCCGAATTACACGGGATATCCATATGCAAGTAACGGTGCTTTTTATGTAAATCTTGCCAAGGGAGCAGATAAAAAAACATCTGTTACATATTCTGAATTTTTCCATGAAACATCACATTGTATCGATTATTATTTGGAAAGTGAAACGGGGTTTACAGTTTCTTACAGGGATGGAGATACAGGCTTATCGTTACAGGAGGTACTTGAGGCTGATGTAAGAACGAGAATACATAATACGGTTGATGATTATTTTAAAGCTAATTCCGGCAATACCATAATGCAGCAGGAAATAATCCGCGCACATGTGGAGGATGCCATAATGAATCAGATTGATTATCCATCATATGGTAATCCCAATTTTACATTAATAGTAGGTACCGGTCCGTTTGTGGATCCGGAGGATGTGAAAAATTGTTACAATTATGTGATAAATGATATACAAAAAAGGGTTGTTGGATTTGCTGGTGATAATTATGGCGGACTGACCGGAAATACACTTTTAAATCCGGAGTGTGGACGTCATGGCGCAATTAGAAAGGGAAATGGAAAACATCGGTTATACTGGATTTCAGG
Source organism: Lachnospiraceae bacterium UBA7076 (assembly GCA_002493625.1). GTDB lineage: Bacteria > Bacillota > Clostridia > Lachnospirales > Lachnospiraceae > Coprococcus_C. Next base: position 847 of record DKZK01000014.1, on the reverse strand, counting down.
TATGATAGAAGAAGATGGTTCCAACCTTTATATTACGCTTGAAAATGGAGAGCGTTATGGTGAAATTGTAGATTTTACAGATGAGGAACAATGCAAAAACAGTGATTTGGATGAAAGAGTAATTATGTCGGAGGCAGATGTTGTATATAAGGATTCCATTGTAAAAGAATTTTTTGCAAACAGCATGGCGGCAAATTTATGCAGGGATTCAGATGATTTAAAGGCATATGATTTTTATTATCAGGAAACCACAGATTATTTTGAAAAAATGCTGGAAGCGATGTATTAGGAGGGGAATATGAAAAAGTATATCATTGTGATGATAGCATGTATGCTTTTACTTGCAGGATGTGAAAAAGGAAATGAAGATAGTATGAGCAATACTGACAATGCAACGGAAGCAAGGGTGGAATATGTAACTGCAAAGGAATTTATGGAGTATTATTCCATAACGGAGGATCAGGTTCCGGCAGATTATGTTCAGGCGTATATAGAGCAATGGCGTGTTACTACAGATGATTTAAAAAAGGATGAAGATGAAAGTTTCAAAAAGTTTTTGATTAGTGATTATGAGAACGGAGTCATTTATGGTTACAATATATACACGATTTTCCTAGGGGAAGCAAGCAATGAAAAACTGTCGGAATATATGAAACAGGCAGATGTAATCATGTTTACTATTGAGACGCGTGGAACGTGCGGAAGTATGTATTTACGCCACATGGTAATTGATTTGAGAGAAGGTAAAATATACTTTTCTTATAGTGAGGAAAAAATATATACGGATGATTACATTAACTGGCTCGCCGCCGAGCTTAGTGATGAAGATGTTGCCGCCATAAGAAAA
>DKZK01000004.1:19571-62689 GCA_002493625.1 Lachnospiraceae bacterium UBA7076 | reverse complement strand
TGGCAGGATATATTGTGGTATTTTTGATAACGAATTTGCTGTTAAAGGGCTTATATCAGATAAAGGAAAAGATACTGACGGGTGAGGAGGAACTAAACCATTTTCTTGTGCGTGGTTTTATGGAAATGCCGATTTTCCGCATGAAGTATCAATTTCCAAATGAAATAAAAAAGGCGTCAGGAGCAAAACGTGTTATCGTATCGTCAAAAGTGAAAATGACGATGATACATGAGGCATTTTTTGTAATATTTGCATTGTTAGTTGCCTGTCTGGATATAGGGATTTTAGTCTATGCATGGAAAAACAATCATTTATCCGTTGGCTCGGTAGTCGCTTTAATCACATTGATTGATAATGCGTATACGCCCATTGCGATTTTTAACGTCATTTATGTACAATACAAATTGAATATAGCAGCCTGGCACCGGTTTACGGAGCTGCTGAATTTAAAAGAAGATGCACAGCTTGAGCGAGGTACGGATTTTGCTGCGCCCTTAAATGAAATTCGTATTGAGAATTTATCATTTTCCTATGAAAACAAAAAAGTGCTTAAGTCTGTCAGCCTGATAATTAAAAGAGGCGAGAAAATAGCATTTGTCGGTGAATCGGGTTCGGGAAAATCAACATTAACAAAAATACTGATGGGATTGCTCAAATATAATGAGGGAGAAGTCTTTTTTGATAATGAACCGTTAAAAAATATTTCACTGAAATCATTGTACGAAAAAGCAGCTTATTTATCACAGGACGCTCCTGTTTTTGACGGCACGATAAAAGAAAATCTGGCGTTTGACAATGAAGCTTCACAAGCTGATATTCATGTATGCCTTGAGAAAACACATTTGCTGTCAATGCTTTCAGCGTTGGTACAAGGAGTGGAAACAAGGATTGGTGAGAAAGGTACTTGTCTGTCCGGTGGGGAAAAGCAGCGGCTGGCATTAGCCCGGCTCTGGTTTGATAATCCGGATATAGTCGTTTTAGATGAAGCAACGTCAGCGCTTGATAATGTGACAGAAGGCATCGTTATGAAAAATGTTTTAGAACAGGTAAGTCATGCTACCGTGATTGCGGTTGCCCACCGTCTGACATCCATTAAAGAATTTGACCGTATCGTCGTATTTAAAAACGGAAGGATTGTCGGTAATGGGACATTTGAGGAATTGTTGGAAAATAACAGTTACTTTTTTGATTTATACAGAAAAGAAAAAAATTTTACAGCTTCCGCAGATGAATATGCAGCTATGTAGAGAAAGAAGCGGCAAAAGAAATTTATGTAATTATGTAAAAAAGCCTTTTCAAATTGCTCAAAATCACGTATTATGTATGTATTATAGTGTTAATTCACTAGGTACGTAAATTTTATGGGTATTTGGAGCACTTTTAACAAATGTCACATGTTAAATTATTGAAAGAAAAGAGAGGGCAAAAGCATGGGGATTAAAGGTAACAAGGCGACACTGGTGAAAGCGGTTTCAGAATTGAAAGCAGCGGATTACTCGAAGGAACCTGAGTTGAACAGCATGTATTTGAGGCTGTCAAACGGAAGGAGACAGTTTGCGGAGATATTTGAAAAAAACATAAAAGTTATTATGCAGATTAGCTCCCTTGACCTGACATTACAGCATCAGACAGAAAAAATTATGGATATATCCAAAAGTATAGAGCGGGCAACCGAGGCTATTTTCGGAACATCTTCCGGTATGTCTTTTGAAGCGGGAAGCTCCAATAATCAGCATGAAGAATTAACCAATACAATTATTAATGTTTCGGAGGATACAAAAGAAGTATATCGGAAAATTGAATCCGGACAGGAGGAGCTGACATCTATAAAAGAGCTTTCTGAACAGTTGTTGGTTGTCTCCAAGGAAATGAAGGAAGATATGGAAGATCTGTTTGAGATTATGAAGCGTATGGGCGAGGTAATAACCGGAATTGATACCATATCCATGCAGACAAACCTGCTTGCGTTAAATGCTTCTGTTGAGGCGGCAAGGGCCGGAGAGGCAGGAAAAGGATTTGCCGTTGTAGCAAATGAAATTCGTGAATTGGCGGGAGAAACCCAGAAAATGGTGGGCAACATGGGGGACTTTGTTGAAAATATGAAGAATGCGTCCCAAAAAACCTCAAAAAGCGCAACCAATACAATTAGTGCACTTAATTCCATGTCAGACAGAATCAAAAATGTGTGGGAATTGAATGATCAAAACCGGAAAGCCGTTTCAGATGTCAATGAATCTTTTAGCTCCATTGCGTCTGTCAGTCAGGAAATCAGTCATTCCATGACCGAAATGGAAAATCAGATAATTGGAAGCACAGATTTTATGCGACAGGTCAGCACAGATTTAAATCAGGCGATTGAACCGGTTGTTAATATTGAAAAAATACTGGATGAGACAGTGAAGCAGATGGGAGCAATGACAGATGATGCTTTTTTCCGTCTGGAAAACAAGGAATTTGCAGAATATATGAAAAACGCTATTTCATCACATCATGTATGGCTGGATAATTTACATAAAATGGTCAGGGAGAGAAAGGTAATGCCATTGCAGTTGGATTCCTCCAAGTGTGGTTTCGGACATTTTTACTATTCCATGACCCCGAAAATTCCGGAGGTGCTCCCGATATGGGATACTTTAGGTGAGAAGCATAAAAGATTTCATCAGTTTGGCGCATCCGTGATTCGCGCTTTAAATAGCGGAAATTATGCTGAGGCGGAGGAAATATATAGAAAAGCAAATAATTATTCCAAGGATCTGATTGCAGATATGGAGAAAATACTGCGTTACGCAGAGAATTAATTTGTTTGTTGTGTTATGTGAATTATTGAGGGGCTGTCACAGTAAGGATATTTATATTTTTACTGTGACAGCCTCTTTGCAAAAAGGGCGGGTACTGTAGTTGTACGAACAGCTTGAATTTTGTGTGTAAATATGGCATAATATGCGCAAGTGCATGTTATGCTTTGCCAAAAACATTGTAAATAGCGCACCGTCAATCTGTGATTGAAGACATAAAATATAAACCAAAATGACGTAGGAGTATGTTGTTTATGAAGACCGGAAAATCACAATCTATACTTACAATCAGCGCAGTTGCATTTGTTGCCGCACTGTTGATTGATTTATATTTAATTTTTGCGGCGCCATCAAATATTGAGCTTATTATTGCCGTATCTCTTATTGTTATTGTAGATACGTATTTTCTTGTGGATGGAATACTCGAAAAAGTCGATGAAATTGTTGCGATAAATATTGATAAGCAAAATGAGCTTACCAAGGTCGAAAAAGGAATTTACTCAGTGGCAAAGAGAGAGGAAATTTCCAGAAATCAGAGTATGTCTGCCATGCTTAATGCTATGGTGGATATCAGGGAACAAGGTAAAAAAAGCTATGTTGATTTTGCAGAGCAGGATAAGATGCTGACAAAGCTTTCCATAAAAAAGGATATGGATAATGCAAATAAGATTATAAACAGCAATGAGAGAATTGCCGTATTGATTGCCAAGATGGCTGCAGACAATGCTAAATTATCGGATGAAGCTATTGAAATTTTGAATGATATATGCAGGAGCTTAGAGCAGGGAAGTCACAAGGAGAATGCTATCAGCAGAGTAGATGCTGATAATCTGGACGTAGTTGATAATGCGGATATGGCGAACATGGATATGTTTAATGATTTGGATGAGGTAGATAATTTAGATATATTTGGTAATCCGGATATGACTGATAATATGGAAAACGCTGCTGGCCCGGATGTGGAAAATGCTTTATACATGACAGACAATTTTGCTGCAGTTGAAAATGCAGATACAGTTGATAGTACGGATGCTGCGGATGATTTAGCTGCAACAGATGACCTGGTTATGCTTGATTATTTAGGGCTGATTGACAGCTTAGGTATGGTTGACAACCTGGATGAATACAAAGATAATGATACCAAAGACAAAACAGACATCTACGAAGATGATATAGATGACTATGAAGACGAAATGGACGACTACGAGGATGATATGGAAGACGAAACGGACGACTATGAAGATGATATGGTAGATGAAACGGATGACTATGAAGATGATATGGTAGATGAAACGGACGATTACGAAGATGACACGGATGATGAAATGGATGAGTATGAGGACGATAAGGTATATGAAATGCCGGAGATGGTAAACACCTTAGATGATGATATGGAATATACCCGGCTTAAGGTTATGAATTTATAATTTTGACAAAGGATTTGATATGAACTATATTGTTTTGGATCTTGAATGGAATCAGAGCTGCGGCGGCAGGGAACATGAAAACCCCAGGATGCCATTTGAGATAATTGAAATCGGAGCTGTAAAGCTCGATGAAAAATTAAATATGACAGACAGCTATTCCAGTATAGTTAAGCCGAGGCTTTACCGAAAGCTGCAGCCTCATATAAAAGCCATATTAAATTATAATGAGGATACCCTGAAAAAAGGAAGACCTTTTGACATGGTTTGCAGGGAGTTTATAAAATGGTGCGGAGAAGATTACATTTTTTGTACGTGGGGCGCCATGGATTTAAACTATCTGCAAAATAATATGGATTACTATTACATGAAGCAATTGGAGTTTCCACTTAAATTTTATAATGTCCAGCAAATATATGCTGACCTTATAGATGATGATGGTGCCATTGCAAAGCTTGAGAAGGCAGTTAATAAGCTTGGTATTTCCATAGACCGGCCGTTTCATTCAGCGGTAAATGATGCTTATTACACCGGAAGGGTTTTAAAGGAAATAAATCCAAGTGACTTGGAGGACAGATATTCTTACGACATTTACAATACGCCTCAGGAAAAAAATGAAGAAATAATTTCCTACCATAAAAATTATATGGAGCATATTACGAGAGTGTATAATGACAAAAACGAAGCTATATCTGATAAAGACCTTACCACAATGAGATGCTACAAATGCAGGAAGAAGCTTACAAAAAAGATAAAGTGGTTTGTGAACACACCAAATACCTATGTCGGTGTAGGAAGATGCTGGTATCATGGACTTGTGGCAGGAAAGATAAGGTTTAAACAGACGAAGGACGGAAAGGTTTTTGCAATAAAAACAATGCTTCCAACAGATAAAAAAGGAATGGAAAATATAAAAGAGAGACAGGATGAATTAAGGCAGAAGCGTCAGGACAAACGCCATGAGAAAAAAACAGACAAAAATCCGTAAGAGTAATTCATTCTAAAAACAGACAGCCCCTTTCATTAAAGGGGCTGTTTGTTTGCCATGCCGGCTTTTCTCGGATAAGACTTAGGCGTAGTCTTTACTTTTTTTATTATAACAAGGCCTCGGCCTATGTCGGAATCGGGAAGCACCAGTTTTACGGTTTTCTTATGAGCGCCGCCTAATGTAGATATTGCAGCTTTTGCTTTTATGGTTTCCTCATCGGCAGAATCTGTTTTGTAGGAAATGAAGTGTCCTCCCTGCTTTACAAAGGGCAGGCAGTATTCTGACAGGGTGGAAAGGTTTGCAACTGCGCGTGATACGGCAAGGTCAAAGCGCTCACGCAGAAGCTTATTTCGTCCGCCGTCCTCCGCCCTGCCGTGTATCGTATTGCATTTTTCAAGTCCGAGCTCACGGATAACGTCCTGAATAAAAACAATCCTTTTATTTAAGGAATCAAAAAGTGTTATGTCAATCCAAGGAAAAGCTATCTTAAGGGGAATGCCCGGAAAGCCTGCTCCCGTTCCCACATCGATTACTGACAGTTCCGCCGACATGTCAAAGCACCCGGCAATGGAAAGGCTGTCAATAAAATGCTTTAAAATAACCTCCTCCCTGTCCGTAATTGCAGTGAGATTCATAACCTTGTTGCGTTCAAGCAACATTTCGTAAAACATTTCAAACTGCCGAAGCTGTACGTCCGATAATGACAGCTTTTTATTTGTAACATTTTCTATATAAGCTTTCAATCTGTTCATATTTATAATCCTTTTTCATGCATGTTTTATTCCTGCGAGCAACGAGCCAGGTGACTGCCTGCGGCGGGGTTTTTGACTAAGTAACGGGTACGGTATTTATACACCTATACATTCTATATCAAAGTTCATATGTATGGCAACAAAAAAAACTGTCAACAATTAAAATACAAATAGAGATGAGCAGAACGCAGCATTTCTAAAATATAGAGTTTTGCTCATAACTAATAGAAACAATGTGGAGGTCAGTTATGAATAAGAAATCAAAAATATATCTTATAGCGTTAATATGGTCGGCAGTGCTTTTACAGCTTTTTATAAATGCCTCTGTCAACCGTGAGAAAAAAATGGTACAGCAGGTTATGAGCGAGGGCGTTTCGGGAATATCCGAGAGCAGCGTGAGAGCTTATGCCTTTTATGACAGGCAGGAGCTTAGTCCGTCAAAAAAGGAACAGATGGTAAAAAAATTTGCTGAAAAGCTTGGCATTACATCTGGCTATGAAATAAACCACAGACAGGATAACGATAATGAAACCACAGAGCTTGTAAAGCTTGGGGCGCAGGGTGATACAAAAATCAAGCTTATATCCGTTTCCGTTGCGGATGAATACGGGCAGCAGGAATATGAAAATTACGTATTGATAGATATAAATTTAAAGGGAGCGGCAACAGCGTCCGTGTATGAGTACAAGGACATTCTTGTGAATATGTACGAGGAGCTTGGAATGGGTGCAAACACAAATCTTTATGTATGCAGTCAGGTCAAGGGAAAGCTTACGCAGCAGGAAATGGAAAATGAAGCAAACAGCTTTTTTAACGAGATGGACGCAAAAAGGGTAAAGGAAATCGAGCTTGATGAGGGTATGTGCGTATATGCATACAGTACAGGCATAAATGAGTTTGTATATCAGGACGGGGAAAAGGTGAATGTGAACATTGCATTTACCTATGATGTGGAAAATGATGTTACGTTAATTCACAGAGCCATACCATTTATAGATAAATCCTTTTAAAAGCTGTGCGGGGACTGCTATACTGAAAAACCTTTCTGTGGCAGTCCCCGTTGTTATTGAAACTAATATTCTTTATTTTTATATATTTTTTCTGATATTTTATAAGATGCATATAAAACTGTAATCATAATTATTGGAACTATAATTAACCAATAATTGTTCAGAGCATCTAATTTTTGAAAAAATGATTTAAAATTGATAAACTTTGCTATTATACTTGCGATAATTGTAACTCCGAATATTACTATAAATATTCCTATTCGGGCTTTTTCCACGCCAAATTTGTAAATTGCCGGATACATAAATGACTGTAATAAAATAGTAGCGAATACCGGACCAAATACTGTCATTAAAATATCGTCAAAATTTACTGCCTTAGTGTGAGTATAAGAAATTATAACTGCAAGTGCTGTTATAATAATTGTAGTTATTGTAAGAAGTATTATTGTAGCCAAATACTTCGCGGAAACACTATTTTTTCTTCCGTTAGGTAAGGAACAGACATAAGCATCCCATTTATTATAAGTATCATAACTAAAGGTTGACATCATTATCACTACACTCATAAATGGTAATACAAATGATACATCCATTTCTCCTTGCAAAGCCATAACACCATACACCAGGAATAAAATTATCAAAATTTTTAGATTGCTTCTAATAATCAATAAATCTTTTTTAATTAATCCTAACATTATTTCACCCCTTTAATCATTAACAACATTAGATCTTCAAGTGTTATTTTATCTATTGTATTGATACCATATTTTTTATTAAACGCAGTTTTATTCTCAATCAGCACTTCATATTCATATTTCTTTTTCTTATATTTAATAAAATCAGTTTTGTCCAATTTTTTAAATTCGGATTCAGTACATTTCACAATTCCGTAGTTTTCTAATAATTCATCACAAGTTTTTGACAACAATATTTTGCCGTTGTTAATAAAAGTTATATAATCTGCAATGTGTTCCAAATCCGTTGTGATATGACTTGATAACAAAACTCCACATTCTTCATTTTGTATAAAATCTTGAAAAATATCTATTACCTCATTTCGGGCAATGGGATCAAGACCACTTGTTGGTTCATCTAAAATAAGCAATTTAGGATGATGAGAAAGTGCAGCTGCTATCTCTAATTTTTTCTTCATACCTTTTGATAACGTTTTAATTTGTTTATTTTTAGGTAATGAAAAATCGGTTAAGTATTTAAAATACAGACCGGAGTCCCAATTGTTATAAGTGTCTTTCATAATACTGTTTATGTCATTCGGAGTAAGAATTTCCGGAAAGAACATATCATCTAATACTACACCGATATCTTCTTTTATTTTCTTCTCATCTTTTCTATTATCAAGACCAAATATTTTAATTTCGCCTTTATAATTTTTAATAATGTCTAAAATGGCTTTAATTGTAGTCGTTTTTCCGGCTCCATTTTCTCCGATAAAACCTAAAATCATTCCTTTTGGTAATTTCAGGTTAATATCTTTTAACTCAAAATCTTTATATTTTTTGGATAAATTTTTAATTTCTAATATATTTTCCATTTAATTTTCCTCCTCATATAATATATCTAATATTTCATTTATAGTTTTTCGTGGTATATTGTTCATTTTGGCAATGCTGACTGCTGAATCTAACATTTTCTCTATTTTGTTTAGCTGTTCTTCATAAGCAATTTCTATATTTACTTCTGCTACATAGAAGCCTTTTGATGGAATAGTTTTAATATAGCCTTCATTCACTAATTCCTCATAAGCATTTTTTGTTGTTATTACACTGCATCTTAAATCTTTTGCAAGATTTCTTATGGATGGTAATAATTCTCCTGCTTTCAGTTCATTGGACACTATTTTTACTTTTATTTGCTCTTTAATCTGTTCATATATTGGAACACCACTTGAATTACTTATTATAATTTCCATAGCTTTCTCCTTCTGCATATATGGATTATATACAGATTATATACAGTTGTCAATACTAAATAAAAAATATACAAAAAATGGAATGATTGGATAAATTGTCACATATTATTTTTTAAAGCTATATAGGAGCTGGTAAAGGGTGAAGGCAGTAAAGAAATTTATCAAAATCGTTCCATTTTTATTTGTCTGCTTAGTGTCTGTTCTGGCGGCAGGATGCAGCAGCAAGGACAGGGAGGAGGTGCGCAAGGATATAGAATTTACAGTATGTGACAGCACAAGAATGCCTGATGAGCTGAGGACAATCATTGACGAAAAAAAGGCAAAACCGTTTAAGCTGTCATATATAAGCGGCGAGTACCTGTATATAGCCGTGGGCTACGGGGAGCACAGCAGGGCGAATTACAGTGTTGTCATAAATGATTTATTTCTGACGGAAAATGCAATATATATTGATGCGGATTTGTCAACAAGTAAACAGACGGAATCGGATGCTTCCGCAAGCGAGCCGTCCATGTGTCCGTACATTGTAATTAAATGCGAAAAAATAGACCGGCCCGTGGTGTTTAACGTTGATTGATTTTATGAATAATTGCAGAACATTTGGAATATATTTTAAAACATAGGTTATAAATGTCATAATTATTTTTGGAGGGCGTATGGATTTTGTAAGAAAGGATATACATACGAGTATTTTGAAAACGTCGAAATACTCACAGCTTACAATAGATGACGATTTTAATATTCCGGACTGCAAGGATGATATAGAAAATATAATTGCCACGGATGGAAATGTGGTTGTGGAGGACGTATCCTGTGATGAGGGAAAGGTACGTGTCGTAGGCGTTGTTTATTTTAAGGTAATGTACAAGACAGACAAGGATAAACAGAATATGGAGGTATTTTGCGGAGAAATACCCATAGAGGATTTTGTAAATATTGATGGCGCATGTAAGTCAAACCGCGCAGAGAGCAGATGCCGCCTTGAGGATTTAACCATCAGCATTATCAACTCAAGAAAGCTGGAGGTAAGGGGACTTATAGGAAATGAGGTAAGCATTTACCATGAGGATAAGGTAAATGCGGCCGTAGATTTAGATAACGGACAGGGAATTGAATGTCAGTATAAAAAGGTGGCATACACGGAAACGGCAATATGCAAGCGTGATGTTTTCCGGATAAAAGAGGAGATTGACATTCCGAAGACGAAGCCTAACATAAGTGAAATTTTATGGTCCTCCGTTGAGCTTCGCAATATGGATACAAAGGCAGGAGATAATTCCCTTCTGATAAGAGGCGAGGTTGAAATATTTATAATATATAAGGGGCAGGAGGAGCATCTGCCGATACAGTATCTTTTCTCTGTAAGAGCAATAACAAAGGAAATTGAATGTCAGGGCACGACAGAGGGAATGGTTCTGGAATCAAACTGCGCTCTTGGCAAGGGAGATGTAACAATAAGACAGGATGCGGACGGTGAGCCGAGAATTATCGGAGTGGACTACTGCGTTGACATGAATATAAGGCTTTATGAGGACAAAGAGGCTACGCTTCTGGCTGACCTGTATTCCCCTCAGGTTCAGGTTGAGCCGGAGACGGAGGTCTTTGAATATGAAAATCTCTTGATGAGAAATGTTGCAAAGGCAAAGGTAAGCCACAGAAAACGGATAAGCAGCGAGGGCGGAAAGCTTTTGCAGATATGCCATATTTACGGTAATGTTGACATTGATGACGTAAGCGTTAAAAAAGACAGCGAGGCAATGCAGTATGTTCAGGAGGACGGTGGAGATTTTGCCCCTGATAAAACAGAAGGTATGGCGGGCAAAGGAATCATACATATATCAGGCGTTGTAAAATGTAATGTTTTGTACATATCCAGCAATGATGATCCTATGAACTGCATGAATGTGCATGTACCGTTTGAGCATTTTGTTGAAGCGGCTGACATGAATAAGGAAACCTCCATCAGAATAGTGCCTGACCTCGACCAGTTGGGGGCAACGCTTCTGAACAGTGAGGAAATGGAAATAAAGGCGCAGATAAGCCTTGGCATATCCGTATTTGAAAAGACATCGTCAAACGTAATTACGGATATGAAGCTGAATGAAATAGATTATGAGAAAAAGGGAGCAATGCCGGGAATTGTCGGTTATGTTGTTAAAAAAGATGATACCATATGGTCCATTGCAAGAAAATATTATGCTACAACGGAGTCCATACGGAAGGTAAATAATCTGGAATCGGATGCAATTAAGGAGGGCGACAGACTTATCATTGTAAAATCATAAAAAGAAGGGAGCTGTCGCAATAAGGATTTTAATTCTCTTTCATAATACATTTTAAACAAAGAACGCTCCAACGTGTTACTTAACTTCCGCTTTTCTTTGTTTAAAATGCATAGTTACTAAGAAAATAAATCCTTATTGCGACAGCCCCGAATGACGAATGTTTCAGGAATGTGTTGCATATAATTAAGTAACAGCACAAAAAATTTCATATAAAAGGTTAAGTAATATAATTAATAACCGATATATTAATTGAAAGTACAAACCTTATAAGATATCAAGCTCTTTCAACTAAGGCGGTGGTACCGCATTGTTGGAGGGGCTTAGTCTAGCATTCAGATATAACCAAGGAGGGTAATGGATATGGAATTAAACGGAGTTAATTCAAATGTGTACACTGCATCATACGCTGCATCATCTGCTACCGTAAAAAAGGAAGCTGTTGCAGCAGCAACGGATGAATCAGCAGTAGTATACGAGAAATCAGAGGCATCAAAAACTTCTGTAGCGGCTACATATACAGCATCAAGCGCTAAGTCTTCAAAGGTTGATGCTGCTACGATAGAGAAGTTAAAGGCTGACGCTGAAGCACGTTTTGCATCACTTCAGTCACTTGTTGACAAGCTCCTCACAAAGCAGAGTGAGACACATCAGTATGCATCTCTCGGTGATTTGATGACAGCGGTTAAGGATGGCAAGATTGCCGTTGACCCTGAAACGGTTGCTCAGGCAAAGAAGGATGTTGCTGACGACGGATATTGGGGCGTTGAGCAGACAGCTTCAAGAATTGTTGATTTTGCTAAGGCTCTCACCGGTGGCGACGCAAGCAAGGTTGAGGAGATGAGAAAGGCTATTGAGAAGGGCTATAAAGCTGCTACCAAATCTTGGGGAAGTGATCTTCCTGAGATTTCACAGAAAACAAACAGCAGGGTAAATGAGCTTTTAGACCAGTGGGCTGACGAGGCTAAATAACAGCTTCATAAACTAAATTATAATGGGCAGGCTGCCATCCTAAGATTTTATCTTAACGGGGCAGCCTGTTTTTTGCATAAAAAAGGTAATTCTGTATATACTAGCCATAAAATTTAGACACATTATATATGGGCAGGGGGATTGGCATGGGTGCGGACGTTGATAAGCTGTTTGACAGTGACAACAAGCTTAAGGTTCAGATGCAGAGAAGCCTTGATGAAAATATTTCGGTGCTTAAAACACTTTTTGATAAATGCGGTGACGTGGTACAAAAAACCTTTGTCATAGAGAGGGAGCAGGGGAATGCAAGACTTCACATAATTTATATTGACGGTCTTACGGATAACGGCATGGTTGAGGAGACAATCATTAAGCCGGTGTCCTATGAATGGCGCTACGAGGACGGAAGGAATTTATGGGATTCCATTTTGTACCGTGAGGCGCAGACTGCAGACATTAAGGAGGACAAGTCCTTTGACTCTGTGATTGGCTCTGTGCTGAAGGGAGATACGGCAATATTTGTTGACGGATATGCAAAGGCGATGGTTATGTCCACAAAAAAGCTGCCATTAAGGTCCGTGAGCACAAATGACAGTGAATCGGGAATGCGGGGACCAAAGGACAGCTTTAATGAGGGCTTCCGACAGTCAACGGCGCTTATAAGAAGACGTATCAGGGACGCAAAGCTTAAGGTTGAGCAAAGCTCTTTGGGACAGCGTTCAAGAACGGATTATGCGCTTATGTATCTTTCGGATGTGGTAAAGCCGGGACTTGTGGAAAATATTAAGGAAAGATTTGAGAAGTATGATATAGACGCCGTTTATGACAGCGGTATGGCGGAGCATCTTCTGGAGGAGAAATGGTATTCGCCATTTCCCGTGTTTCAGTCTACAACCCGTCCCGATAAGGTTGCATCGGCCATTACGGAGGGAAGGGTTGCGATTGTTTTTGACAATTCACCTGAGGTTATAATTGCGCCAAGCAATTTTAATATGCTGATGCAGGCTTCCGATGATTACTATAACAGATGGGCGGTTGGAACCTTTGCAAGGTTTCTTCGGTATATAGCGGCATTTCTTTCCGTTGTTCTGCCGGGCTTTTATGTGGCGGTGACCGTATATCAGAGCGAGGTAATTCCTACAACCCTTTTATATGCAATATCCTCTGCCCGCACCCTTGTTACATTTCCCATTGTCATTGAGGTTCTGATTATGGAATTTTTGTTTGAGCTGTTGAGGGAGGCAGGTATCAGGCTGCCCGGTCCCCTTGGAAATACAATCGGCGTGGTGGGAGGTCTTATTGTGGGTCAGTCGGCAGTGGAGGCGGGAATTGTAAGCACAATGGTTGTCATAGTTGTGGCGCTTACGGCAATTGCCTCTTTCGCCATTCCAAATGAGGTGTTTGCCTCCGTATTCCGGCTGCTTAAATTCTTTATACTTTTAACATCTGCGTGTCTTGGCTTATACGGATTTATTCTGGGGCTCATAATAATAGCAATTCATTTATCGGAGCTTACAAGCTTCGGCGTCCCTTATATGGCTCCTGCCGTGGGCGGAGGCATTGACGGAATGCAGGGAAAACAGGACTTTCTGGTAAGGTCGCCAATAAAGGTTATGGTGAACAGACCGATATGGGTGAGGAAGAAAAATAAAAGAAGGCTGAAGCAGAAGGGAGAGCAGGAGTAAATGTATCTGGATAACGGAAAAATATCAGGCAGGCAGGCGTTCCGTATAGGAATACTTGAAAATATTGCAGTGGGAATTATTTTTGTTCCGTATCTTGCGACGGGGCTTGCAGGGAAATTTCATATAGTTGCATTCGTGCTGGGCTTATGTCTGTTTGCCTTGTACGGTATTATTATTTATTACTATTCGGTATGTTTTCCGATGGGCTTCATTGATATGCTGCACAATTCAATGGGCGGCTTCGGAAGGGTGCTGGAGGGAATATACTCCCTGAGATATATGATTAAGGCGGCGGTAATATCCGTATTTTTTGCCCTTATCGTTCAGGAATATATGCTGCGGAGCTTTAATCTGTGGGCAATTTTAATTTCCTTTGTTCTCATAAGCGGATATGGCGCTGCGAGGGATATCGAAAAAAGGGGAAGGCTTTTGGAGTTCCTTTTCTGGTGGATGATTATACCGCTCATATTGGTGGCGGTGTTATCCATAACAAATATAAAATGGGATTCATTTTCATGGCCCGTTTTAACTGCCGGTGACTTTACATCAGGAGGCATATGGGAGGCAGGCTACGGCATTCTCATTCCTTTAAGCTCCGTGGAGCTTATGATGATGACTCTTAACAGGGAGAAAAAAAGAAGCTGGAAAAATGACCTCCGTATTTTATTGTGGATTATAATAACAATGGTTCTTGCCTATGTTTATGTGGTGGGCATTATCGGCGCAGGCTGGGCGGGAAGCGGTCAGGGCTCCGCGTTAAATGTCATGCAGACAGCTTCTGTGTCCAGCGATACCGTAAGGCGGCTTGATTATCCTGTTTTTGCCTTCTGGATCATAGGCGTTTTTGCAACCGTGAGCGGATATATTTTTTACGCCAAGGAATTTGCAGGCTCCATGCTGCGGTTTGAGAAGGAAAAAAGCTACAGAAAAACATTGGCGGTGATAACCCTCCTTGTTCTTATTTTTATCGCGTTGTTGAATGCGGACTGGTGGAGAAATTTTGTCGTCACCTATATGATATGGGCGGATATAGCCATAAGCCTTATTGTGCCCGCTATATTGCTGGCAGTTATGAAATACGGGGAAAGAAAAAAACAGACGGCGGAAAACGGCAGAGAGATAAATGACAGAGAAAAAGATAATAGAGAAGAATATAACAAAAAAGAAAACGGCGGAGAAAAAGATAACAGAGAAGAAATTGGTAGAAAAATAAATGGCAGAAAAGAAAATGACAGAGAAAAAGATAACAGAATTGGACTGAGAAAGGGAAAAATGGAGGCTCTGAAAATATTGGCTGTATGTGTGGCAGTGTCCTTTACCTTTACAGGCTGCAAGGGAAGGGATATCATGGATGGGCTTGCAGGAGGCGTCCGCAATGCTGAGGCAAAGGCTTCAAAGGCTCCGTCCATCGAGGGCAGAGCCTATGTGACGGAGCTTAAAATTGAGGGCGGAAATACACTGGAGCTTGCAACCCTTACGGATGCAGGGTATGAAAAGTCCTATATTTTTACATTTAAAATTGCAGATTTATCGGAATATAAGGGTGATACGGGAGCGAAGCTGAAAACCGAGGAGCATTCCTATGAGGGAATAAATTTAGAGGATGCAGTGAATGCCTATAACGAAAAAAATAAAATGATGCCGGATATGGGACATATGAAGAAAATTGTACTGCTGGGAGGCTGGCAGAATTATATGGATATCCTGCTTGAAACCTCGGACATGCCGAATGTAAGCAAATCCACAAAGGTTGAGGCTGAGGGAAATGAATACACTCTTATGGAACTGATAAGTGAGGTATACAATTTGAAATAAATGGGAATGCTCTATCTAAATACGGCAACGTTCAAAAAAGATAGGAGGCATTTTATGGAAAGAAGTAATGCGGGACGTATTGCAAGAGGAGCAATAATCGGCATATTTTTAGGAGTTGTAGGCGGAGTCGGTCTGTCATATGGAATACATTTCAAAAATATTTTAGAGGGAAACATGATGGCAAAATATGATAACGCCGCAGAGGTTTTCAGCGTAAATGATGATGGCGCAGACGCCGCAGGGCTTAAAACGGCAAACACCAATCCGCCGGAATGTACAAGCCTGGAGGACGCCATACTCAGATTTCATGTAAAGGCGAACAGCGACAGCACCGAGGATATTGCTTTAAAGTATGCGGTACGTGATGCCGTTCTCATGGAAATAGGCGGAGAGCTTGAGGGAAATCACACAAAGGAGGAGGTACTCCTTTATCTGTCAGAGAATTTGGAGCAGATACAGGAAATTGCAGTGAGGACAATCGATGAAGCAGGCTTCACATACCCTGTAAAGGTTTACATTTCCAACGATTATTTTCCCATAAGACAGTATGGGGACATGGTTTTTCCGGCAGGGGAATATCAGGCGTTGAGGATAGATATAGGCGCTGCGCAGGGAGAAAACTTCTGGTGCGTGTTATATCCCATGACCTGCTACACATATGATTCGGCGGCGGTCATAACGAAGGAGGATGCGGAGGAACTGGAAAGGTGCTTATCCGAGGAGGAGTACGAAAAGCTGTTTATAAACAGAGAGGTTGACAAAAAGGATGTCAAGGTTAAGTTTAAGCTTTTAGAGTGGCTTGGTCTTTGACTTCAAGGGGCTGTCACAATAAGGATTTTTTACGGTATAATATCAAAAAATACGCTTGCGCTCGTTTCCGACGTAACGGTACTAATGTGCCAAAATACGCCACCTAAGTACCGACGTCTTCAAACGATTTTTTTATATTATACCGTAAATAACCTTAATATGACAGCCCCTTGATTATGGGTGGCGGATTATATGGAAATATCAAGGGAATTTAAACATATACTATAAACATAGGTACTATTGACTTTGCTTGTACTTGAATGGTACAATGTGCGTAAACGCAAATTGTAATTTGCGAAAGAACATCGCAAATAGCGTCAATATTACCTATGTTTTTATTTTTATTCCCCACTGTTTCCGGTGGGTATCAGACTGAAAGGCTCTGTCTGCAAATAAGAATATAAATTAAAATAAATTTTGGAGGAAGCTATGGAAAAGAAAAATATTGCAGTGATTTTTGGAGGAAGGTCTTCGGAGCATGAAATATCATGTATTTCCGTGGTTACGATAATAAATGCTCTTGACAGGGAAAAATATAATCCGTATCTTGTTGGAATAACAAGGGAGGGAACATGGCTTCTTGCCAAGGACGTGGCGGACATTGAAAACGGTGGCTGGCAGGAAAGCGGCAGTCATGCAATTATTTCACCGGATACAAAGGGCGAGCTTATCATATATTCGGAGGAAAATGGTACATATAATGTTACAGAACATATAAGGC
This sequence comes from Lachnospiraceae bacterium UBA7076, assembly GCA_002493625.1. GTDB lineage: Bacteria > Bacillota > Clostridia > Lachnospirales > Lachnospiraceae > Coprococcus_C. The sequence goes on along the minus strand of DKZK01000004.1, from coordinate 45,505 downwards.
TTGACGTTGCATTTCCTGTTCTCCACGGCATGTACGGCGAGGACGGAACGATACAGGGGCTTTTTGAGGCGGCAGGCATACCTTATGTAGGCTGCGGCGTGCTTGCATCAGCGGCGGCAATGGATAAATTTTATACAAAGCTTATTGTTGACACGCTCAATATCCGTCAGGCAAAATATGTGCCTGTTCTTAAAAACGAGCTTTCGGATATGGAGGAGGTTACAGCGAGGGTTGAAGCAGAGCTTGATTATCCTGTTTTTGTGAAGCCTTCAAAGTCAGGCTCCTCAAAGGGAGTTTCAAAGGCGGAAAACAGGGAAGCCCTTATAGTTGCGTTAAAGCTTGCGGCAGAGCATGATTACAAGATTCTGGTTGAGGAGACAATCGTGGGAAGGGAGCTTGAATGTGCCGTTTTAGGTCACGATAAAACCGCAAAGGCGTCAGGTGTGGGAGAAATACTTTCTGCCGTGGAATTTTATGATTATGATGCAAAATACAACAGTGAGGATTCAAAGACGGTGATTGATCCTGCGCTTCCGGATGGCGTGGCGGAGGAGATACGCGACAAGGCGGTAAAAATATTTAATGCCATCGACGGCTTTGGACTTGCAAGAGTGGACTTTTTTATGGAAAAGGAAACAAACAGCGTTGTGTTTAACGAGATAAATACGCTTCCGGGCTTTACCTCCATCAGCATGTACCCAATGCTTTGGGCGGCAAGGGGTTATGATATAAATAAGCTTGTTGAAACGCTTATTGACATGGCAAATGAAAGAAATTAAGGAGGCTTTTATGGAAGCACCGATCGGAGTATTTGATTCGGGAGTTGGCGGACTTACGGTTGTAAGGGAAATAATGCGTCAGCTTCCAAGTGAAAATATTGTATATTTTGGCGATACCGCCCGCGTTCCCTATGGAAGTAAATCCAAGCAGACGGTACTTAAATTTTCCAGACAGATAGTGAGATTTCTTATGACCCAGAATGTGAAGGCTATCGTTTTTGCCTGCAACACTGCAAGCGCCCTTGCCCTTGAGGATATGAGGGACGAGATGAAGCTTCCGGTTGTTGGAGTTGTAAGACCGGGCGCAAAAATGGCAGTGGAGATGTCCAAGACAAAAAGCGTCGGCATCATTGCAACGGAGGGAACAATAAAGTCAGGTATATACACGGATTATATCAGACAGCTCGACAAGGAGGTAACGGTTGTCGGTAAGGCATGCCCGCTTTTTGTGCCTCTCGTTGAGGAGGGACTTATTGAGGACAGGATAACAGACGACATGGTTGACAGATATTTGTCTGAGCTTAAGGAGTACAGGGTTGATTCCCTTGTGCTTGGCTGTACCCATTATCCGCTGCTGTCCAATCCAATTAAAAGGTATATGGGTGAAAAGGTTACCCTTATTAATCCTGCATACGAAACGGCAAAGGAGCTGAAAAATATTTTGGGTGAAAAAAATATGCTCTGTACTGAAAATAAAACGCCCTTGTATGAGTTTTATGTAAGTGACGGCGTGGACAAATTCAAGGCATTTGCGGATAGGGTACTGCCGATACATGTTGATACCGTAAATGTAGTTGATATAGAAAGCTATTAGGAGTTTATCATATGAAGGTAAATGTGGAGCTTGTCACAACGGATGAAAACGGTGAAGTAAGTGAGACTAAAATATTTGCAGTAATGGAACATCAGGGGCAGCAGCATTTCCGGCTTGTATATGTTGAGGATTTATCAGGGAATAAAAAAATGACGAGGACAACGATTTTGATAAATCCCCAAAGCATGCGTGTCACAAGGCGGGGCGAGCTTGTTTCTGATTTTATTTATGAGGAGGGGCTTGTCCACCATTCTCTGTATGGAACGGCATATGGGGATATAGCCGTCACGTTAAAAACAATACGCTACAAGTTTGAACAGCCGGACAATGGGGCAATAAATGCGGAGGCTGTTTATTTCCTTGATATGGGAGGAAGTCAGGCAGCAGCTCCCGTGAAGCTTGTTATAAAGATAACGCCAATGAAATGATAAGATATGTTTTTGAAAAACAATTGTAATTTAATTGAAATTTGCAATGTCTGTTTTATATATGCAGCAGCGAAAAATAATAAATAATAAAAAGATTTAGGAAAAATTTGGAAATATCTTATGAATAAAATATCAGAGCTTTCATTTGAAAAATTTTTAGGTATTAATACTTCGGAGGGCAAGCCGGCTTCTGCGGAAAATTTTGCGGAAAAATCTGTGGAAAAAAACAGCGTTTCCGCAAAAAGCGGAACAAAAATCGGAGCAAGAACGGACACGGAAACAAATTATTCCTATGCAGCCTCCGAGTATGACGGGCTTGTAAAAATATTTGACCGGGTAAGCCTTACGAAGGACGATACACTTGTTGACATCGGCTGCGGCATGGGTCGGGTTTTATTTTTTTGCAATCAGAAATTTATGTGTCATGTGACGGGAATTGAATACGACAGTAAAATTTTTGAAAAGCTGAAGGAAAACGCCGCCTATTATCATGTAAGATTTAAAAATCAGGAGGATAAATTTCACCTTTTCAATATTAAAGCGGAGGACTATGATATACAGCCCCATGATAATTTCTTTTACATGTTCAATCCCTTTTCAAGGGATATACTTGCAAAAATTCTTGATAAAATCGTATGCTCAGTGAAATGCAGTCCCAGAAAAACAACGGTTATACTTTATTACTGCACCTATGAGATGATGGAGGCAATGCGAAATACCCCCTTCGAGCTTAAGGAAATAATAAAGCTCGGCTCATATAAGGACGATCCTGACGAGAAGGTTTATATATATGAGTGGAAACCATAAGGGGAGACTTCTTCAGACGTCGCTGCTTTGGAACATTGATTAATAGTATAGCCTCGCCAAGGCGGCAAACGCTCTGTCATATGCTTCACGTGGCGAGTGGTAGTAAGCTTACATCGAAGCTTAAAAATCAAGGATGCCTAAAAAGTCGTATAGTGAATACGGAAGATAATATATTGCTATTTTTTCTATATGATTGTCTGACGACATATCAACATCAATATGGATGTCCCCCTTTTTATACGACATATCAACATCAATATGGATGTCCCCCTTTTTATACGACAAATAAGGGAGACGGAAAAGGTCTCTCATATAGCCATATTGCTTCATTGTTTTTTCCAGCGCTTCTATATCATCACCGATTGACAGACCCAAAACATTATAGTTATTACTACAAATAGAAATGAGAATTATATACATATCCGGGTCGTCAACTGCATAAGGGGAAACCACATCGGCACCTTGAAGTATCCCTATAAAAAAGTCGCTATAAGGGGAACTATAGATAGAATATTCTTCACTTTCCTGTTCCGAAAAGTCAACCTTTTCCATAAGCTGCATTGGTAAATTACTGTTATGTGTTAATTCCATTGCATAAAACTTATTTTTAAAGTTGATTTCTTCCGGGTTTTTGCAGAAGGAAAGAAATAATATCCGACCCAAAAGTATTATAATAAAAAGTATAATAATTTTTCTTTTCATATGAGCTCTCCTCTCTTGAACGTCAGCAATTCCATAATCCTCCGTAATTAAACAAAACATCTTCTTTGTATGGGAGCAAATCTAAATATGGACCGTAGTTTATGCAATTAATAATAAACTAAGAGGTCGTATAGTGAAAGACGAAGATAGGATATGCGTATTTCTTCTATATGATTATCCGACGATACATCAAACCCAATATGGATATCCCCTTTTTTATACGAAATATCGGGGAGATAGAAAATATCTCTCATATAACCATATAGCTCCATTGTTTTTTCTATTTCTTCAAGGTCATCACCAATTGACAGCCCCAAAACATTATAGCTATCACTATAAATAAAAATGTTGGTTATATACATATTATCCGGGTCATCATGTGGGTAAGGGTTATATCTGTCGTAAAACATAGCGTCACTATAAGCGGTATAGATAGAAAAATCTTCATTTTCCTGCTCCGTAAAATCAACTTTTTCCATAAGCTGTATAGGTAAATTACTGTTATGTGTTATTTCCATTGCATAAAACTTATTTTTAAAGTTAATTTCTTCCGGGTTTTTGCAGAAGGAAAGAAATAATATCCTGCCCAAAAGTATTATAATAAAAAGTATAATAATTTTTCTTTTCATATGAGCTCTCTCCTTGCTTAATAGTATAGCCTCGCTAAAGCGGCAAATGCTCTGGTGTCTGCTTCACGTGGCAGATGGTAGTAAGCTTTTCATGGAAATTTAATAAAATATAAACTGTGTTTAAAATTAATAACCAATTAAAAGGTTGTATAATGTATGCCGATAACAAAATACGCATATTTCTTCTATATAATTATCAGATGACATATAAAACCGAACATATACCTCACCCTTTTTATATGTAATATTGAAGGGTTCGGAAATATCTCTCATGTAGCCATAATGCTTCATTGTTTTTTCCAATTTTTCAAGGTTGTCACCAATTGACAGCCCCAAAACATTATAGTTATTATCATAAATATAAATAAGAGTTATATATATGTTTTCTGAGTCTCCATATGGGTATGAACGCACATACGCTTTTGTATTTTCTGCAATTTGAACCACATAGGAATCAGGATTTATAAAAAAATTTTCTTTTTCCCATTCCGTAAGGTCGACCTTTTCCATAAGCTGCATTGGTAAATCACTGTTAAGTGATAATTCCCTTAGATAAAGCTTGTTCTTAAAGCTGATTTCTTCCGGTCTTTTGTGGCATGAAAAATACAATATAATATTCAAAAGCATCATGGAAAAAAGTGCAATAATAATTTTTCTTCTTTTCATATCAGGTCTCCTGCTGCTTAATAATATAGCCTCGCCAAAGCGGCAAACGCTCTAGCGTCAGATTCACTTGGTGAGTGATAGTAAGCTTTCGTTGAAGCTTAATAAAACATAAACTGTGCTTAATGTAATTAATAATCAGTTAAGAAGTCGTATAGTGTATACCGATAACAAGATACTATTATTTCCTCTATATGATTATCCGCTGATGTTTCGAATCGAATGCGTACGTCTCCTTTTTTATATGCAACATCAGGAATAAAGAAAATGTTTCTCATGTAGCCATATTTCTTCATTGTTTTTTTTGCTTTTTCAATATCATCACTGATTGCCAACCCAAAAACATTATAGTGTTCATCATAAATAAAAAGATTGGTTATATATATATTTTCCGAGTTATCATATGGATATGGACGCCCATACGCTGTTGTATCCTCAGTAATTTGAACTAAATAAGGATTATCTATAGAAAACTCTTTTCTTTCCTGTTCCGTAAGGTCAACTTTTTTCATAAGCTGTATAGGTAGATTGCTGTTATGTGTTAATTCCGTCAGATAAAGCTTATTTTTAAAGCTGATCTCCTCTGGGTTTTTACGGTATGAAAAATACAATATAATACCCAAAAGTATCATACAAAAAAGTACAATAATAATTTTTCTTCTTTTCATATCAGGTCTCCTACTGCTTAATAATATAGCCTCGCCAAGGCGGCAAATGCTCTGGCGTCAATTTCACTTAGTGAGTGATAGTAAGGTTTATAATTTTTATCCGAATATCTTACATTTTTCCTCCACCCGTCAATTACAGATTCTGGTACATTAAATTTATCAGGATAACGTTTAACTTCCTTTTGATACTTATGTCTTGCTTCATGGGTCATTGTGTTAATAAATTTATCCACGGAAAAGTCCTTGACAGGGATCTCAATAAAATCATTATCGAGCTTAATTGTATCACCTGTTGTTTCTCCAAATGTTCCGTCAGGAAGATCATCAAATTTTATATGATAGTATATTTTAACGCCGCCACCATAGATTTCCATTATTTCTTCAACATATTTCTTTGCAAGCTTCTTCTTTTCGCTGTCTGAAATGCTGGTCCAGTTATTTCTGACCTCGGTTGTAAATATTTCATTCTGGACCTCAGAAATTTTTATTGCTTTTTCGTATTCACCTTCCCAGTAATCACCCTCTATTAACGCCTGACTTAAATCGTATGAGATTTCGTCTGTATCAAGCGCTCCGACTTTTGCTTCAAAGTCTGCTTTCAGGCTGGCATCATATATATCTGCGCTTATAAGATTTTCAAGGGAATAGGTTGTTTCCGTGCCCGAAGCATCCGCCGCGCTTATTGTTATATCCTTTGGGTTAAGGGCGTATGCTGCCTCCACTATATTTCCCATGGAAACGGAAAAGGGATTGTCTATCAAATAAGATAATTCATAGTGAATCCCATCAGCAAAGTTGATTAACCGTCTTCTTTTTTCGTTTAAATCCTCCAGCATATCGAAGGTCACATTACAGTTAATGCTGACCGCCTCATCCAATGTTTTAAGCCTTGCCTTCAAGACGCTTATTTCATCGTTTATTTTATATAAATCTTTCAATGCTGCTCCGCTGCTAACGTTATACAAATCCATGGATATGTCTATCCAGCTTTCCTGCGCTGATCTATAAATAAATCCCATTAGTTTTCCTCCCCATTTATGCCTGATACCTGCATCATTTGCGCCTTCCATTTGTCAAGCTGAAGCATTGTCTCCTTTGATGTTGAAACATAAGTCTCTGCGCTTTCATAGCATAGCTTTAAAAGCTGAAGATGCTCCTTTATTTTGGAGACAAGCGCAGGAAGTATTTCGTCGGACGCCTGTCCCTTATACATGTCGTTTAACTGTGCGTCAAAGCTGTCAAGCCCTGAAATACTGTCCTCCACGATGGAGGCTGCTTTTTTATACTGACCGGCTATGTTGTCCATCAGTTCTTCGTTATATACAATTTCAAACATACATGTACACCTCCTTCTTTAATTGCGCCAATGCCTCATTGCCATTGCAGATTTTTAACGTCTGGTTTTTATAATCAAATATATGGATTTTTTCATCACAGAAAAAATATTTTTTGATGCTCTTTAAGGATTTTTTGTCATATATTTTAATGTCAAAATTGTCTTTCACCCCAAAGCTGTATTCGTCTAAGCTGCTGCATGAAATTTCTTCTGCTGTATCATAAGTATAACATTCTGACATGAAAACATATTTTTGTTGTATCATAGGTATTATTTCTTCCAAAGCCACTGTCTCCAGCGTGTATTCATCATAATACTTATTGTAAAAAAGTAATGTCGATTTTTCTTTTCCTGTCAATGCAAGAATGATATTGTCAATTATGATGTAGCCGTCAGCATTTTTATAGGCTTCCAGCCGTTTTGCATACACAAGCCCTATGTCTGAAAATCTGTCATGGGCTTCCAGTATGCCGCTTAAAATCATCCTGCTTTTAATGCCCTCAATCATAAGCTCCGTAAGCGGAAGCTCCTCCTGCTTTGGCAAGCCGAATATATCCTTGCTGTCCAAGGCTCTGTTTATTACATATAATTCCTGTTCTTTCATTTATACCCCCCGTTACATTTGTCTGATCAGATTGACCTTTTCTGATACATCTGAAAAATCAAATGCATCATACATTAAATTTTTCATTTCTTCTCTTGTCTCGAAAATCAACTGAAAAATATTCTCCGCATAAGTGCTGATTACGCCATGGGTAAGCTTTGCTTTTTCCTTTGCCAGACCCTTCCAGTCCTCAGACGACAGCATATCGTTTATGCTTATATGTATTCCGTGAAGCTGGTCGAACTGATCGAGTATATTTGTCAGTACATTTATTGCAGCTTCTGTATCTTCATCCAGCTTATATATTTCACTCAACGCTGTCACCTCTTTCCTTCCCGCAGTCTTGAACTCCACAAATCAATTTTATTTCTTGCATCTGCTATACATCTGTCAATATCTGATAATACGGCTTCATACTCATTTTGTATGTGCTGTATATCCTGTATCCATTCGTCTCTTTTTCTAATGTATATGTCGTAATAGTCTCCCCGAAGAAAATCATCCCGTGTGTTTTCTTCTCCTGCCGCCAGATTTGTTCTTGAATTATTCAGGTGTTCCGCTATAGCTTCTCTGCAATTAATCAGCAAATTCAATAAAGTGATATATCCTGCGCGTTTTCCTTCTGCTTCCTTGTATATCAGTTTAATTCCCTCCATTGCATAAACCTCCCATGTTTAATAGTTAATTATATAGCATTTGATTTTTCTTTTTCAATTAATTAAAGTGAAACGACATGTTTTTGCGTTTTTTGTCGTGTTTTTTACAAAAAAGGTCAATTGCAAACCGAGCTTCCCGATTTGTAACCGAGTTTCACATTTTGGTTCCTGCCAACCCTGCCAAGATGCGAACTGCAACGGAAAAGCCGCTTTGTTCTGTACAAAAAAGAAGCTGTCGCACTAAATATTTTAATGCGACAGCTCCGATTGTTGTAATATCTAAATTTTGCAAACAATCATTCCCCAGATAATTCCATGCAATTACTGAGTAAGTTTAGAAAATTATATTTTCTCAGATAAAAATCAGCAGATGTCATTTATCGTATGTCCGTTTTTGTATTCTGACCGACAGCCATATGCACCCCGCTAAAATCACCATGCAGACCACTCCGCTTATTATTGTTGTGGCAGTGGTTTTAAATAGAAGTGACAGTAAAGGAGTTAAAAGCACGCTTGTGTTTATTGCAATATGGAAAATAATACCCGGAATAAGGCTGTTAAAGTATACAGCGAGAAATCCCAGAAGAATACCCAGAACAAATGCATATATGCCCTGTACCATATTTCCGTGGTAAATGCCGAATAAAAGCGCCTGAAGCAATATGGTGCAAAGAGCAGCTTTCTTATCCATAATTGCATGAAAGAATTTTCCCGCATATTTTTGTATCAGTCCCCGGAACAATAGTTCCTCGGCAATGGGAGCCACGAAAAATATGGCAAAATACAGCACATAGGAGGCGGATGCCCCAAAAACACGTGATGTAATCTGCTTGTCATATTCTGAAAATGCATTTGGAAAAAACGGCTGTGCAAGTGTGAGGGCGCTGTCCACAAAAATTTGTCCGACAATTCCGGCAACAATTATGAAAGGAATAACCGGTATAACCGGAGGCTTTATAAGCTGTCTGCGCTCACCGGCAGAGCTTATTTTGCGCAGCCAGATTCCAAAGACAACAATATAAACAATATATCTGGCGAGAGTAACATATGCGGTATTCATAGGCTGATTATAATCTCTTGTCATAATCTGCTCTACGGAAAATGCGCTTGCCGATTTCTCGTCAGATATAATATTTCTTATAAATATAATTATAATGTCTGCGATAGTTACCCCATACTGTATTAAAAACACCGCAAGAAGGGGCAGAAATATAAAAACGATATCCTTAAATTCTAAGCGTTTATTTGATTGCATCTTTTATTTTTTTCGCCCGCTCTCTTTCTTTCTTAATATCTTCCTTTGATTTTTCCTTTGCCTTGTTCTGCTTTCTGGCAAGCAGCTCGTCATTTAACTGCTTCTGGTATTCTGCCTGTTTTGCAGCCATTTTTGTCCGGAAGCTCTTCTTTTTCTTCTTTCCGTTTTCTTCTTCCGCAACAGCCTGATTTTTCTTTCCACGGACATTTTTAACACTTATTATGTATATACCGCTAATCATTGCCTTAACCTCAGTCTTAACCTGAACGTCATCAAAGATTGCATCGTCACAGATGAAGTTCATAATCTGAGGACCAACCTTAGCCTTAACGATAGGAAGCTTTGCTTTCTGGTATCTCTTAGGCGTCTGCTCCATAACCATTTTCGGAAGACCGGCGTCCTTCAAAGGCATTATTTTTTTATCTATAATAAGCATGGTTGCAGGCTGTGCGGCATCTGCAATCTGCTCCTTCTGAGCCAACTGTTTCTGTTGCAGCTTGTCACCTACTTTGTAAAGAACAAAGAGAAGGATAAAAGCTACGGCTAATACAATAAGAACTATTCCCCACCAAGGCATATGGTGTTACCTCCTTTTTTATATTTCATGTGTATCCTTCATTCCCCGTATTATGTCAGGCAGAGTGGCAAGTAGCGCCTTTCTTTCCTTCGGGGGAAGCGATGAAGGGTCTAATGGTTTGCCAAATTCTATTATAACCTTTCCTTTGCGCACATGTTTTTTTGGCGCAGATTCAAGGAGTAAATCCGAACCTGAAATTGCAACGGGAACAATCGGGCATTTTGCTTTTTCAGCCATTTTGTAGCCGCCCTCCTTAAAAGGAAGAAACTCCTCGCCCTGATTTCTGTGTCCCTCAGGGAACAAAATCATGGAATGTCCCATTTTTAAAAATTCAGCTCCGCGGTTTATTGTTTCAAGTCCCTGTTTTATGTTGTCCCTCTCAAGGAAAAGGCAACCAATGTCGTCCATGTAGAGAGGAAGCAGGGGGATTTTCCGCATCTCTGCCTTTGCAATAAAGCCTACAGGCTTGCCGATAGCTTCGTGGTAAATGAGAATGTCAAAATAGCTTCGGTGATTTCCAACATAAAGCACGGGACCGTCGGGTATATTTTCTTTTCCTCTTATTTCAGGTTTACAGCCGGCTATCTTAAGCTCTGTTTTAAAGAAGCCTGAAACATATTTCCGGCTTTTTTTCCATGACTTTTCCGGATTTTTCTGCCATAACTTTTTTAAATACAGATGATACGGCAGGGAAAAAAACAGCGCCAGCATAAGTATTACGAATACTCCTACAGTTTTCATGTATGTTACCCTCCAAACATTTTGCATGTCTCATATTGCGTGCATGTTATCTTCCAAACATTTTGCAAATCCCATATTGCATGCAAGTTACCTTCCAAACATTTTACATGTCTCATAGAGACGCGCCTCGAGTGCCTTTGTTAAAGCCTCCTCCTTATATCGCCATGCCCAATTACCTTCCGCAACGCCGGGGGTATTAAATCTCGCCCATGAATCGAGACAAAGGACATCCTGCATCGGAACAATTGCCATATTTGCAACAGAGCCAAAGCAGGCTCTTATGAGTATCCAGCATATATCACAGCCGTCAGTGGAAAAATATCTCCTCAGCTTATCCCTTGATGCTTCAAATGCATGATTATACCAGCCAAGCGTAGTGTCATTATCGTGTGTGCCCGTATAGCAGACACAGTTTCTGACAAAGTTATGAGGAAGGAAATCATTTTCATTTGGATTTTCAAAGGCAAACTGGAGAATCTTCATGCCCGGAAAACCAAATTTGTCACGCAGCTCGATAACCGAATCGTCAATTTCGCCTAAATCCTCCGCTATTATAGGAAGATGGTAGCCTAATGTTGCTTCAAGGTGCGTAAAGAAGTTTATGCCCGGAGCGGAAATCCACTCACCGTTCATGGCGGTTTCCTCACCATAAGGTACAGCCCAGAACTTGTCAAAGCCCCTGAAATGGTCAATTCTTAAGAAATCAGACAGGGTAAGCTGGTGGCGTATTCGGTTGAGCCACCATTCGTAGCCGGTTTCCGTATGTTTTTTCCAATTGTATAAAGGATTTCCCCAAAGCTGTCCCGTAGCTGAAAAGTAGTCAGGCGGAACGCCTGCGACAACAGTAGGGTAGCCGTCCTTTTCAAGAAGAAACAGGTTCTGGTTCGCCCAAACGTCAACGCTGTCCCATGCCATAAAGATAGGAATGTCCCCGATAATGGAAATATCCTTGTCATTTGCATATTTTTTAAGAGCAGTCCATTCGGTAAAAAACAAAAACTGTATAAATTTGTAATAGCCCATTTCCTTGGAAAGCTTATTAATCCACGCTGCTTTTTGTTTTTTGGTTGGCTTTTTAAGGTTATCCTCCCACATATACCAAGGGGCTCCCTCGTGGTAATCCTTGCCTGCCATAAAGAGGGCATAATCCTCAAGCCAGCAGGAATTTTCACAAAAATCATTGTATTTTTCCATCAGTTCATCGCTTCCGGAAAAATCGTCTGAGTAATTTTCATCTGTAAAACGCTCATATGCAAGCTTTAAAAGCCTTGTTTTAAATTCAATCAGGTCGCCGTAGCTTATCTGTTCAGGATTCCAGTGGGGCATATCCTGAAAGTCAGAATTTACAAGAAGCTTAAGCTTTTTTAAATGGTCAAGGCTTATGATAAGCGGCTGTCCTGCAAAGGCAGAGAAAGGCTGGTATGGCGAATCGCCAAAGCCCGTATGTCCAAGGGGCAGAACCTGCCATGTATTTAAACCTGAGCGTTCAAGAAAATCTATAAATCTGTAAGCACTGTCACCAAGCTCGCCAATTCCGTAGGGTCCGGGAAGGGAGACCGGATGCAATAGTATGCCGGTATATTTTTTTGGCTTTTTTCCGGCGCTGTTATTGGATAACATTTAAATTTCCTCCTAAGAATACTTATCAACACACTAATCTCCATTATACAAAATATACACATAAAACACAACAATTTATTCATACATCTTATAAAGCTTTTCAAATAAAGGAATCGCGCGTTCCACCATGTCGGTTGTGACACAGTAGGATATTCTGAAATGTCCCGGACAGTGAAAGCTGTCGCCGGGTACCAGAATAAGTTCAAGCTCCTTTGCCGCCCTCCAGCAAAACGCATTGGCATCCTCTGTAAGGGAGCGCGGGAACATATAAAATGTGCCGCCCGGCTCTACAACGTGATAGCCGATTCGCGTAAGCTCCCTGTAAAGAATATTTTTGTTTTCCTCATATATGCTGAGGTCGCTTGTCGTGTCAAGAACCTTTTCCACTGCAAGCTGTATAATGGACGGCGGGCAGTTATGTCCCGTGAAGCGTGAAATCTGACCGCACATCTGTATAATGAGCTTTGCATCCTTACATGCAGGATTTACCGCAACGTAACCGATTCTTTCACCGGGAAGGGAAATGGATTTGCTGAAGGAATAGCAGCAGATGCTGTTGTCATAAAATGCTGATACAAATGGTGCGTCCGTTCCTTTGAAAATAATTTCCCTGTACGGTTCATCTGATATAAGATATATGTCATGTCCGTACTCCTTCTGCTTTTCGTTTAATATGTCCGCGAGCCTTTTAATCGTAGCTGTTGAATAAACGATACCCGAAGGATTGTTTGGTGAATTGATGAGAACAGCCTGAACATTTTTGTTGAGGGCTTTTTCAAATTCATCAAAGTTTATCTGAAAGCTTTCCGTATCGGCAGGAACGATTGTTAATTTTGCGCCTGTGCCCTCTATATAAGGGACATACTCAGGGAAATACGGAGCAAAGGTAAGAACCTCATCCCCGTCCGTAACCACGCATCGTACCGCATGGGCGATAGCCCCTGCCGCTCCCGTTGTCATAAATATTTCGTCCATTGTATAATTCATGCCGAAACGCCTGTTTAAGGATTCGGCAATTGCTTTTCTTGTGGAGTCTATTCCAAGGGAAGGGCTGTACCCGTGAAGCGAAACGGGATCCTTTGTCTTAAGCAGTTCAATCATGTAATCGGTAAAGGCTTCGGGTGTTGGAACGGAAGGGTTGCCGATTGAAAAATTAAAAACATTATCAGCGCCGATTTCTGCTGCACGTTGATTTGCATAAGTAAAAAATTGTCTTATGACAGAGCCCTTGCCTGTCATTTCCTTGTATAGCGGGTTAATCATGTAGTTACCTCCTGAATTTGAACATCATAGACGTTATAAATGTCATAAATATTTCCATAATTATAGCTCAAAAAAACCGATGTTGTAAAGGGGACATATGGCGCACTTGTTTTTCATAAATTTATAAAATGTATCTGCCGCAAGGCTTTTTCCACGCCCTTTATCTGAAACAATTTGTATGGAGCGCTTTGGAATATCACAATTAAGCTGTATCTGTACCAGCTTCTTTTCATTTAGTAAGGGGGATGCCATTTTTTTGGGAACAAACCCGATTCCTAAATTGTTTTCAATCATGGGGAGCATAAGACCGGCTGTTGCAACTTCCATATTTGGTTCCAGATCTACTTTGTGCGCTATAAAAAAATCTTTATAGAAATTATAAGTTGCGCTTCCTCTGCCTAATCCAATCCATGAATAATTTTTAATGTCCGCCGGTTCCAGCAAGCCTTTCGACAAGTTTAAGTATTGGGTTCCCCCTACCAGTATTTCTTCAAATTCCATGACATTCAGGCAGGAAAATGTTTTGGGAATTTCAAAGGGAGTTGTGATTACTGCAAAATCCAATTTACCACTGGCAAGCTGTTTCATAGTTTCCGGTGTTGAGTGATTGTGAATTTTGATTCTGATTGCAGGATATTCCTGTTTAAAATCATGGAATATATTTAACAAAAAAAGATACAGGGCTGTTTCGGTTGCGCCTATCTCCACAGTACCGCCTCTGTGTGAGTTTTGTCTGCAAATTTCCTCCTGCGCATTTAATAAATGTCTGTATGCAATTTCAACATGGGAATAGAGCAGTTTTCCTTCCTCTGTCAGACTGATGCCCCGTGACTCGCGGGTAAATAATTTGCAGTTCAACTGAGCTTCCAGCAATTTCATGATTCGCGTTACATTTGGCTGATTACTTCCAAGCGCAGTGGCTGCTTTCGTTATATTTCCGTATTTAGCAACATAATAAAAAATTTTATAATATTCAAAATTTATATCCATATAGTTTTGATATTACTCCAATGTATAATATATATTTTTAGTATTTCATAAAGCGTATTATAATACACTTTCGGAAAGATGTAAAATGAATACAGGAAATGGATTGTAAATATCCATTCTACATGGAAGGGATTTGATTTTATGAATAAGGACTTGACGGTTGGAAAACCGGAAACGGTACTATGGAATTTCTGTCTTCCGCTGTTCGGAAGTGTAATTTTTCAGCAGATGTACAACATTGCAGACAGCCTGGTGGCAGGTAAATTTATTGGAGAAAACGCATTGGCGGCTGTTGGAAACAGCTATGAAATTACATTGATTTTTATTGCCTTTGCATTTGGATGTAACATGGGCTGCTCCGTCATTGTTTCACAATTATTTGGCGCACACGAATATGGCAGACTGAAAACGGCAGTATCAACAGCCTGCATTTTCAGTGCTGTCTGTTGTTTTGTGTTAATGTGCGTCGGTATTTATGGCTGTAGTCCGTTGCTGCGTCTGATTCAAACTCCGGAGGAGGTTTTTTCAGATTCAAAATTATATCTGGATATTTATGTGTGGGGACTGCCGTTTGTATTTTTCTATAATATTGCAACCGGAATTTTTTCTGCATTAGGTGATTCCAAAACCCCTTTTTATTTTCTGGCAGTATCCTCAGTATCAAATATTGCAGTTGATATTTTATTTGTAAAAGTATTTGACATGGGGGTGGCAGGCGTTGCATGGGCAACCTTCTTATGTCAGGGTATAAGCTGTGTCTTAGTTGTAATTGCCGTGTGGAGGCGGCTCAAAAAAATTGAGGTTCAGGGAAAAGTGTCATTATTCAGCGGGGGAATTCTGAAAAAAATTATGGTGATTGCCATTCCGAGTATTTTGCAGCAGAGCTTTATATCGGTGGGAAATATTTTAATTCAAAGCGTCATTAATGGTTTTGGAGCTTCTGTGATGGCTGGCTATTCTGCCGCCGTAAAATTAAATAACATGGTTATCACATCATTTACGACAATTGGCAATGGAATTTCCAATTTTACGGCGCAGAATTTTGGCGCAAATGAAATTCAGAGGATAAAAAAAGGATTTCGTGCGGGAATTAAACTGGTATGGTGCCTGTGCGTTCCGTTTTGTATTGTTTACATATTTTTTGGAAAATATCTTCTTCTTTTATTTATGGAAGAAAATGCTGCTCCGGCATTGCTGACCGGAAGACAATTTTTATGGATATTGTCGCCGTTTTATTTTGTCGTTTCGGTTAAACTGGTTGCGGATGGCATACTTCGGGGGATTAGCTCCATGCGTCAGTTCATGATTGCTACCTTTACGGATTTGCTTTTGCGTGTTGTTCTGGCATTTATTCTTTCGGACCAGACAAAATCAGCCGTAGGTATATGGTGTGCATGGCCTGTCGGCTGGACGGTTGCCATGTTTATTTCGGTTTTCTTTTACCATAGAAATATGAATAAGTACAGACTGGTAAATGAAAAATAAAAAACAAGTGATGAATCATTTCGGGGAGAAAAACATCATCACTTGTTTGAGGGGAGAGAGGATTCAAATATATGAAAAGCTCTTACAATATGTAATATAACATCGAATTGTGTCTAAAATATGTTTTCAATGTGAAAACTAATTCACAAAATTTTAATAAATATTATTCGTTACACTGTTCCCCTAAACCTTCAACTGCTGTATCAAGCTCTCTTAAGGTTTTTTGTATTGAATCGTTTATTACGCCTGACTCATGCGCCATTTTACCAAACTCATGAGCAACAACCGTAAAGCCTTTGCCTGCCTCTCCTGCGCGCGCTGCCTCGATGGAAGCATTGAGAGCAAGGATGTTCTGCTTGTTCTCAATCTTTTTAAGACCCTGGGATTTAACTGTAAGCTCCTTAATAAGCGTTGAAGCATTATCTATCTCATCGCAAAATGAGGAAAGCTTTTCCGTATAAATCATCTTACGGTATGATGCTTCAAGGAGATTTTGAATGGATGATGCAAGAAGTCTGGCTGCCGCCTCGACCTTTTCCTCGTCTTCATCCTCATCCAACGGACCGCCGATAATGGATGCTACAATAACATCATCTACTTCTATATCCTCGCTGAAGGCTTCAATGTTATCACGTGAAAATTCCAATACGTTTGAAAGGAAATTACCTTCATCATCAAGGACAACACAAATCATGTTTGTGGAAGCTGCCCATTTTTGAAGAAGCTCATTTAAAGCGTCCATATCTAAATAGTCATTTATAGACATATAAGTTACCTCCGATGCAAAATATTTGTACTTTTCATTTTATACAATTTTTAAGTAAATTTCAACAATGATTATGTGAATTATAACAAAAATATTTACAAATCTTAAAGTCATTATTAGAATATAGGTATATTTAGCGGAGGTAGAGCATGTATAAAATATTTGAAACCCATGCGCATTTTGATGATGAGGCATTTGATGGGGACAGGGATGAGCTTATTCTGTCCATGAAGGAAAATGGAATAGAAAAAATAGTAAATATAGGAGCGAGCATTGAAACATCGCAAAATACGCTCCGGTTAATGGATAAGTATTCTTTTATATACGGGGCGATAGGCGTTCATCCATCTGAGGTTGACTGTCTGGAAAATTTTGAGGGCGGGGAGCGCAGGGCAATTGAAAAGCTTGAGGAGATGGCAAAATCAAATGTAAAAACGGTTGCCATAGGAGAAATCGGACTTGATTATCACTATGACAATGCAGATAAGGTAAAGCAGAAGAAATGGTTTATAAAGCAGATGGAGCTTGCCCGCAAGCTTAGTTTGCCTATTGTGGTTCACAGCAGGGATGCGGCGGAGGATACGGTAAATGTCATGAAGGAGACAGATGCGGCGGCTCTTGGAGGTGTGGTACACTGCTATTCTTATACGAAGGAGCTTGCAAAAGTATTTCTTGATATGGGCTTTTATTTCGGAATCGGAGGCGTTGTGACATTTAAAAATGCAAGAAAGCTTGTGGAAACGGTGGAGTATCTGCCTATGGATAAAATTGTGCTTGAGACGGACAGTCCGTATCTTGCGCCTGAGCCGTACAGAGGTAAAAGAAACTGTTCACTTTATATTCCTTATGTGGCGGAGGTTATAGCCGGGATAAAGAATATTCCGGTCAGCGACGTGTATGCCGCAGCATGGGAAAATGCCATGAAGCTGTATGGGATGGAGGGAAAATAGAGTGGAAAAATTAAGCAATCCACAGACGACGATAGAGATAGTAAAAAAACATAACATTGCCTTCCAGAAAAGATTTGGTCAGAATTTTCTCATCGACGGGCATGTGATTGAAAAAATAATTAAGGCGGCAGATATCACAAAGGAGGATATTGTTCTTGAGATTGGTCCCGGAATAGGAACCCTGACACAATATCTTGCGGAGGTGGCAAATAAGGTTTATGCGGTTGAGATAGACAAAAATCTTATTCCCGTTCTGGAGGAAACTTTACGTGAATATGATAATGTTCATGTGATTAACGAGGACATACTTAAGGTTGACATTAAGAAGCTTTTGGGAGAAAAAAACACATGTAAGGTAGTTGCAAATCTTCCATATTATATAACAACTCCAATAATCATGAGATTGTTTGAGGAGCATATTCCTGCCGAATCCATTACCGTAATGGTTCAGAAGGAGGTTGCCCGGAGGATGCAGGCGACGCCAAAAACCAAGGACTATGGGGCGCTGACGCTTGCAGTAAGGTATTATGCGGAAGCCTATATAGCTGCGAATGTACCTCCGAACTGTTTTATTCCGAGACCGAATGTGGGCTCGGCAGTTATACGTCTCACAAAATGGGATAAGCCCATTGTTCATGTGGAGGATGAGGCGTTAATGTTTCAGCTTATAAGAGCCTCCTTCAATCAGCGCAGAAAGACACTGCAAAACGGAATTAACAATTTCCCCGGTCTTTCCTTTACAAAGGAGGAGGTCTCGAATGCGCTTTGCAGTATGGGACTTGACGAAAATATAAGGGGAGAGGCATTAACCTTAGAGCAGTTTGCAGAGCTTGCCAATATACTTAAACCAAAAATCTCGTAATGAGGCTCTCGCACACGGAAATAAATGTATTCCGCTGTTATAATTTAACAAGACTCCGCATATATTTGTTATAAGTATAAGGGGGGTTTTGTAATGCAGCAGGGCAGATGGGTGTCGTACATATTCAGGTATAGGAACAATGT
The DNA here is from genome assembly GCA_002493625.1 of Lachnospiraceae bacterium UBA7076. Classification (GTDB taxonomy): domain Bacteria; phylum Bacillota; class Clostridia; order Lachnospirales; family Lachnospiraceae; genus Coprococcus_C. The sequence continues at coordinate 26,767 of DKZK01000004.1, read as the reverse complement.
AAGATGTGAAAATGCCGGTTTTATTAAGGTACAGCGCATAGCATCCGAATACAGGGTCATTTCCCAAAGAATGAGCCCTCAGGAAAAGCATGAGGATACGGCAAGAATACAAATCGGCATAAAAATGTATAAGGAATATACCTGCAATTGTAAAATATATCTTATGTACAGGCAGGAGGGAAATGCTTCGCCGAGTATCGAGTTTCTTGAGGAGATACATTTTAAATCCAAGGAACGGGATACGATAGTAAAGCGTTTTGAGCTTGATTGGGACAATCCGTTAAATAACGGCATGTCATTTGATTGCTTTGACGGGGTGTTTTTTGTATGTGATGATGGTGAAATTCTTGTGGGAATGTGGAACGAGTATGCGTTTTCTCCTGATATGGTGAGAACTGCCGGAAAAAGAGTTAATAAAAACGAAGCAGTTGTCGAGCCGTCGGAAGTGATGGAGGAAAAAGAAAAGGCGGAGGCGGTTTTCGAACCGTCGGAAGCGATGGAGGAAAAAGAAAAAGCAGAGGCAGTTTTCGAACCGTCGGAAGTGATGGAGAAAAAAGAAAAAGCGGAGGCGGTTTTCGAGCCGTCGGAAGTGATGGAAGAAAAAACGGAAGCAGTTTTCGAACCATCGGAAGCGATGGAGGAAAAAGAAAAAGCGGAGGCGGTTTTCGAGCCGTCGGAAGTGATGGAGGAAAAAGAAAAAGCAGAGGCAGTTTTCGAGCCGTCGGAAGTGATGGAGGAAAAAGAAAAAGCAGAGGCAGCTTCCGAGCCGTCAGGGGAGAAGACAGAAGCGGAGCAGATGTTTAAAAGACAGAAAAATGAAAATGGTGAGAGTATTTGTCAGAAAATGCTTAATACATTTCCAAAGCTGCCGTTACTTGCAGACAGTCAGTTTATGGAGTGTGTAAAAATTGTGCCTCATGACATAGGAAGGCTTGCGATGAGTAACTGGAAGCTTGGAGTAAACAGCTTTCTGTCACACGGATATTATCATTACAGGTACATAATGATGGGAAAGGTTAAGTTTGAACGCAAGGAGGCATATGTGATAGGTGTGCCGGGAGTGTACACAAACAAGGAAAAATATCTTGCAAATATGTTTGGCTTCAATATATTTATACCTGCTAAACGCACAAAATTTCTGACAGGTAATTTTGGTTACTGGATATCTGAAATATTGACGGAATAACGTATCAAATCCTCATATTTTCCGAGGATATTTGCACATTTTGGCTCAAGGCGAATCGGCGTAAAGCCGATTTTCTCTGCCAGCCTTTTTGACGCCTCGTTGTCAGGGTGTATTCGGGCATCAACCCTGTTTATGCCGTAGTCCCTTTTTATTACTGCAAATGCGGACATGCATGCTTCGTATGCCAGCCCCTGATTTTGGTGAAGTGCATCAATTTTATAGCCGATTTCTGCAAAGGGCTTGTCATTATCATGATATATATTAAAATTCACTGAACCGATGATACGGCAGGGACGCATTTTCAGAAAAATATAATACCTTAAGAATGTGCCGGAAATATACATTTTATATTCGCGGGCAAGTATCTGCCGATGATATTCCACGGTGTAGAAATCGTTTGGCCTTGTAGGCTCAAAGCGTTCAAAGGCAGTGCGGTTGCGCTGATAAAGCTCAAGCACTTTACGGGCACTGTCCTCATTTTCAACCTTTAAAATTAAATTGTCTGTATATCTTATTCCCGGCCCCATTTTGTACCTCTTTCACAAAGCATGTTATTAGTGTATACTGAAAGCATATAAATTGTACATAGTTTTTTGCAGAATATTTTTATTTGTTAATTTATCAATCAGAATAAAGAATACAGCAAGCGTATTTTTGCTGCTTTAATAAAAATATTCTAAGCGTGGCAGCCCCATGACTGACTCATTTTCCGTGGGGAAATATGAAATAACAGATGTTCAAAGATAGGAGAAAAAATTATGGATTCAGATGCAGATGATATAAAGCAGCATGAGAAATTTATGAGGCAGGCTGTGACTCAGGCAAAAAAGGCATGGAAAAATAAGGACGTGCCTATTGGGTGTGTTATAGTTTATGAAGGCAGTGTCATAGCAAGAGGCTACAATAGAAGGAACGCAGATAAGACAGCTCTTGCACATGCGGAGATTATGGCAATAAAAAAGGCTTCAAAAATTATTGGTGACTGGAGGCTTGAGGAGTGCACGATGTATGTTACACTTGAACCTTGTCAAATGTGTGCGGGAGCTATCGTTCAGGCTCGCATACCGAGGGTGGTTATCGGGTGTATGAATCCCAAGGCGGGTTGTGCCGGCTCCGTTATAAATTTATTTAATGTAAGAGAATTTAATCATCAGGTTGAGGTTGTAAAAGGTATCATGGAGGAGGAATGTTCTGCCATGATGAAGGATTTTTTTGTATGGCTTAGAGATGAAAAGAGGAAAAACCTTGACTTAACATAATATTTTAGATATACTTTATTATGTATTTTTGTTTTAATACGTTATAAAATTTCCGCGCAGCTGGGGAGTTAGCGGTGCCCTGTACCTGCAATCCGCTACAGCAGGAGTGATGGCTGGCTTAGGGTTGTTGCTTGTAGGGCAGCCCCTGGTAAGTGGCGTTGATGTTTGGGTCTTGCGCGACAGGAGCCTATGAACCGTGTCAGGTCGGGAACGAAGCAGCACTAAGTAGGATGTTCTGTGCGCCGCAAGGGTGCCTGGACTGAGTTAACTGCCAGGGTAACGTCTATGAGGATTTCACGAAGCCGGTCGCGCGGGTTTAAAATAAACTATAAAAATATAGTATTTTAGCTAAAAAGGTGTTATCATTAGATAAATGTGGACCAAAGGGGCGGAGTTATGAATTACGCAGAAGTAATGGAATACGTTAAAAAAATGACCACAGAAAACGGACGTCCACCAAATTATCCGTTTAGAAGCAGATATGAGCATACCATGAGAGTATACAGATGGGCGATAAAGCTTCAGTCGAAGCTTGGCGGTGATTTGGATGTCATTGCTTTGGCAGCCTTGCTTCATGACATTGGTTGGGATGACGAAAGACCACATGCAGAGGTGGGAGCAGAGCTTGCGGTGGAATATCTGGACAGTATTGGTGTTGACCCTGATATTATTAAGAGGGTCGGCGAAATTATTATGGCACATTCCGATAAGGATACGGAGGCTGAGCTATCTCTTGAATGCAAGATTGTTATGGATGCCGATTTGCTGGATGAGGTAGGAGCTATTGGTATAATATGGGATGCCATGGCAACGGCAGTTGAGGAGGATCCCACATACAAAAAGGCATATTACAGAATAAAGAATTTCTACAGAATAAATAAACCCAAAATCAGGAGATGTAAGACGGATACTGCAAGAGCAGAATACACAAAGAGAATGAAGCTGATAGAGGATTATATTTTTCAGCTTGAAAAAGAGCTTTTTTAGAGGGCTGTCGCATGAAGTGCGACAGCCTCTGTTTTTTATTACTTTGCAAGCTCCTCTATCATATTTACAATCATGGTAACCGAATCGTGCTTTGCGCTGCATTCCATTGCGCAGATATATGTGTCACGATTGTTATATACATAGTTAATTGCTTCAAGGAGCGATGTGTCATTTACATCCTCCTCCATAAGAAGCTTCGCATATCCGCTGTTGTCAAAGGAGCGGGCGTTTAAAATCTGGTCGCCCCTGCTTGCTTCAAGTGAGAGGGGAATAAGGACGCTTGGTTTCTTAAGTGCCAGAAGCTCGCAGATGGCATTGGCGCCTGCGCGGGATACTACAACATCCGCCAGCGCAAGAAGATTTGCAAGCTCCTGCTTTATATATTCAAACTGCACATAGTTCTTTTTTCCGGTAAGGCTGTTGTTCAGGTTTCCCTTTCCGCAAAGATGAATGACATTATATGTTTTAAGTATTTCATCCAGACAGGACCATATTGCTTCATTTACCCTGACGCTTCCGGAGCTTCCTCCTATAATAAGCAGGGTAGGACGAACCTCCTTAAACCCGCAGAAGGACATCGCGTTTGCTGCGTTGCCGTCAAACAACTCCTTTCTTATGGGAGTTCCTGTTACAACCGCTTTTCCCTCAGGAAGCTTTTCCACTGTTTCAGGGAAATTGCAGCATACCTTATCTGCCTTTGGAATTGCAATTTTGTTTGCAAGTCCGGGCGTCATATCTGATTCATGTATAATGCATGGAATTTTTTTTGAGCTTGCTGCAAGCACAACCGGGACGGATACAAATCCGCCCTTGGAAAAAACTACGTCAGGCTTAAGCTCCTTCATAAGTGCCTTTGCCTGTGAGAATCCCTTTATAACACGGAAGGGGTCGGAAAAATTTTTCAAATCAAAATATCTTCGCAGCTTTCCTGTCGCTATGCCATGATATGGTATTCCCATCTCCTCAATAAGCTTTTTTTCTATTCCATCGTAGGAGCCGATGTAATGTATGTCATAGCCTTTTTCCCTGAGAGAAGGGATAATTGCCATATTTGGCGTTACGTGACCGGCAGTTCCCCCGCCTGTAAGTACAATTCGTTTCATATATATACCTCACACTTTTTTACATTTCTTATATGTCGCAGCTTATAAATTTTAACCGTTTCATATATGAGTCTGAAAGCTCTTTTGTAATTGCCTTGCTAAGATGCGAACTACAGCGGCAAAGCCGCTTTGTTCTTTGATATGAAATTTTTTCAAAATTTCATATCAGCACGGTTCTGGCGAACCTTGCTAAGATGCGAACTACAGCGGCAAAGCCGCTTTGTTCTATTCTATTATATGTAAAATTATCAATAATCTTACAGCATGCATGAATGTTTTTACAATGCCTGCTTTAATGCTCTGGCAAGCTGGTCGGGACATGAGGTTTCCTTGAAGCCGCATTTGATGCCTTCAAGTCGTTCAATGACCTCTGTTACCGGCATGCCCTCAACTAACCTGCATATGCCCTGAGTGTTGCCGTTACAGCCTCCGATAAATTTAACTCCTGTAAGCTTACCGTCAACTATATCAAAATTTATTGCCTGCGAACAGGTTCCGGAAGTCTTATATGTCATAGCATACCCTCCTTTTCCATAATAATACTTATGCAAATACCATAAGCTTATTTTAACACAAAACATTAAGGTGTTAAAGTGTGAAATATGTCGGAATAAATAAGTATTTGCAGTATAAAAAGACTTGATTTATTAACTTCGCCTTTTCTATAATCACCACATCAAAACACGGACCGGGACCGAAAATCTTAAAAGCGCTATGGGTATGCCCGTAAAATTGCAGCCGCTGCTGTTATATGAGAGTGCAAAAAATTTAAGCCGGTTATCGTGTAGCGTTACCGCCTTGGCGAAGCCAAAATATGAATGCGGTGACGTTCAATGAAAAGAGGGAAAGTATGTTAGAAAGAATCATGAAAATGGATACATATGTTTATGTCCTGTGGGGAGTAGGAGTACTGGGGTTACTACTTAAAATGATGGCAAATACTTACCTGAAATCACTGATAAAGGCATCCGAAAATATGGCGACTACAAAAAAGAAAAAGCTTCAGATAATAGCAAGAAAATATAAGAACAGACAGAGCCTTGGCATGAATAACGGTAACGGAGATGCTTTTGTGGAAAAAAATATCAGGAAAATGAAGTTTGCTGCCATGCCCTTTGAGTTCTGGCGAAAATGCGGAAACACGCTTGCTTTTGTCATTGTTGCGCTCGCCGCCGGGTCGTTTTTGTATTATGACGTATCATGGAGGGGAAGTCCTGAAATGATTTTGTTAATGGCAAATAGTGTTTGTGTATGTGCATTTTTATTGGCACTTGAGAATATATTTTTAATAAATAATAAAGTGGAGATATTGAAAGCAAATATCAAGGATTATATCGAAAATGTAACGCCGGCGCGGGAACCGGTTAAGCTGCGCAGCAGCATACGAGCCGATCCGGCAGGCAAGCTGTCGGAGCAGGAGGCAGCCGTTACAAAAACTGACGGTGTAAAGCAGGACTGTACCTCCCCTGAAATGGTAAATCATATACAGGAGGAGGTAAAGAGAAAGCAGCTTGAAAAAGAGGAAAAAAATGATGAGTGCAGAGCCTCACCAAATAACGATGTAATGATTGACAGCTTTCTGCGTGAATTCTTCTCTTGAAAAAAATATTTAAGATTTGTTGTGTAATTGTTATTGCTGTGGGAATTGTTTTTTTGCTGGCTAAGGAGGGTGTTTTATCATGTGATATATTTAAATTTATAAGCTATAAAAATGATAATGCGGCGACGGGTAATGATGCGGAGCATGACACAGATGAGCCTGACGATAAAGAGCAGGAAATAAATAAGAGATATGAGTGTCTCCCGATTATCAGCCGGATCCGTGATAAAAATGAATATTATGATTATTCAAATGAGAAGCTGGCATGGTGGTTTAAAAGGAATGATAACCATATGCCAAGCGGCTGTGATGATAAAGTAGATCTCACAGAGTATGGCGCCTACTATGTGGACTACAGAGTGTTGTCAAATTATAATACGGCTACGACCGATGACGCTGTTAAACAGTGGGATGACAAAGTTATATATCTGACATTTGACTGCGGATATGAAAACGGATATACGGAGCACATATTGGACGTTCTCAGGGAGGAGGATGTTCCGGCATGTTTTTTCGTAACACAAACTTACATACGTGACAATGTACCGCTGGTGAAAAGAATGAAGGAGGAGGGACATCAGGTTGGCAATCATACCATAACCCATCCGTCATTGCCAAAGAAGTCATATGAGGAAATAATTGACGAGATAGAGGGCACTGCAAATTATATGAAAGAGGTTACAGGATGCGACATGGATCCTTACCTGCGCCCGCCTATGGGAGAATACAGTGCCAGAACCCTTGCAATTACCCATGACTTAGGATTCAAAACCATATTTTGGAGCATGGCATATTTGGATTATGATGTGAATAATCAGCCCGGAACCGACTATGTAATCAAGCATTTTGAAAAATATCACCATAACGGTGCAATTATCCTTATGCATAATGTGTCACAGTCAAATTCGGAGGCACTTGCCACTGTCATACAGAACATGAAAAGGGAGGGCTACAGGTTTGCAAGCCTGAATGAGCTCCCGTAGAATAAAAAGCAGGCGGGACCGTTGCAATAAGGATTTTAGTTTTCTTTTATTAAATATTTTTAACAAAGAACGCTCCAA
>DKZK01000004.1:0-19329 GCA_002493625.1 Lachnospiraceae bacterium UBA7076 | reverse complement strand
AACAAAGAACGCTCCAACGTGTTACTTAACTTCCGCTTTTCTTTGTTAAAAATGTATAGTTATTAAGAAAACAAATCCTTATTGCGACGCTCCCATCTTTTTAATTTCCGCAGCATCGCTTTCTTACAATTCAGGTTTTATTTCTCCGTCGGATATTGTAAGTATTCTTTCTGCATACTCCGCAACAGCATTGTCATGTGTAACCAATATTATGGTTCTTCCATCGCTATGTAATTCTCTGAGGATTTCCATAATCCGTTCGGTGTTTTTTTCATCCAAAGCGCCTGTAGGCTCATCTGCCAGAAGATATTTTTTTCCGGAAACATAAGCCCGGGCTATAGATACCCGCTGCTGCTCCCCTCCGGATATTTGTCTTGGATACTTATTTTTCAAATTGGTAATTTCCAGGCGTTCCATTATATCAGATATCCTTGATTTTTTTTCCTTTGCGCTAAGCCGTTGAACCATCAGGGGCAGCTCAATATTTTCGTAAACCGTATATCGGTTCAAAAGCTCATATCTCTGAAAAATAAAACTGATTTTTTGTTTGCGGAGCTTATCAAATTTATATGGATTCAGATTAGAAACATTTATATCATCCAAAATATATCTGCCCAAAGTAAGCTTATCCATACAGCCCAGAATATTTAGCAGTGTGCTTTTTCCTGAACCGGAACGCCCCTTTACAGCAATAAATTCGCCGTCGTTAATTTTAAGACTTACATTATTAAGCGCATGCGTTTCATATGTATCGCCTTTATAAATTTTACCTGCGTTTTCCAATACTATCATATTTTCTCTCCTATCATATCCTTTGGAAGCTGTTTTCTCATATACAGAAACGGTATTGCGCTTACGAATGCCGTAATACACAGAAAAAACAATATATAAACGGGCAGCAGGGTATGATACAATTCCTTTTGATTATATTCAGAAGCTTTATCAAGAGTATTTAATTTTATTAATATGTAAATTATTGAAAAAATAAATGCCAATATGCCTTTTATTATCGTTTCAAATATAAAAATCCATGCCAGATCCATTCTTGTCATTCCGTTTGACAGCATTATTCCCATATCCTTCCTGCTTGACTGCATCGAATATATTATGGAAACCGTGATTGCAATACCTGAGCATAAAAGCATGATTAACGGCATAAGGTATCTGCCTCCGGCATCTTCAAATGCAGATTTGGACAGCTTTTCAAACATTTCCTCCATGGATGTAATTCCGTATAAATCGAGCTCATGCTCCTTTGCAAGTGCAAATACATCATTTTTAATTTGATTTATATCAGCGTCTTCCTCAATAACAAAATATATATTGTTTAATGCACTCAAAAAATATAAATTAAAATAATCAATACTATCATCCAGTGAAACTAAAATGTATTCATTTAAATCAAGCAGAGTGGTGTTGTCGGTGCCGCTGAAATAAGCGTCTCCTATAAAATAAGCATCCTTTATTATTCCGTTTACCGTAATCGGCAAATCCAGATTTTTGATACACTCGGCTTCACAGTCCTGCCTGCAATCCGCTCCGGCAATGGCATTTATTCTGCCCTTTTTTGAAAATGTTTCATCAATACCACACAGCTGAAGCAAATCATTGCTTATAAATAATACTTTTATGTCATCATCTTCAAATTGCTGCTCATTAAATGCTCCAAAATACTTAATACCGTCAACATTTCCTATATCATAATAAAAGTCTATAAGTCTGTCCGTATCCTCATTACTGCAAAACCCCATATTGTATTTTGACAGGTTCAGGTTATAGACATTATCATATTCACATGTAATGACGTCCTTAGCCTTAAACCTGGCATAATGAAAAATAAAATAGATAACACCTGCATTTGCCGCAACAATAAAGCTTATTGTAAGCATTGCTATTGTTATGCAGGTCATAAGCTTCCTGTTAAATAAATTACATATTGCAAACCAAAATCTATATCGCATTTATACATCCTTATCTACAAGCATTTTAATCGGATTTTCTTTTACTAAAATTACAAGCGGCACTATCAATAATATTGGCAGCGTTTTTATAACATAATCTGAAAGGCAAATTAATATTTCCATTAATCGTTCTTCATTGAACAAAATCAATTCCTTTTCTATTACTGCCATTATCAATACACAGCTCTCTGCCAGAACAATTGCAACGCCAAGCATTGCAGTAAGCTCTTTTGCAAATTCAGCCAGAAGCCTCATATTTGAATATCCAAATGCTTTTTTTACTGCATATTCCCGTTTATGCTCCAACATCCACAAATTAACAATCAGCACAACCATCAATATGGAAAAAACATATATTATAGACGCATATGTACGATATTGTTCATCCACACTGGAGGTTTCCAAAAATCTGTTATATTCATAAAGCTTTGATATGCCATAATCCGGTACATCAACATAGCTTTTAAAATACTCCATCATCTCATCCTCTGTTATAAAATTACTGCATGCCTTAATTATAAGTCCTCTGCTGCCTCTGAAGTAATAAATGTCCCTGCGCGCGCCCTCGCCAAGGCATTTTGAAAAGAGTACAACCCTGTGATTATATATGCTTGAATTTTCTGCCGACACAAAGCCCGTCACCTCATATTCATCACCGCATATTTTAATATATCTTATACCGTCCCTTTTATAGGTATACGGATATAATTTTTTTCCTAATACGGCACAGGGCTTACCCGAGGCAAGCCTTTCATCCGTCGGATAGCTTCCCGTATATAAGGGAAACAAATAATCCTCCCCCGATATTATTATATCAGCCATATAAGAGCCGCCGAAATCATCCATATATAATGATAAATCTATTATGGATATCGTGCATTCCTTCATAGGCATATCGTAGAATAAATCCATGGTAAAACCGGCTTCGGCAGTGGCAAAGGTTAATTCATAAGCATATCGTAATGTATATGCGTCCATAGCTTCCTTCATATCCATTGTTTCGGCGTCGCTGTGATATTGGAAAACAAAAATGGAAACCGTAAAAATAATTGTAACCAGAATCTTTTTACTATCAACTTTTTTAACTGTATTCATATTTTTTCCCTATAATCTGAAAAAAGCTTTAATGCGTCCCCGCAAAAACTGCCAATTTGTGTAATAATGCTTTGTAATGAAATTTCCCGAAGCGGACACATATTCATCTTCATCCGGCAGCTCGGCGTCCTCCGGATAAATGCATGCATAATAGCTTCCATAATCAAGATATGACAGGTCATATGTATATGTACCCGACTCATAAATTCGTTCCTCTCTTACAAGTGTGAATTTATCTTTTTCTTCAAATTCAAAGCCATTCATATTATAAACAAACAGTATGATTGCCCCCTGGTCAATGTCACATTCAATTATACATTCATGGTATGGTTCTTCCTCATTAATAGCTATCTCTCTGCCCATCCAATAATTATATTCATATTGAGGGTAATACTTAAAGCCTACTGACGCAGTGCCGTAATGTTCTGAACGTTCATCTGCCCAATCGGAATTATACAGTACAACCCCTGGAATCAGGACGCCTGCCAGAAGTACAAAAAATATAATTACTACAACTAATATCTTTTTTTTCATTGTATATATATATGCTCCTTTCGCAGTAAATCTTAATCATATTCTTTTAATTGAAGCTGCATATGTAGTGGAAGGGCATGGGTTCCGTCAAGAGTTCTTACAAGAGAATGGCAGCTTAAAGCGTTGTTTATCCCCGATTTTGATACGCTTGCAACTGCTACTAAACCTATATTTTCATTATTACCTAATGCATTATTGTTTTTATCATAAACCGTAACGGTTGATCTGCATTTGTAGCCCATGACAGCGCCTTTGGTTTTTCCGGTACCCCTGCCGGAATCACAGTATATATAACAATCCAGCTTAAAATAGTCCTCGTTAAGCACACCGCTCGTATCTCCATAATCATATGTTTTATATTTCTGTTCCCCCGCCTGTGCACTTATGCCGCACAACAATATGCATAAAACTAACCCTGCCATGACTGCCTTGAATTTTTTCATAACAATTCCCCCTTAAAATGATTTGTTTTAATTGTAATAATTATATTTTAAATTGCAAGCAGATAGCAGTGAAACGACATATTTTGCCCTTTTTTGTTGTGTTCGGATTAATTTTGCTGTTTTATTGCTGTTTCGTTTATTTACTTTTTATGGTTTGCCCTATTCAAATTTTCATTCAGGCGTTTCACTATGCGTCTGCCGGTAAAGAACCGGATTAGCCATATAATAATAAAAATGAAAGCAAAAATGCCAAAATAGCTTAAAAATCCCATAACACTATGCTCCATCCAATATAAAAAATAAGCAACAGGCATCATAATTACGGAAACGATACCGAAATAAATTCCGGTCTGCTTCACAATGCTCCAGTTTTCCATTTCCCATATGACAGAGCTTGCGGCAAAGCCCATTCCCAACAGTCCGGAAAGCAATGCCTGTAAAATAACAGCGTTGATTTCGCTTCCTGTAGTGGAAATCAGTTCAGGAACACAGGGCGAGTAATATCCGTCTGCCCATATGGCAGAAGTTATGATTGTAATGATATATCCGATTGTAATTCCGATAGGGAAGCCGAAAGCGCCTCTTAAAAATATTTTCTTTTTCATTTTTTCTTACCTCACATTCCTAATATTTTTTTGATTCTGGAAACATATCGTCTTGATACATAGGTTATTGCGCCATCTGATAATTTGACGCAAATTGTACCTGTAAAGCTTAAATCAAAGTTTTGTACATGGGTCAGGTTAATAATCTCGGAGTTGGAAATGCGGATAAACTGATTGGGACTGAGGCGGTCTTCTATTTCGTACAGCCTCAGACGTAAAATGTATTCTCCGTTTTCGGCAGCAGCAAAAACCTTTCCGTTATTTGCATAAATCCGAATCAGCTTAGCAGGATCCAAAACTTCAATTTTGTCATCTTTGATGCCTGAAATTACCTGCGGAACATCCTCCGACAGCTTTTTAACAATGCTGTTAATTTCTTCTGACATGGAAGCAGTTAATATAAGTATTTTGGGTTCCGTATAGGAACTGTCAATTTTTATCTCTACCTGCACTATGCCGTCACCTCCTTGTTTGCGATATTGTCTGTATTGTACATCTGTATTTTAGAAATAACGCGTTTTGCTCATCTCTATGCGCACATTATATATAGTGTTGACATCAGCTTCAACCGATTTACCATAGCCGGTTGATTTTGCGATATAAGTGGTAATGCCAAAGCAGTGTAAAATAGATTCATAGAATTAAATATTGTAAAAAATTACTAACAAATGTATAATATCATACATGGTCGTAAACAAAAAAATGCATATAATTTAAACAGGCATATTGAAACGGCAAAACGGAAAAAATGAGGATAATAAGGAGAAGAAATATGGCACAGACAATCAAATTTGATTTTAGTAACACTGAGTTTATGGCTTCCAAGGAAGATGTCGCAGCAATGTCCGAGAAGGTTGTGGCTGCTAAGAAAACCTTGCTTGAGAAGACCGGTGAGGGAAATGATTTCCTTGGATGGATTGACCTTCCCGTAAATTATGATAAGGATGAGTTTGCAAGAATAAAAAAAGCGGCAGCAAAGATACAGGGAGACTCGGACGTGCTTATCGTTATAGGTATAGGCGGTTCCTATCTTGGAGCAAGAGCGGCAATCGAAGCTTTAAGACATGGATTTTATAACATGGTTGACAAGTCAGTGAGAAAAACGCCTGAGATTTATTACTGCGGAAATAATATAAGCAGCACTTACCTTTCACAGCTTATGGACGTTGTGGCTGACAGGGATTTTTCAGTAAACGTTATCTCAAAGTCAGGCACGACAACAGAGCCTGCAATTGCATTCCGTATATTTAAGAAAAAGCTTGAGGCTAAGTATGGCAAGGAGGAAGCTGCAAAGAGAATATATGCCACAACCGACGCTGCAAAGGGCGCTCTTAAGACACTTGCAACTGAGGAAGGTTATGAGACATTTGTAGTTCCGGATGATGTAGGCGGACGTTTTTCCGTTCTTACCGCTGTGGGACTTCTTCCGATAGCAGTAAGCGGTGCAGATATTGATGCTCTTATGGCGGGCGCGGCAAATGCGCGTGAATACTGCATCGCAAATGATTTTGAGTCAAGCGATGTAATGAAGTATGCGGCAGTCCGCAACGTGCTTTACAATAAGGGACTCGGAATGGAAATTCTTGCAAATTATGAGCCGTCGCTTCACTATGTATCAGAATGGTGGAAGCAGCTTTACGGCGAGAGTGAAGGAAAAGACGGAAAGGGAATATTCCCGACTGCCGTTGATTTAACTACGGACCTTCATTCACTTGGACAGTTTATTCAGGAGGGCACAAAGAATCATTTTGAAACTGTAATAAATGTTAAAAACCCTAAGCTTGAGGTTATTATGGCGGAGGAGCCTGTTGATCTTGACGGACTTAATTATCTTACGGGCAAGTCCGTTGATTTCGTTAATAAATGTGCCATGAACGGAACAATTCTTGCTCATGTTGACGGCGGCATTCCAAATATCCTTGTAAATATGGAGAAAATTGATGAGGCTTCACTTGGAGAGCTTTTCTATGTGTTTGAATTTGCATGCGGCATGAGTGGATATGTTCTCGGGGTAAATCCGTTTAATCAGCCGGGCGTTGAAAGCTATAAGAAGAATATGTTTGCGCTTCTCGGCAAGCCGGGCAATGAGGAGAGACGTAAGGAGCTTCTTGCAAGACTGGAGAAATAATTTGTGAATATTTTTTAAATTGCTTCTGTTGCTGTATAAAAATTTATATGTTGGACATAATTAATTATGTCACATCTGTTAAACAGATGAAAACATATGGGTAGAACCCTTAATCAGGAGGATGTTATGGCACAGAATAATCAGTCAAACAACACAAAGAATTCATCAAACAATGCTCAGAACAATCAGAATAACCAGAATAATCAGAGCAATCAGACTAACAGCCAGAAGAATAATTCACAGAAGAATTCTTCTAATTCTTCAAACAGCAATAACTGCTACTAGTCTGAAAAGTCAGTGTGTTTACACTGTAGCATGAATTAAAGAAACAAAGGCGCCATGGTATGGATATCCCCTGCTGTGGCGTTTTTACTTTTCTGCTTTGATTGTACTTTAATTTTATTTTGAATTATGCTTTACAATTTTTGATTTCGCACTTTTATTTTTCGTCTGAATATTCTATAAGTAAAGATAAAAGGAGGCGGATCTTTTTGAGGTTTCATAATATAAATATTAGAAATATTCTAAGTGAAGCACTTAACTATGGAGGAATAATAGTAGACGTAAGAAGCAGTAAAGAATTCGCCAAGGGACATATCCCTATGGCTATTAATCTGCCTCTGGAGGATATACAGAGTGGAACGTATTCATTGCCGAAAACAAAGGTATTGATACTGTACTGCGAAAATTCAGGAAAAAGTTCCCTTGGAGCAAAGCTTCTTGCAGAAAGAGGCTTTCGTGTTATAAATTGCATCGGAGGTCTGAAGGAATATAAAGGGCCTCTGACAAAACCGTCAAAGGAAGTATAGGATAACGGGACTGACGTACACAGGGAGCTGTCGCATTAAGGGGATTTAAGGTGTAATATAAAAAATCGTTTGAAGACGTCGGTACTTAGGTGGCGTATTTTGGCACCTAAGTACCGTTACGTCGGAAACGAGCGAAAGCGTATTTTTTGTTATTACACCTTAAATCCTTTTAGAGCGACAGCTCCAGCACTAAAATTTTGCATAAAAGAATGGTTTTCTTTGTCGATAAAATAGGTAATTATTATCACTTGACTGGCGCGTACTGTGACCTTACAATGATATTTGTGATAAAATATACATAAATGCATATTATATTTTGCGAAAATACATGGCATATAACGCATCGTCAATTCGGGACTGACGATATGATAAATTATCATTACGTTTTAAGCGAGGAAAAGTATGGATAATGATATAAGAAAAGCTTCTGAGGATTCCTATGAATTAATCGCAACCTGTCATTTCGGGCTGGAGGCTGTTTTAAAAAAAGAGATTATCGGACTTGGATATGAGATTGTTTCCACTCAGGACGGACGCGTTACTTTTCGTGGCGATGAGACTGTAATTCCAAGGGCAAATATTTTTATGAGAACAGCAGAGAGAATTCTGCTTAAAATGGGAAGCTTTAAGGCGGAAACTTTCGATGAGCTTTTTGAGGGGACAAAGGCTATCGAATGGGAGAAAATTCTTCCAAGAGATGCCCGGTTCTGGGTTACGAAAGCAACGACAAATAAGAGCGCTCTTTTTTCGGGAAGCGCTATTCAGTCCATTGTGAAAAAGGCAATTGTTGAGCGCATGAAGCAGACCTACAGAGTCAGTAATTTTGCTGAGGACGGAGACGAATATCCAATACGTGTGTTTATTTTTAAGGATATGGTTACAATTGGAATTGATACCTCCGGCGTAGCCTTGCATAAGAGGGGCTACAGACAGCTTGTGGGAAAGGCACCGCTGTCGGAAACGCTTGCGGCGGCACTTATTATGCTTACGCCGTGGCACAAGGACAGGGTTCTTGTAGACCCCTTCTGCGGAAGCGGTACATTTCCTATTGAGGCAGCGCTTATGGGAGCAAACATTGCTCCCGGCATGAACAGGGAATTTACGGCTAAGGCATGGAGTAAGCTTATCGGGGGAAAAACATGGCAGGATGCATATGATGAGGCCCATGATGTAATAAAGCATGATGTGGAAATGAATATACAGGGCTACGACATAGATGCGGATATTATTAAATGCGCCATGGCAAATGCGAGGGCGGCAGGAGTGGACAGGCATATACATTTTCAGGCAAGAGATGTGAAGGATTTAAAACATCCGAAGCATTATGGATTTATAATTACAAATCCGCCATATGGGGAGAGACTGGAGGATAAGACTGCGCTGCCTGCACTGTACAAAACATTAGGTGAGAGCTTTAAGGAGCTTTCTGACTGGTCCATGTATCTCATTACCTCATGGGAGGAAGCAGAGAAGTACATTGGAAGAAAAGCAGATAAAAACAGAAAGATATATAACGGCATGATAAAGTCCTATTACTATCAGTTTATGGGACCTAAGCCGCCAAGAAAGTGAGTTACATATAGATGAGGAAAATATGCACTACATTAGCAGTGCTGCTGACACTTGTTGCAATTACATATTTGTTAAGCAAGACACCTGTTGTTACCATTGATAAGGCGCCTGATTTTCAAAAGCATGCGGCGAATTTTGAGCTTAGTCTTGTGGCTCGCCTCAATGAGGAGGATACCGTATATACTGTTATGGGAAGCAGTGTAATGGATATGGGCTACGATTTTTATGTGAGTGATGATATGCGTCTTATGGTTGAGGGGGATTTTTTAAGAAGTCTTTTGTCTTGCTCTGTGCTTGTGTACAACAACGGCGATGTTATTATTATGAAGGGTGACAGCCGTATAGATATGAAGGTTGGCTCCAATGAGGCAACCGTAAACGGATATAAAAAAATAGGGCTGGGCAGCATGGTATATTTAGACGGAAATAAGCTGTTTGTCCCTGTTGATGATATAGCAGAGTATCTAAGCTATAAAGTAAATTATTATTTTGATAAGCAGTGGGTTGACTTAGAGCTTGTAAATGAGGAGAAAAAGCTGCCGGAGGCATACGACATGAGAGATTACGGACGTGTAACGCCTGTCAGGGATCAGGGCAGATACGGAACCTGCTGGGCTTTCGCATCTCTTGGAGCTCTTGAAACCACGATTATGCCGAAAAGGTGTGAAATATATTCCACGGATCATATGACCCTTTGCAACAGCTATAACCTTGACATTAACAGGGGCGGAGAGCATACAATGAGTATTGCATATCTTGCCGCATGGCAGGGGCCTGTTTTTGAGAAGGACGACCCATATGGGGACGGCGTTACCGATTCCAGCCTTGAGGCCGTTTTACATCTGGAGGAGGCGCTCGTCATAAATGAAAAGGACGTGGAAACAATAAAGAGTGCCGTTTACAGATACGGCGCAATTGAAACCTCGCTTTATCTCCAGATGGAATATGTGGACAGCGTATCGCAGTATTATTCAGAGGAAAAATACTCTTATTATTATGACGGCGAGGAGGAGCCGAATCATGATGTTGTAATTGTCGGATGGGATGACAATTATCCGAAGGAAAATTTTACAGTGCAGCCGGCAGAAGATGGAGCGTTTATATGTAAGAACAGTTGGGGCGAGGCCTTTGGCGATGGCGGATATTTTTATGTTTCCTACTGTGATAAAAATATATGCAAGAAATCAGTTGTTTACACAAGGGTAGGAGATGCGGATAATTTCGACAAAATATATCAGTCTGACCTGTTGGGCTGGGTCGGTCAGATGGGATTTGGAAAGGAAGAAGCTTATTTTGCCAATGTATATACGGCAGGCAGCGGGGAGGAGCTTTCTGCGGTTTCATTTTACGCCACGGGTAAGGATACTGAATTTGAGGTATACGTGGTAAATAATTTTGAGGACATCAAATCCTTTGACAAAAAGCAGTCCGTAGTTGCGGGAAGCACAAAATATGCAGGATATTATACGGTAAGATTTCCGAAGCCTGTGGAGCTTGGGGATAATGAAACATTTGCGGTTGTTGTCAGAATAAAAACACCGGGCGCCATTCATCCCATAGCCATAGAATACGCTGTGCCTGATGATGAGAGAACAAGCAATTTTGATATATCTGACGGACAGGGTTATATCAGCCTTTACGGTGAAATGTGGCACAGCGCCGAGGAAACGGAAAACTGTAATGTATGTCTGAAAGCATTTACGAATAACAGGTAATTGTGAAATATAGATAAATCAACGCATGGCACGCTTGCGCTGCTTGTCGCTCGCAACGGTGCTAAGCTCGATAATACCTCGCTAAGCACCGGTGGCTCCAAAGCACCATGCTTATGATATTGTCTATATTTCACAACTAAGTTTCGAAAATAAGAGTTTCGCAATTACCTAAGAATTTTAAGATTGAGAGGAAAAGTATGGAACGATTAATATTTGCTACAGGAAATGCGGATAAGATGAAGGAAATAAGAATGATTCTTGCTGATGCGGGTTACGAGATTTTGTCCATGAAAGAGGCAGGAATAGACGTGGATATTGTTGAGGACGGAAGCACGTTTGAGGAAAATGCCATTATAAAGGCGAAAGCAATCAGCAAGATAGCAGGCTGTGTGGTTCTTGCCGATGACAGCGGGCTTGAGGTTGATGCAATGGGCGGCGCGCCCGGAATATATTCCGCAAGATTTGAAGGGGTTGACACACCGTATTCCGTAAAGAACAAAATAATAATGGACAGGCTGGAGGGGCTTCCCGAGGAGGAGCGGACGGCAAGGTTTGTGTGCGCCATAGCTGCGGCGTGGCCTGACGGAAGGGTTATTACAAAGCGCGGCACAATTGAGGGACGTATCGCCCATAAGCCGGCAGGAGACAACGGCTTTGGCTATGACCCGATTTTCTTCGTTCCTGAATACGGAAAAACAACGGCGGAGCTTGACCCGGAGGAGAAGAACAAAATTAGTCACAGGGGTAAAGCGCTTAGGATGATTAAGGAAGTGTTGTAGATTTCATTTGGAGGGAGTATGAGAAGGGTTCTGGTTGTCAGTGATTCACATGGACGGAATGAGAATGTACAGAAGGCAATAAAAAAAGCAGGCAGGATAGATATTATGATTCATCTCGGTGATATCGGATATGATTATCATGAGCTTGAACGCATGGCTCATGTCCCTACATATATGGTATCGGGAAATAATGATTATGGACTGCCGTTGAAGGACAGAATTATTATTCAGATTGGCGGGCATAAAATTTATGCCGTTCACGGGCATCGGCATGGGGTTCATTTCGGACCTGATACCTTAAGATACAATGCGCTTGAGAATGATTGTGATATAGCCATGTACGGACATACCCATGTGCCGTTTCTTGATGAGGGCGACGTGACGATACTGAATCCGGGAAGCCTTACATATCCGAGGCAGCAGGGACATGAGAAAACATTTCTTATTATGGAAATTGATGACAATGATAAGGTGGCTTATATCTTTGACCATATATGATTTTTATATTAGGCAATTGCGAAACTACTTGATTTCAATACATGAATTGTATATTTTCTACAACGTATTAAAGAAATAGTTTCGCAATTGACTAATGACTTTATATTAATATGAGGAGGATGCTTTGGCTTGAAAAAAGGCGAAATATACGAGGGCGTAATAACAAAATATGATTTTCCCAATAAGGGAAGTCTTATGTATGAGGATAGGAAAGTGATTATAAAAGGCGCACTTTTGGGACAAAGGGTGCGCTTTATGCTTACCAAAAAGAAATCCGGAACAGGAGAGGGAAGACTTCTTGAAGTGCTTGAAAAATCACCTTTGGAGGACGCCTTGCCGGACTGTCCTTATTTTGGCTTGTGCGGAGGATGCTCCTATCAAACCATGTCTTATGAAAATCAGCTTAAGCTGAAAGAGCAGGTTGTGAGGCAGCTTATAGGGAAGTATGTGGGGGAGAGCGAATCAGAGGTTGCATTTATTGATGTGGGAAAAAATCAAAATGAGAACGGAAATGATGGCACTGTATGTGCTTGGGAGGGTATCGTTGCGTCTCCAATACGGTACGGGTACAGAAACAAAATGGAATTTACTTTTGGAGACGAATATAAGGATGGTCCCCTTGCTTTAGGGCTTCATAAAAAAGGTGGATTTTATGATATATTAAATGTAAGCGGATGCCGTATTGTGAGTAAGGAATGGAGCGCAATACTTGACTTTGCATTGGATTTTTTTAAGAAAAAGAGTGTTCCTTTTTATCATAAAATGAAGCATGAGGGAATACTGCGCAATCTTGTTGTGAGGCAGTCCTTTGCAACAAAGGAATTTCTTGTAAATCTTGTCACCTCAACACAGTGGAATCAGCATGGCTTTGACAAGGAAAATATTTTGCATGAGTTTGCGGACGGGCTTGTTACGTTGGCAGATAGCGCAGACTTTGACGGCAGTATGGCAGGTGTTTTATATACGGAAAATGATTCGCTGGGAGATGTGGTTGCCTGTGACAATATGAAGGTGCTTTTTGGGAAGGACTATATCATTGAGGAGATTTTAGGACTTAAATTCAAGATTTCTCCATTTTCATTTTTTCAGACAAATACAAAGGGCTGTGAGGTGCTTTACTCAAAGGCAAGAGAGTATGTCATGTCCGGAACGGTTATGGGTGACAGATTAAATGAAAATGCTATTATAAATGGCGTGAAAGATAAGGTTATTTTTGACTTGTACAGTGGTACGGGAACGATTGCACAGATGCTTGCGCCTGTTGCAAAAAAGGTCATCGGAATTGAAATTGTTGAGGAGGCTGTGGAGGCGGCAAGGGAAAACGCCAGACTTAATGGTCTTGATAACTGTGAATTTATTGCGGGAGATGTTCTTAAGGCGATTGATTTGGTGGAGGAAAAGCCGGACGTTATTATATTGGACCCGCCGAGGGATGGCATAAATCCTAAGGCACTGGAGAAAATTCTTGCGTTTAATGTAAGTGAAATGGTGTATATAAGCTGTAAGCCGACCTCGCTTGCAAGGGATTTGGAGATTATAACGAATAAGGGATATGAGGTAAAGAAGGCGTGCGCCATAGATGAATTTCCGGGGACGGGGCATGTGGAGTGTGTTTGTTTGCTTACCCGAAACAAGTAGAAAAAGTGCAGAAAAAGCCGATAAAATGGGCATTTCTTGGAAGTCAGTGCTTAGCGTGAGTGAACAGGAAATTTGGGAAATAGGGCGGGGTTTCAATAATGTCTTGATGGTATTTTGGAATCTACCCTATGACTTATTATTCGATTTTGGCTTGGTGAGTGCTTAGGACTGCTGGTATAGTGCGAGTGTGTGGGATTATTGACAGCATTTTGAGTGTTTTCTCATTTTGCTAGGCTGAGTGTTTACGATAGATTTTTATCATAAAAACAGATTGCAACAAAGGATAATAACATCATAAAGGAGGACGAGCTGATGGCGTATGGGAGATCAATAGAATTATTTTTGGCGAATGGTAGTGCGGATAGTCTTATAACAGCGGAACTTTCAAATTGGAATGGCAAAGCCATTAAGATTCCGAGAATTGAAGTAAGTGAATGCAAGCGCGATGATATAAAGGGAGCAGGCATCTATTTCCTGTTTTGCAAGGAGGATGATGATTCTGATGCTGTTTATATTGGCGAGGCAGAAAATATTCAGGAGCGTCTGGTACAACATCTGCGCGACTACTCATCTGAAAAAGAAAAATATTATTGGAACACTGCGGTACTATTTGTTGGCAGAGATTTGAATAAGGCGCTCATCAGGTATCTTGAAAACCGTCTGGTTGAGATAGCTAGAGCAAGCAAACGGTACATTGTGCTGACTAAGAATACATATCGCAATACAGTGATGAAGGAATCACAGGTTGCCGCGATGGAGGAGTTTGTTGATAACATCAAGGTACTAATTAGCACTTTAGGCTATAAGGTGCTTGAACCGATGATTCAAAATGACAGTACATCAAGTCAGGACGACCATATGCTTTATTTGAAAATAGGAAGTGCAGAGGCTACCGCGATGGTAACCACAGAAGGATTCGTGCTGATTTCAGGTTCTTCTGTCAACGAAAAAACTAATATGAAATCACTGAGTGCTGGAATGGTAAAACTTAGGAATAGGTATCTGGATTCTGGTAAAGTAAAAGACTGGAAAACTACGGAGGACATTCTTTTCTCTAGTTCATCAGCGGCAGCGGATTTTGTCTTGGGTTATAGCGTTAGTGGACCAGCAACTTGGAAAGACAAAAGTGGAAAAACACTGAAGGAAATTGAAGCGGAATAAATGAATTGTTGAGCAGTATCATTAAGAAAAAGCGGCACTTGGAAGATGAAATTCTTCAAGTGTCGCTCTTTTACTCTGTGTGAAAATCATTTAGATTGATTGTGCAATTCTTGATAAAGGCGTTCAGCAAGTGCCTTCTGGATGATTCTGTATTTGTCTGCGTCCATAAATAACTGCTCGTCTGCTGCCATGTTTTCGATATATGCAGCTTGTGCAGTATCTTCAAAAACGGATGGGAAAATACTGCGTTCATAAACTTGCTGATTGTTGGTCTTAGCAGCTCTTTTCACTTTGGAATCTCGCTTCTCTTGCACAGCAGGAGAGCGAATCCTTATCGCACAATGTTAAGATGGGGATTCAGTTCCGCTATCAGCAGGGCATTGTGCAGGTCAACCACAACCGATTTTTAGGCTACACCAAGGATGCAGAAAAAAATCTTGTAATCGTGCCGGAGGAAGCGGAAATCATAAAGTGAATCTATAGGGAGTACCTTGAGGGGGCAAATTACAAGGAAATATCGGCAGGACTTGAAGCAGATGGCATTCTTACGGCGGCAGGCAATCCAAAATGGCATGCAAGCACTTTAAAGAAAATTCTGACCAATGAAAAGTATATGGGTGATGCCCTTCTTCAGAAAACTTATACGGTGGACTGCCTTACCAAAAAGAGAGCTGCCAATGACGGAACCGTTCCTCAATATTATGTGAACAACGACCACGAGGCAATTATTCCAAGGGAACTTTTTGCCAGAGTGCAGGAAGAAATGAAGCGCAGGGCAAATATACGGCAGGGCATGGACGGGAAAAGACGGGTGTACAGCAGCAAGTATGCATTGTCCAGCAGTGTCTTTTGCGGGCATTGCGGCGATATGTACCGAAGAACCCATTGGAATAATCACGGAAAAAAGCAGATTGTCTGGAGATGTGTTACAAGACTGAATGCTCCGGGAGTAGAATGTCCTGCGAGAACGCTGTCAGAGATACAACTTCAGAATTTGGTGCTGGAAGCAATCAATAAGGTGCCGGGCGGCAAGCAGGGAGCTATCAAGGTTTTGGAAACTAATATCTCTGAGGTGCTTGGCAATGCTCACATTGAAGAATTGGAGCACATCAAGCAGCAAATCGAAAAACAGCAGACGCTTCTTGTAAAAATGACGGCGGCATCGGAGGATTATTCCAAGGTGGTGGATAAGATTTATGCCCTGCAAAGGGAGCAGGAAGAAGCGATGGCGGCCAATGTAAATTACAAGGCAGGAAAAGAAGGGATTCAGGAGATGATTGAATATCTCAAATCGCAGCCGAAGCGAGTTACTGCCTACAATGAACAGTTGGTGCGTAAGCTGATTGAGAAAATGACGGTGTATGATGATCACTTGGATTTTCTGTTTAAATCAGGGATTCAGATTGAAATTAAAGGATAATTGAATACAGAACAATGACAGTAGGCACTCTGTGAGAAAGCGGGGGGCTTATTTTTGGAATGCGTTGAAAAGAACATAGAAATACGGTATAATAAATTATCTGATAAGTGCAATTTGTTAAAACAATGTAAACTGAGGAGATTTAAATGCTGAAAAATAATATAGAAGTAGACGTAAAAGTAAAATGTATAGAGCGCGGCATGACACAGGCACAGCTTGCGGAGATGATTAAAACCACAAGTTCGTATGTCAACCGTATCATTAAAAAGCAGGATGGTGTTGTGAACAAGACTTTTGTGCAGATGCTGGAAGCACTGGGATATGATATTGAACTTACTTATGTGAAGCGAGAAGATTAGGAGAATGTGCTATGGCAGATGTATATAAATTTAAAGTAAGATTGTGTGAATTAGAAAATGCTATGTGGAGAGATATAGAAATCACTTCTGTTTCCAGTGTCGCAAAGTTGGGATATGCTGTATTGGCGGCATTTGAAAGTACAGCAGGAGATAAACTGAGTATGGAGTATGACTACGGTGCAGGCTGGGAATTTGAGATAGAATTATTGTCAATAACTGAGATGAAACGAGGAGCAGGAACACATTATCCATATGTCACTGACGGAAAAGGCAAAGGAATTATTGAAGACACCTCGCCTTATGAAGTTGCTGAAATGATTGAGAAAATAGATAAGGATGGTACTTTACCTCAAATTATGGATATGTATTCCGGTAAAGAAGTGTCATGGGATTACAGGAAATTTGACTTGGAATACTGTAATGTGTTTTTTAAAGATAATGTTTGGAAAATACAAAATGCGTATGAGGAGTATGAATAAAAAGCAATGCAGTTAGCGGAAGGAGGACACTACTGTGGATAATTATGGAGAAGTGCTGATTTATCAGACCGAAGATGGTTTGACAAAAATAGATGTTAACATGCAGGATGAAACAGTTTGGCTGTCTTTGGAACAGATGTCAGACTTGTTTCAAAGGGATAAATCTACTATATCAAGACACATAAAAAATATTTTTGATGAGGGCGAATTGGTAAGAGCATCAACTGTTGCAAAATTTGCAACGGTTCAGAATGAGGGTAATAGGCAAGTCGAAAGAGCGATTGAGTATTATAATCTCGATGTTATCATCTCCGTGGGTTATCGTGTAAAATCACAGCGTGGAGTGCAGTTTCGTATCTGGGCAACGAACATCTTAAAAGAATACATCAAAAAGGGTTTTGCGATGGATGATGATCGTCTAAAGGAACTGGGCGGAGTCGGATACTTCAAAGAGCTGCTGGAGCGGATTCGTGATATCCGGGCATCAGAAAAGGTGTTTTATCGTCAGGTGCTGGAAATCTATGCAACAAGCATAGACTACAATCCCAAAGCGGAGGTCTCTATTCAGTTTTTTAAGAGAGTGCAGAATAAAATTCACTATGCTGTTTCCGGAGAAACAGCGGCAGAGGTAATCTATCATCGTGCAGATGCCGAAAAAGACTTCATGGGATTGATGTCATTTTCAGGGGAACAACCGACTTTGAAGGAAGCGAAAATTGCAAAGAATTATCTGGACGAAAAAGAACTGCGGGCAATGGGACAGTTGGTGTCGGGGTATCTTGATTTTGCGGAAAGACAGGCAGAACGAGAAATCCCTATGACAATGAAGGATTGGGCAAAACATCTGGACGGAATTTTGACTTCAACAGGCGAAAACCTTCTTATTGGAAATGGTACGGTCAGTCATTTACAAGCGATGGAAAAGGCTCAGACCGAGTATAAAAAGTATAAGGCCAAAACGCTCAGCAGTGTGGAAAAGGATTATTTGGAAAGTATAAAGCTGTTGGAGCAAAAGGGGAAACAACAAAAATAAACTATTTGGGAATTCCGAATGGCTTAGGATTAACGAAATTGAAATACAGCAGTTATAAAGAAAAACTTAATAACTGAATTGGAGTATCAAATCGGGGGAGGGATAATCGTTTATGAAAATGCTAGCAGAAAATATGGATACTATCATGCTCGCCCCCTTGTGGAATGAATTGTACGGTCTGCTATAAGCATTGCTATCATAAAAAGCCTTGTGCCCAAACTATTGCCAGAGAAAATATCAAATAACGGGGTGACTATGGATTATAGAGAAGAAATTGGAAAATCAAATATGAAAATTTATACAACAGAAGATGGCTTATCAAAGATTGAAACAATCTTCGATGGCGATACGGTTTGGCTGTAAAAGGCGCAAATGGCGGAGTTATTCCAGAGAGACCGCTCTGTAATTTCAAAACACATAAAAAATATCTTTGAAGAAGGAGAGCTTTCCGGAGAAGGTAATGTGCAAATTTTGCACATTGCAAATTCCGATAAGCCTGTAGAATTTTATAATTTCGATGTAATCATCTCTGTCGGTTATCGTGTGAAATCAAAATGAGGCACGCAGTTCAGGATATGGGCGACCGGAATTTTGAAAGAGTATATGCGTAAAGGTTTTGCGTTGGACGATGAACGTCTGAAAAATTTAGGCGGCGGAAGTTATTTATACAAGGGCGGATGCGGAAAAGGACTTATATGAAAAGAAGTATACATTTCCTAAATCCAAAGTGGCTCAAAGATGCTTGCTTATTTTTTATTATTCAACCGTAGGTTGCTCAATTGCAACCTACGGTTTATTTTTTTTAAATGACACTACTGGTAAAATAAACAATAAGGTAATTGCGAAACTTTGTTTATATTATCGCTTGCAGTCCGATATTTTCGCAATTTTTGCCTGAAGATTAGAAAATAAGGAGAAAATAAGAAAGGAAAATCGAAATGAGAAAACAAAAAACAAAGCGAAACCTGATAGGTCTTTCTTGGCTTAAGGTTATGGGAAGCACCTTATTTGCACCGGATGTAACATTCACACTGTCAGATGTCGGTCATAATACGGCTTTATTTCACTAATTAATTTGATAGTGTCAAATGACCTATGAA
>DKZK01000029.1 GCA_002493625.1 Lachnospiraceae bacterium UBA7076 | reverse complement strand
GGTGAGCGTTTATGCGGGAAGAAAATAGCCCGCCACAAAACCATATATTTACAAACATAGAAAATACTGCGATAACATATGAGGATAAGGAAATGGCACATTTAGATCAGAAAAAAATAAGAAATTTTTGTATTATTGCACATATAGACCACGGTAAATCTACATTGGCAGACAGGATTATACAGAAAACGGGACTTTTGACAGACAGGGAAATGCAGGATCAGGTTCTTGACAATATGGATCTGGAGCGGGAGCGCGGCATAACCATAAAGGCGCAGTCCGTCCGTATTGTATATAAGGCGGAGGACGGAGAGGAATATATATTCAACCTTATTGATACCCCGGGGCATGTTGACTTCAATTATGAGGTTTCAAGAAGCCTTGCGGCATGTGAGGGAGCCATACTTGTTGTGGATGCGGCGCAGGGGATAGAGGCGCAGACGCTTGCAAATGTATATCTTGCTGTAGATCATAATCTTGAGGTTATGCCCGTAATCAACAAGATTGACCTGCCGTCGGCAGAGCCGGAGCGGGTTATAAATGAAATTGAGGACGTCATAGGAATAGAGGCGGCGGATGCGCCTCTTATTTCCGCTAAAAACGGAATAAACATAGAGCAGGTGCTTGAGCAGATTGTTAAGAAAATACCCGCTCCGTCGGGGGATGTGGACAGCCCTCTCAAGGCAATTATATTTGACAGCCTGTATGACGCATATAAGGGAGTAATCATTTTCTGCCGTGTATTTGACGGGGTGGTAACAAAGGGAACTAAAATCCGAATGATGGCAACGGGCGCTGAGGCGGAGGTCGTACAAGTAGGAATATTTGGCGCGGGACAGTTTATTCCATGCGACGAGCTCAGTGCAGGAATGGTTGGATATATCACTGCAAGCCTTAAAAATGTCAAAGAAACAACCGTTGGAGATACGGTGACGGATGCAGAAAATCCATGCGACAAGGCACTGCCGGGCTACAAAAAGGTAAACCCTATGGTTTACTGCGGACTTTACCCTTCAGACGGAGCAAAATATCCGGATTTAAGGGACGCTCTGGAAAAGCTTCAGTTAAATGACGCTTCGTTAAGCTATGAGCCTGAAACATCTATTGCACTTGGCTTTGGGTTCCGATGTGGATTTTTAGGTCTGCTTCATCTGGAGATTATTCAGGAAAGGCTTGAAAGGGAGTATAACCTTGACCTTGTTACAACAGCGCCGGGCGTTGTTTACAAGGTGCATAAGACGGACGGTGAGATTATTGAGCTTACAAATCCGTCAAATCTTCCTGACCCGTCCACAATCGATTATATGGAGGAGCCTTTTGTCGCTGCGGAAATTATGGTTACCACGGAATATATCGGAGCCATTATGCAGCTTTGTCAGGAAAGACGAGGCATATATAAAAGCATGGAATACATGGAGGAAACGAGAGCGCTTATCAAGTACGACCTTCCGTTAAATGAGATAATATACGACTTTTTTGATGCGCTTAAATCCCGTTCAAGGGGATACGCCTCCTTTGATTATGAGCTTAAGGGCTATGTGAAATCCGACCTTGTGAAGCTTGATATACTTATCAATAAGGAGGAGGTAGACGCCCTTTCCTTTATCATTCACAAGGATACTGCCTATGAGCGGGGAAGAAAAATGTGTGAGAAGCTCAAGGATGAGATTCCGAGACATTTGTTTGAGATACCGATACAGGCGGCAATCGGCTCAAAGGTTATAGCAAGGGAAACCGTAAAGGCAATGAGAAAGGATGTGCTTGCCAAGTGCTACGGCGGAGACATAACGAGAAAGAGAAAGCTTCTGGAAAAGCAGAAGGAAGGAAAGAAACGTATGCGTCAGGTGGGAAATGTTGAGATACCGCAAAAAGCATTTATGAGTGTACTTAAATTGGATGAGGAGTAATAAGACATATGAAAAAATTTTTAAGCTTATATATTCATATACCATTTTGCGCCGTCAAATGCAAATACTGTGATTTTCTTTCCTATGACGGGGAAAGCTACGGCACAATGCTCCGGTATGTGGACTGTCTTTGTCAGGAGATAAAGCTTTATGCGCCTATAGCGGACGAATATATTGTAAGATCCATTTTTATAGGCGGAGGGACGCCATCGTTGCTTGATGAGTCTCTTATCGTCAACATAATGGCATTTATAAAAAAGACCTTTACACTTGAGAAAAATGTGGAGGTTACAATAGAGGCAAATCCGGGAACGCTGCGGCATCAGAAGCTTAACGGTTACAAGCAGGCAGGAATAAACCGCATAAGCATAGGGCTTCAGTCTGCCGATGACAGTATGCTGAAGCGCTTGGGCAGACTGCACAATTACGACCAGTTTGTGGCAAGCTATAAGGCAGCAAGGAGAGCAGGCTTCGACAATATAAATATTGATGTAATGTCCGGTCTTCCGGGACAGAGTATTCACTCCTATGTGGACACGCTGTCAAAGGTTATCGAGTATGGGCCGGAGCATATTTCCGCATATTCACTCTCCATAGAGGAGGGGACGCCGTTTGCAAACGACCCTTCCGTTCTGGAGTCTCTGCCTCCTGAGATGATTGAAAGGAGAATGTACGAGATTACAAAGAAGCTTTTGTCCGTAAACGGATATGAGAGATATGAGATATCCAACTATGCAAAGCCGGGCTATGAGTGCAGGCACAACATGGTATATTGGACAGGGGGAGAGTATGTAGGCTTTGGACTTGGCGCCTCCTCCTATTTTCAGGGAAAACGCTTCAGCAATCTCCGTGACATATTTAAATATCTCAATCTCATGGAGGATTTATCGGATCGGTTTGTGGAGACGGATAATCTTGAGACGCTCTACAATGAAACAACGAGGATTTTAAGGGAAAATATAACTCCAATTTATATAGATTCACGTATGGAGGAATTTATGTTTCTCGGACTCCGGATGATGTGCGGGGTAAGCAGGGAGGATTTTGCCGAGAGGTTTAAGAAGGACATATACGAGGTATATGCCCCTGTATTAAATAAATATATTGACGAGGGCTATATGGCGACCAGCGGTGACCGGATATATCTTACGGATATGGGAATTGACGTGAGCAACGTGATACTTGCGGACTTTCTGCTTGATAAGTAATAAGACATGAAATGTGTAAAAATGGGTATTATATATAGAGATACTGGGAAAAACATTTTATGTGCATAATTTACATTTTTTAGAAAAAATATATTTAACAATTGGTAATTTTATGGTATAATTTTGGGCAGTGTGGTGGAGTCTGCCAGACTCTGTACTACAAATAATACAAAAAATACTTAGGAGGTATAACTAAATGGCAAATAAGTGGGTATACACTTTCAAGGAAGGTAACATGTCCATGCGTAATCTTCTTGGTGGTAAGGGTGCAAACCTTGCTGAGATGACAGAGATAGGTCTTCCGGTACCACAGGGATTTACAATCACTACAGAGGCATGTACTCAGTATTACGAGGACGGTCGTAAGATTAATGACGAAATTATGGCACAGGCTATGGAAGGTGTAGCATGGATGGAGGAGGTAAACGGCAAGAAGTTTGGTGACCTTGAAAATCCGCTTCTCGTTTCCGTTCGTTCAGGTGCCAGAGCATCTATGCCGGGTATGATGGATACAATCCTTAACCTTGGTTTAAATGATGACGTAGTAGACGCTATGATTAAGGGTAACCCGGATCCGGCATTTGCCCGTTTCGTATATGATTCCTACAGAAGATTTATCCAGATGTTCTCCGACGTAGTTATGGAGGTTGGAAAGAAATATTTTGAGCAGCTTATCGACGAGATGAAGGAGAAGAAGGGCGTTAAGTTTGACGTTGAGCTTACGGCAGATGACCTTAAGGAGCTTGCAGGTCAGTTTAAGGCTGAGTACAAGAAGCAGTTAGGACAGGATTTCCCTTCAGACCCTGTAGAGCAGCTGAAGCTTGCTATTGAAGCAGTATTTAAGTCATGGGACAACCCAAGAGCAAACGTATACAGAAGAGATAATGATATTCCATATTCATGGGGTACTGCAGTAAACGTAATGCCTATGGTATTCGGTAACTTAAATGACCAGTCCGGTACAGGTGTTGCATTTACACGTGACCCTGCGACAGGTGAAAACAAGCTTATGGGAGAATTCCTTATCAATGCACAGGGCGAGGACGTTGTTGCAGGTGTTCGTACACCTATGCCAATCGCTCAGATGGAAAAGGAATTCCCTGAGGCATATGCAGAGTTCATTAAGGTTTGTGATATACTTGAGAATCACTACCATGATATGCAGGATATGGAGTTTACGGTTGAGAACAAGAAGCTTTACATGCTTCAGTGCCGTAACGGTAAGAGAACAGCTCCGGCAGCTCTTAAGATTGCATGTGACCTTGTTGATGAGGGACACAAGACAGAAGCTGAGGCTGTTGCCATGATTGACCCACGTAACCTTGATACGCTTCTTCACCCACAGTTTGACGCAGCAGCCCTCAAGGCGGCTACACCGCTTGGAAAGGGACTTGGAGCTTCTCCTGGAGCAGCATGCGGTAAGGTTGTATTTACTGCTGATGATGCAGTTGCATGGGCTGACAGAGGAGAGAAGGTTGTTCTTGTAAGACTTGAGACTTCACCTGAGGATATTACAGGTATGAAGGCTGCTCAGGGTATTCTTACGGTTCGTGGTGGTATGACAAGCCATGCTGCCGTTGTTGCCCGTGGTATGGGTACCTGCTGTGTATCCGGTTGCGGCGACATAAACATGGACGAGGAAAACAAGAAGTTTACGCTTGCAGGACAGACATTTACAGAGGGTTCAGAGATTTCAATTGACGGTACAACCGGTAATATCTACGCAGGTCTTATCCCTACAGTAGATGCTCAGATTGCAGGTGAGTTCGGACGAGTTATGGCTTGGGCTGACAAGTTCAGAAAGCTTAAGGTTCGTACAAATGCAGATACTCCTGCTGATGCTAAGAAGGCAAGAGAGCTTGGCGCTGAGGGCATCGGTCTTTGCCGTACAGAGCATATGTTCTTCGAGGAGGACAGAATTGCAGCATTCCGTGAAATGATTTGTTCCGATACAGTTGAGGAGAGAGAGGCAGCCCTTGAGAAGATTCTTCCATATCAGCAGGGAGACTTCAAGGCTCTTTATGAGGCGCTCGAAGGAAATCCTGTTACAATCAGATTCCTTGACCCACCGCTTCATGAGTTCGTTCCTACTGAGGAGGCTGATATAAAGAAGCTTGCTGATGCACAGGGCAAGTCAGTAGAGTCCATTAAGGCTCTTATTGCATCACTTCATGAGTTTAACCCTATGATGGGTCACAGAGGATGCCGTCTTGCAGTAACATATCCTGAAATTGCAAAGATGCAGACAAAGGCTGTTATCCGCGCTGCCATAGAGGTTAAGAAGGAGCATCCTGACTGGAACGTTAAGCCTGAAATCATGATTCCGCTTGTATGTGAGATTAAGGAGCTTAAGTTTGTTAAGAAGGTGGTTGTTGAAACTGCTGATGCAGAAATCGCAAATGCAGGCGTTTCACTTGAGTATGAGGTAGGTACTATGATAGAGATTCCTAGAGCTGCCCTTACTGCTGATGAAATCGCAAAAGAAGCTGACTTCTTCTGCTTTGGTACAAACGACCTTACTCAGATGACATTCGGCTTCTCAAGAGATGATGCAGGTAAGTTCCTTGACGCTTACTATGACACTAAGATATTTGAGAATGACCCATTTGCAAAGCTTGATCAGACAGGTGTCGGCAAGCTTATGGAGATGGCTATCAAGCTTGGTAAGCCTGTTAATGATAAGCTTCACGTTGGTATCTGTGGAGAGCACGGTGGAGATCCTTCATCCGTTGAGTTCTGCCACAAGATTGGTCTTGATTATGTATCATGTTCACCATTCAGAGTGCCAATCGCAAGACTTGCTGCTGCACAGGCTGCAATCGCTGAGATGTAGTATGCGCTTTGTCCTGAGAGGGGACCCGTGAAGTGGGGAGATGTCTTAGGCCTGACTTGCGAAGCTTAGTGCTTACAGAATAGAAATTAAAATTAGTTCCATATAATTTATATAGCCTCTGTTGCTGTGTAAAAACAGTGGCAGAGGTTATATTATTTTGATATAATATTATGCATCTGAAAGGTAGGTGCAATTAATATTGGATAAGCGTAAGAGAATCTATATCGAGAGTGACAGATTGCAGTTAATACTCTCAAATTATGATGATAAAATAGGAAATAGTGTTGGAAATGGAATAGGATATATTATTACGGCAATAGCATATGCCATTCCAATGATAATGTCAGATTTTTCAAAATGGAAAACATTTGGATTGATATTGCAGGTTATTTTGGTACTCTTTGGAGTTGCAATTTTTCTGTATGGAGTATATGTATTTTATAATGCAGTGGAACATCCGTTTAACAAAGATACATTATATGATGAAATTGAGGAGGCAAATCTTATGAAAGAGCATCCGCATTCTATAGTATTGCTCAAAGATACATTTAATCTTAATTCAAATAGATTTTTAGTTTATTATGATTCAAGATGGGATTGTAGATTGTTTCTTAATTATGCTACTATAACTGAGGATTTTGCTAAGGATGAACAAAATATAGCAAAACATCTTCAAATGGAATTAAAGATTTCTGAAGATAAAATGGAGTACGCATTTGAGTTTGAAAAAGTGCATGAAAAGTATTCACCTACTTCAAATGAAAATAAGTGTTATAGGCACAGATTTTATAAGTTTATTTTAAATGAATTTTCTGATATAACAAAGCAGGATGAATTTGAAATTGATGGAAAGAAATTTTATTGGATGTCAATTGCAGACATGGAAGCAGATAAGAAGATTATGGAACGAAATAGTGATGTTGTTGGATTCGTGAAGAAGGCTTCTTAGATTCGAAGTTAAAATTTTTGTAGGAATAGTGGGTAACTTTTTATTAAAAAAGCTGTATAATTTTATTGTTTTTCCATAAGAAAATTTTTTGCTATTAAGAAATGTTAAAAAGTAAATATTGCACCGCCTATTTGGCACAAATAGGTCAACGATGACGGCTGGCATTGAGGTATTTATCCAAATGTAATTATTAGTGCTCATAATAATACTGCATTGGGTATGCTTTGATGTCTTTTTTAACATAAAAATAAATTATTTAATAAGGAGGATTTTAAATGAAAGAAAACATGTTTATAAACAATGAAACGAAGATTGCGCTTTTAATAGACGCAGAAAATACAAATGTAAAATACATAGATGCTATTTTTTCAGAAATTAAAAAATATGGGAATGTAACCTATCAGAGAATGTATGGCGATTTTCGCAATAATGCCCTTGCTAAATGGGTTGAAAAATCAACAGAGTATGCAATTGTTCCTATTTACCAGCAAAATTATTCATCGGGAAAAAATGCAGCGGATATAATGCTTGTAATAGATGCTATGGATATTTTATACCGTCAAAATGTGGATATGTTCTGCATTGTTTCATCAGACAGTGATTTTACAAGGCTTGTAAACAGGATAAAAGAAAATGCCATTTATGTGGTTGGCATGGGACAGAGCATGGCGTCGAAAACATTTGTCAAAGCATGTAATGAATATAAATTTCTTGATAAGATTATTGACGAAGATGAAAATGAGATTAAGGATGATAAAGAAGAAAATAATAATTCAGAAGTTGAAAAATATACAGTTAAAAATATAAATGCAGAAGAAAATACGAATTCAGAAATTGAAAAAAATGCGATTACACCAATAGAGGAAATAAAAAATGTAATTAATTCTATAGTTATGGAGGCAGAAAATAAGGGGTCAAGAGCCCATTTAGGGTCCGCAAAAAGCCAGCTGCAACGTGAATTTCCTGACTTTGATGAAAGGAATTACGGATATACGCTTTTTAGAAAATTTATTGAAGATGGGACAAAATTTAAGACGGAGCAGGAAGGAAACAGTGTTTATATTGTAAGAAAAAATAACAATATTGAAAAAAAGGTTTGCGATTTTATAAATGAAAAGGCAAAAGCCGGTGCTGCTTTGGATATGCTGGGTAATGAAATACACAATAAATTCCCGCAATTCAGATATAAGGATTTAGGATATTCACGTTTGTCTAAATTTATTGAAAGTGTTGAAGGAGTAGAGCTTTATGAAAAATCTGACAAGAAACATTACATAAGACAAAAGAAAAAATAATACTGCATTTATATTCCGGTTTTTATTGTTGCGAAATAAGAATAATGATATACTTTAAAAAGTAAAAATACTTTTGGGAGGCTGTCTGATTGGGTCTTTTTGATAAATTTAAGAAAGAGAAAAATGGGAAGTCGGGATTGGAAGCACTGTATGAAATACCTTGCGATTATGACGGCTATGATATTGTTTTTTTACAGGGACAGACCAACCCCGATCTATATAATGAGATAAGCTTAATTATATCAAATTCAAAATATGATATAAAGCAATTAAAAGAGTTTCACAGTTTAAAAATTGATTCATCAATAGACGAATTTTATGAGTTTTACGAAAGCTGGGTAGAAGATTTAAAAAATAAAAATTTTATGGTGCATTTGGATAATGATATTTCAATTCAGGAATTTGCAAATAAAATTATTCAAATACTTGATAAAAATGGGTATAGAACTGAGCTGAATGCCGATAAGCTGATTAAGCATTATGAAGATTATTTGGCGGGGTTAAAGCTTCGTGTTACGATTAAGTATGATGTTTTGGAGGCAAATACAGCCGCGGGGGAATTACGGAAATATAATCTGGAACTGATAAATTTTTTTGATGGGTTTAGTAATACGGAGTTTGCCGTTATACCGGTTTCAAGCATAGAAAGACTTAAGAAATTAGAAAGTAAAATAAAAATGGGAGGAGAACTATTATGACACTTGAGGAATTTAAGAAAAAGGCAGAGGAAATTTCAGACTGGGCGCCCGGCTGGGACGCCATTCAGGAAGTGTTTTCAAAATTATATCCGAATCAGGAGCCTAAGCATTATGCCACGGACATTACAAAAAGAGCGCTTTTTGGCGGGGACTGGTTTTTGGACGGCTTTTCCTTTTACAGATCACCAAAGGGATATTGGCATCTTGTGACATTTGGCATGACGCATCTTTATGTTGAGGAGGAGCAGCTTGGAGAGGAATGGAACAAATGGGGCTATGAGATGACCATGAAGCTTCCGGATGAAGATATTAATGAATGTTTATATGCTGCTGATCTGCTTGCCAATATTGCCGGATATACATATAAATCGGAAATGTATTTTGACCCGTACGAATTTATAAATTGCAACGGTCCAATTAAAGCATCTGCCAAAACTGACATTACAGCCCTTCTTACCGTTCCCGATACAGAGGCGGAGGGGACGGATACCCTGTATGGCAGAACCAATTTTATTCAGTTTGTGGGTATTACAACGGAGGAATATGAAATGCTAAGGGAAGCTCCTGATAAAGCAGAGCAGCTTGCCATGCGCATTAAGGAGGATTATCCGGATTTTGTGACTGATTTGAACCGTACAAAATCGTACCTGTTTTAATTTTTATTTTTGTTGTTTAATGTCAGTTGTTGGATTATAATAGTACATATTTAGGGATGGGCAAAACCGTATTATTTCTAAAATGTAGTTGGGCAATATAGACAAAATCATAGGCAGCGCAAGCGTACCATGCGTTGTCTGTCTATATTGTGCAACGGACGTTTGTAAAAAACAGAGTTTTGCTTATGGCTAATGCATATTACAAAAGGGGGGATTCATTTGAAATCCATAAAGACGAAGATTACGGTTGCCATTGTTGTTTGTTCCTTGATTTGCGCAGCTACAATAAGTTTTTTGAGTATATCCAATTCAAGAAATTTGTCAAATGCAGATGCACAGAAGGAGCTTGTTTTAAACAGTGAGAATGCCGGTATCAGAATCAATGCATTAATATCAAGGATTGAACAGTCGGTAGATACGCTTACGGATATTGCTGTAGAGCGTCTGGATTTTACAAAATTTCAAAATAATAATGTTTACGTTACATCCTATACGGATGGTTTGCTGGAGGATTTTTTTAAATTTTCTGAGCATACGGATGGTGCCATTACTGCCTATATCCGTTATAATCCGGATTTTACGGAGCCTACATCGGGTATATTTCTTACAAGAAATGATACTGCAGCGCCATTTGAAAGTATAATGCCAACTGATTTCAGTATGTATGATAAGGATGATCTGGCGCATGTTGGCTGGTATTACATACCTGTTGAAAATAAGGCGCCTATCTGGATGGATCCGTATTTAAATGAAAATATAAATGTATATATGATTTCTTATGTTGTGCCTGTTTATATAGATGGAATATCTGTGGGTATTATCGGCATGGACATTGACTTTGGACAGATAACCAATTATGTTGATGAGGTTTCCGTTTTTGATTCGGGATATTCTTTCCTGGTAAATTCAGAGGGAAAGATAATGCATCACAAAGAAATTCCTGCAGGAACGGATATTGCGGAATATAATGATGGGGAGCTTTCAGGAGTTAAGGATTTTCTGATGGATAATTCCAATACAGGAAAAACAATGGAATACAGCTACCAAGGGGAAAAGAAATATCTTACGTTTACGGAATTAAGCAATGGGATGAAGCTTGTGCTGACTGTTCCGGTTGATGAAATAGAGGCAAATGCCAATAAGCTTTCTATACAGATTCTGGGATTTTTGTTCCTTGGAATTATAATATCAGTTGTACTTGGATTTTTCATCAGCAATAACATTGCAAGCCCTATCAGCCGCATAACACGGGTTATTAAGCAGACGGCAGGACTTGATTTTCGTAAGTCCGATGAGTTGGACATTCTTGTAAAAAAGAATGATGAAACAGGAGCGATGGCGAAAGCTGTCAGGGAGATGCAGGATGTTTTGCGACAGTTTGTAAATGATATGAACGGGATTAAGGATAGCCTTCTTCATAATATGGACAGCTTAGACGGCGTAATGAAGGAAAATAACGCTGTAGCTGAAGATAATTCTGCAACTACACAGGAGCTTGCGGCGGGTATGGAGGAGACAACCACGAATACTGCCCTGATTGTGGATAACGTGAGTGCGATTCGGAATAATGTAGATGATATACAGAGCCTGTCCAACAAGGAGCAGAAAAAGTCCAGAGAAATTATGACACGCGCAAGAGAGCTTTATGAGAATACCCTTACGTCGAATGACAAGGCAATGAAGATTTACGGGACTATGAAGATAAGAACGAAGGAAGCTGTGGAGAAATCCATGGTAGTCGCAAAGATTAATGAACTGACTGACAATATACGCAGTATTTCTGAGCAGACGAATCTGCTTGCGCTTAACGCTAATATAGAGGCGGCAAGAGCAGGCGAGGCAGGGAAAGGCTTTGCCGTTGTGGCTACAGAGATTGGAGCTTTGGCAAGTCAGACATTTCAGACGGTTGATGATATAAATGCAATTGTAGGCGAGGCAAATGATGCCGTTCAGAACATGACAGAGTGTTTACAGGTAATCATGGGATTTCTTGAAGAAACCGTTGTTCAGGATTATGATGCATTTAAAAATGTAGGTGAACAATATGAAAGGGATGCAGAAAACTTTGCCGGTTCCATGGAGCAGATATCCACAGAGATATCTGATTTGAACCATAAGCTTACGCATATTGCAACAACAATTGAGACTGTAAATGCAACGATTAATGAGTCTGCAGAGGGAGTAAGCTTTATAGCTGAGAAGTCGGAGTCTGCCGTGTCAAAGACTATGGAGGGGTACGATCATCTGAAGGACAGCACAGATAATATCAAGAGATTTAAGGAGTTAATTGAAGAGTTTGAGGTATAATCAAGTCAATGCTCATTTAATATTAAATTTAAGTGAATTTTAATGAGACTGTCGCACTGAGATATATACATCGTACGCTGTTAGCATCTTAGTGCGATAGTCCTGTTTTTTATAATGTTTGAAAAAAGATAAATGACAACAATAACTATGGAAATTTATTTTTATGTATGGTAGAATTATTAACATATAATTTTTATTATTTTATATCTCTGAAAAAAAAGCAGGACAGTTTTCATTAAGATTACATCAGATATTGGAGGATTAAGCATGTATCGACATTCTTTTTTGTTTAAAATTATAAGCGATGATAATAGGATTGAAAATGTTTTAGGGGATATTACACCTTTGGAGGATTGCGATTATACATTTGAGACTATTAATACTGTGACGTCAGATACAGGTAAGCCTGATCTGGCTTACATTTATGATTGTGTAGGCAAATCGGAGTTTAACGGACAGAATATAAGCTGCGAGGAATGTGTTTTACTTATTGATAACGAAAACCCTTTGCTCAAAGATAAGGCTACCGTATCCTTGGTAAGTGATTTATGGATTGTATCCGAGGGATATGACGATGAGTTTTTACAGATTTATTTTGGACGCCTTGCCAACAGGATGAAGAATGATGCTGATGCAAGAAAGTATGAAATCTGTTTTAATACAATTTTGAACAGTGTACCTGATATTGCATGGTTCAAGGATACTGCCGGCGCACATCTTATTGTAAATGACAGCTTTTGCGATATGGTCGGAAAAACGAAGGAGCAGATATATAAAAAAGGACATTGTTATATATGGGATGCAAGTGTGGAGGACGAGGAGATTTGTCTGAAAAGTGATGCCATTATAATGAAAAGCAGGCAGACAAATACATTTGAGGAAAATATAAAGGCTAAGAACGAGATACGTCTGTTAAAAAGCTATAAGTCCGCTCTTATTGATACAGATGGGGAAATTTTCGGAACATGCGGAATTGCCCATGATGTAACGGAGCTTAAAAATGTAAGCACGGAGCTTGATATTATCCTTGACAGCATGCCTTATGCCGTTCTTGTGGAATCCGTTCAGAATATTGTTTTTAATAAGAACAAAAAATTTGATGAATATTTTCCTGTATATGATAATATTATCGGAAAATCAAGTGACGGATGGAAGAAAAGCCTGTCAAAAAAGCTTTTAGTTGAGGATGAAATTAAAGAAATTGTTACATTATCCGGTGATGACGAGCGTGTCCTTGTATTTAACGAGGAACCGATTATGGATGGTTCTGACAGAACAATAGGAAAGATGGTTACGCTTACGGATATAACCTTAGAGCGAAGTATTTCCCGCAAAAATGAATACAGAGCTAACACAGACTTCCTTACAAAATTAAGCAACCGCAGAGGTCTTATGAATTTCCTTGATGAGGTATATGGACAAAAAAATGTTACGCTTGTTATGCTTGATCTTGACAATTTTAAACATGTTAATGATACATATGGTCATGAAGCAGGAGATAATGCCTTGGTAAAGACCGCCCAGATTCTGAATGAATGTTTTCCGGAAGGTTTTATTTCCAGATTGGGTGGTGATGAATTTTTGGTAATTTTATGTGACAAGGAAGAATCACAGGTAATAAGAGCTACAAAGCATCTGCTTTATACAATGAGGGACGAGTACGAAAAACGAAAAGAATTTAAGGGTATTACTGCCAGTGCCGGTATTGTTTCCACCGTGAAGCTTGACACAAAAGAGAAAAAAATATCTGATATTTTACAAATGGCAGACGAAATGCTTTACAAGGCAAAAAATAATGGAAAGAATTGCTGCTTTGTTTATGGCGAAGTTAATTAGGTGTTAAACATTGAAACGGCATAATATTATTAAGGAAAAGATGAAAGAGTCTGTTTCATCTGTATTACCAATTTCATTTATTGTTCTTGTACTATGTCTTTTTGTTGTACCAATAAGCAGTGGGTTGGTGCTGTCATTTTTAATTGGAACGGCTATGATTATTGTTGGTATGGGTCTTTTTACCATTGGAGCGGATTTGTCAATGACGCAGATTGGAAGTCATATAGGAGCAAAAATGACAAATACCCGTAAGCTGTGGTTTATTATGCTTTTAAGCTTTGTGCTCGGTGTTGTAATTACGGTTGCGGAGCCTGATTTGCAGGTGCTTGCGGCAAATGTTCCGGAAATTGATACAAAGGTTCTTATTGCAACGGTATCCGTTGGAGTAGGTTTTTTTCTTATGGTCAGCATGCTCCGTATTCTTTTCGGCATTCCAATGAAGTGGCTTTTGTCAGGTCTTTATTTGATTGTCTTTATTTTAGCATTTTTTTCTGACAAAAATTTTTTATCGGTTGCTTTTGATTCAGGCGGCGTAACTACAGGACCTATGACTGTTCCGTTTATTATGGCGATGGGTGTGGGTGTTGCATCTATTCGTAGTGATGAAAAAGCAAAATCTGACAGCTTCGGTCTCATTGCGCTTTGCTCAATTGGTCCGATTCTTGCTGTACTGATTCTTGGTTTTATATACAATGATAATGCGGCTGCCACATCTGCTATGCTTGTGAATGAATTTGCAGTTTCCGTTGATATCGGAAAGGGGTATCTCGCTGCATTTCCGGATTATTTTTGTGAGGTAGCTGTTGCGCTTCTGCCTATTTTTGCTTTCTTTCTGATTTTTCAAATTTTTTCTCTTAAATTGGAAAAGCGTCCGTTTAAGAAAATAGTAGTGGGTATTGTTTTTACATATATCGGGCTTGTGCTGTTTCTTACGGGAGTGAACGTAGGATTTTCTTCTCTGGGATATGTTCTCGGAGGCTCGCTTGTAGAAAAAAACATGACATGGATGATTGTTCCGCTTGCCATGGTAATGGGATGGTTTATAATAAATGCGGAGCCTGCTGTTCATGTCCTGAATAAGCAGGTTGCAGAGCTGAGCGCAGGGGCAATTTCGGAAAAAACAA
The DNA here is from genome assembly GCA_002493625.1 of Lachnospiraceae bacterium UBA7076. Classification (GTDB taxonomy): domain Bacteria; phylum Bacillota; class Clostridia; order Lachnospirales; family Lachnospiraceae; genus Coprococcus_C. Next base: position 102,381 of record DKZK01000029.1, on the reverse strand, counting down.
TGGGAAGAACGCTCTCCATAGCAGTATCCATTGCCATGGGAATTGCCATGGTACGTGTTCTGACCGGTATACCGATTATATGGTTTGTTCTCATTGGCTATATAATTGCGCTTATATTGGCGTTTTTTGTTCCCGCAACCTTTACGGCAATTGCTTTTGATGCAGGCGGCGTTGCGTCCGGTCCTATGGCGGCAACGTTTATGCTTCCTTTTGCCATGGGAATCTGCAATGAAAACGGTGGAAATGTAATGACGGATGCTTTTGGGCTTGTTGCCATAGTTGCAATGATGCCTCTTATTACCGTACAGATTATGGGTGCCATATCCACGTTAAAATCAGCGGAAAAGGCTGCTGTTCCGGATTTTGTCAGTGCCTTTGGGGATGATGAAACAATCGAATTGTGGGAGGTGTCTTAGATGGAGCTTTATTATGTTCTTGCAATTATAGACAGAAGCAGGGTCAGGGAGTTACAGGACATTTGTGAGGAGCTTAAGCTTTCCGTTATGCTTACAAAGCTTGCTAAGGGTACTGCAACATCGGAGCATCTGCTGCTTCATGATCTTCAGCAGACGGAGAAGGCTGTAATAGGAACAATCGTAACGCAGGCGTCAATGAAGCAGCTTATGAAGGCGGCAAAATGGAAGATGTATATTGATATACCGGGAAACGGGATTATGATGGCGATTCCTGTAAAGAGCGTCAGCGGCGGCAAAAATCTGGCATACCTTACGGATGGTCAGGATTTAGGAGGTACGGTACCTGATATGAATTTTAAAAATGAGCTTATTATTGTAATATTAAATGAAGGACATGCAGACATGGTTATGGATGCGGCGCGGAGCGCCAATGCAACGGGAGGGACAATTCTTCATGCAAAGGGAACAGGAGGGCAGAAGGCGGAAAAGTTTTTTGGAGTTTCCCTTGCGCAGGAGAAGGATATGATATATATTCTTGCGCCGACAGGAAAAAAATCTGATATTATGAAAGCAATTAATCAGAATTGCGGGACAAATACTCCCGCAGGAGCTATCTGCTTTTCCCTGCCTGTATCGGAGGTGGCAGGCTTAAGAAGGCTGGATGATGAGGAATAAATTTACATAAAATAATTTTTAAATGTAAACAGGAGAGCAGTTATGGACGGGATAAAAAAAATAGCAGTATTGACAAGCGGAGGCGATGCGCCGGGTATGAATTCTGCCATACGCGCCGTTGTGTTTAGCGCATATAATTTTGGCATAGAGACTGTAGGCGTTTTAAGAGGCTATGACGGACTGATTGACTGGGAGGTTATGCCGCTGTCCTTGGATGATGTCCGCAATATAAACAACCAGGGCGGCACAATTCTCTTTACAAGCAGAAGCGAGAGATTTTTAAGCGCTGAGTACAGAAGGCAGGCGGCTGAAAATCTGAAGAAAAATAATATAGACGCCGTTGTGGCAATCGGTGGAGACGGAACCTTAAGGGGAGCCATTGAGTTTCAGAAGGAAGGAATCAATATCATATGCATTCCGGGAACCATAGACCGTGATGTTGCATGCACGGAATACACGCTGGGCTTTGACACGGCGGCAAATACAGCCATGGAGGCGATAGACAGGATAAGGGATTCCTCCGTGTCGCACGGAAGATGCAGCGTTGTTGAGGTTATGGGAAGAAAGCGGGGCTACATTGCCCTTTGGGCAGGCATGGCAACCTCCGCTGATGCCATTGTGCTTCCTGAAAAGTGGGAGGGAAGCTTTCAAAGCGTGATAGATGCCATAAAAAAACGTCATATCGATGGAAGAAACAGTTATCTTGTGGTTGTGGCGGAGGGTGTGACTGATGCCGCTGAGCTGGCGGAGGTGATTCAGGAGGAAACAGGCATTGAATCCCGTGTGTCAGTTTTAGGTTATATCCAGAGAGGAGGACAACCGACTGCAAAGGACAGAATGTATGGCTCACTAATGGGCGCATATGCAGTAGAGATAATAAAATACGGAAAGACCAACCGTATTGTAGCCATAAAAAATGACCTGCTTATTGATTATGACATAAAGGATGCGGTAAACATACACAATAATATGTTAGATACGTTCCAATATGAGCTCAGCTTAAAGCTCTCGGAATAAATGAGATAAATCAGGATATTTTATGTTTCAGGCAGGTGCATGTCGGGTGTTGAAATTATAGGACAAAATGTGTTATTTTTAATATTGCATATATTAGCAGGGAGGTGAAATAAATGCTTTGTCATTTAATAATAGATTTGAGTGTTTTGCTCTGTACAGGGTCTGATGAAAGGACGAAGACTGTACAGAGATAAAATCTCGTCCCCATCGGATTTTGTACGTATAATTTGAATTTATAAATTATAGGTTGTGTCAAGTTTTCTGCGAAAACTTGACATATAGCGTCAGCCCATTTGCCAAAGGCAAATATGGAATGGCTGATGTTCAATTAAGGAGTGAAATTCGATGAATAATTATAAAAGATATATTATATTCTGGTTGAGCCAGAGTGTTTCCCAGTTAGGCAGCGCAATGACGGCATTTGCCCTTATACTGCTTACCTATGAGCAGAAAAATTCTGCAATGGCGGTTTCTGTTATGACATTCTGCAATTATGTTCCGTTTATAATCGTGAGCCTTGTTGCAGGCACGTTTATTGACAGACACAGCAAAAAGGCGATTATGCTTATTTCTGACAGCATTGCCGCCTTATGTACGCTTGCTGTTCTCGTTTTATGGACGACGGGAAGCATTGAGATATGGAATATTTATGTTGTGAATATCGTGATAGGGTTTATGAATGCATTTCAGCAGCCTGCCTCCGCGGTAGCCGTGGGAAGGATTGTTCCAAAGGAAAAGCTGTCAAACGTAAGCGGCATGAATTCATTTTCGAGTAATCTCATAACCGTTTTGAGCCCTGTGCTGGCAGCGTTCATTTTTTCCTTCAGCGGATTGGGCACGATACTGATAATTGACCTCGTAAGCTTTACGTTTGCGTTTCTTGTGCTTTTGCTTGTTATCCGTATACCGGAGGATTATGCCAAGGTCAGTGAAAAATCAATTCTGGACGGCACAAGGGAGGGCTTCCGTTTTCTCAAGGGAGAAAAGGGTCTGCTTTATATTATGCTTACAATGGCGCTTATAAATTTCTTTTCAAGGCTTACCTACGAGAATATTCTCTCGCCCATGATTTTATCAAGAAGCGGAGGAAACAGCAGGACGCTTGGATTTGTAAACGCAGCCATGGGAATCGGAGGAATCGCAGGAGGCTTTATCGTATCATTAAAAAAGGCGTCAAAGAGAAATGCGGGAATGATATATATTTCAGCCGCCCTTTCCTTTTTGCTTGGCGATATTATGATGGCTGTGGGAAGAAACGGTTTCATGTGGTCGGTTGCGGGAATTGCGGCAAGCCTGCCGATACCGTTTATTATGGCGGGGCAGAATGTGATTATGTACAGTAAAATTCCAGATGAAATGCAGGGGAGAGTGTTTGCGGTGCGAAACGCAATCCAGTTTGGCACAATCCCGTTTGCCATCCTGCTTGGCGGTTTCCTTGCAGATCATGTTTTTGAACCGTTTATGAGGTCGGATAATGCCGTTGCGGACTTTTTGAAGGTTTTTGTCGGACATGGCAGCGGAAACGGAATGGCGGTTATGTTTTTAATGACAGGGATAACCGGTTTTCTTATAAGCATTTTCTCTTACAGAAAGCGTGAGATAAGGGAGCTGGATTTGTAGAATATTTGTAAAGAGATTCGTGTTATTGAGATACGTTAAGTATTTGTACTGATAAATATTTTTATACAGGAGGTCAAAGGATGAAATACACATTAGACTGGAACGAATACGAAAATATTGCAAGGGCTGCGGTTGCAGAGGGTCTTGTATTGCTTAAGAATGATAATCATGCGCTGCCGTTTACGGCGGGAATGGAAATTGCTGTATTTGGACGCATACAGACAAATTATTATAAAAGCGGAACAGGCTCAGGCGGTCTGGTAAATGTTTCTCATGTGACAAATATCATAGAGGGGCTTATGGAAAGCAAGGTTGTTACAGTCAATAATGATCTTCTGAATACCTATGTGGAGTGGGAAAAGCTGAATCCTTTTGTTGTGGGACTGGGCTGGGGCATGGAGCCGTGGTCACAGGAGGAAATGCCCGTAAATGACGAGCTTGTGGAAAAGGCGTGTGAACGCTCGGACGCAGCGCTTGTAATTATCGGAAGAACTGCGGGAGAGGACAAGGACAGCACTGATACGGCAGGTTCCTACCGTCTCACGGATAATGAGTATAATATGATGAAAATGGTACGGAGTAAATTTTCAAGAATGGTCGTTCTCTTAAATGTGGGCGGTATTATTGACATGAATTTTGTGGACGACATAAAGCCTGACGCTGTTTTGTACGGCTGGCAGGGCGGAATGGTCGGAGGACATGGAACGGCAGATGTGCTTACGGGCAAGGTGTGTCCTTCCGGAAGGCTTACGGACACCATAGCGTATGATATTAAGGACTACTACTCCGATAAAAATTTTGGCGATCCTGTTGAAAACTGTTACACGGATGATATTTATGTGGGTTACCGGTATTTTGAAACCTTTGCTCCTGACAGGGTGAAATATCCTTTTGGATATGGTCTTTCTTATACGGAATTTAAAATGGAAGCGGAAGGCTTTGTCTGTGACAGGGAAAAGCAGAAGATATATGCTGACATTAAGGTTACAAATACAGGTAAATGTGAGGGAAAGCAGGTTGTACAGCTTTATGCATCGGCGCCTCAGGGAAAGCTTGGCAAGCCTGCAAAGGTGCTCATTGCCTTTGGAAAAACCGGGAAGCTGAAGCCCGGTGAGACGGAAGCTGTCCGGCTGGAAGCTGATTTTTATGATTTTGCGTCCTATGACGACAGCGGTATTGTAAGTCCTTACAGCTTTTTGCTTGAGGAGGGAGATTATAGCTTTTATCTTGGAAATAACGTAAGAGATACAGCGCTGATTGAAGCCGTGAGACTTGACAGGACGATTTTAAAAGAGCTTTCACAGGCGCTTGCGCCTTACAAGCAATTTAAAAGAATAAGACCGGCTGAAAATGCAGCTCAGAGAGAAAATGAGGCTTCCTATACAATAGCTGAGGAGGAGGTACCGCTTGCCGTTTTAACCCAGGAGGAGAAATGTCTTTTAAACCTGCCTGAGGAAATTCCGTATACAGGGCATAAGGACATAAAGCTTGCCGATGTGTTGATGGAAGAAGCCGACAATGAAATATATTCTGATAGGATGAAGGAATTTATAGCGCAGCTTTCGGATGAGGAGCTTGCCTCCATAATACGAGGAGAGGGAATGGGAAGCTCACTTGTAACGCCCGGAACTGCTGCGGCATTTGGAGGAGTTTCAAAGGCGTTAAGGGAGCTTGGTATACCGGTTGCCTGCTGTGACGACGGACCCTCCGGTCTTCGTTTTGACTGTGGTGCAAAGGCATTCAGCCTGCCAAACGGAACGCTTCTTGGATGTACATTCAATGAGAAATTAAATTGTGAGCTGTTTGAATTTCTTGGGCTTGAGATGATTTCCAACAAGGTTGAAAATGTCCTGGGGCCGGGAATGAATATTCACAGACACCCTCTTAATGGGCGGAACTTTGAATATTTTTCGGAGGATCCCCTTATAACGGGAAGGCTTGCAGCCGCACAGCTCAAAGGGCTGAAGCGTTACGGACTTAGCGGAACGGTTAAGCATTTTTGCGCCAATAATCAGGAATACAGAAGGAGACACACAAGCTCTGTTGTGTCTGAAAGGGCGCTTCGGGAGATTTATCTTAAGGGCTTTGAAATTGTTGTAAAAAGCGGATATTGCGACAGCATAATGACAACCTACGGCAAGCTGAATGGTCGGTATACCGCTAATTTATACGATTTGACTACAACGATACTCCGCGGCGAGTGGGGTTTTCGGGGCATTGTCATGACTGACTGGTGGGCTGCCATAACCTCACGTCCGGACGGCGGACAAAAAGCTACGGACTTTGACCAGATGGCGCGTGCGCAAAATGATATTTATATGGTGTGTCCGGATGGAGAGACAAATGCTTCGGGGGATAATACCCTTGAGGCGCTTGCCGCAGGCACCGTTACAAGAGGCGAGCTTCAGCGTAATGCCATGAATATATGCTATTACGTCATGCACACCGAGGCAATGAAAAGGCTCATTGGAAACGGTACGGAGGTTCTGGTTATAAACCGTCCGGAGGATAAGGACGATTTCGATATGTCTGATGTGGAGTACCGCATACTGGACAGGGAGATTACAATTTCCCTGGAGGACGAGCCATCTGAAATGGGTACAAGCTATGTGTTTGCATTCGATGTAAAAACTATTGGAAAATATAGAATTATACTCAGAGGAAGCTCTGACCTGAATGAGGTTGCGCAGATGACGTGCACTTTGTTTACAGGCGGCTTTCCAATCAGTACCATGACCTTCCACGGCACAAATGGAGAGCTTGATGCCATTTCAAGGGAAATTCTTATAGGACAGCGTTTTACAATCCTGAGACTTTATGTGGGAGCGGCAGGTCTTAAGCTTAAGGATATTAAATTTATACTCAAAGATAACGAATAAAATTTCAGGTGAAAAAAATGACATTAAATGAACTGGCAATAGGAAATTCGGCACGGGTTGTTTCCGTGGGCGGAGAGGGAGCATTAAGACAGCATTTCCTTGATATGGGAATCCTTCCGGAGGCTGAGATAACGCTTGTCAAGCTTGCCCCTATGGGAGATCCCATGGAGCTTTTGCTTCATGGCTACGAGCTTACCCTTCGTCTTGAGGATGCAAGGAAAATTACAATACAGGAGACAGACGGGCAAAAAGAGATAAAACAAAATAATCATAAGCAGATAAATATACCGCATCCCGGTCTTGGCGAGGGCGGAAAATATCATGTCAAGGCTGAGGAAAATCCCCTTCCGGATGATGAGCTGATTACATTTGCCCTTGCAGGAAATCAAAACTGCGGAAAGACAACACTGTTTAACAGATTGACAGGCGCCAATCAGCACGTGGGAAACTTTCCGGGCGTAACCGTTGATAAAAAATCAGGAAAAATAAAGGGATATGATAATACTGAAATAACGGATTTGCCGGGTATTTATTCCATGTCTCCGTACAGCAATGAGGAGATTGTTACACGTTCGTTTATAATGAAGGAAAAACCAAAGGGGATTATAAATATTGTTGACGCCTCCAACATTGAGAGAAATCTTTATCTGACAATGCAGCTTATGGAGCTTGACATTCCAATGGTGCTTGCATTAAATATGATGGATGAGGTAAGAGAAAACGGCGGGTCAATACATATCAATGAGATGGAGGCACTTCTGGGTATACCTGTAGTCCCCATATCGGCGGCAAAAAACGAGGGCATTGATGAGTTGATTGAACATGCCATGCATGTTGCAAAATATCAGGAGAGACCGAAACGACACGATTTCTGTAATTCCGATGACGGGGAAAGTGCTGTGCACAGATGCATACACGCCATTATGCATCTCATTGAGGATCATGCAAAAAGAGCCGGAATCCCACTCAGATTTGCTGCGTCAAAGGTAGTGGAGGGTGATAAAAGGATTCTTGAAAAGCTTGCTCTGGATGAAAATGAGCTTGATATGCTGGAGCACATTATTGTGCAGATGGAAAAGGAAAGGGGACTTGACCGTTCTGCGGCAATTGCGGATATGAGATTCCGTTTTATACATTCCATTAGCGACGAGACGGTTGTGAGGGCTAAGGAAAGCAAAGAACACGCAAGGAGCAGATCTGTTGACAGAATTTTAACCGGAAAATATACCGCCATACCTGCATTTATTGCAATTATGATTATTATTTTCTGGCTTACCTTCAGCGTTATCGGAGCAGCTCTGCAAGGGTTGCTGGAGAAGGGGATTGACGGGCTTACAGACTGGGTTTCATCAGCATTTATAAAATTTGATGTGAATCCGGTTCTTCATTCCCTTATTATAGACGGAATATTTAACGGTGTGGGAAATGTGTTAAGTTTTTTGCCGATTATTGTGACGCTGTTTTTCTTCCTGTCCATGCTGGAGGACAGCGGATATATGGCGAGAGTTGCATTTGTAATGGATAAGCTTCTTCGGAAAATCGGATTGTCGGGAAGAAGCATTGTGCCTATGCTCATAGGCTTCGGATGTACCGTTCCCGGAGTTATGGCAAGTCGTACACTTTCCTCGGAGCGTGACAGAAAAATGACCATCATACTCACGCCCTTTATGAGCTGTTCCGCCAAGCTGCCCATATATGCATTTTTTTCGGCGGCATTTTTTCCAAATTACAGCGGACTTGTAATGATTGCCCTGTATTTTGGCGGAATTATAGTAGGCGTGCTGTGCGCCCTTATTTTAAAAAAGACAAAATTTAAAGGGGAGCCTGTTCCCTTTGTAATGGAGCTGCCGAACTATCGGATGCCGGGAATAAAAAATGTCATGAGGCTTCTGTATGACAAGGCAAAGGATTTTATTTACAGAGCGTTTACTGTTATATTTATTGCAACAATCGTGATATGGTTTCTTCAAACCTTTGACGTGCATTTTAATATGGTTTCCGATTCACAGGACAGTCTGCTTGCCCTTGTGGCAGGATTTATAGCTCCTGTATTCAAGCCCCTTGGATTCGGAGACTGGAGAGTGTCCACGGCCCTTATTACAGGCTTTCTGGCAAAGGAGAGTGTTGTATCTACATTGTCGGTTTTGGTGCCGTCAGAGCAGCTGCTGTACGGAATACTTACGCCTGCAGGCGCTGCCTCCCTGCTGGTATTTTGTCTGTTGTATACCCCGTGTGTTGCGGCAATAGCATCGGTAAAGCGTGAACTTGGAGTGAAATGGGCGGTGGCTGTTGCGGCAGGACAGTGCATGATCGCATGGCTTGCTGCATTTGCAGTTTATTGTGTGGGTGCACTTATATAAATGATGATAGCAAGAGGTGATTAATGTGTCAAAGACATATGCCATAGATATGTGCGAGGGCTCCATACTTCCCAAAATGCTGCGATTTGCATTGCCGCTTATGTGCTCAAGCATACTGCAGCTTTTATTTAATGCTGCTGATGTTGTCGTTGTGGGAAGATTTTGCGGAGACAATTCAATGGCGGCTGTTGGCTCCACAACGCCGATTATTAATCTTATGACAAATTTGTTTATGGGGCTTTCCATAGGCGCAAATGTTCTTGTTGCAAAATACTATGGAGCCAGGGAGGAAAAAAAGGTACATGAGGCAGTGCATACTGCGGTTGCCCTGGGTATTTTAAGCGGACTTGTACTTACGGTAATAGGAATCATATTTACAAAGCAAATACTTATCTGGATGAATACGCCGGAGGACGTATTTCCACTTGCTTCAAAGTATTTGAAAATATATTTTTTGGGAATTGTGTCCGTAATGCTTTATAATTTTTGCAATTCCATATTAAGGGCGGTGGGAGATACAAAAAGACCGCTTTATTATCTGATGCTTGCAGGCGTTATAAATGTTGTGCTTAACCTGTTTTTTGTTCTTGTCTGCGGGCTTGATGTGGCAGGCGTTGCGCTTGCAACCATAATATCCCAGTGCGTTTCGGCATTTCTGATTATAAGATGCTTATGCAGGGAACAGGAAATGTACCAATTGTTTTTGGGAAAGATAAAATTTTACGGACATGCCTTAAAAAGAATACTGCATATCGGCATACCGTCAGGCATTTACGGCACGGTATTTTCTCTGTCAAATGTTGTGATACAGTCCTCCGTCAATTCCTTTGGCGCGACTGTTATGGCAGGAAATGCCGCCGCCATGAATATTGAAGGCTTTGTATACATGGCAATGAATGCGTTTCATCAGACTGCCATATCGTTTGTAAGTCAGAATTATGGAGCCGGAAAAATAAAAAGAATATGGAAAATTGCAATCTTAAGCCAGATGTGCGTTATTGTGACAGGAATTGTTCTTGGTCAGCTTACCGTGCTTTTCGGGAGTCCGCTTTTGGGGATATATTCATCCAAGAACCCTGTGATTGAGGCGGGACTTGTCAGATTAAAATATATCTGCGGACCATATTTTTTGTGCGGCATGATGGATGTAATGGTGGGAATATTAAGAGGGCTTGGAAGGTCTGTTATTCCTACAATCGTGTCAATGATAGGTGCGTGCGGACTGAGGCTTGTGTGGATATTTACAATATTTGCCGAAGAAAAATATCATACAACAAGGATGCTTTATTTGTCGTACCCGCTGTCATGGGGCATAACCACGCTGGTACATATCATATGTTTTTTGATTGTATGGAGAGGGATAAAAAGAGGGCATGCCGCAGAGTAAATCCTTACTGCGGCAGCCCTTAATAAAGCGTTGTTATAAAAATTTGCGAAGCTTTTTGTCAAGCTCCTCCTCAATGGAGATAAGGCGGTTGCATATATCTTTAGCCTTGTTGTCTGCGGTTTTATATTGGTTCAGGTATTTGTTCAGGGATCTAACGCCCATGTCGCAACCCTCGGTCATAAGGTCTGCTATGGTTTCATCTCCCTCATGCATGCCTATTTTCACATTTGTTTTCATCCATGCCATTCCCTTTGCCATAGGGTTTGGATCTTTGGACTCGATACCATATTCATTTAATATGGCGTGAAGATCATTGCCAAGCTTTGAATGATGCTCCCTGCTTTCCGTAAGAAGATTTCTGAGTTCGGAGCTTTCAACCTTGTCAAGTACCTCGTCGATGGAGGATACAGCCATTTTTGAGCCGGAATCACATTCCTTGAGAAGCTCTATTGTATCATGATTACCCATATTGCTTTTGTTCCTTTCCTGTAAATATAATATTATTATATCCGCAAAAAAGGGTATTTAAACTGAATTTTATATGTCCAGAAGCTTATCAATGGCATCCTTAAATTCAGGATGCTTTCTGTATGACTCAATCAGCTTGCGTTCATGGTTGGAGAGCTCAATCGGTATTTCGTCCGGCTCCGAATATCCAAATGTGGAGAGAATATCGTCAATCTTATATAAATAGCATAAGCACATGAAAATATCTGCATCAGGCTGGGTGCGTCCGCTTTCCCATCCGTATATTGTTTTTGTTGCAACCTCAATTTTACTTTCATACAGATAATCAGCAACCTGCTGTACACTATAATTATTTAATTTTCTGTAATGTTTAAGCATTTTTGAAATAGTAGGATTTTTCATTCAATCGCCTCCTTACCTGAAATATAATCCTATATGTGATAATGCAATTCTTTATTTTTCTAAGTTATAGTAACAAATGTTTTTTTACGGTGTCAAGGCATCCTCAAAAAATGTATTCAATAAATTATTGGATTTCTACCTGAAATAAGGATATAATAGATTTATTCTCTAGTATTTGTATAAATGAACCGGGTGAATATATGGATATAACAAAAAGAATAATAAGTATATTGAAAAAATGCCCTGTCAATTGAGGTAATCGCAGATAAAACCAGATTGAATGTGGATTTATTATTAAGTTAAAGACCCCGCCGCAAGCAGTGGAGCATCAAACCTGAAACGCCCCGGAAATACTCGAAGTTTGTAATTATCTTGATATTGACCCTAAAAGTCTGTTATAAAAAATATAAAATAAAAATTATAATTTAAGGAGGGTGCCATGATTATACATACAAACAAGGGAGAAATTGAATTAGGAAAATGCACAGGCGGCTTGGAGTCTCTGCCGGAGCTTTGCTTTGAGTGTGAAATTTTATCCCCAAAGCTGCAAGATGAGGTTAAAAATATAATTTCACAAGAAAAAAAGAGACAGTTCAAAGAAAATAAAGCGTTTTTTAAAGAATTGGGCTACGGCTCCATTGAGGAGCTTGAAGCGGATAATGCCGTAAATGAATACAGTTATATTATTCTGTTTCTGAAAAAGGATTCTGATAAAATAGTCGCATTGTATGAAAAGGGCGGCACGGATAAGAGTGAGCATTTGGATTACTGTGCAAGTATAAAGCTTGAATTAAATGACAGCAAGCGAAAGCTTAAGGAGCTTATTTTATCTGCTTTGGAGCAGTACTATTTTTAGATATATATCAAAATTATTCTTAAATGTTTCCTGCAGGTTGATTTTTTTAATTAAAATATCGCATTGTTCGTTTGTTTTTCTTTTATTTGTATTTATAATATAAATAAAGAATATGAAGCTGGAGGGCTTGCCATGGGTATACTTAAGCTTGCTGATAACTTGGTTATGTTAAGGCATAAAAAGAACAAAACATAGGAGGAAATTGCTGATTTTATAGGTGTCACTAAAGCTTCCGTGTCCAAGTGGGAAAATGGACAGAGCATGCCGGACATTATGATTTTACCGCAGCTTGCGGCATTTTATGACATTACAATTGATGAGCTTATGGGATATGAACCGCAGCTTGGCAACGAACAGATTAATAAAATTCATGAAAAATTAAAACAGAGTTTTGCGGAAAACGGGTTTGATTATGCCATGGATGAGTGCCGCGGGCTTGTAAAACAATATTATTCCTGTTACAGATTTCTGTTTACAATCTGCTGTCTGTACATCAATCATTACAATATGACAGATGATGAAAATGTGCAGAAAAATATTCTTGCTGAGGCGTCGGAGCTTGCAGGACATATTCTTGATAACTGTAAGGATATACGGGTATATAACGATACGCTGGCAATCAATGCGATTGTGGCTCTGCTGGCAGGCAGACCAGCCGATGTTGTAAACAGTCTGGAGGATGCTATGAATAACAGCTACATGTATCTGAGCAACCAGACGGTACTCATTCAGGCATATCAGATGCTTGGGGACATGAAAAAAGCAAACAAAACATCCCAGATGGGACTTTATGTGTCCGTTTTTTCAGCGATAAGCATTGCCATACTGTATCTCGTCTCCAATGCAGGGAATAAGGAAGTCTGTGACGAGACAATTACTAGAACGAAGAAGCTGATTGAAATATATAAAATAGATGAGCTTAACCCCAACGTAGCGGCAAACTTTTATTTTCAGGCTGCGGTAATAAAGTGCAGCCATGGCGATTATAATGCTGCGCTGGGTTTGCTTGAACAGTATGCGGACAATGCTCATCGTCTTTTGATTGTGGATAAGATTACAATTCATGGGGATGAATATTTTGATTTGTTTGAAGAATGGTACGCAGAATATAGCATGGGGCTGGGCACTCCGAGAAATGAGACGCTTGTATGGGAGAGCGCAATAGGAGCATTTGAAAATCCCGTATTTGAGCCGGTTAAAGAAAATAAAAAATTTAAGGCGCTGAAAAATAAATTACAGGCTGATGTCCCAAAGGATATTCAGGGTGAAGGGAGATGAAAGATATGGAAAAAATACTTGAGCAGGCAAAAGAATATTTACCGTTTCTCATACCTCTTATTATTGTGCAGTTTACACTTCTTATTTATGTCATAAGACATATTTTAACACATGAAAACTACAAGAGAGGAAGCAGAAAGCTGTGGCTTGTCATTTCCATTGTGCTTATGAACTTTGTGGGACCGATTCTTTATCTGATTTTCGGGAAGGAAGAAGAATAGATGGATGTACTTAAAATATCAGGACTGTCAAAGTCCTTCGGACAAAATAAGGTGATTAAGGATTTGAACTTAACTGTACCGGAAAATACCATATACGGGTTTATCGGTCAAAACGGCGCAGGAAAAACAACAACAATGAAAATGATACTCGGGCTTCTTGCACCTGACTGCGGTGAGATATTTGTCAAGGGGGAGAAGGTTTCACAGGGAAACAACAGTACGAATAAGTACATCGGATATCTGCCTGACGTCCCTGAATTTTATGGATATATGACCCCTTTGGAATACCTTAGCCTCTGCGGTGAAATAACGGGTATGGCTAAGGCAGATATAAAAAAAAGAGCGCAGGAGCTTTTGGAGCAGGTAGGTCTTGCAGGGAGCAATAAGAGGATTAAGGGCTTTTCCAGAGGCATGCGCCAGAGGCTTGGAGTTGCGCAGGCATTGTTTAATAAGCCGGCGCTTCTGATATGTGATGAGCCTACATCTGCCCTTGACCCCTTGGGAAGAAAGGAGATTCTGGATATTCTTAAGTCAGTAAAGGGAGAGACAACGGTGCTGTTTTCCACCCATATACTTTCTGACGTGGAAAACATATGTGACAGAATCGCTTTTTTAAATGACGGCAGTATAGCCATAAACGGAACCCTTGAGGAAATAAGGGCTTCAAGAAAAGGGCAGGGAATTGAGATTGCTTTTGAGACGGCGGAGGACACGGTTAAATTTAAAAATACATTTCCGGACGGCGAGCAAAAGGGAGCTTTGCAGCTTATATTTAAGGGAAGAACAAAAGCTGATGCCGCAAGCTTTATGAAGTACATTGCAGAAAACAATATTTCCATACAGAGGTTTGAAATTCTTGAGCCAACACTTGAGGACTTGTATGTCAGCCTGTTTGTTGAAGGCGGTGGGCGTCGCTCTAAGAGGATTTAAGATGTAATAATAAAAAATACGCTTTCGCTCGTCTCCGACGTAACGGTACTAAGGTGCTAAAATACACCACCTAAGTACCGACGTCTTCAAACGATTTTTTATTATTACACCTTAAATCCGTCCAATGCGACAGCCCCACGCCTATAACTGAGATTTATAAGGAGGAAAATGGAAAATGAGAGTTTACATGGCATTTCTTAAAAAGGAATTTGTGGAAATGATAAGAAGCGGCAGACTTGTCACACTGGGAATCATTTTTATGCTCTTTGGCATTATGAATCCTGCAATTGCAAAGCTTACCCCTGCGCTTATGAAAATGGTGTCGGAAAGCATGGAGGAAACAGGAATAATTCTGGGAGAAGTTGTTGTAAATGATATGACCTCATGGACACAGTTTTATAAAAATTTTCCTATGGCGCTTATTTTGTTTCTTGTTATGTTCAGCGGGATTGTCACGTCAGAATATCAGAAGAAAACAATTGTTCCGATGCTTACAAAAGGTGTAAGCCCTGTCACTGTTTTTCTTTCAAAATACACTGTAGCGCTGTTTATCTGGACAATGGGATATGCACTTACATTTTTCATAACATATTTTTATAATGAATATTTTTGGGGGAATGCTGCGGAACATATAGTATATGCTGCGGTATGTTCATATGTTTCCGGCGTTTTTTTGCTCTCGGTCATGATGCTTATGTCCGTCATATGTGAGGGAAGCACATCTGTTATCGTGGCTACCGCAGTAATATTTTTTGTGATTTATATGTGTGGTCTGATCCCCGACCTGAAAAATTACCTTCCTACAAAGCTTATGGCTTCAAATGAACTTATGGTTGGCAAATCGTCTTCTTCGGATTATACTATAAGCATGGTCGTTACAATAACGATATCAGTTATATGTACGGCTGCTTCCGGTGTATTGATAAAAAGAAAGGCGGTTTAAGAAAAGTGGATATAAAGGAAAAGGCGTACGGCGCTGCAAAGGAATTAATTGAGCTGGCTCATCTTAAGGAGGGCCGGCTTCTTGTGGTTGGCTGCTCCACAAGTGAGGTTATGGGTAAGAAGCTTGGAACATATTCCAATCCTGAGCTTGGCAGAGAGCTTTTTGAGGGCATATACAGAGCTGCGGCGGAGGCAGGTGTCTATGTTGCCGCCCAGTGCTGCGAGCATTTGAACAGGGCGCTCATAATTGAGAGGGAAGCCTGTGAGAAATACGGTTATGATGAGGTTTGTGTGATTCCGCAGCCAAAGGCGGGGGGCTCATTTGCAGCTGCTGCATACGCTGTTTTTAAAGACCCTGTTGCCGTGGAGCATATAAGCGCCCATGCAGGCATGGATATCGGCGATACGCTTATCGGCATGCACCTTAAGGAGGTGGCGGTGCCGGTAAGACTTTCCGTGAACATGCTTGGAGAGGCGAGAGTTATATGCGCAATGACAAGACCGAAATATATAGGCGGCGCAAGGGCGGTTTACGAGTAAAAAGCAGAGGTTGTGGAAGTGTCTATGAATAAATACGAGCATAAAATAAAAACAGTTTATCAAGGCTCTATTGCTGAGGAGCTTGAAATAGAGGCAGGGGATGTTCTGCTTGCCATAAACAATGAATCCGTGTCAGATGTTTTTGATTACAGGTATCTTATAAATGACGAGTATATTGAGGTGTTTATAAGAAAAGCGGATGGGGAGGAATGGCTTTTAGAGATAGAGAAGGAACTTGATGAAGACCTTGGAATAGAGTTTGAAAATGATCTGATGAGCGAGTACAAATCCTGCCATAACAAATGTATTTTCTGCTTTATAGACCAGATGCCGCCGGATATGAGGGAAACGCTGTACTTTAAGGATGATGATTCCAGGCTGTCTTTTTTGCAGGGAAATTATATTACCCTTACAAATATGAATGATGAGGATATAGACAAAATAATAAAAATGCAGCTTGCGCCCATAAACATATCTGTCCAGTCAACGAATAAGGAGCTTCGGTGCAAGCTGCTGAACAATCGCTTTGCCGGAGAAAAGCTTAAATATATAGACAGGCTCTATGAGGGTCATGTTGAGATGAACGGACAGATTGTGTGCTGCAAGGGGGTAAATGATGGAACAGAGCTTCTAAGAAGTATAGAGGATTTGTCAAAATACCTTCCCTTTATGAGAAGCGTATCCGTTGTTCCGGCAGGAATTACAAAATACAGGGAGGGGCTTTATCCCATTGAGCTGTTCAATAAAAAGGAAGCGGAAGAAATTATAGATATGGTGGAGGAGCATCAGAAAAAGTATTATGAAAAATTTGGCTTGCATTTTATACATGCAAGCGATGAGTTTTATATGCTTGCAGAGCGTGATTTTCCTGAGGAGGAAAGATACGACGGTTATATACAGCTTGAAAACGGCGTGGGAATGATGCGGCTTTTAATGACGGAATTTGAGGATGCATTTTCAAAATTAAAAAAATCAAAGAAATACAAATCACTTTCAAAGGAGCTTTGCCGAACGGTTACAATTGCCACGGGTAAATTGGCGTACCCTGTGATAGAGGACTTTGCCAATAAGCTTACGGGGGCGTTTTCAGGACTTTCCATAAATGTAGCCTGTATAAGAAACGATTTCTTTGGCGAGACCATAACCGTATCGGGACTTATCACAGGACAGGATTTGATAAAGCAGCTTAAGGAAAAAAAAGGGTTGGGAAACGACCTTGGGGACACGCTTATCATTCCTGATAACATGCTGCGGACGGGTGAAAAGGTTTTTCTGGATGATGTTACAACCAATGACGTGGAACGGGAGCTTGGCATAAAGGTCATTGCTGCTGAGACAAACGGTTATCACTTTATTGAGGCTGTCCTTAACAGGGATTATGAGCCGGACAGCATCAATGACGAGGGATTTGTGTATATAAAAGGGTATTGTTAGAAAACAAGATTTTGATGTTAAATTTTAATCTGTGGAAAACGGACCTTAATATTTGATTGTTAATAAATATTTTTTCTGTTATAATTTTTAAATGAAAAAAATAAGTTATTATTTTAGGCTATTTTAGGCGTTTGCGAAACTCCTTATTTCTGAAACAGAGTTTTGCAATCGCACAAAGCTATTATTTATTTGGGAGGATTTCAAATGAAAAAAGTGATTAAGAGGGCAGGATTATTAGTAAGCATGGTTGGACTTATGATTATGACGCTGACCGGCTGTGCCAAGGAAACCGATTGTGAACATTGTTATGAGACCAAGAAATGCTATGAGTATAAAATATCTGTGGGAGGTGCGACTGACACATTATGGCTCTGTGATGACTGTGCCATATGGTATGAGGACATAATCGAATTAAGCGGAGGAACATTCAAGAAAAAGTAATTTTCATAAATAATGTTATTTCGGCATTATTGGAAAAATAAAATTTTGATATTGAATTTTTATCAGCGGAAATTTGATTTTATTTAT
Source organism: Lachnospiraceae bacterium UBA7076 (assembly GCA_002493625.1). Lineage (GTDB taxonomy): Bacteria > Bacillota > Clostridia > Lachnospirales > Lachnospiraceae > Coprococcus_C. The sequence continues at coordinate 84,428 of DKZK01000029.1, read as the reverse complement.
TATTGTTAAAAAATTATTTTTGTGCTATAATCCTTGATTGTAAATTATATATAAATATATAAGTTATTATTTATCTGGGAGGAGTTCAAATGAAAAAAGTAATTAAAAAGGCTGGTTTATTAGTAGGAATGGTTGGTCTTATGACTATGACACTGGTTGGTTGTTCCAAGAAGACAGAGTGTGAGCTATGCGGGGAGACCAAGAAGTGCTATGAGTATGAAGCATCAGCAGGCGGCGAGACGGAAACAGGCTGGTTCTGTGATGACTGTGCCGAAGATATGGAGTCGCTTATCAAATTAGGCGGAGGAACATTCAAGAAAAAGTAATTTTTCGTGATACATAATTAATAAAACAAAAATTGAATATGATAATGGCTGGGGGAGCGAAACACATATTTATTATGTGGAATAGCTGAGAGATTATATCGACCCTTGGAACTTGATCCGGATCATACCGGCGTAAGGAAGCTTGATTTAATCATTTGTTTTTATGTTTACAAAAGGTTTTTGGAGGTTTCCAAAAACCTTTTTTATTTGATTGCAAAACTCTGTTTTTATGAACATCCGATGTTCAATATAGACATAATCATCATAGGCACGCTTGCGCTGCTTGTCGCTCGCAGCGGTGCTAAGCTTGAAAATACCTCGCTAAGCACCGGCGGCTCCAAAGCACCTGCTTATGATTATGTCTATATTGCACAACTACATTTCAGAAGCAATGAGTTTTCAATTAACAAATAATAAAGTTTTCAGGAGGAAAGAATATGAATGCAAGCGTAGCAATTCAGGTATTGCCAAATGTAACAGATGACAACGAGGTTATAAGAATCGTGGACGAGGTAATCGCATATATAAAAAGCTTCGGGCTTTCAACCTATGTGGGACCTTTTGAGACAACAATTGAAGGGGATTACAATCAGCTTATGGATATTGTAAAGGGCTGTCAGAAGGTTGCCATAGCAGCAGGAGGCACAAATCAGGTTTCAACTTATGTAAAAATTGTGTATAAGCCGGAAGGCGAGGTGCTGACAATTGAAAAAAAAGTATCAAAGCATCATTGATATATTGTTTCATGTATTGCTTTTTGCAGGCTTTATACTTTTATGGCAGATGCTTTGCATGCTGAAAATCCTGCCGGAATATATGTTGCCGTCGCCGCTTAAGGTGCTTCAGGCATTTATCAATGATTTTACTCTGCTTGCGTCTCACGCAAAGGTCACAATATATGAGACATTTGCAGGGCTGATTATAGGTACTGCGCTTGGTTTTATCCTCGCGGTTAGCATGGACTGCTTTGGCTGGGTATACAAATGTCTGTATCCGCTGCTGATTGTAAGTCAGACAATACCTACGGTAGCCCTTGCGCCTTTGCTTGTGCTTTGGCTGGGTTATGGCGTGACGCCGAAAATAACGCTTATTGTGCTTATTGTTTTCTTTCCCATCGCCGCATGTCTGATTGACGGCTTTAAATCGGCGGATAAGGACGAGATACGTCTTCTGGAAACAATGGGCGCAGGAAAATTTCAGATTTTTTATCACATAAAGCTGCCCGGAAGTATAGGCAATTTCTTTTCGGGGCTTCGGATTTCCGTTGCTTATGCGGTGGTAGGAGCCGTTATATCCGAATGGTTAGGAGGATATAAGGGGCTTGGCGTTTATATGACGAGAGTAAAAAAATCCTATTCCTATGACAAAATGTTTGCGGTCATATTTCTTATATCGCTTCTGAGCCTGCTGCTTATAAAGCTTGTTGACTTGGCAAACAAGGCGGCTATGCCGTGGAGAAAAGAGGAAATAAAATAAAAAACCTTAAGCAACAAGATGGATATAATTCCTTACCGGCTGTAAGGGGTATTAACCATAAATATATTGTAGTAGCAAAGGAGAAGAAAAATGAAAATAAAAAAGAAACTGGCATTTATTTTAGCGGTATGTATGATATTATCGTTTACCGCATGCTCGTCGGATAAAAAAAATACGGCGGATTCATCAGGAACGGAAAATGCGGCAGGTGAAAAAAAGGAGATAACGATTGTTCTTGACTGGACGCCCAATACAAACCACACAGGACTTTATGTTGCGAAGGAGCTTGGATATTTTGATGAGGCGGGACTTAATGTAAATATAATACAGCCGCCGGAAAACGGAGCGACTGACCTTGTGGCATCGGGGGGAGCCCAGTTTGGAATTGATTTTCAGGAATATCTTGCCCCTGCCTTTGGCGCAGAGAATCCCTTGCCCGTAATAGCTGTTGCGGCTATTTTACAGCACAACACATCCGGAATCGTATCGCTTAAAGAAAAGGGAATAGACAATCCTGTTAAGCTGGAGGGGATGCGGTATGCAACATGGGACATTCCGATTGAGCAGGCAATCATAGAGGCTTCCGTCACAAAAAACGGCGGGGATTTCAGCAAGGTTTCGCTTATTCCTGCATATGTTGACGATATTGTTGCAGCGCTTAACACGGATATTGACTGTGTCTGGATATATTACGGCTGGGACGGAATTAAGCTTGAGCTTGAAAATATTGATACAAATTTCCTTTACATAAAGGATATGTACGGTGATTTTGATTTTTACAGCCCTGTAATTATTGCCAACACGGATTACATTGAAAATAATCCTGATGAGGCAAAGGCATTTTTAAATGCTGTGCAAAAAGGCTATGAATACGCTGCCGAACATCCAAAGGAAGCGGCGGATATTCTGCTTAAGGCTGTCCCGGAGCTTGACAGCAGTCTTGTATATGCAAGTCAGGAATATGTAAGCGGACAGTATATAGCGGATGCTGCGGTCTGGGGAATCATAGACGGGTCAAGATGGGATGCATTTTATAAATGGGTAAATGATAACGGGCTTGTTGAAAAAGAAATAGAAGCCGGAGCAGGCTTTACAAATGAGTATCTAAGCGGAAAATAACAAGGTTCGCATATGCCATGGAAAATCCGGATGTACAATATATAAATTGTGAAATGCAGGACTTTAAGGAGAATGTTATGAAGCTTGAGGTGAAAAATATAAATGCAGCCTACGGCGATAATGAGGTATTGCAGGATATAAATATTTACATGAAGGATGGTGAATTTATATCTCTTGTTGGGACAAGCGGAGTTGGAAAGACAACGCTTTTTAACATAATTGCAGGACTTATTATGCCACAAAACGGTGATATACTGCTTGACAGTGAGAACATAACGGGAAAAACAGGCTTTGTGGGCTATATGCTTCAAAAGGATATGCTTCTACCATATAAAACCGTTATTGACAATATAGCCCTTCCGATTGTGATTGGAAAGGAAAATAAAAAAAGCGCAAGACAGAAGGTTATGCCGTATCTGGAGGAATTTGGGCTTAAGGGGTACGAATACAAATATCCTGCAAGCCTTTCCGGCGGAATGAGACAGAGGGCGGCATTCTTAAGAACCTACATGCAAAAAAGGCAGATTATGCTTCTGGATGAGCCTTTTTCTGCCATTGACAGCATAACAAGGGCAAATCTTCATGAGTGGTACAGTGATATTGCAAAAAGGCATAAGCTTTCAACAATACTTATCACACATGACATAGAGGAAGCAATTGCTCTTTCTGACAGGGTCTATATTATGTCCGGCAGACCGGGAAAAATAAAGGGTGAGATTAAAATATCAAGGCAGGGGAACTTAAATGAATTTTTACTCTCGGCTAATTTTCTGAACTACAAAAGGCAGATACTTGATATGCTCTGATATTATTCGTTTATATGACGAATATATTATGTTGCTTTTAGCATAAGATAAAATTATAATAAGTAATATATGCGGAGGTGAATTTTGAAGCTTATCATTATATTACTTATTATTTTTTTTGTTACAGCCTTCCTTGTAATTGCGGAGAGTGTGAGGGAATGCAGACTGCTTGATACAACGGTCTATGAGGTAAATACAAGGGGTGCTTTTTCGAGTGAAAATCCTGTTAAAATCGCTGTTCTTGCTGATTTGCATAACAGCTTTTTAAATGATGGAGAAAGGATTATAGATGCGGTAAGAAAGGAACAGCCGGACATTATTATAGCAGCAGGAGATATGCTTTTAAGTCACAGTGACCAGCAAGACGCAAATAAAAAAACAGCGGAGCTTATAAACAGACTTTGTGATATTGCGCCATTCTTTTATGGCATGGGCAACCATGAAACGGCAGTGTCAGCCAGAAGCCATTTAAAGCATTTGTGGCCTGACTTTTTAAATAGTCTGATTAATAGGGATATGCTGCTTAGAAATTCATTGAAAAATATTTACGTTATGGGGAAAAGAATAAATATATATGGCTTGGAGCTTCCTGAAAAATATTATAAAAGATTTAATAAAATAAAGCCAACAGTGGAAGAAATTGATAATCTTATAGGAAAAAGTGATAAGTCTGCCTACAATATCCTAATTGCGCATAACCCGGACTTTTTTAAGCAGTATGCAAATTGGGGTGCAGACTTGATTTTATCGGGACATAATCATGGCGGCATGGTAAGGATTCCCTTTTTTGGCGGAGTGATTTCCCCAAGACCTGCCATTTTTCCCAAGTATGATTACGGTTTGTTTCAGGAGTATGGTGCCATAATGATAGTGAGTGGCGGACTGGGTTCCCATTCTATAAAAATCAGGCTGAACAACAAGCCTGAGCTTGTGATTGTAAAGCTTATTTAGAAAAAACTTTAAAAGGTTTATGAGTGTGTCAATGAACGTTATTTTAGTTGAAAAAAATTACATTTTAATATATTATATGGATGTTGTCCTTTAATATTCAAAATGTAATATTTACGTTAAGACAACAGAATATTTTTTTATTCGAATTACAGCGGGAAAGCCGCCATGTTTCGGGAGAGGGATATGGGAAAAAGAAATAGGAAAAGAAACAAAAATCAAAGTAATGCAAGAGAAGCAGAAAAAAAGATAATTTCAGCGGATAAGGAGCAGCTGCCCGCTGATAAAAATGATGATTTGGAAAAAGAAATTTTATCCGAAATTCAGGATAAAAAAAATAACCCTGCTTCCGAGGATAAAAAGGAGAAGAGTGATTTGCTGTCTGAAATTGTGGAGGATATAAAAAAAGAGTCCACAAAGGAAGAAGCAGAAAATGAAGACAGTGATAAGGAAGAAACGAAGAAAGAAGAAACCGAAAAAGAAGAAACCGAAAAAAAAGAAACCGAAAAAGAAGAAATCAAGAAAGAAGAAACTGAAAAAGAAGAAACCGAGAAAGAAGAAACCGAGAAAATAGAAACTGAGAAAGAAGAAAAAGAGAAAAAAGAAACCGGGAAAAAGAAAACAGATAAGAAAGAAAAAGAGGAAAAAGAAGCAGGGAAAGAGGAAACCGTTAGAGGAGAAAAAGAGGAAAGAAATAAGAAGGAAACCGGAAAAGAAAAAACGGAAAATGATGGAGCAAAGGACGAGGCGGCAGCGGCAGTTGCCCTTGATATGCCCATTCCGTTTATTGACCCTAATATTGCAAAGTACAAAAAAAAGAAAAAAACGGCCAAGGTTGCGTGGATTGTGTCTGTTTCCACTGTTGCAGCAGTATATATCTGCGGCTTTATCATAAGCAGCATATTTTTCTACAGCAATACAAAAATAAACGGAATAGATGTGTCGGGGAAAAAAGTTACAGAAGCGGAACAGCTTATTGTCAATGATATGAATACCTACACCCTTGAAATTAATTTTTCTAATTGTACGGAAACCGTTAAGGTAGGTGACGGAGGACTTTCGCTTTCACTTGCAGAGTCCGTGAAGGATATAAAGAAAAAACAGAAGCCGTACCTGTGGTTTATGCATTTTGGCAAGACCTATGAGTATGACGTTAAATTTATTGCCTCCTTTAACGACAGTGAAATGGGCGAATTTTTAATGTCGTATGACGCAATGAAAAAGGAAAACATGACAAAGTCAAAAAATGCCAGTGTGGATATTTCTTCGGGCGTTGCGAAGATTATTCCGGATGAAACGGGAACGGAGCTTGATACTGACAGTGTATGCGATGTTGTTGAGAAGGCTCTTACAAATTGTGATGCTTCCGTTGATATAGCCGCAGAAGGCTGTTATGTTGAGGCGGATATTAAGCAGGATTCGCCTTCTATTGTAGATGGATACAGCGCTGCAGAGGATTTTCTTTCCATAGATGCGGTGTATGATTTTGCAGGCTACAAGGTTTCAATTCAAAAGGAAGAGCTTGCTGCCATGGCATATCTGGATGGAACCGGAAATTTAAAAATTTCAAAGGACAAGGTATATGAATATGCGGCAAAATTTGCCGGTCAGTATACAACTGCGGGGACGGAAAGAAAATTTAAAACCCATGACGGTGATATAATCGGTATATACGGACAATACTATGGCTGGGTTATCGATGAGGAAAAAGAGGCGGAGGAGCTTTATGAGCTGATATGCAAAAAGGAGAGCTTCACAAAGGAGCCTGCCTGTGAAAAGACAGGCTATGCCATGGGTGAAATGAATGATATTGGAGATACATATATTGAAATTGACCTTACAAATCAGCATCTTTATTATTATGTTGACGGCAAATTGGTTTTGGACAACGATATTGTAAGCGGATGGCTGTATAATCCGAATAATTATAAAACTCCGGGGGGACTGTTCGCCATGGACAACAAAGCGTACAAGGTTGATCTGGTGGGCGAAAATTACAGGACACCCGTAAATTACTGGATGGGCTTTAATGGCGGTATTGGTATACACGACGCCACATGGAGAAGCCGTTTTGGCGGAGATATATACAAGTATGACGGCTCACACGGATGCATTAATCTTCCGTTGTCATTTGCGGCGCAGGTATACGAAATTGCAGAGCCCGGAATGCCGGTACTGTGTTACTGGCTTGACGAGGTAACATTTTACAGTGAATAAAATACAAGGATAAAATCGATTGGTGAAGGAATGAACAGAGAATTATTCAGACAATTAATTGAACAAAAGCTTATTTTTCTTGACGGAGCTACAGGAAGCAATCTTATGCAGGCAGGGATGCCCGTTGGCGTATGCCCTGAAAAATGGATACTTGAAAATCCGGAGGAAATCATAAAGCTGCAAAGGAGTTATATAAAAGCGGGAAGCAACATACTGCTTGCGCCGACCTTTACGGCAAACAGAATCAAGCTTGCGGAATACGGACTTGAGGGAAAGATAGAAGATATAAACAGGGGGCTTGTTTCCCTGTCCAAGAAGGCGGTGGCTTTTGAGGGCTATCGGGCATATGTGGCAGGAGATATCACAATGACGGGTAAGCAGCTTGTCCCTGTGGGAACATTGGAGCTTGAGGAGCTTATAGACGTATATAAGGAGCAGGCGCGTATTTTATGTGATGCAGGAGTAGACCTTTTTATTGTGGAAACCATGATGAGTCTTGCTGAGGCAAGGGCTGCCCTTATTGCAATAAGAGAGGTATGTGAGCTGCCTGTCATGGTGAGCATGACCTTTAATGAGGACGGAAAAACCCTTTTTGGACAAACCCCGGAAGCCTGCGTGGTTGTTCTTCAGTCCTTAGGTGCAGATGCGGTGGGTATAAACTGTTCAACCGGACCATCCGAAATGCTTCCGCTTATTAAGAAAATGATGGAATATGCAAAAATTCCGATTTTTGCAAAGCCAAACAACGGTATGCCTGAGCTTGTGGACGGCAGGACCGTATATACCATGACGCCTGAGGAGTTTGCAGACCACGGAAGAAGGCTTGTGGACGCAGGGGTAAGCATGATAGGCGGCTGCTGCGGAACAACCCCGAAGCATATTGAGGTTTTAAAAAGAAGCACAAGAGGCGTTGGTGGTATGGAGGAAGCCAATGTAAAAACAAGAGTTCTTTCCAGTGAAAGCAAGGTTGTCCCAATTGATTTGTCAGGACGCTTTTTAGTTATCGGAGAACGTATAAATCCTACCGGCAAAAAAAAGCTTCAGGAGGAGCTTCGGCAGGGGAAAATGGATATGGTTGTATCATTTGCTGAGGAGCAGGATAGCTGCGGCGCTGATATACTTGATATTAATATGGGAACGAACGGTATAAGCGAGCTTGATATGATGAAGCGCGCAATCTATGAGGTCATTTCTGTCACGGATTTACCGCTCTGTATTGATTCCAGCCATATTGATGTGATCGAGGCAGCCCTCAGGGTTTATCCGGGACGGGCTCTCATCAATTCCATTTCCTACGAGGAAAAAAAATGCAGACCACTTATGAGGCTTGCAGCAAAGTACGGCGCTATGTGTATTCTGCTGCCTCTTTCCGATGAGGGAATACCGGAAACCTTTGAGAAGAAAAAAGAAATCATATATAAGCTTCTGGAAGCAGCAAAAGAGGAGGGGCTTCCGAAAGAAAGTCTTATTATAGACGGACTTGTTGCGACGGTTGGCGCAGACAGGGAGGCGGCAAAGCTTACCCTCGACACAATAGAATTTTGTAAAAATGAGCTTGGGATTCCTACTGTATGCGGATTGTCAAATATATCCTTCGGGCTTCCGGAGCGGATAAATGTCAATACTGCATTTCTCACCATGGCTATATCAAAGGGGCTTACAATGGCAATTTGCAATCCGTGTCAGCCTCAGCTTATGAACGCTGCATACGCTGCCGATCTGCTTCTTGCAAAGGAGGGCTCGGACAACGTATATGTGGAAAAGGTTGTTCCTATGTCTTCGGCAGCGGTTTCAAAAGCTGTTGCGGATAAATCGGAGGTAATGGAAGGAAGCAAAATTTTTATTGACGTTGTAAAAGGAAATAAAGGCTCCATAATACATGATGTGGAGGATGCTCTTGCGGGCGGGGCCAGGCCGCAGCATATAATTGACAATGACCTTATACCTGCCATAAATATGGTGGGGGAGCTTTTTGAACAGAAAAAATATTTTCTTCCGCAGCTTATTGCAGGGGCAACCGTAATGGATATGGCGATTGAGCACATCACGCCGCTTCTTAACGCTGACAAAAAGAAAAAACAAAAGGGCTGTGTTGTAATGGCTACGGTTGAGGGGGACATTCATGACATCGGCAAAAACCTCGTTGTGCTTATGCTTAAAAATTATGGCTATAAAGTAATTGATCTGGGAAAGGATGTTCCGGCGGAGAATATCATTGCCGCAGCGAAGGAACACAAGGCTCAGATAATCGGTCTTTCTGCGCTAATGACAACAACAATGATGCGAATGAAGGATGTTGTTGATATTGTAAAAAAGCAGAAGCTTCCCTATAAGGTTATTATAGGAGGCGCGGTTGTCTCGCAAAATTTTGCGGATGAAATAGGCGCTGACGGTTATTCAAAGGATGCCAACGAAGCCGTGAAGCTGGTGGAGAGACTATTGACAGACAAGGTTTAAGTGGTTAAAATAAAGCTTAATCAATTTTTCAAAAAATAAAAGCCCTTAACAGAGCATGCTTTTGTTAAATGGGATGAAAGGTGGATACATAATATGAGAAAGATGGTATTATCATTATTGGTTGACAACACATCAGGCGTTTTAAGCAGAGTATCCGGCATGTTCAGCCGCAGAGGATATAACATTGACAGCTTATCAGTGGGCGTGACCGAGAATCCGCAATATTCACGTATGACGGTTGCAGTGAGCGGGGATGACAGAATATTAAGTCAGATAAAAAAGCAGCTTCTTAAGCTTGAGGACGTCATTGCAATCAAGGAGCTTAAGGATGGCGCGTCGGTATGCAGAGAGCTTCTTCTTGTAAAGCTTAAGGCAACACTTGAGGAGAGACAGCAGATTATATCTCTCACAAATGTTTTCAGGGCAAATGTTGTTGATGTGTCCACAGATTCCGTTATGATTGAGATAACGGGAAATGTCAATAAAATTGAGGCGTTTATATCACTTCTTGATGGCTTTGAAATAGAAGAAATGGTTCGTACGGGACTTACGGGCCTCACGAGAGGAACAGGCGAGTAAGCTTTTTTTCATTACGATGTCATTACTTAGAAAGTAATAACAATACATTTTATTATTTTAGGAGGAAATAAATATGTCAGAAGATGCAAGGATTTATTATCAGGAAGACTGTAATCTTTCAGTTTTGGATGGAAAGACTATAGCTATCATAGGCTACGGAAGCCAGGGTCATGCACATGCGCTTAACCTTAAGGAATCGGGCTGCAATGTCATAATCGGACTTTATGAGGGAAGTAAGTCATGGGATAAGGCTGTAAAGCAGGGCTTTGAGGTTTATACTGCTGCAGAGGCTGCAAAGAAAGCAGATATCATTATGATACTTATAAATGATGAGAAGCAGGCTGCCATGTACAAGAAGGACATTGAGCCAAACCTTGAGGCTGGAAACATGCTTATGTTTGCACATGGTTTTGCAATACATTTCAATCAGATTATACCACCTGCAGATGTTGACGTTACAATGATTGCCCCTAAGGGACCGGGACACACTGTAAGAAGTGAGTATCAGGCAGGAAAAGGTGTTCCTTGTCTTATAGCAGTTCATCAGGATGCTTCCGGACAGGCAAGGGAGAAGGCGCTTGCATATGCCCTTGGAATCGGCGGAGCAAGAGCCGGTGTTCTTGAGACTACCTTCCGGACAGAGACTGAGACCGACCTTTTCGGTGAGCAGGCTGTACTTTGCGGCGGCGTATGCGCGCTTATGCAGGCAGGCTTTGAGACGCTTGTTGAGGCTGGCTATGATGCAAGAAATGCATACTTTGAGTGTATCCATGAGATGAAGCTCATCGTTGACCTTATTTATCAGTCAGGATTTGCAGGAATGAGATACTCCATTTCAAATACGGCAGAGTATGGTGATTATGTAACGGGACCAAAGATTATCACTGAGGATACCAAGAAGGCTATGAAGCAGGTTCTTAAAAACATTCAGGACGGCTCATTCGCAAAGGAATTCCTTCTTGATATGTCACCGGCAGGCGGACAGGCTCATTTCAAGGCTATGAAGAAGCTTGCGGCAGAGCATCCGTCAGAGAAGATTGGTGAGGAAATTCGTAAGCTGTACAGCTGGAATGATGAAGGAAAGCTTATTGATAACTAAAATATAATATAAATCATGAGGGAGCTGCCGCATTAGTGCGGCAGTTCCTTTTTCTATTGAAATATTATAATATTTTTGGTAGAATATAACCATATTTTTACTAAGCATAGGGGGAACTATTAAATGGATGATATGAGAGATAAAATTAAGGAGAGAGTAAGAGGCAAGGTTAAGGTGCTTGCTTCCATCCGGACAAGGATAACGCTTGCGCAGATTGCTTTTGTAGCAATTGCGGGATTGATTATTTATTTTACATTTTCCGTAAATGTGGAAAAATCAATCAAGGAAGTAAACACAAACTATATTGCTGATTTGGCGATTTCCTATGGAGGAAGCGTTGATATTAATATTGAAATGAATGGTCCTGATAATGCGCTTTTGCCTGAAACTTTGGGTTTGATGCTTGCGGATGTGGGACTGGAAGGCGTAAAAAGCAGCTACATATATGTTGTGTCACCGGATGGCACAATGCTTTATCATCCGACTCCTGAAAAAATCGGACAGCCTGTGGAAAATGCAGCCGTAAAAAAGGTTGTATCAGAAATTTCGGCAGGAAAGCAGGTAAAAAATGAGGTTATACAATATGAATTCAAGGGCGCCCAGAAGTATGCAGGCGTATATGTAAATGACAAACAGCAGTATATTCTCGTATGTACCGCAGATGAGGATGAGCTTCTTTCTGCAGTCAATGATATTAAGCATTCAAGCGTTGTAAGGCTTATTATAGTGTTTGTTGTTTCCGTGCTGTTAAGCGGCGTTATAACTACGCTTATTATCAAGCCGTTGAACAATATATCAGAATTTACATTAAAGGCGGCTACCATGGACCTGTCCATAAATACCGAGCAGACCCGTCTCAATGAAAGACATGATGAGGCAGGAAGAATGAGCCGCGCTCTTTCAAGACTTTTGGAAGAAATGTCAAGAGTTGTGGGAGAAATAAAAAATAAAAGTGACAATGTCACAAATGCTGCCGATGCTCTGAATACCGATGCAATGGAAACGGCAACAACAATTGAACAGGTGGAAAATGCAGTAAATGAAATTGCGCAGGGAGCTTCATCCCAGGCTGAGGAAACCCAGAAGGCTACAGAGAATGTTATTGTTATGGGTAATATGGTTACTGAAACCCATGATGAGGTTAAGAGACTCCTTAAATACGCAGAGAACATGAAGGACTCAACGGATTATGCCAAAAATATACTCACCGAGCTTGAGGCGGTAAACAGAAGGGCAGAGGAATATATTGACGTAATTGCCAATCAGACAAATACAACAAATGAATCTGCACTGAGAATAAGCGAGGCTACAAAGCTTATTACATCCATAGCGGAGGAGACAAACCTGCTTTCTCTGAATGCTTCCATTGAGGCTGCAAGGGCAGGTGAGCAGGGCAGAGGCTTTGCCGTTGTTGCTGCTGAGATACAGAAGCTGGCAGAGCAGTCGGATGAATCGGCAAGACAGATTGAGGATATAATACAGGTGCTTCTTTCAGATTCTGAGAAGGCAGTTGAGACAATGTATGATGTGAAGGAAATCATACGTGCGCAGAGCGAGCAGGTTGAGCAGACCGATACTGCATTTGATCAGATAAATGACGGGGTAAAGCAGTCGATAGAGGGTATTAACCGTATATCTGAAAAGACGGAGCAGCTTGACGAGGCAAGAGTGAATGTGGTTGACGTTGTTCAGAATCTTACTGCAATTGCAGAGGAAAATGCGGCAGGCGCAGAGGAGACGTCGGCATCCGTTGCAGAGGTTACATCAATCGTTGAGGATATTTCAAGCAAATCCCAGGCATTAAAGGAGATTGCAAAAGAGCTTGATGAGAGTATGGATATTTTTATTGTATAATATTACTGTGAAGGGTAGAGACTTGTAACATGACATGTTTAGAGGCACAATCGAATATTTTGTCTTTTGTTGAAAAGAATCTTCCTGAAGATAAAAAAATAGAATTTGTTAAGCACATACATCATTGCAATGATTGTAAGGAGGAACTTGAAATATACTATACCCTTATTGTGGGAATGCGAAAGCTTGACAACAATGAGGATATGTCCTTAGATTTCAGAAACCGTCTTGACGATGAGCTAAACAGGATTGAGGCCCGGGCAAAAAAAGCAAAGAGGTTCCGGGTGTCAAGCTTTGGAATGGTTTTTACGGCTCTTGTATGTATAATGTTCGTTTTTTACGGCAGATGTCTCACAAAGGTATATGATGTGGAACAGTTTCTCATAAAGGAGAAGCAGGGAAACACATATTTTTACGATACGTTTGGAGATGATTTAAATTCGTATCATAATGATATAATTGCGGAAAATGAAAAGCAAAATGTAATTGTCCCAGTAAGCTTTTATGATAAGGTTCGTATTTATAATGTGGTAGCTTCTATAGACATTTCTGAATTTACTGATGGAGGTCTTTAATGAATAAATTATTGCTTGTAGACGGTAACAGTATTTTAAACCGCGCATTTTATGGATTGCCGGAGCTTACAACAAAGGACGGCATACATACAAATGCCGTTCTTGGATTTTTAAATATTATATTAAAGGTTATTGAGGAGGAGAAAGCAACACATATTTGTGTTGCTTTTGATGTAAAAAAAGAAACTTTTCGAAACAGTATATATAAAGAATACAAGGGAACAAGAAAGCCTATGCCCGATGAGCTCAGGGAACAGCTTCCCATTATTAAGGAAGTGTTAGCCTCCATGAATATATGTACTGTGGGAGTGGAGGGTTATGAGGCGGACGATATACTGGGCACTCTTTCAAGAATGGGAGATGCGCAGGGCTACAGTGTTACGGTACTGTCAGGCGACAGGGATTTGCTTCAGCTTGCAACGGAAAAAATTCTTATAAGAATCCCAAAGACAAAGGGCGGCAAAACCGTTGTGGAAAGCTATTATCCAAAAGATGTTGAGGCACTTTACGGTGTAACTCCCGAAATATTTATTGATATGAAGGGGCTTATGGGTGACACCTCAGATAACATACCGGGAGTTCCGGGAGTTGGTGAAAAGACCGCATCAAAGCTTCTCACTGAGTATGGCTCTCTGGATGGAATATATGAAGCCATAGACGGCATGAAAAAAAGCAAGCTCAAGGATAATCTTATAGAGTTTAAGGATCAGGCGTACATGTCAAAGGTTCTTGCTACAATTAAGCTTGACTGCGAGATGGATGTAAAACTTGATGAAATGGACTATAACGACCCATTTAATAAAGAAAGCTATGAACTTTTTAAAAAGCTGGAGTTTAAGAGCCTTCTTGGAAGGTTTGATTTATCGGAAAAACCCCGTAAGCTTGAACCGGATATCATTGTACCTGAAAATGCAGATGAATGCAGCAGGATTATGGAGGAGCTTGGTAAATACAATGAAATAGGCTTTTCCTACCTTTTTGGAAACGATGGTGCCATTGGCGTTTCCCTTTGTGTGAAAGAGGGCATGGCATATGTCATTAATTTTATGTGCTTAAGCGAGGAGATTGTTACCTCACGGCTTCTGTCACTGTGTAAAAACGGAGTGAAGCTTATATGTCTTGACATAAAGGAGCAGCTTCCGTTTATCGGTTTAAATGAGGAGGATTTTGTATTTGACTGCGGCGTGGGAGCCTATCTTTTAAACCCGATGAATGAAAAATATGATTATGACGATATAGCGTCTACATTTCTCAACATGGAAATTCCTTCCAGAAAGGAGCTTGTTGGAAAAAAAGATATAAATGCATTTGTATTTATGGATGAGGATATAAAAAGGCATTTTGCCTATTTATCCCTGATACCGTTTATGGCTGAGAAAATGATACGCAAAAAACTTGAGGAGAACGGACTTTTAAGACTTTTTGCTGATATTGAGCTTCCCTGTGTGTTTTCCCTTTATGATATGGAGAAAAACGGAATCCGGGTTGACAGGCAGGGACTTGGCGAATATGGCGACAGGCTTAAGGAAAAAATTGCCGTTATCACAGAGGATATATACAGGCTGTGTGGATGTGAATTTAATATTAATTCCACAAAGCAGCTGGGAGAAATATTATTTGAAAAGCTTGGCTTAAAGAGCGGCAAAAAGACAAAGACGGGATATTCCACAAGCGTTGAGGTTCTGGAAAAGCTTGCAGGTGAGCATCCTGTTATCCCGCTTATACTTGAGTACCGCCAGCTTACAAAATTAAATTCCACGTATGTTGAGGGAATGTCTGCATTTATATGTGAGGACGGAAGAATACACGGAAAGTTTAACCAGACCGTAACCGCAACAGGAAGAATAAGCTCCACGGAGCCGAATCTTCAGAATATCCCTACGAGGCTTCCGCTTGGAAGGGAGATAAGAAAGGTATTTATTCCGGAGGAAGGATATGTATTTCTCGATGCGGATTATTCCCAGATTGAGCTTCGCGTGCTTGCGCATATGTCGGGGGATGAGACGCTCATAGAGGCATACAACAAGGATTCGGACATACATTCCATAACGGCGTCAGAGGTTTTCGGAGTTCCATTTGATGAGGTTACAGATTTGATGAGAAGAAAAGCAAAGGCTGTCAATTTTGGAATTGTTTACGGAATCAGCTCCTTCGGTCTTGGACAGGATCTGGATATCTCAAGAAAGGAAGCGGAGGAGTATATACAAAAGTATTTTGATACCTATAAAAAGGTAAAGCATTTTATGGACGATGTGGTAGAATCAGCAAAGGAAAAGGGATATTCGCTTACAATGTTTGACAGAAGACGTCCTATACCGGAGCTTAAATCATCAAATTATATGACAAGAAGCTTTGGTGAGAGAGCGGCAATGAATTCACCGATTCAGGGAACAGCGGCAGACATAATAAAAATTGCCATGATAAACGTAAACAAGGAGCTTAAGAAAAGAAGCTTAAGGTCAAAACTGGTGCTTCAGGTACATGACGAGCTGTTAGTGGAAACCTGGCATGATGAGCTTGATGAGGTAAAGGATATCATGATATCAAATATGGTAAATGCTGCAAAGCTGTCCGTTCCGCTTATTGTGGATCTGAACAGCGGCACAAGCTGGTATGACGCCAAATAAAATATAATTGCGAAAAGGAAAGTGCTATGAAAATACTTGGCATAACCGGCGGCGTCGGATCGGGGAAAAGCAGGATATTATATGATTTAGAAAGAGATTACGGGGCATATATCGTTGAGGCCGATAAGCTGGCGCACCGGCTTATGGAGCATGGAATGTCCATTTATAATGCTGTCTGTGAGGAATTTGGCAAAGGAATATTACAGGATACGCCACCCTATGAAATTGACAGAAAAAAGCTGGGAGAAATTGTTTTTAATGACAGGGACAGTCTTGAAAGGCTGAATAAAATAAGCCACCCCCTCGTAAAGGAGCACATCATTTCTCTTATTGAGCAAAAGAAAAGTGAGGGAAGCTGTAAGCTTTTTGTCATTGAGGCGGCGCTTCTTATTGAGGACGGATATAAAAATATATGTGATGAAATATGGTATATCTGGGTTGATGCTGAGGAAAGAATTAACCGGCTTATAAAGCAGCGGGGTTATACGAGACAGAAATGCATCGATATTTTTAATAGTCAGAGCGATGATGATTATTATAAAAAATATGCAGATTTCACCATAAATAATCAATTTGATTATGATAATTCATCAAAACAGCTAAAAGCAAGGTTGAATAAATTTTTGTGTGATGATATAATAACTTAAATGTGCGTACCGGAGGAAATATATGGCTAACATGACCAAATATCCCGAACCGTTGGTTTTTGGACTTGATATAGGAACAAGAAGTATTGTGGGAATGGTGGGATATAAGGAACAGAATAAATTTAATGTTGTTGCCATGGCTGTTAAATACCATGATACAAGATCCATGATTGACGGACAGATTCATGATATCGGCAAGGTAAGTGAGGATATCATGTTTGTTAAGGACGAGCTTGAAAAGCAGCTTAACGGAAGAAAGCTTACGGATGTCTGTATAGCGGCAGCCGGACGGGTGCTCAAAACTGCGGTAGGTCATGGAGAGTATGAGTTTACGGAAAATACTGTCGTGACGCAGGAATATATTCACTCCATTGATTTAATCGGAGTTGAAAATGCGCACAATAAGATTCTGGACGAGCTTGCCGAAAGCTCCGAGAAAACAAAGTATTATTGCGTGGGATATACGGTAATAAAATATTTTTTGAATGAATATGAAATCCATAATCTGGAGGGACATAAGGCAAACAAAATCGGCGCGGATGTCCTTGCCACCTTTTTGCCGGAGGAGGTTGTAAGCAGCCTTTATTCTGCTGTTGAGGAGGCAGGCTTATACGTTACAAATTTAACGCTTGAGCCTATTGCGGCGATAAATGTTGCAATACCTGAAAGCTACAGGCTTCTTAATATTGCGCTTGTTGACGTGGGCGCAGGTACATCGGATATATGTATTACAAAGGATGGAAGCATTATTGGTTACGGCATGATTCCGTCAGCAGGCGATGAGCTTACCGAGGCTCTTATAAAGAAATATCTGATAGATTTTGACACTGCTGAAAAGCTTAAAACCGTAAGCCCGAAAAAGAAAACGATAAGCTATAAGGATATTATGGGTATTACCCACAAAATAACCGTTGACGAAATATACGACACCATGGAGAGTGTAAAAAAGGATATTACGTCAAAAATTGCGTCAAAGATTATTTCCCTGAACGGGGATATGCCTGTCAGCGCTGTGTTTGTAGTGGGCGGTGGCGGAAAGCTTACCGGTTTTACGGATTATCTTGCGGATAAATTAAAGCTTTCCCATGACAGGGTTGCGTTAAGGGGACAGGAGGTTATGAATGATATTAACTTCCTTGTTGAAAATGTCAAAAAGGATTCCCTTTACGTTACGCCTGTCGGTATTTGTCTGAGTTTTTTTGACCAGAAAAATAATTTTATTTTTGTAAATGTAAATGGAAACAGGGTAAAGCTTTATAACAATGACAGGCTTACAATATTTGACGCTGCGGTACAGTATGGTCTGCCAAATGAAAGCCTGTTCCCAAAGCGCGGCGCGGATATTACATTTAAGGTAAACGGTAAGTCGCGAATTGTAAGAGGCTATAACGGCGAGGCGGCAGTTATAAAACAAAACGGCAATATTGTCGGGATGAATGCCATAATTGAGGCAAATGATAAAATTGAGATAACAGAGTCAACGGCTGGGGAGCCGGCAAAGATTGAGCTTGGTTCGCTTCCTGAGTTTAACGGCAAATTAACCTTTACGGTAAACGGGGCAGAGATCACCTGTCCTAAATTTGCAGTGGTAAACGGTAAGCCGGAAACACAGTATTATAATATATGCGATGGCGATGATATTGAAATGCAGGCATATTACACGGTGGAACAGCTTTTATATTTTATGGATGTTTCGCCGGCAGGAAAAATTTACATAAACAATTCTGAGGCATCCACGAACGACAAAATATACGAAAATTTTGTTGTTACATGGAAGGATGATATAGAATTTGAGGACCTTAAGGAAGAAATTACGGATAATGAGTCTGATAATTTCAGGGACGAGGCCTCTGTTTCATCGGTAGCGTTAAATGAAACAGAATTGACCAAGGAGCAGAAAAAAACGGTTGACCTTCACATTATTGTAAATAAAGTGCCGGTTACGCTTCATGGAAAGTCAGATTACGTGTTTGTTGATGTATTTGATTTTTATGATTTTGACTTGGAAAATGTTAAGGGAAGTAAATTAAATACAAAGGTAAACGGTCATCCGGCAGATTATATGGAAAGCATAAATGAAGGCTCGGTTATTGAAATTTATTGGGAGAAATAACGATGGGAAAGCTTGATATAATAAAATTTATAAAAAGAAAATCCATATATCGAAGAATCATATATATACTTATGATAGTCATGCTGGTATTTTCCAGATTGGCTAAAATATACACGAATACTACAATTACTGTTATATTTGTAGTTGTTTTTGTGGTGTTTTCCATTCTTGAATATATACTTTCACAAATGAAAAGCGATGCTTCCGAGGTGGTGCTTTACATTTCAAAGTGGGTTCAGTTATATGCCGTAATGATATTTGAATTTTTTGTGTCCGAAAATGCGCTTTTACTGGTCGCTACAGGCTTATTGACAGTAATTTCCATCATTGAAATTCTACTTCATAAAATGGATTTTGATGCATTTGATTTAGGGGTAAAAAAGATATTTTGCATATTGCCGCTGGCTGTTCTTATATACGTGATGTATGGTAGAATGAACGAGTTTGAATGGATGTATTATGTTATTTATAAAATCTGCTCATATATTGTTGCATTTTATATTGTGGCGTTTTTTGCTGATCAGGAAAAAACCTATCGCACAAAGAATAACAGGCTTCAGGTTGATAATTCCAACTACGAAAGCATAAATGCCAAGCTTATGGAATATCAGGAAAAGGTTGAGGCGGTAAATAAGCAGATTAATTATCAGAAGATTGATCTGAACCGCGCTTACAGGGATCTGGAAGAAACAAATGTTGAAATAGAGTCCCAGACAGAGCTTATGAAATATATGGCGTCAACCTTTGATGTACCGAAATGCATAAATGTAATTGTTGATACAATTATTGAGGTCAAAAAGGCTAAAATATGCGCAATGTATATTGATAAGAATGTATATATGAACAATCTGCCTACATGTGTCGTGAAATCTTTTTATACCTCCATGCCGGCAAGATTTAAACAGGAAGCGGACGCCATATTTGAAGATTTTTCTTCCGACAGCTATTACCCAAAACTGTTTAAAGGGGAACAGATAAGGCAATTTAAATTTATCGGGGATACAAGCATCTGTGTAATTGCTGTTTTGCCTTTAATCAAAGAGGACAAAAAATATGGTTACATGATAATCGGTTCTGACAAGGAAGGTTTCTTTGACAAGGGCTTTACATACTATGAAAACTGTATCATGCAATTTAATATTTCCATAAAAAGTATCCTGCTGTATCTTCAGATGAGAAGTATGGCAAGGCGGGACGGACTTACAGGAATTTATAACAGAGTTTATTTTACAGAGCTTTTTGAAAAGGCAAAGGCATCTGCAAAAAAATATGATTACAAGCTGTCTGTTGCACTATTTGACATAGACAAGTTTAAGCTTGTAAATGACACTTACGGTCATCTTGCAGGAGACGAGGTCATAAAAATGGTTGCGTCTGTAGATGATAAATATGCAGAAAAATATAGTGGTTTTGCATGCAGATACGGTGGTGAGGAGTTTCTTCTCGTCCTTCCCGGAAAGGGCAAGGAGGAGTCACTTGAAATATTGGAAATTATGCATGAGGAGATAAAATCCACGATTGTCAATTTCCAGGGGACGGAAATTAACATTAACGTAAGTATTGGTCTTTCCGTGTATCCGGACATATGTGACAATGCGGACATACTTGTTGCAAGGGCGGATAAAGCCATGTATTACGGAAAACAGAACGGCAGGGGAAGGCTTGTTGTTGACAATCCTGAGATTGATGAGGCTCTTGGATAATTTTTTGTTGTGTGAGGTTATACTTTTTATTATAATATATTCTAATACTGGAGGAGAAGGAAACAGTGGGCTTTATTGATAATATTAAAGAGAGAGCAAAGAAAAACAAAAAAACAATTGTGCTTCCGGAGACAGGAGATATGCGTACGCTTGAAGCGGCACATAAAATTCTGAAGGATGAAATGGCAAATATTATCCTTATAGGTGATAAGGCTGACATTTTAAAACGTGCCAAAGCTTTTGATTTAAGCGGCGCAATTTTTGTTGATCCTTACAACTGTGATAAGCTTAATGATTATGTGACCCTTCTTATTGAAATTAGAAAGTCAAAGGGCATAACTTCAAGAGAGGCAAGGGAGCTTCTTCTTACAAATGTACTTTATTTCGGATGTATTATGGTAAAGGCAGGAGATGCTGACGGTATGGTGGCAGGGGCAGTTAATTCTTCGGCAAACGTACTCCGGGCAGCGCTTCAGATATTAAAGACAGCGCCCGGAACAAAGCTTGTTTCCGCTTTTTTCCTTGTTGTTGTGCCGAATTGTGATATGGGGGCAAACGGAACATTTATATTCTCTGATGCAGGACTGAACCAGAGCCCTGATTCTGAGGAGCTTGCCGCCATAGCTGAAAGCTCTGCCAAATCCTTTGAGCTTTTGGTTGAGGAGGAGCCGATTGTGGCAATGCTTTCGCATTCCACAAAGGGGAGCGCAAAGCATCCTGAGGTTGATAAGGTCATAGCGGCATGTAAAATTGTAAATAAAGAATGTCCGGATTTAAAATGTGACGGTGAACTTCAGTCTGATGCCGCAATCGTACCTGCGGTGGCATCCTCAAAGGCGCCCGGAAGCTCAGTGGCGGGTAAGGCTAATGTACTGATATTCCCTGACCTTGATGCGGGAAATATCGGCTATAAGCTTGTTCAAAGGCTTGCAAAGGCAGATGCTTATGGTCCTATTACACAAGGCATTGCAAGGCCGGTAAATGATTTGTCAAGAGGCTGCTCTGCTGATGACATTGTAGGTGTTGTTGCAATTACGGCTGTGCAGGCTCAGGCGCTTGACGCCTAGAAGTTTGGAGGTTTTTTAATGAAAATTTTAGTTATTAACTGCGGCAGCTCGTCGCTTAAGTATCAGCTTATTGATTCTTCCAGTGAGAATGTCCTTGCAAAGGGCATATGTGAGAGAATAAAGCTTGACGGAACGCTTACACATCAAAAGACGGGAGGGGACAAACTTACGGTGCAGGCAGACATGCCCGACCATAGCGCCGCGGTAAAGCTCGTTTTGGATATGCTTACGGACAGTGAGCAGGGAGCAATATCCTCTCTTGATGAGATAGATGCAATCGGACACCGTGTTGTTCACGGAGGAGAAAAATTTTCCGGCTCGGTAGTTATTACAGATGAGGTTTTAGCTGCCATAGAGGAGTGCAATGACCTTGCGCCTCTCCATAATCCGGCAAATCTTATCGGTATAAAAGCATGTATGGAGCTTATGCCGGAAGTGCCACAGGTTGCGGTTTTTGACACGGCATTTCACCAGACTATGCCGGATTATGCATATATTTATGGCATACCGTATGAATATTACGAAAAATACAAAATAAGACGCTACGGCTTTCACGGTACAAGCCACAGCTTTGTATCAAAAAGAACGGCTGAGCTTTTGGATAAACCTCTTGCCAAGACGAAAATTATCGTCTGCCATCTTGGAGGCGGTGCAAGCATATGCGCAGTGGAGGGCGGTAAGTCCGTTGACACGACCATGGGTCTTACACCCCTTGAGGGCATTACAATGGGAACAAGAAGCGGTAACATTGACCCTGCGATTGTAGAATATATTGCAGCTAAAGAGGATAAATCCATAGCCGAAATTATGTCTATGCTGAATAAGTCCTCAGGGGTATATGGTATTTCAGGCGTATCCAGTGATTTCAGGGATTTAGATAAGGGAATTTCTGAGGGCAATGAGAGATGTGATATCGCCATAAAGGTTTTTTGTTATCAGGCGGCAAAGTTTATAGGCGGATATGCCGCCGCCATGAATGGCGTTGATGCTATCGCATTTACTGCCGGAGTTGGGGAAAACAACCCTGTAGTGAGAAAGCTGATATGTGACAGATTATCCTATCTTGGAATAAACATAGATGATGAGGCAAACAGCATCAGGGGGGAGGAAGCAATGATATCCACGGATGCTTCCGCCGTAAAGGTATTTGCAGTTCCGACAAATGAGGAGCTTGCCATAGCAAGGGAGACGGTTTCCCTGATTTAAAATAATTTGGTAAATAATTTGATTTTATAGTTGACAATATATAACATAATTTGTATAATAGCAAAAGTGTGATTATTTACGCCAAGGTATAAGATAAAGGAGGTGTAACCATATGTCAATTTGTCCAAAGAATAAAAGTTCAAAGTCAAGACGTGACAAGAGGAGAGCAAACTGGAAGATGACTGTTCCGGGTTTGGTAAAGTGCAGCAAGTGCGGCGAGCTTATGATGCCTCATAGAGTATGTAAGGCTTGTGGTTCTTACAACAAGAAGGAAATTATAAGCGCAGAGTAATTTCCTGACCGGAATAAAGTGTTTTCAGAAAAATAAAAATGAGCTGTCACAATAAGGATTTGATATCTTTGTAACTATGTGTTTTAAACAAAGAAAAGCGGAAGCTAAGTAACACGTTGGAGCGTTTTTTGTTTAAAATGCATAATAAGAGAGAATTTAAAATCCTTATTGTGACGGCTCTTTCTTTTTATTTGACTAAATATAAGGAAAAAGTTATAATAGTAAATTATTGTGAATGTGTATGGAATGGCTGACGTTCAAAGGGAAGGGGAATTTGTTATGGATAAAATTACAATTGCAATTGATACTTTAGGCGGAGATAACGGAGCCGAGCCCATGATTGCAGGCATAAGCGAGGCTATGTCAAAATATGACGATGTAAGTTTTATTGTTACCGGTAGGGAGGATGAGCTTAATACTTACATTGAAAATTATAACTGCGATAAAGAAAGAATTGAAATTATAAATGCAGGCGAGGTTATTACATGTCATGATGCGCCTGTTGAGGCAATCAGAAACAAAAAGGAGTCGTCTCTTGTGCTTGCGCTTAATACCGTTAAGAAGGAGCAGGCGCAGGCTTGTATTTCAGCAGGCAATTCAGGCGCCATACTTGCAGGAGGACAGCTTATTGTGGGAAGGGCAAAGGGCGTGAAAAGAACTCCGCTTGCGCCGCTTATTCCGACACAGAAGTCATCCTCACTTCTGATAGACTGTGGGGCAAATGTTGATTCGAAGCCTGAAAATTTAGTACAGTTTGCCAAAATGGGTACCATATATATGGAAAATATAGTGGGCGTAAAAAATCCTACGGTTGCGGTTGTCAATATAGGTACGGAGGATGAAAAGGGAAATGCCCTTGTAAAGGATACCATTCCATTATTAAGAGCCTGCAAGGATATTAATTTTATAGGAAGCGTTGAGTCCCGTGAAATTCCATATGGCGCTGCGGACATACTGGTTTGTGACGCTTTTGTCGGAAACGTAATACTTAAGCTTTACGAGGGGCTTTCCGCCATGCTTATGTCCGAGCTTAAGACAACCTTCAAGTCGTCAGTTAAAACAAAGCTTGGAGCAGCGCTTGTCATTAAGCCGTTAAAAAAGACCATAGGCAGATTTAAGGCTGACGATAAGGGCGGAGCGCCGCTTCTGGGTCTTAAGGGACTTGTGGTGAAAATCCATGGCAACTCAAAGAAAAATGAAGTGTCATCTGCCATATCCCAGTGCAGAAGCTTTATTAAAAATGACGTAAACAAAAAGATTGTGAAAGCATTTGAGGAGTCAAAGAATGAGTAACGAACAATATGAGACAATCGAAAATATAATCGGATATAAATTTAATAATAAAAAGAATCTTGATATTGCATTTACCCATAAGTCCTATGCCAATGAAATTGTGTGCGGCAAAAGGCAGTCCTATGAGAGATTTGAGTTTTTGGGCGATGCAATTTTAGAGTTTGTTGTCAGTGATTATTTGTTTAATGAATATAAGGATAAGGACGAGGGGGAGCTCACAAAAACAAGGGCAAGCCTTGTCTGTGAATTTACTTTGTCGCGCATTGCCAGAGAGCTTCATTTCGGGGAATACGGATTGTTCAGCAAGGGTGAAAAGAACACGGGCGGCAGAGACAGGGATTCCATATTATGTGATTTTTTTGAATCGGTTGCAGGCGCAATTTATATAGACGGCGGACTTGAGGAAGCAAAAAAATTTATTCATAAATTTCTGCTTACGGACATTGAGAGCAAAAAGCTTTTTTATGATGCGAAAACAAATCTTCAGGAGATGTCACAAAAAAACAACAGCACCCTTGAGTATGTGCTTTTGGGGGAAAGCGGTCCGGAGCACAATAAGCTTTTTAAGATGCAGCTATGCATAGATGGCAAGCCGGTGGCGCAGGGTGAGGGACATTCAAGAAAATCTGCCGAGCAGCATGCGGCATTTAATGCCCTTGAACAAATGTTAAAATAGTAGAGATTGGTCAGGTATATTTTACATGTATTTAAAAAGTATAGAGGTTTATGGTTTTAAATCCTTTGCAAACAAAATATTATTTAAATTTAATAAAGGCATAACGGGAATTGTAGGCCCCAACGGTTCGGGAAAGAGCAATGTTGCGGATGCCGTAAGATGGGTTCTCGGCGAGCAGAGCGCAAAGCAGCTTCGAGGCGCAAAAATGGAGGACGTCATATTTTCGGGAACGGAGCTCAGAAAGCCTCAGGGCTCTGCCTATGTGGCAATTACACTTGACAACAGCGACCACGTTCTGCCCATTGATTACAATGAGGTTACCGTTGCAAGGAGGGTTTACCGTTCGGGTGAAAGCGAATATCTGATAAACGGGGTTGTGAGCAGGCTCAAGGATGTAAACAGCTTATTTTTTGATACCGGTATCGGCAAAGAGGGATATTCCATTATCGGACAGGGACAGATTGAGCGCATTTTAAGCGGAAAGCCGGAGGAGCGGCGTGAGCTTTTTGACGAGGCTGCCGGAATTGTCAAGTATAAAAAGAATAAGGCGAGCACGGAAAAGGCGCTTGAAAATGAGAGGGATAACCTGTCCCGTGTAAATGATATTTTAAGCGAGCTGGAAAAACAGGTAGGTCCTCTTAAGGAGCAGTCTGAAACTGCAAGGCGTTTTCTCATATTTAAGGAGGAACTGAAAAAGCTTGATATCAATGCATTTCTTCTTGATGTTGACAAAAACAAGGAGTCCTTAAAGGATTATGAGGAAAAGCTTTCCATTGTGGAAAACGACGCCACGGAGCTTCGGGGGCAGTTTGACCTTGCAAGGGAGGAGTACGATAAGATTGAGGCTCAGCTTGAGGAGTATGACGGGAAGATAGACGATACAAAAAATGAGATACATGAGAAGAAGCTTACAAACCAGAAGTACGAGGGTGAAATAAACGTTATAACACAGCAGATTTTATCCTTCCGCCAAAATGACGAAAATTTAGGCGAACAGCTTGCCAAGGCAAACGGGGAGCTTGAAAAATATAAGAATGAATTAAAGGAGCTTTATGAGAAAAAAAGCGTTCTGGACGAGCAGCTTGACAATGCGGACACCGTTCTGGACGAGGCGAACGAAAAGCATGATAAAATAAAGCAGGCAATAGCCGACGCTGAAAATGAAATTGAGGACTCGAAAAGCGAGATTATCGAGTATCTCAACGAGGGCGGCACGTTAAAGGCCAAGGTCGGCAGATATGATACGATGCTTGAAAATATTAATTTGAGGAAAGCAGAGCTGAATCAGCGCTACATAGAGACAAAGAGCGACGAGGAGCTTTGCAAAAAAGAAAAAGAGGAGCTTGCAGGGCATCTTGAAAAAATAAAGGCGGAATATGCCGCACAGGAAAATGATATTTCCGGCATAAATAAAAGACTGGATGACAATACATCAGAAAATAATAAAATAAAGGAAAATATATCAAAATACAATAATGAGATTGTAAGCCTCAATTCAAAGAGGGAGGCGTTGAGAAACCTTACGGAAAGATATGACGGCTATGGAAATAGCATAAGAAGGGTAATGGAGCAAAAATCGAATAATCCAAAGCTTATCGGTGTTGTTGCGGATATTATTGATGTGGACAAGAAATATGAGACTGCCATTGAGACGGCGTTAGGCGGAAGCATACAGAATATCGTTACGGAGGATGAGGCCACCGCAAAAAGCATGATTGCATATCTTAAGGAAAACCGTTTCGGCAGGGCTACGTTTCTTCCTATCAATACAATCGTTGACCGGACAAATAAACGGGAGACGGTGAACGAAAAGGGATTTATTGATTATGCGTCAAGTCTTGTAAAATGCAGCGACAAATACAAGACGGTTGTAAATTATCTTTTGGGAAGAATCATTGTCGTTGACAATATTGATAATGCCATTGCCATTTCAAAAAAATACAGGCAGTCACTCCGAATCGTAACCATAGAGGGCGAGCTTATAAATCCGGGCGGCTCCATGACGGGAGGCGCATTTAAAAATTCCTCAAATCTTCTTGGAAGAAAAAGGGAGCTGGATGAGATTGCGGAGCGGATTGAAAATACGAAAAAGCTTCTTTCAGAAAGTGAAAAAAGACGGGCTGCGCTTATAAAGGAGAGGGATGCGCTCAAGGAGAGGAAGGAAAATCTTGCAAGGAGCATGTCAGAGCTTTCCATAAGCATGAATACATATTCCCTTAACATGGAGCAGGCGGAAAAAAGGCTTGGCGATATAACGAAGCAGTATGACAGCATTCAGCGGGAGAAGTCGGAGCTTGATACACAGGTTAAGGAGATTAACTTAAATAAGGAGGAGCTTCTTGGAAACAACAAGCAGCAGGAGGAGGCAATAAAAAGTCTTGAGGAACGGATTGAGGAGCTGGAAAACAACCTTGCCTCGGACAAGAAGGCTCTTGAGGAGGCTGCTGATAATATAAATAAATATAATATTGACTTTAACACTGTAAAACAGCAGTACGACTTTGTTTTACAAAACGTACAGAGAGTGAAGGGCGAGGAGCATAATATAAATGAAACGATTGCCGGGCTTAAGCAAAAGATAAGCAGCGGTTCCAATGAAATGGAAGCCCTTACAGTAAAAATTGAGGAGCTCAGGCGTTTTCTGGAGGAAAATAACAGGATAATCGGTATTAAGGAGCAAAAGCTTACTGAGATTACGGAGCAGAAAAATGCGCTGAATGAAAGCCACAAGGATTTCTTTAAAAAGCGTGAGGAGCTTTCCGAGCAGATAAACGGACTTGACAAATCTGCATTCAAGATTAATGCGGCAATCGAAAGGCTTTCCGAGCAGAGCGAAAATCTCAACAATTATATGTGGGAGGAATATGAGCTTACCTATAATCTTGCCACAGGCTTTAAGGACAGTGAGTTTACGGATTCCGCAATGCTGAAAAAGGAGATTTCCGCCGTAAAGGGCAAGATAAAGCAGCTTGGCGACGTAAATGTAAATGCCATAGAAGATTACAAGCAGGTAAATGAGCGTTACGAATTTCTTAAGACGCAGCATGACGATATTGTCAGGGCTGAGGAAAATCTTGTGGGAATTATCGCTGAATTGGACAGAGCCATGCGGGAGCAGTTTGCGGAGAAATTCAAGGAAATAAGAATTATGTTCTCCAAGGTGTTTAAGGAGCTGTTCGGAGGCGGAAAGGCGGACCTTGAGCTTGTTGACGAGGAGGATTTGCTGGAGACGGGAATAAAAATAAATGCGCAGCCGCCCGGCAAAAAGCTTCAGAATATGATGCAGCTTTCCGGTGGTGAGAAAAGTCTTACGGCAATTGCGCTTTTATTTGCAATACAGAGTCTTAAGCCATCGCCGTTCTGTCTCCTTGACGAGATTGAAGCTGCCCTTGACGATTCAAATGTAAAGCGCTTTGCCAAATATCTTGACAAGCTTACGACAGATACGCAGTTTATTGTTATTACGCACAGAAAGGGCACCATGGAGGCTGCCGACATACTTTACGGTATTACAATGCAGGAGAAGGGAGTTTCCACTCTTGTTTCGGTAAACATGATAGAAGGTCAGCTTGAGGAATAAAAGTGACGTTTAATTGAAAGGAGGAGGTTTGATGGAAGAAAAAAATGAAGGAAAAGAAAAAAAAGGCTTTTTCAAGCGTCTGAAGGAAGGGCTTACAAAGACAAGAAACAGCATTTCCGAGAGCTTTGCAAACTTGTTTAAGGCAAATGAGATAGATGACGACTTTTATGACGAGCTTGAGGAAACGCTTGTAATGTCGGACATGGGAATTGAGACAACCGAAAACATTATAGAAAATCTTAAGGCGAAGGTGAAGGAGTTTAAAATCAAGGAGGCGGATGCGTGCAGGGACCTTATCGTAAATATCATAAAGGAGCAGATGACGGTTCCCGAAAACGCATATGACTTTGAAGACAAAAAAACGGTTATGCTTATTATCGGAGTAAACGGCGTAGGCAAGACAACCTCAATCGGAAAGCTTGCCGCCCAGTACAAGGCGCAGGGAAAAAAGGTGCTTATGGCTGCGGCGGATACGTTCCGGGCTGCGGCAATCGACCAGCTTAAGACATGGTCCGTGAGGGCGGGCGTGGATATCATTGCGCAGAGCGAGGGCTCAGACCCGTCGGCGGTTGTGTATGATGCGGTTGCGGCTGCAAAGGCAAGAAATACGGATATTTTGCTGATTGACACGGCAGGAAGGCTCCACAATAAGAAAAATCTTATGGATGAGCTGTCTAAAATGCGGAGAATAATAACAAAGGAATATCCGGATGCAAATGTTGAATCACTGATTGTTCTTGACGGAACAACCGGACAGAATGCTTTGGAGCAGGCGCGTCAGTTCAGCTCTGTCACGGATATAGACGGCATCATAATCACAAAGCTTGACGGCACTGCAAAGGGCGGCATTGCAATAGCAATCCAGTCTGAGCTTAATGTGCCTGTCAAGTATATAGGAATTGGCGAGAAAATAGAGGACTTGCAGAAATTTGATCCGGGAAGCTACGTCACAGCGCTGTTTGCTGATTTTGATGTGAAGTCAGACATAGAAATGATTATAGACAGCGACATAGAAAAAATACCGGCAGATGATGATCTGTTTGATATATAATATGTTCTTAGGACACGGCTCCACGTGAAGCGTGGAGTGTTGAAATATTAAGATATAATCGGATGGGAGTGTTTATTGATGTTGACATTAGAGAAATTTGAGGAAGCCTATGAAATCGTAAAAAAGGTTGCGCACACAACGAAGCTTATTGAGAGTGAATTTTTTTCCGAGGCATGCGGAAATAAGGTTTATTTTAAGCCGGAAAATATGCAGCTTACGGGCGCGTACAAGATAAGAGGCGCTTACTACAAAATAAGTACTTTAACGGATGAGGAGAGAAGCAAGGGGCTTATAACGGCGTCTGCCGGAAATCATGCCCAGGGCGTTGCATACGCTGCGAAGGCTTACGGAGCAAAGGCGGTTATTGTTATGCCTACGTCCACGCCTCTTATTAAGGTAAACAGGACAAAGGCATACGGCGCGGAGGTTGTGTTATACGGCGAGGTTTACGATGAATCCTGTCAGTATGCATTAAAGCTTGCCGAGGAGCATGGTTACACCTTTATACACCCCTTTGATGATCTGGATGTAGCCACGGGACAGAGTACGGTGGCAATGGAAATTATAAAGGAGCTTCCTTTTGTTGATAAAATACTTGTGCCGGTAGGAGGAGGAGGTCTTGCAACAGGCGTTGCAACGCTTGCAAAGATGCTCAATCCCAACATACAGGTTATAGGCGTTGAGCCAAAGGGCGCGGCATGTCTTAAGGAATCCTTTGCAAATAACGAGGTGACAACCCTTGAAAATATTGATACAATAGCAGACGGTACAGCGGTTAAGACGCCCGGCAAAAACATATTCCCATATCTTATGGAAAATCTGGACGACATTATCACCGTTGACGACAGCGAGCTTATTGTGGTATTTCTTGATATGCTGGAAAACCACAAAATGCTTGTGGAAAACAGCGGACTTTTAACTGTGGCAGCCCTGAAGCACCTGGAGCCTAAGGGAGAAAAGGTTGTAAGCATACTAAGCGGCGGCAATATGGATGTCATTACGTTTTCCTCCGTTGTACAACACGGACTTATTGCAAGAAGCCGTATATTTACTGTGTCCACGCTTCTTCCTGACAAGCCGGGCGAGCTTCAGCGCGTGGCAGGCGTTATTGCTGAGGAAAACGGAAACATTATAAAGCTTGAGCATAACCAGTTCGTAACAATAAACCGTAATTCAGCGGTGGAGCTTGTTATGACTATAGAGGCCTTTGGCGTGGAGCATAAGGAGCGTATACTCAAGGTACTGAACGACAAGGGCTACAGACCGATAGAGAAAAAGCCGAAGGCAATATTTTAGATGTAATCTATTCAAGAATAGTGAGATGGGAAATGAAGGATATTTCAGACAGAAAATATGCATACGCCGTTGACCTTGGCAGTACGACCATAGATGCGGCAATTGTTGAAATTGAAACGGGAAAACGGCTTGCGGAACGAAGCTTTAAAAACAGGCAGTCCTTATACGGAAGCGACATCATAAACCGTATTCTTGCCGCAACCCGTGACAGAGGAAAGCTTACCTCCATGAAGGCTATGGTTTCAGACGACCTTATGCGAAATGCATCAGAAATGCTGAAGGACCTTTCCCTTAAAAAAGATGATATAAAAAAGATATGCATATGCGGAAATGCAACCATGATAAGCATACTTCTGGAATATGACATTGAAAGCATGGGACATGCTCCGTTTGACACAAGACTGCATGAATCCGTTATATGCCCGTCGGATTTACTTTTTGCCGATGATTTTTTCTGCGGGGCGCAGCTTATTCTTACGGGAACTGCCAGCGCCTTTATCGGCGGCGATGTTCTGGCAGGCATGGCATATATTGAGAAAAAGCTTATTAATGACTGTCAAAATGAACATGATATGGATTGTTTAAGAAAAATCAAAAATTGGATGCTCCTTGATTTGGGAACAAACGGCGAGATGGTTCTATGCTCGGAGGGGAAATATTTTGCCACCTCCGCCTCCTGCGGCCCTGCATTTGAGGGCTCCCTGAGGAGACAGCATGTATACGGAAGCGGAGCGCTTTCCGCAATCGCGCTCGGCTTAAAAACAAAAAACATACTGAGAAACGGAGCGCTAAAGCCCCCATTTGACGAAAAGGGCATAACAATATCGAATGTCAGACTAAATTCGGACATCATAAGAGAGATTTTTCTGGCAAAGGCTGCCATAAGAACAGGAATTGATTTTCTTCTGGCTGAGGCAGGCACTTCCGCAGACAGTCTGGATACGGTATTTCTTGCAGGCGGCTTCGGATTTTATCTTGACCTTGATACAGCGTATTATCTTGGGCTACTGCCGAAGACTTTTGACGGACGGGTGATTGTCATAGGTAATTCATCGCTCGAGGGGGCATGCTGTATTTGTAAGGACACCTGCTTTTTAAGTCTTATTGATGATTATATTGTTAATAATAAAATAAATGTTTTGCAGCTTGCAGACAGGGAAAGCTATCAGGAAGCATTGATGGAAAATGCATATGCAGCCGGAGGCGGCATGATGTTTTGAAAAGGAGATATTTATGGGTCTTGGACTTGATATGAAATTTATGGATTTTGTGCTGAAATATGCTTCGGGAAAAACCGATGATATGCCTTTTTATCAGGGCAATGACGTACCTTATTTTCTCCGCACAGATGAAAGCAGGGATATAAAACGAACAAAGCCTTATAAAAAGGGCGTTTCGGGCGCAGGGATTAAAAAGCTTTTTGATGCTCTTTCAAGGGATGAAAGCGTGGGACTTGCAGGCTTTGGCATGATGTCCGGCGGCGAGGTAATTGCGGAGGCTTACAATCCGCCGTATAACAGCCGGTACAGGCATGTTTCATTTTCCATGTGCAAATCCGTCGTTTCCATGGCAGTGGGAATTGCAGAGCATGAGGGTCTGCTAAAATTAGATGAAAAGCTTGTTGATATATTTAAGGCCTCCAATAATGTTTTCATGAAAAAGGAGATGAAAAGCGTCACCATAGAAAATCTGCTCACGATGCAGACCGGCGTATGCTTTGATGAGGTAAGCTCCTCCTTTGCCCTTGACTGGTGCAGGGAATATATGAGCAGCGATTTTTGTATGGAGCCGGGAGCCGGATTTTCCTACAACAGCCTGAATACCTACATGCTGGCTGCCATAATCGTAAAACGGTCAGGGAAGCCGCTTATGGATTATCTTAAGGAAAAGCTTTTTGACTATATGGAAATTAAGGATATTACATGGGATAAATGTCCTATGGGGATTGAAAAGGGCGGCTATGGCATGAAGCTTTCCGTAATCGATATGCTGAAGCTGGGGCAGCTTTATCTGGATTACGGAGCATGGACGGTGAATGGAGAGAAAAAGCAGCTTATTCCAAGAAAATGGATAGAGGAAAGCGCAAGGGTGCATGTAAAGCTTGGCAGGGATGTAATTGACGGCTATGGCTATCAGATATGGCGACTTAAGGACGGCAGCATATTGTTCAACGGCGTTTTCGGGCAGAATGTATATATAAATAGGGACCGGAACCTTGTGATTGCAACAACGGCGTCCGCATATGATATATTTCCGGATGGAAAAATTGTAAACCGTCTCTGCGATTTTGCAGGGGATGATAAAAACTTTACAAATACACCGTTGGGCGCGGCGGTTGATTTTGGAAACGGTTTAATGGCAGGAGCAGATAAGCTTGCAAAAAAGATTTATGAAAAAGCATCAAAAAATCAGAACAAGAACAAATACAGACAGTATTTTAATGACTATCTGGGTGTTGAATATAAATTTGACGAGTATGCAGGGAGCATAATTCCTGTTATGATACAGGGTGTGTATTCCATTTACTCGTCGGGAATAACGGGCTTGTCCCTTGGTTTTAAAGGGAATTCTTTATATCTTAAGGTTTGTGAAGAAAATACGACGTATAAAATTATGCTTGGATATAAAGAGGAGGAGCCATACAGCTATCAGATTCTTAAAGTAAAAGGAAAGGATTTTCCTATAGCGGCGGCTTCCGCTATTGCTTTTGATGAGGATGGCAGACCCCTTATTAAAATCAGGATTGTATATCTGGAGGAGGTAGGAGCCATGACCTTTAAGCTTATATTTTCAGGTGGAAGGCTTAAGCTGAAAACATTGGAGATACCAAAGCTTAAAAAAGTTGCCGGAAAACTGGCGCAGGAGGAATATATCAGGAAAAAGGAAATAAAGCTTTCACGCAAAAGAACGCTTGAACCGCCGGAGTACGTCAAGTACAAGGCAGGCAAGGTTCTTGCGCCTATTGTAATCGGAAAGCCGGATGTGTAAAGATGTAAATTAACAGACAAAACGGAGCAAATGAGAATGCAGATGAAAACAATTGCCAGCGGAAGCAGCGGAAACTGTATTTATGTAGGAACAGATAACACCACGCTGCTTGTGGACGTTGGAATAAGCAAAAAGAAAATAAGCGACGGGCTTATGGAAATGAATCGTAAGCTTGATGAGGTGGATGGGATTTTAATTACCCACGAGCACATTGACCATGTCAAGGGTCTTGGCGTAATAGCAAGAAGCCTGAATATTCCCATATATGCAACAAGGGACACATGCAATGAAATATGCCGTATGGATGCGCTTGGAGATTTTAATTATGGGCTTCTCAATCACATAGAACCTGATAAAAGCTTTCGGATAGGCGATATAAGCATAGAGCCTCACAGCATATGGCACGATGCCGCGGATCCGGTATGCTACAGCCTGTTCCATAAGGGCAGAAAAGTATCCATTGCAACCGACCTGGGTGATTATGATGATTATTTAATACATTCGCTCGCCGGCTCGGATGTACTGCTTGTGGAGGCAAACCATGATGTGAGAATGCTTCAGGTCGGGCCTTATCCGTACATATTAAAGCAGAGAATACTCGGAAAGAGAGGGCATCTCTCCAATGAGGCAGGCGGAAGGCTTATCCGTTCGCTTTTGAACGACCATATCAAGAAAATCATACTTGGACACTTAAGCGATAAAAACAATTATCCTGAGCTTGCATATGAGGCGGTTAAAAATGAGCTTTCCGGAAATGAATATGCGGACGACGTAAGGGAATTTAACCTTACGGTTGCAGGAAGAAACACGCCGGGGGAGCTTGTATGCCTGTAGGTGAAATAAGGTTCAATAAATAGGAGGATGAAATTAAATGAAAAAGACAATTATTACAGTGCTTGGCAAGGACAGAGTTGGAATTATAGCAAAGGTGTGCGTATACCTTTCCAACAACAACATAAATATTCTTGACATTGCCCAGACCATTGTAGACGGATATTTTAACATGATGATGGTTGTTGACGCTTCGGCTGCCTCAAAGGATCATTCCATGATAGCAGATGAGCTTGACGATATCGGAAAGGAGCTTGGGGTGCAGATAAAGGCGCAGCAGGAGGAAATCTTTGATATGATGCACCGATTATAATTTGAACTGCTATTGAGTATTGATAGATAAATTTATGAAAAGCATTCAAAGTATAATTGATTTCAAAATGATTTGTAGAAAGGATTAACACATGATTAGCATAAATGAAGTTTTAGAGACAAACGAAATGATTCAGAACATGAATCTTGACGTCAGGACAATCACTATGGGTATCAGCCTTCTTGACTGTGTTGGGAAGGATTTAAAGGGAACATGCGACAGGATTTATGACAAAATAACAGCCTCCGCAAAAAACCTTGTTGCAACAGGGCAGGATATATCAAAGAAATACGGCATACCCATTGTGCATAAGAGAATATCCGTTACGCCCATTGCAATTGTGGGCGGCTCCGTCTGCAAGTCCTCCGCGGACTTTGTTGAGATAGCAAAGACTCTGGATGCGGCGGCAAACACATGCGGCGTAAATTTTATAGGCGGCTATTCCGCCCTTGTGTCAAAGGGAATGACAAAGGCTGACGAGCTGCTTATACGCTCAATACCGGAGGCACTTTCCGTAACCGGAAAGGTATGCAGCTCCGTAAACTGTGGCTCCACGAAAACAGGAATCAATATGGACGCCGTAAAGCTTATCGGAGAAATTATACGTGAAACAGCAGAGCTTACCAGGGAGGAAGGCTCCATCGGATGTGCAAAGTTTGTGGTATTCTGCAATGCGCCGGACGATAATCCTTTCATGGCGGGAGCATTTCACGGAGTGACGGAGGCAGACCGGGTTATAAACGTGGGCGTAAGCGGTCCCGGCGTTGTGAAGGCTGCCATTTCCTCCGTAAAAGGAAAGGATTTTGAGGTACTATGCGAGACAATAAAGAAAACGGCATTTAAGATTACAAGGGTGGGACAGCTTGTTGCAAAGGAGGCGTCAGAGAGACTGGGCGTTCCCTTTGGCATTATCGATCTTTCACTTGCGCCTACGCCTGCCGTTGGCGACAGCGTGGGAGAGATACTGGAGGAAATCGGACTTGAATATGCGGGAGCGCCCGGAACGACGGCTGCGCTTGCCATGCTGAACGATCAGGTAAAAAAAGGCGGCGTTATGGCATCCTCATATGTTGGCGGCTTAAGCGGCGCATTTATCCCTGTAAGCGAGGATCAGAGAATGATAGACGCGGTATCGGCGGGAGCGCTTACCCTTGAAAAGCTTGAGGCAATGACCTGCGTATGCTCTGTGGGACTTGACATGATTGCAATACCCGGCGACACGAAGGCGACAACCATTTCCGGCATTATTGCGGACGAGATGGCACTTGGAATGGTAAATCAGAAGACAACTGCCGTAAGAATAATACCTGTAATCGGCAAGACGGTTGGCGATACGGTGGAATTTGGCGGTCTGCTTGGATATGCGCCGATAATGCCCGTAAATAAATTTTCCTGCGATGAGTTTATAAATCGCGGGGGAAGAATACCGGCGCCGATACACAGCTTTAAAAATTAACAGGCATTTGCGAAACGTTGTTTTGAAAAAAGAAGTTTCGCAAATGCAAAATTAATATTAAGAGACGAGGGGAAAATATGGTAAAACCGGCTCTTTCCGAGCGTATATTGATGAACATAGAAAAGCCTGCCAGATACATAGGCAATGAAGTAAATATGGTAAAGAAAAACCTCAGCGACGTGGACATCAGAATTGCCATGTGCTTTCCTGATGTCTATGAGATTGGAATGTCCTATCTGGGTATTCAGATTATATATGATATGTTTAACTGGAGAGAGGACACATACTGCGAGAGAGTGTACAGCCCTTGGCCTGATTTGGATAAGATAATGAGAGAGGAACACATACCTCTCTTTTCTCTTGAAACACAGTCGCCCATAAAGGATTTTGACATGCTTGGCATAACGATACAGTATGAAATGTGCTATACAAATATACTGCAAATTATTGATTTGTCAGGTATTCCTATGTTTGCAAGAGACAGAGGCAAAGGGGATACGCTTGTCATAGGTGGAGGTCCATGCACCGTCAATCCGGAGCCTATGGCGGATTTCTTTGACATGTTTTATATCGGTGAGGCGGAAACCTCATATGATGAGCTCATAGAGCTTATGAAGGTGTATAAAAAGACGGAAATGACGAGAGAGGAATTTCTGCGAAGGGCATCTCATATAGCAGGCATATATGTGCCTTCTCTTTATGAGGTAACATACAATGAGGATGGAACCGTAAGCAGCATATCCCCGAAATATGCGGATGTGCCTGAAAAAATAAAGAGACAGGTCGTAACTGATTTTTCCAAGGTGTCATATCCGATGACGCCGGTTGTCCCTTACCTTAAGGCAACACAGGACAGGGTATGCCTTGAAATCATGCGCGGCTGTATACGCGGATGCAGATTTTGTCAGGCAGGAATGATATACCGCCCCACAAGACAAAAGGATGTGGATATGCTTAAGGAATATGCAAAAAAAATGCTTGATGCAACAGGCTATGAGGAAATTTCCCTGAGCTCCTTAAGTTCAAGCGATTATGAGCAGCTTGACGATTTGTTAAGCTATCTTATATCCCTTAAGGAAAGCGCCCATGTAAACGTTTCGCTGCCTTCCCTTCGAATTGATGCATTTTCCCTGGACGTGATGAGCAAGGTACAGGATATAAAGAAAAGCTCCTTGACGTTTGCTGCCGAGGCAGGCTCGCAGAGGCTTAGAAATATTATAAATAAGGGCATTACCGAGGAGGATATATTAAATGGAAGCAGACAGGCGTTTATAGGAGGCTGGGATAAGGTAAAGCTTTATTTTATGATGGGACTTCCCTTTGAAACGGAGGAGGATTTGCTTGCCATTGCAGAGCTTGCCGAGAAAATTTCCGAGGAATATTTTGCTGCGGTGCCAAGGGAACAAAGGAACGGACGGGTAATGATAAACGCGTCAGCTTCTTATTTTGTGCCAAAGCCATTTACGCCTTTTCAGTGGGCTCCTATGACAGGACCGGAGGAATTTACAAAAAGGGCGCATTTTGTAAAGGATGCCTTTGCCAGGCAGAGAAACAAAAAAAGTCTTAAGTTTACCTACCATGATGCGGGAATATCCATTCTTGAGGGCGTTCTTGCCAGAGGGGACAGGAGACTTTGCAAAAGCATATATGATATATACAAAAAGGGCGCCATGTTTGACGCATGGACAGAATTTTTTAATATGGACACATACCTTGACACATTTAAGGAAAATCACGTGGATATGGATTTTTATACGGCAAGGGAACGGTCGGAGGAGGAAATATTCCCTTGGGACCATATCGATGCAGGGGTTTCAAAAGGCTTTCTTTTGAGAGAGTGGCAAAACGCAAAAGAGGGAAAGGTTACCCCGAACTGCCGCATGAACTGTCAGGGCTGCGGCTCTGCCGCATACGGAGGAGGTGTCTGCTTTGAAGCTAAGAATTAAATATGAAAAAACAGGCGTTTTAAGATTTATTGGACACCTTGACGTAATGCGGTATTTTCAGAAGGCAATCAGGCGTGCAAAGCTTGATGTGGCGTACTCCAAAGGGTTTTCGCCCCATCAGATTATTTCCTTTGCAGCACCCATGCCTCTTGGAATGACCTCATCGGGCGAATACTTTGACGGAGAGTTTGTAAGCGTCACGTCTGCGTCTGATATGATGAACAGGCTGAACGCTGTAATGGCAGAGGGCATCAGGGTGCTGGATATAACGCAGCTTCCTGATAAAGCAAAGTCCTCAATGGCGGAAGTTTCCGCATCGGATTATTTTATTTACAAAAATGATGAGAGCGAAAATGACTATATTGACAGGCTGACAGCATCAATAGACGCATTAATGTCAAAGGACGAAATAAATGTCCTGAAAAAGACAAAGACAAAGGAAGAAATGTCGGACATTAAGCCATATATATATGAAATTAAGGGTTTTGAATATGATATGGCGGAAGGAATATATATGTTCCTTGCCTCAGGAAGCAGAATGAATTTAAAGCCGGAACTTGTTATAGGCGCTCTGGCGGAGCATGCGGGCATTGAGTACAGCCCATATGATTACAGGGTGCACAGGATAGAGACATACATGGGTGAGGAGGGGGCGTTTGCGCCTCTTTATACGGCGGGGAAAAAATTTTAATTAAAAAATTTTCCGGCTGTTTTTTGGAGAAAGATATGGATGCAAAATTTATTATAACAAAATATAACGATATACTGCTGGGCTGTCTTACACATGAAGGTAAGCCTTATGATATAAGATGCTATGAGGAAAGCTCCCTCATAGGAAATATTTACGTGGCAAAGGTATCGAATATTTTAAACAATATAAATGCCGCCTTTGTTGATATAAAAAAGGATTTAAGCTGTTACCTGCCGCTGGAGGATTATCATGGCAAGCCCTTAAGGGCAGGAGACGAGCTGATTGTACAGGTAACAAAGGACAGCATAAAGACAAAGCAGCCTACGGTAACAACAAATATATCCATGACAGGCGAATATGTTGTGGTTCACTGTGACAAAACAGTTGGAGTGTCAGCAAAGATAAAGGGTGAGGCTGTAAGAAATACCTTAAAGGACATTGCCGGCAGGGCTTTGGAGGAGTTTAAGGAAAACAGGCTTTGCGCGAATATTGAGTATGGGGTTATTTTAAGAACAAAGTGCAGGGATTTATTTTCAGAAAACGGTGTAAAAAGCTGTTGTTCAGATTTGAATGCAGATATTCTTTATAAGGATATTATGTCAACTGCAAAAGCCCTTGACGAGCTTCTGCGGAAAGCAGAATATCTGAAGCTTTACTCTGTGGTAAGGGCAGGAGAGGCGGCATATATAAATGATTTGGCAGGCATGAGTGACGATATAAGCATAATCACTGACGACAAAGATGTATATGAGGAGCTTTGCGCCTGCTATGGAACAGATTGCGGTCGTATATCCTTTTATGAGGAGGATGGCATTTCCTTAAATTCCATTTACAATATACCTGTAACCATAGAAAAAAGCCTGAAAAAAATGGCGTATCTTAAGTCGGGAGGCTATCTTGTCATAGAGCCTACGGAGGCAATGACGGTTATAGACGTAAACAGCGGCAAGTCCATAAAGGGTAAAAACAGCGAGGAGGATTTGTTTAAGATAAATGTTGAGGCGGCTTATGAGATTGCAAGGCAGATAAGGCTTAGAAACCTGAGCGGTATTATTATTATAGATTTTATAAGCATGAAATCAACGGAAAATCAGATTTTACTTGTGGATGAGCTTAAAAAAGCCACCGCCTCAGACTATGTGGGGGTAATTGTTGTTGATATCACAAGACTTGGACTTGTGGAGCTTACAAGGAAAAAGCTCAGAAAGCCGCTGTATGAGGTTTTTAAATAAAAAACAATTGCCGGCACATATGCCAAAGGCAAATATGGAATAGTTGACGTTCAAAGAAAATACGGAGGATAAATATGTTTCATTACGATTTGTTTCAATGGGTAGGTTTTTTCATACTTTACTGCCTTATCGGATGGATTGGGGAAAGCATTTATGTATCAATTGAACATAAGAAGTGGGTAAACCGCGGCTTTTTGCATGGACCGTTCCTGCCTATTTACGGTTTCGGCGCAATTATAATTCTTTTTTCCACCCTTCCCGTGAGGGATAACGTAATTCTGACATTTTTTCTTGGCATGCTTGGCGCCACGGTGCTGGAATATGCTACGGGATATGTGATGGAGCAGATTTTTCATGTAAAATACTGGGATTATACATATGAGCCATTAAACTTAAACGGATATATTTGTCTGGGATGCTCGCTTACATGGGGAATATGCGCAATTCTGCTTACACAGCTTATTCATAAGCCTGTGGAACGGTTTTTGCTCCGGATACCGGATGTTGCGCTTACCATATGTGATATTGTTTTTGCTGTCTATTTCATCTGGGATGTTATAACATCTGCGCAGGAGGCATTTGACCTTAAGAAGATGATACTTGCAAATGAGAATGTGCAAAGGCTTCAAAAGAGGCTTGACGTTATCATAGCCGTGACGGAGGATGATAAGGCAAAGCTTGAGGAGCGAATTGCAGAGATAAAACTTGAAAACAGGGCAGAAATGGAATATATCATGGACAGGCTTAAGGCGGCAAGGGAGAGCTTCAATGAAAAATACGGGAAATCCGGTAAAAAGGCATATCATATATTAAAGCGTAATCCGGGAGCAGTATCAAAGAAGCACAGGCTTGACTTTGATGCCATAAGAGAAATGATAGGAAAACTTAAGTAAATTCTAAATAAATGGAGAAAAAGGGACTGTCGCAATAAGGATTTGTTTTATTAGTAACTATGCATTTTCAACAAAGAAAAGCGGAAGATAAGTAACATGTTGGAGTGTTCTTTGTTGAAAATGTATACTAAAAAAGAATTAAAATCCTTATTGCGACAGCCCCTTTTTATTTTATAGGCATGGTTTTTGATGAACGTAAGCTAATTTGCGAATTACCCTGTCAAGAGCTAAAATATATTTATGTTTATACATGAAACGACAAAAAAGCCCCAAATATGTCGTTTCACTTCCATTTTATTGAAAAATAAAAATTAATTTAATAAAGTGGATATGAGAAAGACACAATTTCGCAAGGAACATTTTATTTATCGCAATGATAGATATAGGAGGTGAAAAATCTAAGTAACTGTAGACATAACATTAATTTGATGGAGGGTTTGATTATGAAGATGGCAAATAAAAAATTATTGGCAGGTATATTAATCTTAATGATGTCAGTCGGTATGTTAAGCATTCGTTCGAATGCGGCTACGGTAATAACGGATGTGCATAGCTGCATGACCGCCGGATATACATTCTATGTCAGAGAATCCGGTTCAACAACTTTACTTGGAACTATGTATTTAACAAAGGATAGCGGGAAGGTATCCAACACATTTACAGCCTCAAAGTATTGTAAGAGTGTTACAGTGTATGTGTCTGATGCAAGCTACGGCTTTACTCAAAATCAAAAAACTTTGCATGAGTTATATTTTGGGGACTCTGTTAATATTACTAAAACAGTAGAAAATCCGGACAAAGTGTACGGAAAATGCGCAGTGACCTATTAATTTGAATGATTGGGATGAGCAAAAAGCACAATGGGTGTTCGCAAAAGCAGTGCTTTGCTCATCCCTATTGGATTATAGTATGGAGGTTATATGAAAAAAAGCATATTAAAAATAAGCATTATATCAATTATAATTATTGTGCTAATCGCAGGAGGCTTTTTTATAACGAAGCTTAATATGAAATTTCCTGACAAAGCAACATATGGAAATGGAACGAATACTACATACTGCGTTGACGGAGGAATGTATTATATTAAAAATAATTGTATTTATTTTTTGGATTCCAAGAATCAGATAAACACGGCTGTATGCAATAAAGCCAACTGTACTCATAATAATGCGTCCTGTAATGCATACGTTGAAGGTATGGTTCCGGGGATTATTTGTTATGGTGACTATTTGTATGTATCAATGTTCAATTCCAAGATAAGTTTTGTTGATGGGGAAGATGTATACACCGGTCTTATAAAACTGGAGTGTATAAAATGTGACGGTTCAAGCAGAAGAACCATATATTCCGCAGATAGTGGTGCGGTTACATCGATGAAAGCAATTGGAGATAAGCTGTATTTTACGGCTTGGACGTTCCATGGTGATTTTGTTTTGAATTCACAAGCAAACGATTTTGTGTTATATGAGTATGACCTTAGGTGGAATAAGCTGAAACCGGTTCAGAAGTATGTTTTGGATGATAATCAGGAGCGGGTTTATATTGAAATTGTAAAGGGAAATGCACGGGATTTATACGTGATGTACAAGAGGCGTAACAAGGCTGGAAGCCAAGATACACAACAATTGCTTAAGTATGATGATGATAAAATGACAGTTATAAAAGAATATAATATTGCTGATCTCAGTAACTTGGAGGAATATGAAGACATAAGCTTTGTTATTAATGAATTGGAACAGTTTGAGATAGTACAGACAATTTTTGGTAGGGAAAAAGATATATTGGCTGTCAGCATCAGCAATGACTGCTTTCAAAACAAAAAACTGATGTTTACGGTTGATGATGCACATGCACATGTCATGAATGGATACATGTTAGTTATCAATTCGGATTATAACAAGATTCTGCTGGATTGTGCCTCGATGAAAACGTATATCGGCACAACGGCATTTGAAGGAGAAACGTATATATCTGACATATATGATATTGATGCAGAGAATAATAAAATTTATATAAATACAACAGATTATACGGGCATACTTCCCGGAACAATTTTCTATGAAGATACAAGTAATCAGGGAGTTGCCGATTTTAATGTATTCATGTCAGATTATTTTATTGATAAAGCTTCCATTGATAGTGATGATATGGCAAAGCTTACGTGGGTACATTACGAAGATTAGGACGGCAGGTTAGAAGCTGATAAAACGTCATAAGTATAAATTTATATGCCATGCATAAAGCATTAAGGGTTGATTGTTTTGCAGTACCCAAGTATAATTTCGTATAGGAGCATATATTGCAAAGGGGAAAAAATGAACAATAAGCACAGCATATATTATAAATATAGCGCAAAAAAGTGTGCGAGACTGCATTATGGATTGGTGATCTTGAATTGTCTGGTATTTGGCGGAGGCGCTGTTGTGGCTGCTTGGCTTGGTGTGTTTCGGGAAAGTTGGATATATTGGATATTATGTTTGTTTTGTGTTCTTATCTATTTCATATTGAGCCGTGTTCTGGGTGATGCTTTAGGAGGTGTTCTTTATATGGATTGTGACGCCGTAAAGATGAAGGATATATGTTATATGATGGAAAATAAAGTTAAGGCAGAACAGGCTAAAATTATATGGAGAATGTTAAGAGCGCAGGCATCTTCCTTTATACCGGGCGGTGAGCAGGAAAGCTTTGAATTACTGCAAATCTGCAAGACGTATAAAAAATCGGCTGGGTATGAAATATTTTATTTGTCTTTATGTTTGCGGCATTATGCACAAACACAAGATTGGGAAAACTATCAGGAGATTAAGGGAAAGCTATATAATTTGATTATGG
Organism: Lachnospiraceae bacterium UBA7076; assembly: GCA_002493625.1. Lineage (GTDB taxonomy): Bacteria > Bacillota > Clostridia > Lachnospirales > Lachnospiraceae > Coprococcus_C. The sequence continues at coordinate 40,239 of DKZK01000029.1, read as the reverse complement.
CGCAAAAGTCATCCTCAAAAAAAAGACAGGCATACGAGCGGTATATGAAAGAAAATGAAGCGTGGGAAAAATATCGTACAGGGGAATTTGAGGAATCGCGCAATTTGTGTCAGGAATTGCTGGATGAAAAGAAAAGCAATATGTTAAACAAGGTTTTGATACATAAACAGTTGTCTGAGCTTGATATGAAAGAGGGAAAGCAGGAGAGTGCAAAACAACATCTTATATTTGTAGCACAAAACGGAGGCACAACTTATATGGCAGAAGAAGCAAAATTACAGTTGTCTGAATGAAAACATCTGATTATGCCTGATTATATAAAATCTTACTTGACTTTACACCTGCAAGGTGCTATATTATGTGGGTATGCCGCACAGTGAGGTAAAAGTTTATGTTTTGTCATAAGGAGAACCACTACGTGGGAGGATGCCTTATGACGTACTGCATAACACCATAACTGGCGAGTAATGATAATAGGAGGTAACCATATGTACGCAGTTATAGCAACAGGCGGAAAGCAGTACAAGGTAGCTGAAGGAGATGTCATTAAGGTTGAGAAGCTTAATGCAGAGGACGGCTCTGAGGTATCATTTGATGTTGTTGCAGTAAGCACAGGCAAGGATATGATTTGCGGTGAGGATTGCAAGAAGGCTTCAGTTAAGGCAACTGTTCTTGAACAGGGTAAGGGCAAGAAGGTTGTCGTATACAAGTACAAGAGAAAGACCGGCTATCATAAGAAGCAGGGTCACAGACAGCTTTATACTAAGGTTAAGATTGACGCAATCAAGGCTTAATTTGAATTATGATTAATGTTACATTTTATAAAGCGGAGAATGAGGCATACAGGGGTTTTACCATTGAGGGACATGCAGGCTATGCGGAAAAGGGTCAGGATATAATCTGTTCAGCGGTTACGGCGCTTTCCTTCAATACGGTTAATTCCATAGAAGCATTAACTGACAATAAGGTTAAGGCGGATGCCGATACATCAGGAAAGCTTATATTTGAGTTTTTGTCCCCGTCGGATGATAAGGGACAGTTGCTTGTAAAATCGCTAGTTATAGGTCTTACGGACATATACAGGGAATACGGCGACGAATTTATTAGAATATACTTCAAGGAGGTGTAAGTATGTTAAGAATGGATTTACAGTTCTTTGCTCATAAGAAGGGTGTCGGTTCCACTAAGAACGGACGTGATTCCGAGGCAAAGAGACTTGGCGCAAAAAGAGCAGATTGCCAGTTTGTAAAGGCTGGTAATATCTTATACAGACAGCGCGGCACTAAGATACATCCGGGTGTAAATGTCGGACGTGGCGGAGATGATACTTTATTTGCACTTGTTGACGGTGTTGTAAAGTATGAGAGAAAGGGTAGAGACAAGAAGCAGGTTTCTGTCTATCCCGTAGCATCAGCAGAATAATTAAAATTAAGGCTGTTGCACCGGAGCTTATGAAAGTCTCCGGCGTGACAGCTTTTTTTCTTAACACCATACGATTTATGGCATGATACATTATTATGTAATAATCAATATATAAACAATTATTTGAAATCAGGAGGTTTAAGGCTTATGTTTGCAGACAGGGCGAAAATATATATAAGCTCCGGAAAAGGCGGAGACGGGCATGTATCCTTCAGGCGTGAGCTGTACGTTCCCAACGGAGGACCTGACGGAGGTGACGGAGGCGATGGAGGCGATGTTATTTTTGTTGTGGACCCCGGACTGAACACGCTTACTGATTTCAGGCATGTGAGAAAATATAAGGCGGGAGACGGCGAGGAGGGCGGCAAAAGAAACTGTCACGGAGCAAACGGAAAGGATATCGTACTAAAGGTTCCTGCCGGAACGGTTGTAAAGGATTTTGAGACAGGCAGGGTCATACTTGACATGTCAAATAAAACGGAGCCGGTAACGCTTCTTAAGGGCGGCAGAGGCGGTAAGGGAAACAGGCAGTATGTGACTGCCGTTATGCAGGCGCCGAAATATGCGCAGCCCGGCAAGCCTGCAAAAGAGCTGTGGGTTACCCTTGAGCTTAAAATGATTGCCGACGTAGGGCTGGTGGGATTTCCAAATGTGGGAAAGTCCACATTTCTCTCAAGAGTTACAAATGCAAGACCAAAGATAGCCGATTACCATTTTACTACCTTGACCCCTAATCTTGGCGTTGTGGATCTTGGGGAAAAGGACGGCTTTGTAATAGCGGATATACCGGGAATTATTGAAGGCGCATCGGAGGGCGTTGGTCTTGGCTTTGAATTTTTGAGGCATATAGAGCGGACAAAGGTTCTGATTCACATTGTTGATGCGGCAGGAGTTGAAGGGCGCGACCCTATCGTTGATATAGAAGCAATCAACAACGAGCTTAAAAGTTACAACGAGCAGCTTGCGGCAAGACCTCAGGTTATTGCGGCAAACAAATGTGATGCCATGTCACCGGAGGATTATGAAACGGTTATCACCCTGATGAAGGAGGAATACGAGCCAAAGGGCACAAAGGTTTTCCCTATATCTGCCGTATCGGGCAAGGGGGTAAATGAGCTTCTCTGGTATGTAAATAAGCTTGTAAAGGAAGCGCCTGACGAGGTGATAGAGTTTGCGCCTGAGATGGATATCGAATTTATGGACGACCCTGAGCTTCCCTTTGACGTTACAAAATCAGAGGAACAGGAACATCTTTATATTGTGGAGGGACCTCGTATTGAGAGGATGTTAGGCTATACAAATCTGGAATCGGAAAAGGGCTTTGCATTTTTCCAGAAATTCTTAAAGGATAATGGAATTCTTGAAAGGCTTGAGGAGCTTGGCATTGAGGAGGGAGATACGGTAAAGCTTTACGGTCTGGAATTTGACTACTATAAATAATGTTAGACATTTGCGAAACTCTTTTTTCGGCAACGTCCGTTGTTCAATATAGACAAATCAACGCATAGCACGCTTCCGCTGTCTGTCGCACGTAGCGGTACATAAGACTGCAAAATACGCAGTCTAAGTACCGACGGCTCCAAAGCACCATGCTTATGATATTGTCTATATTTCACAACTAGGTTTCGAAAATAAGGAGTTTCGCAATTGCCTAATAAATAATGTAAAATCGAGGAAGGGAGAAAAACAGATGGAAAAAGCAAAAGCATATAAGAAAATGTGGGACTACAATTATCAAAAAGGTCTGCGGGGCGCCATGATTTCTGTCGATATGGTGGAACAGGATGATAAAATATATTTTGTGCTTGAGTATGGAGAAGCGCGCTGGGAGTCCCTTCTGATCGGGCTGGATATGCAGTCGTTGGAAGCAACGGTACTTTTCCGTGAGGATCATGTTATGAGAAGTCCGGGGATTTTGGAGGGGGACAGGTTTTACTTTACGACATTCCGTGGAAAGGCATATTGTGTTGATTTGTCCGGCACCGTGATATGGCAGGCAGACATTGGCGGAGAAAATGCGGATTGGAATATTTTGATGGATGGAGATCGTTTGTATATGTCTGCTTATGGACTGTATTGTCTGAATAAGGAAGATGGAACCATAATCTGGTCAGTTCAGACGGGATGTAAGACCAACTGTCCCTTTGCGGCAGATGATGCCTGTATTTACCATGGAGAACTTGGCGGCGTGATACGATGTGTGGACAAGATGAGTGGAAATACAGTATGGACGTATGGAAAAGAAATGTGGATCAGTCATTGTATGCGATTGGACCAGAACTGCCTTATGGTTTGCAATATTCATGGCAGCTTTTTATTCCTTGACTGTAAAACCGGAAAACTGCTGAAGGAAGTTAATGTAGGCAGGAAGCTGTACCGGAAACCTGTAATTTATAACGGTAAGTTATATATTGGTGATCAAAATTCCGTAATTAACAGTACGGAAGGGTTTATGTCCTGCTATGAGATTTGCGATGATTATAATCTGAACCTCATATTTTCTGTTCAAACAGGTGGTGAAATATTAACAAGGGCTGTTATAGACGGCAGGTGCCTGTATTTTGCATCCGGAGATGGCTATTTGTATTGTATTGATAATGAGACAGGAGAAGAACTGCGGAAGCCGAAAAAAACAAAAGGAGACTGTCGGGATATTCTGGTACGAAACGATACCATAGTTGTTTTGTCTGACAAAGGACAGGTGGAATGTTATTGTTAAGCAAAGGAGAAAAATTTGATGTTTTCTGCATTACAGGCTTGTGATTTTGATAAAATACGCAACTATTTTGAGTACATAGAAATAGACGCTGAATCATGGACGGTATTGGAGGAGTATGGAATTAAAAATGAAAACACCGGAAAAATGCCGGAAAAATGGTGTGTGAATGTGGATAGGCAAATTGCATTTTTGCAATTGCGTTATGTTCCGCCAATGGATCAAGATGAAAATTATCAGGAATATCTGTTTGCTGTTCATAACGGGTATGGATTTATTTCTTTTCAGCATCAGGAATATGCTCCGGGAAAATTCAGCTTTCCGCATGTAAATTATAAAGGAAGCTGGGATTATTCGAAGCTTACCGTACCGGTATTATTGACGTTGGTGGAGGAAGCCATGAAGGTTCGTAAAATGGACTGGCTGATTGATTTTCATTATCAGGATATTATGAAAAAAGCAGAGCGCTTAAAACGTACACAGGCCGAAATTTTGTATGGAACTTTTCCGGCTATTCTTCAGGAAATGTTTCATTGTATAACAGAGCTTGCAGATGTCGAGCTGAGATTTCGAAGAATCTGTATGAAGCATTTTGTAAAATGGAACGTGAAACGACAGAAGTATAATGGCTTTTATCTCCATGATGATGAAGATTCCTTTTTTATCTTTGATGTTCTTCTCTGGGCGTATCTGCATATAAGTTCGTCCATGGAGCAGTTGAAGCAGGACTGGGATAACATCGTGAATGAGGAAAATAGATACACAATTTCATCAAATCACTTTTGTATTGGCGGGGCGAAGGAATATTTTTTTGAGAAGTATTTGAATAAACGGACAGAGGAAGGAAAGCTTGTACTGTCGGGAGATGAAATTCGTTTTGCCGAGGGCTATCCGGAAATCATTATAAAGGGTTTAAAATAATTACCCAAGAATAAAATATAAATTTGAGGAGAAATATATGACAAGTAAGCAAAGAGCATATTTAAAGGGTCTTGCCATGAATATGGACGCAATCCTGAATATAGGAAAGTCAAGCCTGACGCCTGAAATGACACAGGCTGTATCGGAGGCGCTTGAAAAAAGGGAATTGATAAAGCTTGGCGTGCTTAAAAACTGTGCTGACGACCCAAAAGAAATTGCAAACATATTAGCTGAAAGAACCGGAAGTCAGGTCGTTCAGGTTATAGGCAAAAAAATTGTTTTATTTAAGCAGAAGAAAAAGGATTCCAATATAAAGCTGCCGTAATAAAATTATTGTATATGAATAAGGAGAAGACTTGGATAACATTTTTTTATCATCAAACTGTATAGGTATTTACGGCGGAACCTTTAATCCGCTGCATAACGGTCATGTAATGGTTATAAATGAAGCAATCAGGCAGTATGGGGATATTGAAAAAATTGTCCTTATGCCGAATAATGCGCCGGCATATAAAGAGAGCAGATATATTGCCTCACCGGATGACCGCATTGCCATGCTTAAGCTTATGGCGGAAAAAAATCCTAAGCTTGCAATATCGGATATGGAGATAAGGCGTGGAGGATACACATACACATATGATACCCTGAAGGAAATTTCCGGACAAAATCCTAAATTAAAGATATATTTTATAATTGGCTCCGATTCCTTCGTGACGATAAATAAATGGAGTAAATATAAGGAAATTCTTAAAATGTGTACCCTGCTTGTTGCCCGGAGGGAGGATTCCCCTGAGGAAATAAATGCGTTTCACGACAAGCTTATGAGGGATGTAAGCTATGCCAGGGTATGCTTTTTAAAGGTAGAACCATATGAGGCTGCCTCCTCCGATATAAGAAAAAGTATATCTGAGGGCAAATTTCCTGATGACATAATGCCTGAGAGTATTGTAAAATATATAAAAGAAAATAAATTATATGGATGTGAGAAATATGACCCGTGAAAAAATACTACTTAGACTTAAAACAAAAATAAGCGAAAAGCGTCTGGAGCATTCTCTTGGAGTCGAATACACTGCGGCAGCCCTTGCAATGGTTTATGGGACGGATATTGACAGCGCAAGACTTGCAGGACTTTTACACGACTGCGCCAAGGGACTTACGGCAAAGGAAAAGCTTGAAAAGGCGAGAAAGCACAACATTCCCATCAGTAAGGTTGAAGAAAAAAATCCGGACATGCTTCATGCAAAGCTTGGAGCATTTTATGCCAGATATAAATATGATGTTGAGGATCCGGCAGTTCTTGGCGCAATCGAATGTCATACAACCGGTAAGCCCAATATGACCATGCTGGAGAAAATTATATTTGTCGCTGATTACATTGAGCCAAACCGCAGATACTTAAAGGATATGGATGAAATACGCCATAAGGCATTTACGGATATAGATGCATGTATTATACACATATTAAAAAATACTTTGGATTATCTGGAGCAGCGTGAAGGGGATATAGACTATATGTCCCGGATGACATACAATTACTATGTAAACAATTCAAAATAATTTATGGAGGTACTATGGATTCAAAGGAATGTGCAAAAATTGTTGTGGAAAGCTTACAGGATAAAAAGGCAAATGACATACGCATCATTGACATAAGGGAAATATCCACAATGGGCGATTATTTTATAATTGCTGACGGTTCCAACCGCAATCAGGTTCAGGCGCTTTCTGACAGTGTTGAGCAGGCGCTTTCCGACGCAGGGGTTAAACTTAAAAATCGGGAAGGTTATGCAAATGGAGGATGGATTTTATTGGATTATTATGATATAATAATCCATATATTTTCAGAGGAAGAACGCTCGTTTTACGATTTGGAACATATATGGAGAGATGGGAAGCACATACAAGTGGGAGATTTATAAAAACCTATGAAGTCTAATAACCTTATGAATGACAATTACAGAAGGATAAATCAGATATCAGCCAGATGTATGCGAGTTGTAGTTGTTATACTGCTCTTGATGTTTGGCTATTGCTGTTTTGTGGCAGATATTGATAAGGCATTGCTTTTGATTTTTTTCGGAATCAGTATAATTGTTGCTCTTATTCCGACATTGGTTATTAATGTTTTTAAATTTGACAGCTCGCCGCTTACAAAGCATGTTGTTATTGTGTGCACGTGTATTATTACAACAATTATGCTGACGTTGTTTTCATCCTATGCATTTCCCGTAATGCTTTTTCCTATACTTCTTGCATCCCTTTATTATAATCAGACACTTGTTCTTTTTGCGTCCCTGCTTATGTCCTGCGGAATATTTCTATCAAATGTTCTTTCAATAAAATGCAATCATATTTTTATAGGCAACCGATACGAAAATATTGAGGATGTGCTTTTAGGCTATACCGTTCCTCATATCGTAATAATATTTGGCATGTCGGTTGTGGCATATTTTATTGTCCAGAGAAATGCAATGATGATAAAGACGGCAACGGATACGGCGCTTACAATGCAGGAAAATCAAAAGGGACTCATTTATTCCTTTGCAGAGATAAGCGAGAGCAAATCTAAATTTACAGGGGAGCACATAAAAAGAGTAGCAGAATATATGAAGGTGCTTGGAAGGGCATCTGGCTTTGATGAAGAATATGTTGACAAGCTTTCAACAGCCTCCATGATGCATGATATAGGCAAGCTTATGATAAGTGAGGAGATACTTGATAAGCCTGACAAGCTTACGGATGAGGAATATCAGATTATGAAAAACCACGTTCTTTACGGCGAGGCGCTTCTCAAAAACTGTCCGGGTGAGATGCTTAATATTGCCTGTATTCTTGCAAAGGAACACCATGAGAGATGGGATGGAACCGGCTATCTTGGCATGAAGGGGGAGGAAATTGCATACATAAGCCGCCTGATGGCAGTGTGTGATGTATTTGATGCCCTGACGTCGGACAGGTATTATAAAAAGGGCTGGTCTTTAGAGGCAACCTTTGATGAGATTGTGCGGCTCAGCGGAAAGCATTTTGATCCAAAGGTTGTGAAGCTTTTTATCCAGCATTTTGATGAATTTAAAGCGATACATAATAAGATACCTGACAAACAAATATATTAAAACAGCTTAGGAGGTAATGTATGTTCCGTGTTATAAATGAATATATGAATAAAGTAAATTTACGGTCTGAGAAGGAGATATATGACAGGCTTAATACATATTTAAGCAGTTGTAAGGATATTGACTATTATACGGTGACCGTAAATCATAATATATATGTTGTGGATATCAAGGTGGATAATTTTACGCTGGAATTGGCTGAAAAGCTGTTTGGCGACTTTAATAAAAATATTTCCTATCCCTATTCCGCGCTGTATTTAAGATTTAATGAAGGAAAATGTGTGAGATACAGATACATTACCTCACAGGAAAATAAAGACGCATTTTACTGTGATATTATAATTAGTTAGGAGGATTTTATTATGCCATTTATTGATTCAAAGGTAACCACCGAGGTTTCAAAGGAGCAGCAGGAGCAGCTTAAGGATATGCTTATAGCTGCAGCAGGAGAAATTTTAGGTAAAAGTGAGGGCTGGGTCATGCTGGGCTTTGAGCCTGAATACACCATATATTTCAGGGGAGATGACAAAGCGCCTGCGGCATTTGTTGAGGTAAGCATTTACGGCAGCGAAAACAGACAGGCATTTTCTGCATTTACGGGTAGGATATGTGATGCCTTTCACAAGGTTCTCGGCATATCGCCTGACCGTGTATATGTAAAATACTATGCAACATCAAGCTGGGGCTGGAACGGCTCAAACTTTTAAATGAGGAAATAATATGAATAAAAAGCTTCTTATTGTCATTATTGTCCAGCTTTTTGTTATTTTATTTTTTCTAGGAATACTTGTGGGCAAAAAGCTTGGAACAAAGGACATGGAAAATGAAAACAGTTTAAAAAATGATGCTTCCGTAAATGTGACTGAAAATCGGGACAATGCTTCAACGGATGAGACGGCTGAAAATAAAAATGATAACACATCAGATGAACAGACAACGGAGGGTACGGAGAGCGACGTGACAGTCGACCGTGATGTAGATTACGGCGCAATGGATGTTCCGGAACCCACAACGGACGACTGGCTTTTTACCGACGGCAATAAAATTGTGGACAAGGATGGCAACGAGGTCTGGCTTACAGGCGTAAACTGGTTTGGTTATAATACGGGAACCAATACATTTGACGGCTTGTGGGCGTCGGATTTAAACCGGTCCATACAGGAGATTGCAAACCACGGCTTTAACATTATAAGAGTGCCTATATCGGCGGAGCTTATACTTCAGTGGTCAAGGGGCGAATATCCTGACGCAAACTTTAATCAGGCTACAAATTCATATCTTGTGGGAATGGACAGCTTACAGATATTTGAGTATGTCATAGGTCAGTGCCGCGCAAACGGGCTTAAGCTTATAATAGATATACACTGCGCAGAGACAAATGCAAGCGGGCATATGGTTAATCTGTGGTATTCCGATAAGATTTCCACGGAGGATTTTCTGAACGCGCTTTCATGGATGGCAGACAGATATAAGGATGACGATACAATTTTGGTTTATGACCTTAAAAATGAGCCTCACGGCAAGCCTTATGAGGGTGACGGCGCTGCAAAGTGGGACACGTCTAAGGACCCCAATAACTGGAAGTATGCGGCTGAGCAGGCTGCCTATGCTGTGCTTGACAAAAACCCAAATGTCCTTGTATTTGTTGAGGGTATAGAGATTTACCCTGTAGACGTAAAGAAGAACGGGGATTTTTCCTCCACAAATGATGATGACTACTACTTTAACTGGTGGGGAGGAAACTTAAGAGGCGTGGCGGATAATCCAATTGACATTGGGAAATATCAGAACAAGCTTGTCTATTCGCCTCACGATTATGGACCTACGGTTTATGAGCAGCCATGGTTTAAGGGAAGCTACGACTATGACAGCCTTATGAAGGATTGCTGGCGTGATAACTGGTTCTATATATATGAGGAGGAGATTGCGCCGTTACATATAGGCGAGTGGGGCGGTTTTATGTCAGAGCCCAACATAACATGGATGACATATATGCGCCAGCTTATAAAAAAATACAGGCTTCATCATACCTTCTGGTGCTTTAACGCCAATTCCGGAGATACCGGCGGACTTGTCCTTGATGATTTTACAACATGGGATGAGGAAAAATATGCTTTCGTAAAGGAAGTTCTCTGGAGCGATAACGGAAAATTTATCGGACTTGACCATGAGATACCGCTGGGTATAAACGGAATAAGTCTGGGGGATTATTATTAAAAATAATATAATTCAATGGTAAGCTGTTATGATTACAAAAGAGCGTAATGTGAAGTAATCGTAATTATTATATATTGTAGCAGATGGATAATTCCTTACCGGCTGTAAGGGATATTAACCATAAATATATTGTAGTAGAATAGGAGACAATAAAATGAGTAGAAAACCGGTAGTTTTAATGGTACTTGACGGATATGGATTAAGTGACAAAACAGAGGGCAATGCAATTGCGCTTGCAAATACGCCTGTAATGGACAAGCTTATGAAGGAAGCAGCTTTTGCTAAGGGAAATGCTTCCGGACTATATGTGGGACTTCCTGACGGACAGATGGGAAATTCTGAGGTAGGTCATATGAACATAGGAGCCGGAAGAATTATATATCAGGAGCTTACAAGAATTACAAAATCCATTGAGGACGGAGATTTCTTTGAAAATGAGGAAATGCTTGCGGCAATCAATAATTGTAAGAAGAACAATTCCGACCTTCATTTATGGGGTCTTTTGTCAGACGGCGGCGTGCACAGTCACAATACACATCTTTATGCGATACTTGAGCTTTGCAAGAGACAGGGACTTTCAAATGTATATGTCCATCCATTTTTTGACGGCAGAGATACGCCGCCTGCCTCCGGAAAGGGATATCTTGAGGAGCTTATAGCAAAAATGAAGGAAATCGGCGTAGGCAAGGTTGCGTCCATGTCGGGACGTTACTATGCCATGGACAGAGATAACAGATGGGACAGAGTGGAGCTTGCATATAAATCCCTTGTAACAGGCGAGGGCGTACAGGCTGAGGATCCGGTTGCGGCAATACAGGAGTCCTATGACAAGGAGGTATATGACGAGTTTGTTTTACCAACGGTTATTACGGAAAACGGAAATCCTGTATCGCTGGTAAAACCAAATGATTCGGTTATATTCTTCAATTTCAGACCTGACAGGGCAAGAGAAATCACAAGAGCATTCTGCTGTGATGATTTTGACGGATTTCAAAGACCAAACGGACGCATGCCTCTTGTCTATGTGTGCTTTAAGGATTATGATGAAACCATACCGAACAAGCTTGTTGCATTTAAGAAGGAGGAGGTATCAAATACCTTCGGCGAGTATCTTGCCGCCTGCGGTAAGACACAGCTTCGTCTTGCGGAGACGGAGAAGTACGCCCACGTTACATTTTTCTTTAACGGCGGCGTTGAGGAGCCAAATAAGGACGAGTCAAGAACCCTTGTCAAGTCACCGGCAGTTGCAACCTATGACCTTCAGCCGGAAATGAGCGCACCTGAGGTTGGAGTTAATCTTGTAGATGCAATAAAGTCAGATAAGTATGATGTTATTATCATAAACTTCGCAAATCCTGATATGGTTGGACATACAGGTGTTATTCCTGCTGCAATAAAGGCTGTTGAGAGAGTAGATCAGTGTGTAGGTGCTGCAGTTGATGCAGTGACAGAGGTTGGAGGTGTGCTCTTTATATGTGCCGATCACGGAAATGCAGAGCAGATGATTAACTATGAGACGGGGGCGCCACATACTGCGCATACTACAAATCCCGTTCCGTTTATTTTGTATAATTATGAGGATGGAGTTAAACTGCGTGAAGGCGGATGTCTTGCAGACATAGTTCCTACGTTGCTTGAGATACTTGAACTGCCTCAACCAAAGGAAATGACAGGCAAGTCGCTTATCGTGAAATAAAAAATAATTAGTATGCAAATTCAGAGATGAGCAAAACGGAAGTTTGAGAAAGCAGAGTTTTGCTCATTTCTATATAAATTGGATAAGGAGAGGAGTACTTATGAAAAAATTTTTACGGGAGTTTAAGGAATTTGCCTTAAAGGGTAATGTTATGGATCTTGCAATTGGTGTTATTATCGGAGCGGCATTTCAGAGCATTGTGACTGCCTTCACGGAGTGCGTGATAAATCCGCTTATAAACAGTGTAGGAGGCGCCGAGGTTGCAGGCCATATTGAGATATTTAACACAGGACAGTACATTGAATATGGCGCGCTTATCACTGCAATTATAAATTTCATCATAATGGCATTTGTACTGTTTCTTATGATGAAAGCAATCAATAAGCTTATGGCTGCCGGTAAGAAAAAGGAGGAGGCAATTGAGGCAAAGACAACCAAGGAATGTCCATACTGCAAGTCAGAAATTCATATTGATGCCACAAAATGTCCTCATTGTACATCTGATGTGTAGAAGAAAAATGGAATGAAAAGCACAATTTTAAATAAAAATGAATAAACTCCGGCTACAATGCACATACTTTCCACAGGTAAAAATAGACAATAGTCTAATTTGATGGAGGTTGGCTATGAAAACGGATAAAATAACACATGTGCAGGCAAGGGAAATTCTTGATTCCAGAGGAAATCCCACGCTTGAGGTTTATGTTGAATGTGAATGTGGTGCGAACGGTTCGGCTTGCGTTCCATCAGGCGCGTCTACAGGCGAGCATGAGGCGCATGAGCTTCGGGATGATGAAAAAAGATATTTGGGACAGGGCGTTGAGAAGGCTGTAAATAACGTAAATACACGTATTTGTGATAAGCTTACGGGAATGGATGTATATGACCAGATTGCAATTGACAGGATGATGATTGAGGCAGACGGCACAAAAAACAAGTCAAAATACGGCGCAAATGCAATACTCGGAGTATCCCTTGCCGTGGCAAGAGCAGCGGCAGCGTCGCTTAACATACCTCTCTACAGATATATCGGAGGCGTTAATGCAAAATATATGCCTGTTCCGATGATGAACATTTTAAACGGTGGAAAGCACGCGGACAATACGGTGGATTTACAGGAGTTTATGATAGCGCCTGTAGGAGCGCAGGACTTTAAAAATGCAATGGAGATGGCATGTGAAATATATCATAACCTGAAAAAGGTTTTGCGGTCAAAGGGACTTTCCACGGGCGTCGGGGATGAGGGAGGCTTTGCGCCAAACCTTGCAACCTCCGCAGATGTCCTTGACACGATTATGGAGGCAATAGAAGCTGCCGGCTATGAACCCGGAAAAGATATTAAAATAGCAATTGATGCGGCAGCCTCCGAGCTTTATGATGATAATTCCGACAGATATTATTTTCCGGGTGAGAGTAAGATGGCGGGAAAGGACATATACAGAAATGCCGAGGAAATGGTGCAGTACTATGAAAACCTTGTAGAAAAATATCCGATTTATTCCATTGAGGACGGCTTAAATGAAAATGACATGAAGGGCTGGAAGCTTCTCACCTACAGGCTTGGAGAAAGAATACAGCTTGTGGGAGACGACCTTTTTGTTACAAATACGGAGCGCCTCAGTGCAGGAATAAAGGATGAGATTGCAAATGCGATTCTTATAAAGCCAAATCAGATAGGAACGCTGACGGAAACCCTGGATGCAATTGCAATGGCGCAAAGGGCAGGCTACAAAACAATCATAAGCCACAGGTCAGGAGAGACAGAGGATACGTTTATTGCAGACCTTGCGGTTGCGGTAAACTCCGGACAGATAAAGACGGGAGCACCGTGCAGAAGTGACAGAACGGCAAAATACAACCGGCTTATGAAAATAGAGTGTGATTTAGGTAAAAACAGTATTTACAGCATGAATATAAAATAAAAGCTTTAAAATGCCGGGGCTGCCGCAATAAGATTCCCCCTTTCTTATTGCAGCAGCCCCTTGTTTGTTCTTGGTTTTTCTTTAAAAGTATGGTATACTATGCCTTAAGGAGGGACCCAACAAAGTTGGGGGGATTCCTTAGGGCAAGCGTGCGAACGCAGGGACGAGTAACATTCGATGGCTGCTTGCAGCCGGACGAATGTTCTCGGATCTATGTGAGCGTTTATGCGGAAAGTAATTTTTCAAATAATTTCAGCCGGGAGAGTGCATATGGACAAGCCTAAATTAACTGATTTAATTGATGTGGATACTCTGCAAAAAATTCAAGATGGTTTTTCTGAGCTTACAGGCATGGCTGCTCTCATCACGGATGAGGAGGGCGTTCCCGTAACGACAGGAAGTAATTTTTGTGATTACTGTAAGAAGTATACGAGAATGTCTGAAATAGGGAGAATAAACTGTGAGGAATGTGATAAACAGGGCGCACTTGTCACTTTAAAGGAGAGACGTCCCTTTATATATAGCTGTCATGCCGGATTATATGACTATGCCGTGCCTATTTTGCTTGGGGACAGATTAATCGGTGGCTTTGCGGGGGGACAGGTTTTAACAAGACCTCTGGATAAGGATTTTGTCCGCCGGACCGCAGTTAGTCTCGGAATTGATGAGGAGCAATATATTGAAGCTGCGGAAGATATTTTAATAAAAAATAAGGATGAGATACATGATGCGGCTAAGCTGCTTTATTATATAGGAAACGTAATTTCTCATATGGCATATAAAAGCAATGAGAATTTAATGAAAAACCGCAAGCTGGAGCGCGCGGCGCAGTCACAGACGGATTTCATTACGGACATGAATGCCGAGTTTAAAAACAACATGAATATCTGGATGAAAAATGCAAAGTCTGCCATAGAATCAGGTAATGCTGAGATTATGGAAAAAACCATAAATCAGCTTTTGACAAAAGGGTCTGAGCTTGTGTCGGATTTTTCAGATACGATTGAATATGCAAAGCTTGCTGACGGTAAGCTGGAGCTTAACGAGACTGAATACAGCATGGACAATCTTCTGAGATTTGTATGTGGCAATGTTGAGGCTTCCCTTGAGGATAAGGCTATCGTAATTATACGGCAGGTGGATGATGACGTACCCCGGACGTTGCTTGGTGATGAGGGACGTATCGGTCAGATTATAAGCAAGCTTTTGATGAATGTGGTAAAGAATACGGACGAAGGAGTTATTGATATTCATGTATCAAGCAAAAAGGTTGGATACGCCACGTATATCACAATCACCATAGCTGTTGACGGGGCAGAAATCATGCCGGATGACCTTTCAATGGTTTCATTTTTAGTAAAACAAATGTCAGGTGATATTGACATTGAATGTACAAAAGGGCAGGGAACAAAATTTTTTCTGGGTTTGCCGCAGCTTGCGCTTTAAAGGCATCTTATCGGAGGTAAGGTATGGAATTTAATGAAAAAGAATATTCCAATTCAATAGATAAATTTTTGATGGAAATGGACAAGCACTCGTCAACCTCTGACCATGATTTTTCCGAAGCGCTATGCCGTCTTTGCAGGCTGCTGAGAGTCGGGGCAGTGCATGCGACATTATATCAAAACCAGCTTGGCAATAATTCGGTTTCCGAATTAAATATAAAGCTGTATGACAGCGGTGAGGCTGACTTTGAGAGATATACGGAAAAGCAGGAAATTACAGGCATCGACGACGTTATTGTTTTTAAGGCGTTCCGACGCTTGGCAGACACGCCGTGGACAGAAACGGAAAATGAAAAAATAAATATAATGCTCCATATGATTTTCATATTTTACGGAAGACTGAGAATATCGGAGCAATTCCGGTATATGACCTATCACGACAAGGAGATTGACACGTACAATGAGCAGTATTTTTTCAAAATGGCAAAAATGCACATTGAAAATAAAACGATAGGAAGCTTCGGGGCATGCTATTTCAACATAAGAAGAATGTCCGCCGTAAATCAGCTCTTAGGCAGGGACTGCGGAACGAAGATAATTATTAAATTTGTCAGGGGTCTTGAAAACATGCTTTCGGAGGACGAATGTGTGTGCAGGGTAAACGGCGACAGCTTTATTATATTGTTTTATAAGGCGCGTCTCGGAGATGTGCAAAGTTACCTTTCGGGCATGGAGATTGAATACAACATACATACCCATGAAAAAATACAGATATCTGCCGTGGGCGGTTTCTTTATGATACCGGAGGACATAACGTCGCCGGAGGTTATTGTAGACAGGATAAGCCAGACCTTAAACATTGCAAAAAACGTAAAAAACGAGCAGTTTTTATTTTATGATGATGATTTAAATGTGCAGTTAAAGAACAGTAAAATTATTGAGACAAAATTTCCGCAGGCAATGCTTAATGAGGAATTTGTTGTGTATTACCAGCCTAAGGTATATCTCAAGGGGTACAGCCTTGCAGGAGCAGAGGCTCTGTGCCGCTGGGTTCATAACGGCGAAATAATGTATCCTTCCGAGTTTGTGCCTACCCTTGAACAGAGCCAGTCAATATGTCGGCTTGATTTTTACATGCTGGAGCATGTGTGCGCAGACATAAGGAAATGGCTTGATGAGGGAAGGGAGGTTGTGAAAATCTCCGTCAATATGTCCAGACGTCATATGGGTGATACAACAGGACTTTTAAAGCGTATTATTTCAATTATAGATAAATATCATGTACCCCATGAATACATAGAAATAGAGCTTACTGAGACGACAACTGACGTTTCCTTTTCTGAGCTTAAGGAAATAGTAACAGGTCTGCAAAAACAGGGAATAAGCACCTCCGTAGATGATTTTGGAGTGGGATATTCGTCGCTGAACCTTATAAAGGAGCTTCCGTGGAACGTGCTTAAAATTGACAAATGCTTTTTGGAGCAGAACGACGACGACGGTGGAAACAATGTTATGCTTAAGCATGTTATCGCCATGGCACAGGACCTTGGCATGGAGGTTATTGTTGAGGGCGTTGAGACAATAGAGCATATAAAGCTGCTGAAAGAGAATAACTGTTATCTTGCGCAGGGCTTTTATTTCGATGAGCCGTTGCCAAAAAGCGAGTTTATTCTGCGAATGGGCAAAGAATAAGCAAAGAGCAGATAAGGAATAAGCAGGGAACAAACAATGAATACACAAAGAGCAGACAGTGAATAAGCGGGGAACGGACATATAGAAAAAAATGGTTGCTATTAAATTTCAAATATGGTAATATCATCTAAGTGTGAACATAAATAATATTTATAAGCATGCTCTGCTTATTTTAGGAGGTTATTTTTTTGAAAACAACATTGATTATCGTGTTTTTAGTTATATCCGTTATACTGACAATAATTGTTATGATGCAGGAAGGAAAGGGCGGCGGGCTCACAAGCTCAATAAGCGGTTCTACCGAAACGTATTGGAGTAAAAACAAGGGAAGATCAAAGGAAGCCGTATTAATGAAGGTTACAATTGTAGTTGGAATAATATTTATGCTTCTTGCTTTGTTTCTTTCCTCAAAGTTTATCTAAAATTATGATGGGGCTGTCGCACTGAGATTATTTAAGGTGTAATATGACAGTCCCTTTTTATTTGAAGGAGGTTTATTATGGGAGCAAAAAAGGATGAAATTAAGGAAAAGCTTTATTCTTTTATATGTGACAAGCAGTACAAGCCTATGAAGCTTAAGGATATACGGTTTTTGCTTCAGGTAAGCGACAGCGATAAGAAGAAGGTTGAGGAAGCCTTAAATGAGCTTGTCACGGAAGGAAAAATTACAGTTACCCCCAAGGGAAAATATAAAAAAATGGATGACAACCTTAAGGTTGGAATGTTTATCGGAAATAAAAAAGGCTTTGGCTTTGTCAGGGTTGACGGGGAAAAGGAAGACTATTTTATTCCCGCAAAGTACAGCCTTGATGCATTTCACGGTGACAGGGTTTTAATTAAGCCTGAAACGGATTCCGAAATGGGTAAAAGAACAGAGGGAAAAATTGTTCAGATACTGGAGCGTGGAATGGAGCTCGTTGTGGGCACATACGATAAGCAGGACGGCTTTGGCTTTGTAATTCCGGATAATCAGAAGGTTTCGGATGATATTTTCGTAAGCAAAAAGGATTCCATGGGAGCCATGTCGGGGCACAAGGTTGTCTGCCATATTACCAATTACGGCGGAAAGGGCAAATCTCCTGAGGGTAAGATAACGGAAATTCTCGGACACGTAAATGACCCTTCCACAGACATATTATCCGTTGTAAGGGCATATGATATTCCTACGGAGTTCCCGAAAAAGGTTATGGACAGCCTTGACATGATACCTGACAGCATCAGTGAGGAGGATATGAAAGGGCGTGAGGATTTCAGGGAGTTATATACCGTTACCATAGACGGTGAGGATGCAAAGGATCTTGATGATGCCATTACCCTTGAGTTTAAGGATGATATTTATACGTTGGGTGTTCATATAGCGGATGTTACAAACTATGTAACGGAAAAGTCAGAGCTTGACAAGGAGGCGCTTAAGCGCGGTACAAGCTGTTACCTTGTTGACAGTGTTATTCCGATGCTTCCCCATAAGCTTTCAAACGGCATATGCTCTCTCAATGCAGGCGTTGACCGACTTACCCTCAGCTGTATCATGGATATAGACAAAAAGGGAAAGGTTATTAATCACAGAATATGTGAGGGCGTCATAAACGTAAATGAGCGCATGACATATACAAATGTGGCTAAAATACTGGACCGCGCGGAGGATGCGCCTCTGGAGAGATATGATTATCTCGTTCCGATGTTTGACCGCATGCTTGAGCTGTCAACCATAATAAGAGCTGCAAGACATAAGAGGGGCTCCATTGACTTTGACATTGCTGAGACAAAGGTTATTGTGGACAAAAACCATAAGCCTGTGGAAATTAAAGCATATGACAGAAATCCGGCAACAAAAATAATAGAGGATTTTATGCTTATGGCAAACGAGACAATTGCGGAGGACTATTTCTGGCAGGAGATACCATTTGAGTACAGAACCCATGAAAGCCCGGATCAGGAGAAAATCGAAAAGCTTATGTTCTTTTTAAACAGCTTTGGTATATATATGAAGGCAGGGCGGGATGAAATACATCCGAAGGAGCTTCAGAAAATACTGAAAAAAATTGAGGGACAGCCTTATGAGGCGCTTATAAGCAAGATGATGCTGCGCTCCATGAAGCAGGCGCGGTATTCCACGGAATGCTCAGGGCATTTCGGACTTTCCTGCAAATATTACTGTCATTTTACTTCGCCTATAAGAAGATATCCTGATTTGCAGATACACCGCATCATAAAGGAAAACATCAACGGAAAGTTAAGCGCAAAAAGAATAAGCCATTACAAGCGTATACTTTCAACTGTTTCGGACGATAATTCACAAAAGGAGAGACGCGCCGAGGAGGCTGAGAGAGAGGTCATCAAGCTCAAGGAAATCGAATATATGTCCGAGCATATCGGCGAGGAATTTTTCGGCGTTATCTCGGGACTCACCTCAAACTTTATATTTGTGGAGCTTGAAAATACGGTTGAGGGCGCAGTTTCCGTTGCGCACATGTATGACGACTGTTATTATTTCAATGAGGATGAATATGTCATGACAGGTGAGCGTACAAAGAAAAAATATCAGCTTGGCGATAAGGTAAAAATTAAGGTGCTGAAATGTGATAAAATTAAGAAAAGTATTGATTTTTCAATATGTGATGATATAATTCATTAAGGTAACTCCGAAGGAGACCTTTAAAGGAAGGTGGTTTTTGTGCCGAAACAACAGGGTGTACGTCTTATTGCAAACAACAAAAAAGCATACCACGATTATTTTATTGAGGATACCTATGAAGCGGGAATCGCCCTTGCAGGCACGGAAGTAAAATCCTTGAGAACAAACGGCTGTAGCGTGAAGGAGGCGTTTATCCGCATCGAAAACGGAGAGGTGTTTTTATATCAGATGCACATTTCTCCTTATGAGAAGGGAAATATATTTAACAAGGACCCCTTAAGAACAAGGAAGCTTTTACTGCATGGCTATGAGATAAATAAGCTGATTGGCAGACAGAAGGAAAAGGGATATACGCTTGTACCCTTAAAGGTTTACTTTAAGGATAGTCTTGTGAAGGTGGAAATCGGGCTGGCAAGAGGCAAGAAGCTTTATGACAAGCGCGCCGATATTGCCAAAAAGGATATGAAGCGCGAGGCTGAACGTGATTTTAAAGTTAGAAATCTTGGATAAAATACTATATTGAGGAGATATTATGAGTCAGGCAAAGGTTGATAAATACAAAAAAGAAAAGAAAAACAGGGCAAAAACAATTAAAAGGAAAAAGATTAAAGCGGCAGCCGGTTTTATTACACTCTGTTTACTTATCGGGGCAGCCATAGGGTATCCGTTAGGTCAGAAAATTTACAAGGATTACGCTGCTGAACGGGCAGCCAATGCAACAATAGAAGCAGAAATGTTCCACTATAGTCTGCAAAAATACTGGTCGGAAAATTATTGGGAATTATTCCCTCACTCACATGATGATGCAAGTGATACGGACGCATCAGGCGATGATACATCGAGTGATACGGATGCATCAGGTGACGATATATCAGATGATACGTCGAGTGATACATCAACGGAAAAAGTGTCTGACACAGAGACCCAATAATACCAATAAATTTTAACACCAATATTAATTTCGTCTGGAAAACCGGGGGTTGTACTGGTTTCGACGGGGATTTAGAAATTATATAAGCCATCGGTGGACCATTTCCACCTAAAAAAATGGAAACTAAATATAAACGCAGACGAAAATTACGCGTACGCTGCCTAGTGGCAGCTGTCAGTCCTAGGCGCCCCACAGCTTAGGGTGCTGGCATCAAAATCGTGGGAAACTCTCCGGCTTAAGCTTTGCGGCCGGAGAAAATCTATGAAGCTACCGATGTGATGAGCCTGTCTATAGGCGCTTTGCAGAGGGAATGAATATATATAGACTGTGATGGGAGAAAGTATAATGGAAGAATTTTCGGACGCGGGTTCGATTCCCGCCAGCTCCATAGCAAAAAGGGGCTGTCGCAATAAGGATTTGTTTTCTTAGCAGAAAATTGAAATCCTTATTGTGACAGCCCGTTTTTTAATTCAAAAAATAGTATTTTAAATTAAAGTATGCTAAAATAAAAAATTGAAGATGTGTCGGCTCGGAGGTGGAGATTATGCAGTTGTTTTGTGGGCGTTGGATTTAAGCTTGACATTGATGGCGCTAAAAAATGGTTACAGGAACAGCCCCAAACCTTTTATCGTGATGTATTTTTATATCAGTTGGATATTAACGGAGATATACTACAAAGTAAATAAAAAGTGTTTTCAACACTTCAATGACATTTTAACTCCGCAACCCTCTTAATTATGAGGGGTGCGGAGTTTTATATTATGCAGGAAATAACGTGGCGCGCATATGCGTTTACCATGTCCATGTCCTGTAAAAAGGAGTCGCATAATTCGATGAAAGTCTCCTTATCTTTTATATCTTTTCTGTAGCCGGACATGATTCCTTCATTTATTTGTGAGATATAGTGTCCCGTGTGGCGGAGATAACAGTTTTCCTTTTTTGCAGGCGTCCTGTAATTTTTATCTACGTAGCTTGCAACACTTTTGTGGACAGCCCTATCCTCGGCAGGAAGATAGTAATATTCCCTATAGTCGTCAAAAAAGAATTTAAGCTCATCTGTTACTATGGGAACATTCAAGGTCATTTCATTTTGATTTCCCGTTATGATAATATCCTTTTTTCCTATGCTCACCCTTTTGGGGATGGTGTAATCGAGCGCAAGGGAAAACAGCAGCCGATTTTCCTTTACGGACATTTTGCTGACCGAAAAGCAGCCTGCCGTGAGCTTCGTGTATGACAAAAGACAGCAGCAGTATAAAAGCCCCTCCAAATCCTCGTAATTGTGCTGTAGCAGCAATTGTTTTTCCGCTTCATTTCCTGTTGAGAGATAATTATTATATATTTTTATTAAATCACCGCCGGAGTATTTATCCAGTCTGTTTATGTCTAAAAATTTTTCCAGGGATTTTTGTTTTAAATTATCAACATGGAATAATTTTTTATAGGGCTTTATTTTCTTGTACAAATCGATGCTTTCAATATCGGAAAACGCATATTCCATGGAATGCTGTTCGAGCTTGCTGTTTATGTAGGGAATGTCAAAGCCGTCGCCGTTATAATTGATAATAAATTTGTAGCTCTTTATAAATTCTACAAATGCCGGAAGTATTTCCTGCTCAGATTTGCCGTCATCGTTAAACCATTGACGAATTTTCCATTGTCCCTCGTCAAAAAAACAGCAGCCGATACAGTAGAGTGTGGTTGCCGCTGCCGCAAAGCCTGTCGTCTCTATATCAAATAAGCATGTATCATTCACATTGTAATAGTCACCAAGAACAATGTATTTGCTTTCTCTTACGGCATTTGTAGTTATCAGCATATATGAAACCTCCTTTTGAAGTATGTACTTCTGTATTTGTGCCTCGCATAAACGCTGACCTCAAAACCTTCGGTTTTTCGGTGTTCGTTTCCGCACTTTTTCTTTTCGCATAAACGCTAACCTCAAAACCTTCGGTTTTTCGGTGTTCGTTACACTCACATAGGTCCGAGAACATTCATCCGTCTGCAAGCAGCCAGTGAATGTTCTTCGGACCTGCGTTCGCGTTTATGCGTTCATTTTACCACATATAAATTTATATAACTATATATTTTTCGTATAATGGGAAATAATATGCTATAATAAATTTCAGAACACAATCTCGGAAATAAAAATGCTTGTTTTTTTTAATTCATATGTTATAATTTTAAACAAGATATTTGTTACGGAGGAATTAATATGATACAACCAATTGATATCAAGACCCATAAATTTAAAAAAGGTATTTTCGGTTATAAGTCGGCTGACGTTGATAGCTTTATAGATAGTGTATATAGAGCTTATGAGGATGTTTTCAAGGAGAACGAAAAGCTTTCCAAGGATTTGGAAAAGCTGAATGCTTCCCTTCAGGACAACCGTTTGAAAATGTTTGAGATGGAAAACAGGATTCAGAATTCAGAAAATGTTTCATCCTATGATGATTCTGAAGCAAAGAAGAGGGCTGACCAGATAATTAAAAATGCCGAGAAGGCAGCCGCAGACATTATTGCCAATGCAAAAAAGGAAAGCGGTAAATATGAGGAAGCGCCAAAGCCTAAGTTTGAGGAAAAGAAGACGGAACCTGTTAAGGAAGAACCTAAGGTGTCTGCATCGTCAAGATTTTTCAAAAAGGCTGAGGAGGAGGTTCATGCAGCGGCTGCAAGTGCTGACATGGATGACGATGATGAAGTATTCGTAGGAGAGATTGAGGAAGCTCGTAAGGGCGACAGAATGATGATCGGCGACGGCGAGGAAGAAGAAGATATGGATTTCGAATTCTTATAGGATATATTACATAAGGGGCTGTTGCACAAGTGCGACAACCCCTTTTTAGGAGTAGAAAATGATTTCATACATTAAAGGCACAGTAAAATACTTAAGCAATGAGGAAATTATTATTGAGAGAGATGGCATCGGCTTTGGTATTTTGACAAGTCAGAATGTAATAAATAAGCTGCGGATAGAAGATAATGTCACTTTATTTACACACATGCATGTCCGTGAGGATGATATAAGTCTTTTCGGTTTTTTGTCCCAGGACGAAAAAACCATATTCAGACAGCTTATTTCCATAAGCGGAATTGGGCCGAAGGGCGCTCTTGCCATTTTGTCAACCCTTTCCATTGATGAACTTCGGATAGCTGTTTTATCGGAGGATTATAAGGCAATTGCAAAGGCGAACGGTATCGGCACAAAGACTGCCCAGCGGGTTGTTATAGATTTAAAGGACAAGCTGAAATTGGAGGACATTCTTCCTGATGGAGAAAACTCCGCACAGGAGGAGAGCATTGGAAACGACAATATGGCGGAGGCGGCTCTTGCTCTTACAAGTCTCGGATATTCAAACCTTGAGGCGTTAAGGGCTCTGAAAAAGGTTAAAAATAATGAAAATATGTCAGTGGAGGAGCTTTTAAAGGCTGCCCTGAAGTTTATGATGTAATTTATGTCCTAAGGGGGACCGCCGTAGGCGGTGGATTCCTTAGGACACAGCAGTATGAAATACTGTGGCATATGTGTGGGGGACATTGGATGCCTTAGGACACGGCTTCACACGAAGGGTGGAGTTATTTTGAAATATGATATATTATATTGGGTGTATATTAAAAAATGGAACGTATAATAAGCACGGAGATTATTTCCGAGGACGAGAAAATTGAACAGGGCTTAAGACCTCAGACATTGACCAGCTATATAGGACAAAAAAAAGCAAAGGATAATTTAAGGGTTTTTATAGAGGCTGCAAAGAAAAGGAAGGAAGCATTGGATCATGTTTTGCTATATGGTCCGCCCGGACTTGGCAAGACAACCCTTGCGGGCATTGTGGCAAATGAAATGGGGGTAAACATTAAAATAACCTCAGGTCCCGCCATAGAGAAGCCGGGGGAGCTTGCGGCGATTTTAAATAATCTCTCGGAGCATGACGTTCTTTTTATAGATGAAATCCACCGTCTCAACAGGCAGGTTGAGGAAGTTCTATATCCTGCCATGGAGGATTTTGCAATTGATATCGTAATAGGCAAGGGGGCGGCGGCAAGGTCAATCAGACTTGATTTGCCTCATTTTACTCTGATAGGGGCAACCACAAGGGCAGGCATGCTCACGGCGCCGCTGCGTGACAGATTCGGCGTTGTAAACCGTCTTGAATTTTACAATGTGACGGAGCTTATGGAAATTATACTCAGGTCTGCAAATGTTCTGGGTGTAGCCATAGATGATGAGGGCGCCCTTGAGATTGCAAAGCGTTCAAGAGGAACGCCGAGACTGGCAAACAGACTGTTGAAACGTGTAAGAGATTTTGCGCAGGTTGAACATGACGGAAATATAGATTATAATATAGCCAAAACCGCATTGGACAGATTAGAGGTGGATTCCTTTGGTCTTGACAATACCGACAGAAACATTCTTGAGACAATGATACACAAATTTTCGGGAGGACCTGTGGGTCTGGACACGCTGGCTGCGGCTATCGGCGAGGATTCCGGCACGATTGAGGACGTATATGAACCATATCTTATAAAAAATGGGTTTATTAATAGGACGCCTCGTGGTAGAATGGTAACAGAGCTTTGTTATAAGCATTTTGGATTGGAAATGCTGATGAACGATTAAGAAACGAAGGAGAATATAAAAATGGCAAATAAGGTTGATATCCCTGTAGTAATAAACAATAAGGTTTATACTTTGAGCGGATACGAGGGAGAGGATTATCTTCAGAATGTTGCGACATATATAAACAGCAAAATTTCAGAGTGCAAGGCATCCGACCAGTATAGAAGAATGAATACGGAATATCAGGGTGTTCTGCTTGCGCTTAATATTGCCGACGATTATTTCAAGGCTAAGAATAAGGCTGACAGTATGGTTTCTGAGGATGGCAACAAGGAGCAGCAGCTTTATGACCTCCGGCATGAGGTTATTGAGGCTCAGATTAAGCATGAGTCTGCGCTTAAAATGATTGAGGAATACAAGGAGCAGATAAATGCCCTGCAACGCAAAATAATACAGCTTGAAGCCGAAAAAGGAAGAAATGATTAATAAACTGCAATTTCCTGAAATACTTGCGCCATGCGGGTCATATGAGATACTTGAGGCTGCCGTACATGCAGGAGCATCTGCCTGTTATGTAGGCGGCCATAAATTTGGTGCAAGGGCATATGCAGAAAACTTCGATAATGATTCTATACTCAGGGCAATAGAATTTGCACATCTTCATGGGTGCAGACTTTATCTTACCGTAAATACGCTTTTTAAGGACAATGAAATAAATATGCTTTACGATTACCTTCTTCCCTTTTATAAGCATGGGCTGGATGCCGTAATTGTGCAGGACTTTGGCGTATTTATGTTTATTAGGAGGTATTTTCCCCACATAAAAATTCATTGCAGCACGCAAATGAATATAACCTCCGTTTACGGCGCTTCGCTTATGAAACGGCAGGGAGCGTCGCGAATTGTTGCAGCAAGGGAGTTGTCCCTTGAACGGATAAAGGAAATAAAATCTGAGACTGACATTGAAATAGAAGCCTTTGTACATGGAGCAATGTGCTATTCCTATAGCGGACAGTGCCTTATGAGTTCATTTGCAGGCACGAGGAGCGGAAACAGGGGAAGGTGCGCGCAGCCTTGCAGAAAAAGGTATAACGGAGAATATCTCTTATCCATGAAGGACATGTGTACATTAGAAAATATACCTGCGCTTATGGATGCGGGAATTGATTCCTTTAAAATAGAGGGCAGAATGAAAAATGAATATTACGTTGCCTCCGCAGTAAGCGCATACAGGGAATTGGCTGAGGACTATATAAACGGTGAGTTTCAAGCAGAAAAGGCAAAGAACCTGAAATTTAAGCTTGCAAATATATATAACAGAGGCGGATTTTGCGGCGGATATTTCTTTATGCACAATTCCGCGGATATGATTTCCAAGGAAAGAGCAAACCATCAGGGCGTGGCTGTGGGCAGTCTTGTTGCGGCAGGGGCAGGAACAGCGAATATAAGGCTTTCGGAAAAACTGTATGAGAGAGATGTGCTTGAGGTACGCCTTAAGGACGGCACGTTTATAAATCTCACATCAGGCATAAGCGGCATGGCAGGCGAGACGGTTACCTTAAATGCACCGAGAACAGCGGATATTGTAAAGGGACAGATGATTTACCGCACAAAATCAAGATATTTTGAGGAAGAAATATGCAATGCAGCAAAAGGTAAAATGCCTTTAAAGGGATGCCTTGAGGCAAAAATCGGCAGAAAAATATCTTTTACGGTAACATGCAGTATAAACGGGACGGAGTTTTCAGGAAATGAAGCAGGGGAAATTGTGGAGGAATCCGTGAAGCATGGGGCTGACACTGCCGTTATAAGGGAAAAGCTTTCCCAAACCGGAAACACGGATTATTACTTTGAACATATAGATATTAATGTGGATGACAATGCATTTGTTCCCCACGGAGTGTTAAAGCAGCTACGGAGAGAGGCAATTTCTAAGCTGGAGACAGATATAATTACATCCTTTTACAGGGAAAAAATTGAAAGCATAAATATTGTAAATGAAGATATTGTAAATGAAAATATTGCAAATCCCAATATTAAAATGGATAATGTCCGCCCACAAAATATCAGGGAGGAATTTATTGATAGAAGTGGGATAAACCGTAATGCGGCATACCTTCGTGACGAACAGCCGTGTGTATACCACAATCTCCATGTAAGCGTGCTCACATATGAACAGCTTGCTGCCGCAATAAAATATGATTTTGTAAAGGTTGTATATATGGATATCTGTTTATTTGAGGATAATATGGTGAAAACTCTTATAAGCAGCGGCAGCTTTGGGGATAAAAAAATATATTTATGTCTGCCTGACGTGGTGGAAAATAACTTTAAAATTACCAAATATTTGCCAAATTCCGATATAAGTGGTATATATATAAAAAATATAGATGGACTGGCTGCTCTGCTTACGCTTGACAAGGAGCTTTTTTGTGAGCTTGAGCTGGTGCTTGCGCCGTCGGTTTATGCATATAACAATCTGTCACAGGATTTTCTTATGTCGCTGTATGACAGGCTTAGCTTTGAGCTTCCTACGGAGCTTAATAAAAATGAGCTTGCGGTTTTTGCTGAAGGTGCGGCTGTGCATAATTACGGTATTATTATGTATGGGCATACGAGAGTTATGCTGAGCAGTCAGTGCATAAAGAAAACAACGGGTAAATGCGACCATAAGGCAGAAATTACAAAAATTACAGACGAGCAGGGCAATACATTTTTTTGTTACAATGACTGCATAAGCTGCATAAACAGGATATACAACAGGGACGCCCTTAATCTGTTTGGCAGGTTTGATATAAATACACTGAAAAGGCTTAAGGTAAGCCGAATCAGGCTTGATTTTACAATTGATGATGAAAAAAGGGTAAAGCAGGTGCTTGATTATGCGGCAGACTTTGCAAAAAGCGGTAAAAGCAATAAAAAATTAGATTTTCCAATTACAATGGGTCATTTAAACAGAGGAGTAGAATAAACATGATTAATTTAATATGTGAGGTATCAAAATATCTGTGCCTTTTATTTATGATACTTTATACGGTTAAATGCTTTTCCATAATGTCCTCAAAGGATGAGGAGGAAAACAATTCGGCTTTAAATAAGCAGATTGTTTATGTTTTTCTTATACATTTTTTCTGCTTTTTAATTTTATATTTAAGGCTGCAGCAGGTAAAGATACTTGTATTTTACGGTATTCAGATATTTGTCGCCATATTTTATATGGTTATTTTCCATTCCATTTATAAGGATTCCTCAAGGCTTCTGACAAATAATATGGCTTTTCTGCTTCTGGTGGGATATATCATTCTGACGCGCCTTAATTTTTCACTTGCAGTAAAGCAGTTTATTTTTGCCACTGTAGGACTTTTTATAACATCATTTATTCCTATTATAATAGTAAAATGGAAAAAGCTTAAGGATATGGGAACCTTGTACGGAGTTGTGGGAATTTTGTTTCTGCTTACGGTTTTTGTGCCGGGGCTTGGCTTTTCCAACTACGGCTCAAGAAACTGGATTCACATAGGAAAGCTGTCGTTGCAGCCGATGGAGTTTGTAAAAATTTTGTTTGTTTTTTTTGTTGCCTGTATGCTTGTAAAGGCAAATACCTTTAAGGATTTGTTTGTTAATGCGCTGATATCCGCCGGGTTTATGGGCGTGCTTGTTCTTGAAAAGGATTTGGGTGCGGCAGTTATATTTTATATAACCTATGTATTTCTTGTATATCTTGCAACCTCAAGACCAATATTCCTTGTTGGAGGAGTTTCACTGGGGGTAGGCGCGGTTCTTGCCGCATATGCGCTTTTTAAGGACAGTCTGTTTGCCCACGTTATGGTCAGGGTGGAGGCATGGCGTGATCCGTTTGCGCATATTGACACGGGAGGCTATCAGGTATCCCAGTCGCTTTTCGCCATAGGGACGGGGGGCTATACAGGCTCAGGTCTTACCCTTGGAAAAGCAGGCACAATTCCCGTAAGTGAAAGTGATTTCATCTTTTCAGCAATATGCGAGGAGATGGGCGTTATATTCGGACTTTGCCTTATACTTGTTATTATCAGCATTTTCTTATCCTTTGTAAATGTTGCAATGAAATGCAGAAGACCGTTTTATAAATATGCGGCATTTGGTTTTGCAACAATATATATCGTACAGTCGCTTTTAAATCTGGGCGGCGTGACAAAATTTATTCCCTCAACAGGAGTTACGCTTCCACTTATAAGCTACGGTGTAAGCTCGGTTATAAGCACGCTTGTTATATTCACTATTGTTCAGGGAATATGCATAATAAATAATAAAGAGGCAGTAAAATATGAAAAAGAAAAAGCAAGAATCAGGGCAAATGCCGCTGAGCCCCGAAGAAGAATTCCTCAATAAGGAAAAGGAGAGGGCAAAAAACAATAAAATAAAAAACCGTCCTATACTTGTCATAACCTATATGATGATTTTTATTTATCTGCTTTTGTTTGGATACATTATATATTTCATGCAGTTTAAGGCGGAGAGCATAATTGCCAATTCAAGAAATATAAGACAGGATTCCTTTGCCGATGTTGTGGAGCGTGGGGATATCATAACAAGCGACGGCGTCGTTATAGCCACAAGCACCACGGACGAGGAGGGAAACACTACAAGAAGCTATCCGTATTCAAATATGTTTGCACATCTTGCGGGCTATGACAGCTACGGAAAATCAGGACTTGAATTACAGGGCAACTTCTATATGCTGCGCTCGCACATAAATATATTTGAGCGTATTTACCGTCAGCTTAAGGAGGAAAAAAACAGGGGAGATAATCTTATTACAACGGTGGATTATAAGCTTCAGAGCACGGCCTACAATGCGCTTGGAAGCTGCAACGGAGCGGTTGTTGTCATAGAGCCTGATTCGGGAAGAATACTTGCAATGGTGTCAAAGCCTGATTTTGACCCTAATAATATTGACGGTGTGTGGGAATATTTAAAGACAGAGGAGGGTGCGGAAAGCACGATACTTTTAAACCGCGCAACCCAGGGACAGTATGCTCCCGGTTCAACCTTTAAGGTCGTGACCCTGCTCGAATATATAAGGGAAAATCCCGACAGCTATCTGGATTATGCCTACGACTGTCACGGAAGCGATATATATACAGGCGTAAATATTTCCTGTATAGGAGGAAGTGTGCACGGAGAACAGACCCTTAAGGACTCCCTTGCCAATTCCTGCAACACGTCATTTGCAAATATAGGAAGCACCCTTGATTTTGGTAAATTCAGGGAAACAGCCGAGGAGCTTTTGTTTAACAGTGAGCTGCCATTTGACGGCGAGTATGCAAAGTCCTCCTTTGTCATAAAGGCATCAAGTCCTGCTGACCAGATGCCACAGACTGCAATCGGTCAGGGTGACACAAAAATAACGCCCCTTCATAATGCCATGCTTGCGGCTGCAATTGCAAACGGCGGTGTTCTCATGAAGCCGTACCTGATACAGGCAGTAGAAAATGATGACGGCGCAACAATTAAAAAATTTTCCAGTAAATCATACGGTAGCATTATGACAAGCGAGGAGGCGGATATCCTCATTGAC
The DNA here is from genome assembly GCA_002493625.1 of Lachnospiraceae bacterium UBA7076. GTDB lineage: Bacteria > Bacillota > Clostridia > Lachnospirales > Lachnospiraceae > Coprococcus_C. Next base: position 9,405 of record DKZK01000029.1, on the reverse strand, counting down.
AATATGAAAGCCGTGTGTGATTATGGCTCCGGCGCAAGATATTTTTCAGGGCTCAGCTATGATGTTGCAGGAAAAACCGGTACTGCGGAATATGATGACGAGGGCAACTGCAACTCATGGTTCATCGGATTTTCCAATCCTGACAACCCTGATATTGTCGTGTGCGTAATTGTTGAGGATTATCAGATTTACGGAGTATCCGGCGCATGGGTTGCAAGGCAGATTTTTGATGCATACTATCAGTAATATGAGGTAAACTTTATCAGTAATATGAGGCAAACTCATTCTTGATATATAGATGCCTTTTTGCTATAATAAGACTAATTTAGACACACTAATAGGCGGAACAGAGTGCAGAACGCATTTTGTTTGGTTGCAGGAGGAATTGCAATGATAGAAGCAACAAGCTGTGGTGGTGTGGTAATCTTTCGAGGAAAGGTATTGTTACTTTATAAGAATTACAAAAACAAGTATGAAGGATGGGTATTACCGAAGGGCACTGTAGAAAAGGACGAGCAGCATAATGAGACTGCGCTCCGGGAAGTTCGTGAGGAGACGGGAGTTGTTGCTCAGATTATCAAGTATATAGGAAAGAGCAATTATTCATTTAATACTTCATATGATGTAGTGAACAAGGATGTTCACTGGTATTTGATGATGGCTGACAGCTACTATAGTAAGCCTCAAAAAGAAGAATATTTTCTTGACTCAGGTTACTACAAATATCATGAGGCATATCATCTGCTTAAGTTTCCAAATGAGAAACAGATTCTTGAGCAGGCGTATGCAGAGTACACTACTCTGAAGCAAAACAATTTATGGGGTAGTAAAAAATATTTTTAAAGAGAAGGGGCTGTCGCATTAAGAATTTAAATACTCTTATTGCGACAGTCCCTTTTAGCAGGAGATTTTATGGAAAAAGGAAAGCAGGAAGATAACAAAAAAAATAAGCAGGACATGGCAGGAAAGCAGATAAACAACGAAAAAGGAAAGCAGACAAACAGTAAAAGAAAAAAGAACAGCGCTCTTTACTGGATTTTGCTTGTACTGTTGTTCACCGTATTTGCAGGCTGTCTTATATATCTTGTAAAATATTTCTGGGAGAGCAAAAAGAGCGAGGACAAGGTGGATGAGCTCAGGGAGCTTGTAATTATTGATGAGACAGACGGCATGCATCAGCCATCCATTGGCACCGCCTCCGATGCCCCAAAGGACACCTTTGAGGAGGTTGACGGCAAAATGATATTAAGTAAGTTTGTAAATCTTTATAAGAGAAATAACGACTTTATGGGCTGGCTTACCATCGAGGGAACGGTTATTGATTATCCGGTTATGCAGTCGATGTATGACGAGGAATATTATTTAAGAAGGGATTTCGACAAGGAATACAGCTATGCTGGAACGCTGTTTATTGACACCTCCTGCAATGTGGAAAAGCCCAGCGATAATATTGTGATATACGGTCATCATATGAATACCGGAAAAATGTTCCATGAGCTTGAGGAATATGATGAGGAGGATTACTATGAAAAACACAAATTTATAACCTTTGACACCATATATGGCTCAGGCAAATATGAGGTAATAGCCGCTTATAGGACCCAGATATATGATGAGGATTACACGGGCTTTAAATATTATGAATTTTTTGACGCCAGAGACAGCGTGGAGTTTGAAAATTATATTTCAAACAGCAAAAGTCTTACGCCATACAATATCGAGGCTTCTGCAAAATACGGGGACAGTCTGATAACGCTTTCCACCTGCGCGTATCATACGGAAAACGGAAGATTTGTGGTCGTTGCCCGAAAAATGGAATAACTAAAATTTAAATAACGAAAAGGGTGCTGCCTGCTCGGGAATATTCGAGACAGGCAGCGCCCTTTTTCTCCTTTTTTTGCCATTTTCAATTGTCTTTTTTTGTTTTCTTTTTACGAAATTCACATACAGTAATCGACGAACTTTTCAATACTATCCATATATAATTTAAAAAAACAAAGCAATAGGATAAAGGGGGTGTTTATGACCTATGTGTTATATGCGGATGTGATGCTTATCTGGAGCAGCCTGATAAATATGGTTGTCCTGATGCTTGCCACAGCCATAATGGGTGTCCGCATAAAAATAACAAGAATAATGGTGTGGGCTGTGCTTACAGGTGCCGTTACGACTGCTGAATATATTCTGATGCTGGGTTCCGGCAAAGTTTTACATTATATATTATATGCTGCCATTTACATAATTATGACCACGTCCTTCTTTACTTTTAAATCTTTTTTTGGCAGTGTAAGACTTTTGCTTTCCATTTTAATTGCAATGATGGCTACTTACGGGGTAGTCGGGCTTACAATTGGCTCAAAAGGGAAAATCATATCCTATGTAATGTTTTTTATTTATTTGCTTTTTATGCTGTTCATTTACAGGAGCTTAAAGAGCTTCCGGCAGTATGAAAAAAACATTTATGAGGTTTCCGTTCTGTCCTTCGGAAAATGCTTTAGATGTAAAGCGTATATGGATTCAGGAAATGCATTGATTGATTATTCCACAGGGAAGCCTGTTGTGGTTATAAGCTATAAGCTTGCCATGCAGATTCTGGGAGACAGCCTGAAGCCTTATCTCGAGTCCTACCATAAAACAGGTTTGTTTGACTATGCCGGGGTGATAGGAGAAAGTCAGAGAATTTTGTACCCTGTTCCCTACAGCACCGTCAGTGATAAAGCGGCAATTATGCCCGGATTTAAGCTGGAAAAACTTTGTGTTTTAGACACAAGCACAATTTTTACGAATATCGTTGCAGGAATATGCAGGCAGAATTTTACAGACAACAGCTACCACATGTTACTGCACACAAGCATGAATAAAAAAAGAGAGGAGTATTCAAATGATTAGTTTAGTTAGCAATAATAAAATCAGATTCAGCATAAAAAATATATCCAATTTTATATTATTTCCTAAAAATGAGGTTCACTATATAGGAGGCTCGGAAATTTTACCTGCACCTCTTGCTCCGGAGGAGGAAGCAGAATTTATATGCAGACTGGAGGAGGAGGACGTAAAAAGAACGCTCATTGAGCACAACCTTAGACTTGTTGTATATATTGCAAAGAAATTTGACAATACGGGTATAGGCGTAGAGGATTTAATTTCAATTGGAACAATAGGGCTAATTAAAGCAATAAATACGTTTAAGGCGGATAAGAATATAAAGCTGGCAACCTATGCCAGCAGATGTATAGAAAATGAAATTCTCATGTATCTGCGCCGGAGCCTGAAAACAAGAATAGAGGTATCCATTGACGAGCCTTTGAATGTGGACTGGGACGGAAATGAGCTTTTGCTGTCTGATATTTTAGGTACGGATGATGATATGATTTACAAGGATATTGAGGAGGAGATAGATAAAAATATACTTATGCAGGCAATGGAAACGCTTTCTGACAGGGAACGGCTTATAATTGAACTGAGATTCGGGCTGGGGGATAATGTTGATGAGTTTACCCAAAAGGAGGTTGCGGACCTTTTGGGAATTTCACAGTCCTACATTTCAAGGCTGGAAAAAAAGATAATAAAACGCCTGAAAAGGACTATGCTAAAATTGGAATAAAAGGAGCTGTGGCAATAAGGATTTTGTTTTCTCAGTAACCATGTATTTAAACAAAGAAAAGCGGAAGTTAAGTAACACGTTGGAGCGTTCTTTGTTTAAGTGCATAATAAAAGAGAGCAAAATCCTTATTGCTTAATAATCTTCCATGCCGCAAAAATACAAAGAGGCAAAAAGGAAGCTGCCAGCAACAGTAAATTTATAAATGGAGAAATATTAAAAATTTTCATAACAAAAAGATAATACGGTTTAAAAAGTACCCATATATTATATTCCTGAAGAATTGCCGGAAAAGAAAAACTGTTAAACAATATTTCAAACAGCATGAAAATACTTGATATAGCTACTGCGGATATTGTAGTCCTTGTACAGCATGAAAAAAACAGAACAAAGAGTGTAAGTATGATACAGGCAGCCAGCAGACAGATAAAAGAAAATCCAAAATGCTGCCATGTTGACCATACAGGATTAAGCTTTAATTCCGTTCCCACATACTTTATTTTTAAATCACCATCAAACAAGCCGCACAAGAAAGTTCCAATGAAAGTGATAGCTGTAATTATAAGACATATCAGAACAGATAAAAGGATAGCTGCAAGCATTTTAGCAATGCTTCGTCCTGTTTTTCCAATCAGGCAGGCGGATGGAATCAGATTTACGTTATTTTCCCGGTCACCTGCAAAAACAGGAGACAGCATGCCTGTTAAAATGACAACCAAAAAGACGGGAGCAATAAAATTGAGCAACATAACGGGTACGCTCTCGATGTTGGTAAAATAACTTTGCCGTAAATCAGGAAGCAGACATACTGCAAATGTGAATCCGGCGTAAGCAGATGTCAAAATCCATAGCGCTTTTTTAGAAAGAAAATTTTCCAACTCCAACCATGCAGTTTTTAATATATAAGTCATTAATTTTTAACCTCCTTTTGCGTGTAACCTTTATAACATATCATTAGACAAAGCATCATAAGTATCAGATTAAAAATTACATTTACGGTAAGTGTGGAAACCATCAGTCCGAATATATTTGTAAAATGCCCCGTGTCAACAAGTTCAACCTGTGTTTGCAGCATAAACAGGCTTAATTCTCCCGGCAAAGACCAAATAGAAGATATATACTCCGGAAAAGTAATCATATTAGCATAAATTGCCGTGCTACCGTAATAAATGCCTGCAATAAAGAACGGTATTAAAGCATTTTTACTATACGCTGATATACACATCACAATACTTCCTAAGGTCATCGCAGCTAAAAGAGTTCCTGAAATCTGTCTGAAACAAAACCCCATTACTGTTCCGCCGTAAGTTGTCAGGGAAAGCCCGTTGGTGCTTGCGGCAGAAATAGCAGTATTTGGTGCATGATAACAAATGGCAGTAACAGCCATATAGATTGCTTCCATAAAAAGAACTATACTGAAAATAAAAATAGTTGCCGCAAGCAGCTTGCTGAAAAAGACACCTCTGCGTCCTTGGCGTGAAGTCAGCAAGGGACTTAACGTGCCGCTTGTATATTCATCTGCATAAATACCTGCAAGACCAACAAGTATGATCAGCATAATTACGCATGGAAACAGAGCAGAGTGATTTACATCAATAAAGTTATTTGCACTGCTTTCTAAATTTAGTTCAATTGTTACCGGCGTACTTTGATAGATTTGCAGGAGCTTTGTTTTTGCCTTTGCCAGCTTTGTATTATCGGACATGGCTGCATCCTGTGAAAGCTCATTGATAAATGCGACGCGATTATCTGTTCTTTCGTAGTAATTATTGATAATATTCACTAAATCTCTATTCAGGGAGCGCCGGATACGTTCATTTTTGCTGTATAGTTCTATGTAATCAAAAACAGAAGCAGGGATATATGGTTTCATATCTTCAACGGTACAATTATAGTCCTTTTCCATAACCAACTTATGGAAATCCGGATTTTCAACGGCGCTTGTTAATTCCGGGCGCATAGGTTCAAGTGTGTATTTTACGTTGGCTTTATCTATAAATTGTAATTTCAAAAGAAGGTAAAGGGCAAGAAAGGAAGCCAAAGCAACCCAGATGACCTTTTTGGAATAAATCTTGTAAAGCTCTGTTGACAACATTTTCGTGTTCATAATACATTCCCTCCAAAATAATAGCTGAATACATCCTCCAAAATCGGATTAATCGGTTCACAGTGAAAATCGGGTTTTTTATCCCTGATAATCCGGACTTCCACGCCATCACTTTTTTGGATAATATTTCCGATTATATACTGACTTTTTATTTCACGAAACATGGAGTGTGAAACAGTGGCAGACCAGACCTTTCCCTCAACCTCCTGCAATAACCGGTCTGTAGTGTCAATTTTAAGGACACCGCCGTTTCTCATAATAATGACTTTTCCTGCAATAAACTCCATATCAGATATAATATGTGTGGATAAAACAACAATTTTATGTTCAGAAAGCTCTGAAATAATGTTACGGAACCGGATGCGCTCCTGAGGGTCAAGCCCCGCTGTAGGCTCATCTAAAATCAAAATCTCCGGATCATTGAGTAAAGTCTGGGCAATACCAATGCGGCGGAGCATCCCGCCGGAAAAACCGCCAAGCTTTTTTCTTCCAACATCCTTTAATCCCACAAGGTTTAAGAGGTCTTCAATTTTTTTATCTGCGGTTTTTCCCGTAATTCCTTTTAATGCCGCAATATACTTCAGAAACTTCCTTGCGGAAAAATTTTTATATACGCCTATTTCCTGCGGCATATATCCGAGTTTGTTCCGATAGCCTGCGCCAAGCTCATGGATATTAACGCCGTTCAGGCAGACCTCGCCCTCAGATGGCGTTAATATGTCAACAAGCATTTTCATCAAAGTTGTTTTCCCTGCACCATTTGGACCAAGCAGTCCATAAACGCCACAGGATAATTTAAAAGAAACATTGTCAACTGCGCGTTTGCCCCCAAAATCTTTTGTTAAATTGTATACTGATAATTCCATAATTCATTTTTCCTTTCTAAGCGTATAGCTTTGCGGTAGATTTTATTGTGGCGGCAACAAATAAGGCGAAGCTGAAAACCAATCCCCCTATAAATGCCGTCAGGCTTGCCTTCCTGATGACATCAAGGATTTCAGGCTGACAGAGTAAATATGTTGCTCCCAGCACCCAGACAGCCATTGTCAGGGATAGCGGAAGCGCATTATCCAGAAAAGACAGTAAAAGCAATGCACAAGCTCCCACAAAAAACATAGCAATAAAGGAGCAGAAATATAATTGTAAAAGATTTTTATAGCCGGTAAAAATTATTGCCCCTGCGAATACAACCAGTACTGTGTTTAAAATCATTCCAAGCCATAAGCAGGAAAAATATATTTTAGCAGGAGCATATTTACAGGTTTTTTCCAACAAGACTAAATTATTATCACGGTATTGTAATTCACGAATGGCAAATGCCAAAATTGGAACAGGGGATAATGCGGTCATAAGTGCAAGCGGTTCAATTTCATAGCTTGTTGCCGGAAAAGAAATAACCACACCGCTTCCAAGCAAAAATGCGGAAAAAATCCAAAAAAAAGCAGATTTCGTCGTAAAGCAGAAAAAGACTACTTTCCAAAAGCCGATATTCCAAATAGTCTGTTTTTCCGTATAATAGGAAGCCGCCGCATTACAAACAGCCGCAATTTCATCTTGTGAAACGGTGGGAACAGGAGCATTTTTGACACTCAAAACAATTTGCTGTTCCGTTTCCGATAATCCCTCCATGAAGCCGGTTGCTTTTTCGTCATATTTTTTCATCATATCCATCCAATTCCTTTCTTAACTTTTCAAGTCCGTATCGTATCCTTGCTTTTACGGTTGTTTCCATCGTTCCCGTGATTTTTGCTATTTCTTTAATAGAGAAGTCATTATAAAACCGTAATATGATAGTTTCCTTTTGCTCGTGCGGCAAACGCTCGAATGCTTCTTTTATATCGCGCTTTATTTCAATGTCGGACGTAAATGCATAGCTTGCTGTAATATCTTCTGAAAGCCCAATATATTCAGGATGTCTGGATCGTAATCGGTAATAATTTTTCAAATGATTGGAGGCTATTGTAAAAAGCCAGCTTTTGAAGGCAGCCTTTGGCTTGTATTTGGAAATGCCGGATACCATTTTAATAAAAACCTCCTGCGTTAAATCCTTGGATTGATGATACTGAGTTGTATTTTTATAAAAGTACGCAAAAACAGATTTATAATAATTGGTTATCAAAGTATCCATTGCGTCCCCATCACCGCATTGGGCTTTTTTAATCAAATCATTTTCGTCCACGTCAGTAATCACCGTCCTTTTATCCTCACATAAATTAAAACACCGGATTCTTCCCAAAAGATATATCGGGGATAGATTTATTTTTCTTATCCTTGACACAAAATACGAAATATGATATATTTTCTCTTGCTTGCCGGTGTGTCGGAATTGGCAGACGAGACAGACTCAAAATCTGTTATCCGCAAGGGTGTGTGGGTTCGAGTCCCACCACCGGCATGATATAATTAAAATAAAATCCTTGAAAAGTGGCGTAAAACCTAGCTTTTCAAGGATTTTTATTTTGCCATTCTATCAAAAAAGTGGCAAGAAAGTGGCAAATGGTAATGTATAATTGTTTACAGCAAATTAATTTTAGCAAGTTTTTCTTCCTCAAGGGTTTTAAACTTTTCGGTCATATGTATATAAATCTCTCTTGTAATCTTACTGTCATTGTGTCCAAGCCTGCGGGATATAGAATCAATATCAAGTCCCTCTGCAAGAAGCAGTGATGCGTGAGTATGTCTTAAGGCATGAGGCGTTATGCGTCTGTTAATTGCCTTTTCTGAAGTATCGCCAAGATACTGCCTGTATGCATCATAACTTATATAGCTTCCGTTTTTAGCAGATGAAAAAACAAGACCGGATTTACTCCGTCCGTGCAGTAATTGCTTCTGAAGCTCGTTAATTTTAATTTCCTTAAGAACAGACCGAAGCTCAGGCTGTATAAATACATCCCTCTCGGATGTTACTGTTTTAGGACTTGTTATTACGTCATTTATATAGTCATAATTTTTTGTTACATGTATATATTTATCATCAATATCTGATTGTGTAAGAGCGATTGCCTCTCCGATTCGTAACCCTGAGAGTACCAGAAACTTTGTAAAAAGCTTATGGTCAAGTATCGTCATTGAATCGAGCAGGGCAGCGAGCTCATCCGGCTCAAGATATTTGTCAGCAATACGTTCTTTGCGGGTTGTATCAGATGAAAGCTTAAGCTTTTCTATAAGTGCATGATTGGCTATCAAATCATTAGAATAGCCCCAGTTAAGCATGGCTTTAAATCTTGTAATATATTCACGCTGCTTTAATGTGTCAATATTTTTTAGGCATTCTCTTACATAAACTGCTGATATTCTGTCAACAAGAACATCCTCACCAATCAAACTAATTACTTTTGATACAGTTATGCGATTACGTGACATTGTAGATGCCTTGAGCTGTTTGCTCTGTTCCGTGATGTACAAATTATATAGCTGTTGTAATGTAAGCTCCTGCGTTATGGTGCGGCATTCTTTTTCGTCAATTTTACGTGCCAGCTCGGCAGCAGCAAGCTTCCTTGTGCTTGCCGTGTCCTTATCAACCGTAACACATACCGTTTTCCATTTGCCTGTCATAATATCCTTATATCTTTCCTGATACTTGACCTTGCCATTTGCTAATACTGTTTTAAACATGTAAATCGCCTCTCTTTCCATTTTTCTTGTTTCAGGGTATAAAAATACCCTAGTTGTAAAACTAAGGCGAATATGATACAAT
>DKZK01000002.1 GCA_002493625.1 Lachnospiraceae bacterium UBA7076 | reverse complement strand
TATGGTATAATATGCCCTAAGGAAGGACCCGACAAGGTTGGGAGGATTCCTTAGGGCAAGCGTTTATGCGGTATATAAATATAGATTATTTACAGACTGATTTGGCAGAAAGGAGGAAAGGCGCGATGTACTCCTGACGGGTAAGAAGCATAGGACAGATTGTGCCAAATGAAATGAAACAGCAGAAAAAGACATGGAAACTGATTCTTTACGCATTTGTTTTTTTTATTATAATATCGCTTCTTTTTTATGTTTATACAACACAAAACAAAAGGCGCATTCAGGAGCAGAATAAGATTTATGCAGAGGATTGCGCTAAACAGGCGGCGGATCATATTGAGAGTGAATTTAATAATGCATTACAGCGTATCAATAATAGCGCCTACCTGGTCAGCACGAGTGGAAACAATTCAGAGATTAATGCTCAGATGCTTAAGGCGCTCGAGGAAAACAGCACCTTTGACGCTATTCGTTTTACCAATGCGAATGGATTGAATCTTGCTTCGAACGGCGCTACCAATGATAGCTCAGACCGGAATTATTTTGCCTGCGGAATGCGTGGAGAGAGCGGACTTGAAACAGTTGATGCATCAAGGCTTACGGGTAAGGCTATGATGGTTTTTTATGCGCCAATATACTGTGAACATAAAATTACCGGAATGTTTCTGGGATTGTATTTTGCTGAAGATTATCTGAGAGATATGCTTGCTGCCAATTATTTCGGTCAGGATGTTGATGTTTATCTTTGCACCAGGGAAGGCAGGGTGATTGCCAGCTCTAATGCAGAAGGGTATGGTAATGATTTGCTTGCTTCCCTGACTGACTTAGGCGTGATAGATAATAAAACTGCAGAAGCTGTACAGGATGCATTTGCAAACAGAGAAAATCTGGTTATTTTGTGTGATAATGATTGTAAAACGGATAATCTCTGTGTCCGGTATCTGTCAGAGTATGATTATGTTCTTGTACAGGCATTTCCAAAGAGTATTACAAATGCCATGGTAAGAAAAGCAAATATGTCAGGCGTTATATTGGAATTTTGTTTACTTGTATTGTTTGTGCTTTATATTATGTTTGTGATAGTGCGTGCGGGAAGGATGCAAAAAAATCTGGAGATGGAGAATCGGATGATTGGGGATGTGCTTCGCGGTGTAAATATCCTTTTTTCTTCCCGTTATTTAATAGTAGATTTAGAGAATGACCGCTATTCCTATATGGCAGGAATCGGCCCTCTGAATACCAGTATTCCTATGGAGGGTATATACAGTGAATTTATAAAATTTCACACGGCAGATATTATTGGTGACAAAGAGAAAGAGGAGTTTTCTCATTTTGCGAAGCTTGATACCTTAAGAGAATTGCTTGCAACGAAAGATTCAGTCTTGCATGAATGTCATGTTTCCCGTAATGGAAAAGAGGACTGGGAGTATCTGCTTGTTGCATGTCTGGACAGGAAAAATGGAGAGCCTGTCAAGGCTTTGTATGTTCGTCAGAATATTACGGAGTTAAAGAATAAGGAATTGCGCGAACAGAGGGAAAGAGCTGTATTATACCGGAAGGAACGACAGTATAAGATTGCGATTATGTCAAATTCCTTCAGTGCATTTGAATGTAATCTGACAAAAGACTTAATTGATCAGGACATTACCCGCACGAAGGATGGGAAAGAAGTTTCTCTGTTGACTTTTGTGGGACTTTCTGTTCCATGTAAAGCTTCTGTGTGTTTTGAAAAATGGAAGCAGTTTGTTTTGCCGGAGTCACGGGAGGAGTATGCTTCTGTTGTTAATATTGACTATTTGAAATCACAGTATGAACAGGGAAATAAGGAAGTGGATTTGGACTATTGGGGCAGTACGCAAGAGGGAGTCCTTATGTGTATCCGCCAGTCTTTTATTATGACGTGTGATGAGGATACCGGTGACTTGATTGCAATGGTGGTGTCAAAGGACATTACGGAGCAGGTAAGAAAACAGCGTGAACAGACGCAGGCTTTGCAGGATGCCTTGATGCAGGCACAGCGTGCGAACAGGGCAAAAACCACATTCCTGTCCAACATGAGTCATGATATACGGACGCCTATGAATGCAATAATCGGTTTTGCAACTATTGCCTCCAGTCATATGGAACGTACAGAACAGGTACATGACTGTCTGCAGAAAATTTTATCATCAAGTAATCACCTGCTGGGGTTAATTAATGATATTTTGGATATGAGCCGTATTGAGAGCGGAAAGCTGCAGATACATAATCAGGAGTGTAATATTTCTGAGCTTATGCATAACCTGGTTAATATTATTCAGCCACAGGTAAAAGCAAAGCAGTTAGATATGTTTATAGATATTTTTGAGGTAACAAACGAAGATGTAATTGTTGACCCGCTTAAGCTGAATCAGATTTTTATTAACCTGATGGGAAATGCGGTTAAATATACACCGGCGGGCGGAACCGTTAGCTTCCGAATTATGCAGCATAATGCTTTTAAGCATGGGTGGGCTGAATATGTTTTTGTAGTTAAGGATAATGGAATTGGTATGTCGCAGGAGTTTGTGGAACGAATCTTTGAACCTTTTGAGCGTGAATCAACTGCTACAAGAAGCGGTATACAGGGCGCCGGCTTAGGCATGGCAATTACAAAGAATATTATTGATATGATGGGTGGAGAGATTACGGTAGAAAGTGAAGTCGGAAAAGGAAGTACTTTTACGGTTAAGCTTTTATTGCAGCTTCAGGATGCGGAAAAAAATGATGAGCGGATTAAGGAGCTGGATGGTCTGCGCTCTCTTGTTGTTGACGATGATTTAAATGTCTGTGACAGTGTAAGTAAAATGTTAAAAAATATCGGGCTGCGTTCCGAATGGACGACATCGGGAAAAGAAGCGGTATATCGTGCAAAGTCAGCTCATGATGAGGGAGATCCTTACCATACATATATCATTGACTGGCAGATGCCGGAACTCAGCGGAATTGAAACTGCAAGAAAAATCCGCAGTGTAGTCGGGGAAGACGCACCTATCATTATTTTGACTGCATATGACTGGACAGATATTGAAGAAGAGGCAAAAGAAGCAGGTGTTACTGCATTTTGTGCAAAACCATTGTTTATGTCCGACTTAAAGGTAGCCCTGTTAGCTGCAAATCAAATTGGTGATTACGAGAGGAAGCAGGAAGGCGCTGTATGGCGTCAGACGGATTACAGTGGAAAGCGGCTGCTTTTGGTAGAGGATGTTGAGATGAACAGGGAAATTGCAGAATTCATTTTGTCGGAAGCAGGTTTTTCTATTGAAACTGCGCCTGATGGAACGGATGCGGTTTCTATGATAGAGCAATCAGAAGAAGGATATTATGATGTAGTGCTGATGGATGTACAAATGCCGGTTATGAATGGATATGAGGCTACGAAGGCAATTCGTGCAATGCCGCGTAAAGATGTAAAAAAACTCCCTATTATTGCCATGACAGCAAATGCGTTGGAGGAGGATAAGGAGGCGGCACTGAAAAACGGTATGGATGCGCATATTGCCAAGCCGCTTGATATAGGGATACTTATGAATGTATTGCAGCGGTTTCTACAGTAGGTGATTGTGAAACGCCTGACTATTAAGTGTTTTGAAAGGAGATAAAAAAATGAGTATTAGAGTCGGTATTATGGGTTATGGAAATCTTGGAAAGGGAATAGAATGCGCCATAAAGCAAAATGATGATTTAGAGCTTGTTGCTGTATTTACGAGGCGTGCGCCTGAGTCATTGACAATTCTCACAGAGGGCGTTCCTGTTTATTCTGCGAATGAGGCAATTGCCCATAAGGATGAAATTGACGTACTTATTCTTTGTGGAGGAAGCGCAACCGATCTGCCTGCACAGACGAAGGAGTATGTTCAGTACTTTAATGTGATTGACAGCTTCGATACCCATGCAAACATACCGGAGCATTTTTCGGCAGTGGACGAGGCAGCAAAAAAATCAGAAAAAATAGGAATCATTTCCGTCGGTTGGGATCCGGGAATGTTTTCGTTAAACAGATTATATGCAAATGCAATTCTTCCAATGGGTAAGGATTATACATTTTGGGGAAAGGGCGTCAGTCAGGGCCATTCGGATGCCATAAGGCGTGTTCCGGGGGTTTTGGATGGAAAACAGTATACAATTCCGGTTCCGGAAGCTCTTGATGAGGTAAGAAGCGGCTCAAATCCGGAGCTTACCACCAGACAGAAGCATACAAGAGAATGCTTTGTTGTTGCTGAGGAGGGAGCGGATAAAGTAAAAATTGAGTCTGAGATAAAGAATATGCCGAATTATTTTGCAGATTACGATACAACCGTTCACTTTATTACAGAGGAGGAGCTAAAGAGGGAGCACAGTGGTATTCCGCATGGCGGTTTTGTAATAAGAAGCGGTAAGACAGGCTGGAAGGAAGAAAATTCCCATGTAATAGAGTATAGCATTAAGCTGGATTCCAATCCTGAGTTTACGGCCTCCGTTATCGTTGCATATGCAAGAGCGGCGTACAGGCTTAAGAACGAGGGCGTAACAGGCTGCAAAACGGTATTTGATATAGCGCCTGCATATTTATCACCATGCAGCAGGGAGGAGCTTATTAAGCATTTACTTTAATTTTATAATCAGATACAATAGATTCAGATATATAAAAATCGCCGGTTTAAGATATCCTTTAGTCGAAATGTCTTAAACCGGCAATTTTTATGTACTCTTTATTTTCACGGATTGCCTGAGGTTTCGTCGTATTTTTTTTGTAAATCAGCCATGGAATCACCAAAGGTTTCCAAAGGAGTATTTAAGGTTCTTTCCAAATCCTCCTGTTCCTTGTTCTTCTGGGCAGTACGCTTTTTCCACCACTTAAACAGAATAGAAACAACAACAATTACAACGATGCCCACTATGAGAGCTATGATGATGCCCTTGTATTTTTCTGCAAAGGTCTTTTCCCTGTGCATGATTCTGTCAGCAGCCATTGCACAGCCGCCTCCGAATATAGCGCCGAGATTCTCGCTGTCCCTTGACCACTGCGCTTCGATATAGTCGTACAGTATATCAACAGCCTCGTTGTCAATTGTGCCTGCTATTTCGTAACCGCATGCATCATACATATATGCGTTATGATAGTCATAAAGCAAAAGTATATGTCCCTCGTCGTCGAAAAGCTCATCATAAAGAGCGGATGCCTCATCAACACCGTCAACGCCCGGATCTAATTCTTCTACAAGGTACACATAGGCACAGACGCCTGTGGTGTTGTAAAAATGTCTCAAACCGTTTTCCAGTATAGAATACTCATCGTCATACAAAAGACCGTCAGGGTCACTGAAGAATCCGTTTACATTTACCTTGCCGGTAAACTTCTCACGTTCAATATTTGAATAGCTGTCCGAATAACTTGGTGCCTTGTTATTATAGTAGCCATCGTATGTATTTCTGTATGAGCGCATGGAACCCAAAGCGGAAAATACGATAATAAGAAGAATAAGCCCTGCAAAAATACTTGAGCACCCTGAGGATGAACCGGAATAGTTATTTACATATACACGGTTAGGACCGTCATAGTAATAGCGCCTTCTTCCGTATCCGTAATAGTGTCTTCTTGGTGGTGGAGGATTGTGGTATCCTCCGTGATGTCCTCCGTAATGTCCTCCTTGTGGTCTGCTTCCGCCGCCCATCATCGGATTGCCGCTGGATGTTTGACCGCTGTAGCTTCTTCCTGTGCCTCTCGCTGAGCTTCCTCCGGAATGTCCGGAACCAAACGCACGGCTTGTACCGCGCCTGCCTGTTCCCATTGAACGGCTTCCGCCTGAACTGCCCCGGCTGCCTGAGCTTCTGCTGCCTGAGCTTCTGCTTCCACCACTGCCACGACTTCCGCCGCCGCCCATAGAACGTCCCATATATTAACCCTCCTTAATGTATAAATATGTCTAAATCACAAAAGACTAACCCTATTCTACAATGAAAAACGAAATCAGTAAATATATATTTTCCTACGATTCTTCTTGAGGCATTTTTTTGGATGTGATACTATATCAACGAATAATATCGGATGACTAAAATGTCGTAGGAGTTTGGCAGAAAATGTTTTTAATAAAATGATAATGGGGGGATTAAAAATGCGTGTTGGAATGGGATATGATGTTCACAGGCTTGTGTCAGGCAGAAGGCTTATATTAGGAGGGGTTGAAATACCGTATGAAAAGGGGCTGCTTGGACACTCGGATGCGGATGTCCTTGTGCATGCCATAATGGATTCGCTTCTTGGTGCCTCTGCGCTTGGCGATATAGGAAAACATTTTCCGGATACGGATGAAGGCTATAAGGATGCTGACAGTATTCGGCTGCTTTGTGAGGTTGGAAGACTTATTGATAAGGAAAACATGCTTATATCAAATATTGATGCTACCGTGATTGCACAAAATCCAAAGCTGGGACCTTATATTCAGAATATGAGAAAAAACATTGCAAATGCGCTTAACATAGATATTACACAGGTAAACATAAAGGCGACCACTGAGGAAAAATTAGGCTTTACGGGACAGGGAAAGGGCATAAGTGCGCAGTCCGTATGCCTTCTGGAAACGGTAAATAATTTCGATTACAGAATGAGCATGGATGCCATGTCAGAAAATGTAAAATGCAGGGAATGTGAAGGATGCAGGGGTTGTCTGTCTGATATATAGATAATGTGTTTATATGCCAAAATTTGATAAAATTATACAAAGGTCTATGAATTTACAAAAAAATATGTTAAAATCATAAAGATTTTGCGTGTGCAAATATATTTGAATTTGAATGGGGGATAATCTCATGTACAAAATTTTAAAAAAGGAAGTTTTAAATCAGGCTGTTATCTTGATGGACGTGGAGGCTCCTTACGTGTCTGCGCGTTGTGAGGCAGGACAGTTTGTTATTGTCAGAGTTGACGAGGACGGAGAGAGAATACCGCTCACAATAGCTGACTTTGACAGAGATAAAAACAGCGTAACAATAATTTTTCAGGTTGTGGGATATTCCACAAAGCTCATGGAACGACTGGAGGAGGGAGATTCCTTCTGCGATTTTGTTGGGCCGTTAGGACAGCCTGCGCCGTTTGAGGCTGACAAATGGAACCGTGTTATAGGAATTGCGGGAGGAGTAGGAGCAGCGCCTTTATATCCGCAGTTGAAAAAGCTTTCGGAGGAGGGCGTTTCCGTAGATGTAATAATAGGCGGCCGTTCGGCAGAGTTTGTAATACTTGCAGAGAAATTTGAGAAGTTCTGTGACAATGTTTACATTATGACAGATGACGGTTCTCTTGGCGGAAAGGGCTTTGTTACAAATAAGCTTCAGGAGCTTATTGAATCGGGAGAAAAATATAACCATGCAATTGCAATCGGACCGCTCATAATGATGAAGAATGTTGTAGCCGTCACAAAGCAGTTTGATTTGCATACGGCTGTATCCCTTAACCCTATTATGATTGACGGAACAGGAATGTGCGGTGGATGCAGGGTTACCGTTGGAGGCGAGACAAAATTTGCATGTGTTGACGGACCGGATTTTGATGGCTTCCTTGTAGATTTTGATGAATGTATGAGGAGACAGTCTTTCTTTAAGGAAGAAGAACATGAATGTATGATGAGATTATAATTTTACCCTGCCAACAAACATTGTCCGGGTATATAGAATAGAGGAGATAAAATTATGGCAAATATGAGTCCTAATAAGGTTCCCATGCCACAGCAGGAGCCGGATGTAAGAAATAAAAACTTTGATGAGGTTGCCACGGGCTACACCGCCGAGATGGCAATGGAGGAAGCATCAAGATGTATAAACTGCAAGAACAAGCCTTGTATGACAGGCTGCCCTGTAAATGTACCGATACCGGGATTTATAGAGCAGGTGGCAGCAGGTAATTTTGAGAAGGCTTACGAGATAATTACAAGTGAAAATGCGCTCCCTGCAATATGCGGCAGGGTATGTCCGCAGGAAAACCAATGTGAGGGTAAGTGCGTAAGGGGTATAAAGGGTGAACCGGTTTCAATCGGAAGACTTGAGAGATTTGTTGCCGATTACCATATGCAGAATGGAACAAAGCCGTCTTATGACATTAAGCCAAACGGCAGACGTGTGGCAGTTGTAGGTTCGGGTCCTGCCGGAATTACATGTGCCGGAGAGCTTGCAAGGAAGGGCTATGAGGTTACAATATTTGAGGCGCTTCACAAGGCCGGCGGTGTTTTAAGCTACGGTATTCCTGAATTCAGACTTCCTAAGTCACTTGTGGCAAAGGAGCTTGAAAACGTAACGGATTTGGGCGTTAAAATAGAGACAAATGTTGTGGTTGGACGTTCAATTACGGTTGATGATTTATTTGAGAAGGGCTATGATGCCGTATTTCTTGGAACGGGGGCAGGGCTTCCTAATTTCCTCAGAATACCGGGTGAAAATCTTTTGGGCGTATACTCTGCAAATGAATTTCTTACAAGAGTAAACCTTATGAAGGGATATAAGAAGGGCGAGGCTCCTACACCTGTAAAGATAGGAAAGAGAGTGGCGGTTGTAGGTGCGGGAAATGTTGCAATGGATGCGGCAAGAACTGCAAAGCGGCTTGGCGCCGAGGATGTATACATAGTATATAGACGAGGCGAGGAGGAAGTGCCTGCAAGGAAGGAAGAAGTGGAGCATGCCAAGGAGGAGGGCGTAATATTTAAGCTCTTAAACAACCCTGTAAAAATACATGGTGATGACGGCTGGGTTAAGGGTATAGAGGTTGTTGAACAAAAGCTTGGCGAGCCTGATGCATCCGGAAGAAGAAGACCGGAGCCGATTGAGGGCTCAAATAAGATTATAGATGTTGAGACGGTTGTAATTGCCATAGGACAGTCGCCAAACCCACTTATAAGACAGACGACGGAGGGACTTGAAACCGAGAAGTGGGGCGGAATAATCGTAAATGAAGATACAAATGAGAGTACAAGAAAAAATGTTTATGCAGGCGGGGATGTAGTTACAGGCGCTGCTACCGTTATACTTGCCATGGGAGCAGGAAAAAAGGCTGCCAAGGCGATTGACGAGTCCTTTGCTTAGGAGTTTTTATGGATGATTATATTGAACAGGTAATAAAAAGAAAAAGAACTTTTGCGGATATGCTGCCGTTTACGCTGTCATATTTAATTGCGCTTGCGGGAATTGCTGTCTTTGCGGCAGTAAGCATATCGTTTGGGGCGTTAATTGTGGCAGTGGGAGGCTTTCTCGGAAGTTTTTCAAGCAAGAGACTTCACTCACAGTTTGAATATATTTTTACAAACGGTGATTTTGACAGCGCTATCATATACAACATGGCGAAAAGAAAAGAGTTTTTTTCCTTTGATGCAGACCATGTTACAAGGGTTCTTCCATATGAAAGCGACAAGCTTAAAAATGAGCTTGACATTAACAAATCCCTTGTCGTAAAAAATATTACCACAGGCAGGGCGGAGAACAAGGACAACTGGTATGCTTTTATGATTAACGATAAAAGGGGCAGACAGACAGTTGCGATTGTGGAGCTTACAGACAAGGCGTTAGAGCATGTAAAGGTGTACTACAAAAGCAAAATGGAAAAATAAAAATTAAAGTAAAATTATGATGCCGGCTTTGAATAAAGCCGGCTTTTTTTGTAAAAATATTATTAATTACAGACGGTACTGATTCTTTTTATAAATAAAATTTAAATACGATACTATTTCATGTTAGGGTAAAATAATATGGGAAAAAACAATGGTTTGGGTTCTGATATTCTTGAGAAATTCCAACAGTATTTTCTGTTGTGGCTGACGGGCGGAATCGCATACTTTTATCTGGAAATAATGTTTCGGGGCTACTCCCATTATTCCATGATAATATGCGGCGGTTTTTGCTTTCTTTTTGTCGGGCAGACGGGGCTTGATATCTTATATGAGAAAAGCCGTTTTTACATTGTAAAGATAATGGCTGCGTCGGCGCTTATCATAACGACTCTGGAGTTTGTTACCGGACTTATTGTGAATATTATGTTCGATTTGAAGGTTTGGGATTATTCAAGGGTGAAGGGAAATTTAATGGGACAGGTCTGTCTCCCTTATACATTATTATGGGGGGTTTTGGGACTACTGTGTGTATATATGACATATATGATACAAAGGTTTATATTGGAATAATGTAATAAAAATGCCGGACATTCGTCCGGCTTGGAGAAAAAAAGTATTAAGTAATTTACTATGGTTCTAACGGTGTCATCTTAAGCCCCTTGTACATCTTGGTATATAAGCTCTTTTCATCCTGATAGAGTACAAATCCGCGAGCTCCGTCTTTTACGATATATGAATACTTGTTTTTTTGCACATTCATATAAAGAACTTCATCCACATTAAGTTCCTTAGCTTTAGCCTTTGCAGTGTATACATTAAGGGGCTCCAATTTGAATTTCTTAACGGCCTGATCAACTGTCATCTGATATTCCTCCTCTTAAAAAGCTTCATAAATCTACTTGCTAATATATAATTCAATCGCTATAATTATTATAATTGTTTATTTACTAATAGTATATTGTATAAATTTTACAATGTCAATTGTTAAAAGTGACTAAAATGCATTTGAAACCAGTAGTTTTTACTAAAAATGATTGTTCAAATTGACAAGAAAGGATTAAGAAAAATAAATGGATATACAAAATCAACAAAAGTTATTGCTGCATGTGTGCTGTGCGCCGTGCAGCTCTTATGTTTTGGAATACCTGTATTCCAAGTTTGACATAACTGCTTTCTTTTACAATCCCAATATCACGATACGGGAGGAATATGAGAAAAGGATCGGAGAACTCAAACGATTTGTGAGTGAAGCACCCTTTGCGAAAGATGTTGCAGTTGTGGAGGGCGTGTACAATCCGGAAAGGTTTATTGAAATATCCAAAAATCTGGAAAATGAGCCCGAACGGGGAATAAGATGTTATAAGTGCTATGAGCTGAGACTCAGGGAAACTGCCGTATATGCTCTGGAGCATAAATATGATTTATTTACCACTACGCTTTCTATAAGTCCCCATAAAAATGCCGGGTGGCTGAATGAAATTGGCATGAGGCTTTCCGACGAGCTTGGAATTGACTATCTTTACAGCGATTTTAAAAAGAAAAACGGATATTCACGGTCAATACAGCTGTCCAAAGAATATGGACTGTACAGACAGAATTACTGCGGATGTGTATACAGCAAAAATGAGGCTGACAAAAGAAAAAATAGCTTGTAGACGAGGTTATATTGTAGTACAATAATATATATACTGATAGAATGGACTTTAGAAAGGAGACTGTTTTTATGTACATAAATGGTATGAGTAACAATTACGCTGTGCCGATAAGCATGGCAGACAGGGTGATGCCTGTCAATACTGACAATACGGTAGACAGTTCTTCCAGGGTAAAGTCTGCTGAATGTCAGACATGCAAGAACAGAAGATATGTGGATGGCTCCAATGAACCTGATGTTTCCTTCAAAACACCGGGGAAAATAAGACCTGAACAATCCTATGCCAAGGTAAGCGCCCATGAGAGGGAGCATGTTGCCAATGCCATTGCCAAGGGAAGCAAGCCCGGGGCAAAGCTTATAAGCGCATCGGTTGCGCTTAAGATGGAGGTGTGTCCTGAGTGTGGCACGTCATATATTGCAGGAGGCACTACAACTACTCAGATAAGGTATTCAAAATCAAATCCATATGATAAGAATGCTGATGAAGCATTTGGCGACCTGCTTGTGGGAAATAATGTAGATGAAAAGGTTTGATTAATGTGGTATGTTACTTTTTTTAAACAGATTAGTCATATTGATTATTGCATTTTGCTGGTCATTACTTAGCATGTTAAAATCAGACAGGAGATGCAGCTCTTTTGTTGACAGGGCATATTTACCATGTCTTATGAAATTAAAATATGTTTCACTATTTGATTTGATATCTTCAGGGGCAAATATATAAAGAAGCTCCAGGGGATTCATATTGTAAAGAGCGGATATTTTTATTAAGTTTTCTATGGTCGGAAGCCGTGTTCCCGCTTCGTAATGGCTGTATGTTGAACTGGACAGATACAGCATCTCTGCGACCTCACATTGTTTGTATCCGAATTCTTCTCGCTTTCCTTTTAGGATTTCAGCAAATGATTTTACCTGCATAATATACCTCGCTTTCATTATATAATTTCTAAAAAAATCAGGAAAATTTTGAATGTGGTTGAACCTTTTGAAGTGTCAGAAAGGAAAAAACCTTAGAGCACATTATATCACATATTTTTGTTTTGTATATACTTAATTTTGTAAAATTGTCGGAGGAATAAGATGAGCAAGGCAGACAACCTATTTATTGATATGTGTAATGACATAATTGAAAACGGTTACAGTACGGAGGGGGAAAAGGTTCGTCCAAAGTGGGAGGATGGAACATATGCATATACAATCAAAAGATTTGGAATCGTGAACCGGTATGACCTTTCCAAGGAGTTTCCCGCAATAACCTTGAGAAGAACATATATAAAATCCGCAATAGACGAGCTTTTGTGGATATGGCAGAAAAAATCCAACAATGTAAACGATTTAAAGAGCCATATATGGGATGCATGGGCGGATGAAAATGGCTCAATCGGAAAAGCATACGGATATCAGCTTGGCGTGAAGCATAAGTACAAAGAGGGTATGATGGATCAGGTTGACAGGGTTATATATGATTTGAAAAATAATCCCTTCAGCCGCCGGATTATGACAAATATATATGTACATCAGGACCTATCCGAGATGAACCTTTATCCATGTGCCTACAGCGTCACATTTAATGTTACGGGAAATAAGCTTAACGCTATATTAAATCAGCGTTCCCAGGATGTGCTTACGGCAAATAACTGGAATGTTGTGCAATATGCTGTTCTTGTGCATATGATGGCGCAGGTTACGGGCTTTGAAGCAGGCGAGCTGGTTCATGTCATTGCTGACGCTCATATATATGACAGGCATATCCCAATCGTAAAGGAGCTTATTACACGAAAAACATATCCGGCGCCGGAATTTTCCATGAACCCTGACATAAAGGATTTTTATAAATTTACCCTTGATGATTTCAGTATCAAAAATTATGAGACTGGACCGCAGGTTGAAAATATACCGGTTGCCATTTAAAAAGACAATTGCGAGGAGAAAACAAATGGATTTAATTGTTGCTGTTGATAATAACTGGGCTATTGGAAATAAAGGGAATCTGCTTGTTTCCATACCGGAGGATCATAAATTTTTCAGACAGGTCACCATGGGAAATGTAATAGTGCTCGGACGAAAAACTCTGGCAGGTTTCCCGAACGGACTTCCCCTTGCGGGACGGGATAACATTATACTGTCCGCAAACCCTGATTATAAGGTGAAAGATGCCACTGTTGTGAATTCCAAGGAGCAGCTTTTTGAGGCGCTTAAGGAGTACGGGGACAGACAGATATTTGTTGTAGGCGGGGGCACGGTTTATGAAATGCTTTTACCATATTGCAAGTATGCTCATGTGACAAAAATTGACTATAATTATGAGGCGGATACATATTTTCCGAATCTGGACAGGCTTCCTGACTGGCGGGTAATAGGGGACAGTGAGGAGCACACATATTTCAGTCTGGAGTTTTATTATTATAAGTATGAAAACATGAATCCTCTGAAATTTTAGTGATTGTGTCATAAATGCACAAAAAGTAAATCCAAAATGTAATAATTTATACAAAAACACTTTAAAACATGTTTGGAATATGATATAATTTTTTCTATATTTATTCGAATATTTTTAAGTGGAGGGTTTAAAGATGAGTGAAATTATGATTACATCCGGCACGGGCTTTGAGGGATATGACATCGAGGAGTATCTTGGCTTTGTAGCGGGACAAACAGTACTTGGCTCTAATTTCTTTAAGGGCATTGCAGCGAGTGTTACCGAGGTCTCTGACGCAGAGAGCGATAAGCTTACAAGCAAGCTTGAACAGGCAAACGAGGTTGCCATGCAAAAGCTTAAAAAGCTTGCGGAGGCAAAGGGGGCAGATGCCATTATCGGTGCGGAGTTTAACTACACTCAGTTTGCAAATTATTCAGTAGGCACAATTGCATCAGGAACGGCGGTTACATTAAGGAAAAAGGCAGCAGCTGAGAAAAAAACAGTAAAAGAGCTCTATGTAAGCAATTATTATAACAGACTTGTACCAAGACCGGTAAAGGTCATACTGTCAGGTGACAGCAAAAATGTTACAATAGCTACCGAATTTTTCAACTATAATATGGATGACATAAAGGCTGTAAGAGTTGACATTGAGCTTACGAATCTTTATGAGGAAAAGCTTTTGCTTAAAAACCTTGATTTTGTATTTGAAAGAGGTAATGTAACGCAGATAAGGGCAAACGAAATCGAATGTAAGCTGCCTGCAAAGGATATACTTTTAATAAAGGATTCAAAGGTTACAATATCAAAATATGTTACAAGCAGAGGCGTATTTGCCTGCAACGATGTACCTGTAAACGTAACAATGCCGCTTCACAGACTTGAGGCGCTCAAGGAAAAGAGAGGTATTGATGCTGTTGAGAAATACAAGTCTGATGGTATGACATGGACCTGTAACTGCGGATATGTAAATGAGGCAGGCTCAGAGGAATGTGTTGTATGTGCACGTAAGCAGGATGACATGAAGTCTGCAGGTTCAAGATTTAATCCTGACGAGATGCTTGCCAAGATGCAGACCAAGGAATTTGTTATGGAGATTAAGGATGTTCTTATGGAGTACATAAAGGATATTGATACACAGTACAGGATGGAGCTTCTTGAAATTATGGAATCGGGACTTCAGTATGAGAAAACCCGCGGTAACATGAAGGATACGGTTATTGAGAAGGTTGAAAAGGTATTTGAGGGGCATTAATTGTTGTAAAACAAAAGACTGTGTGATAAACTAAAACTATCTTTTTTTTGAGGTGAGCAGCATGGGCGCAGGGCTTTCTATGGCTAGTGTGAACAAGATAAAGGAATTGGCTAATGCAAGGGAATATAGTCTTGCTCTTGAAATTGTTGACAGTCAGGATTTGAGCAGGTCGCTTAATCCGCAATTCCTCAGACTTTGCGGTGATATTTATTCTCATGCCGGCCGCTACAAGGATGCAAGAAGGGTTCTTGTTATGGCACACAGGCTTGCTCCCGAATCTAAAAGAGTTATATTTTCTCTTATTGAGCTCCATTTGAATGCAGGACATGAGGATTTGGCAAAAAGATACTATGATATTTACCTGTTTGGTTCCGATGACAGCATCGAAACCAGACAGGCAAAATATATATATGACAACGCCCACGGTGAGCCTGTGGAAAAGCTTATTGAATATCTGGAAGCTTCCTATATGCACAGCATGGATTATGACTGGAGCTTTATTACGTATCTGCTTTTGATAAAGCTTGGGCGTAAAAGTGATGCTGAGGCGCTTTCTGATGTGTACTGCGCCACATATAAAAATAGTGAACATTCCGATTGTATCGGTAAAATAGCTGCAGGTAATCAGGAGGTTGATTCTCTCATTTACACATATGCAAAAGAGTGGGTTGAGGATAATGATGAGGATGAACGAGAAGTCAGAGAGCAGGAATTAAAGCTCATAGAAGACGACGAATTGAGAATTCACCCGAAAGAAGCTGAAATTACAATTATGTTTGAGGAAGTTGGCGAGGGAGTCGAGGAGCTTTCAAAGCGTAAAATGAAAAAGCTTATTAAGGAGCATGAAAAACAGGAACGTGAGCTTGAGGAAAAAGAAAGAATGGCGAACGAGGAAGCCGAAGCTCAGGACGATGAGACGGCAAATCAGGATAATAAGAAAACCGGATTATTTAAAAAGCTGTTTAAGAAATCTAAGCAAACTGATGAAAATTTGACTGAGGAGATA
This sequence comes from Lachnospiraceae bacterium UBA7076, assembly GCA_002493625.1. Lineage (GTDB taxonomy): Bacteria > Bacillota > Clostridia > Lachnospirales > Lachnospiraceae > Coprococcus_C. The sequence continues at coordinate 32,121 of DKZK01000002.1, read as the reverse complement.
ACAGAAGAGCATAACGGTGAAGAAGGTGGGAGTAAGCCAGAGGAAGCCGGAGACAGACCTGAAGAAGGCGGGAGTAAGCCAGAGAAAGCTGAAAAAATGCCGACAACGGAAGAACATACAGAAGTATCTGAAAAAACAGAGACAAAATCTGATGAGGCTTCTGATATTGAAGATGCAACCTTGGAAAAGAACAGTGTGGAGACTGATAAGGACAAGGTTGAAGGAACCGTGGCGAATGAAGAAAACAGTAATAAGAACGAAGCTGCGCTGAACTCTGAAAATATCACGGATACAGGTAGCAATATTAAGGTGGAGGCAGAAGTCGAAGCAGTTTCTGAAACAGAAAACCGCGATAGTGATATTCAGACAAAAAAATATAAATTTAATATAGAGGAAGTTTTGTTGAATGACGAACCGGAGCAAGAGGATGAAAGTCATCTTGCGGAAGTTAATACGGATGAGGAGAGGGCTCAGGATAGTTGGGAAAAAGATACACTTGATAATGGAGAGACAGATATGTCGAAGTTACATTTAAAAGAAAATGAAGCCCAAAGTGATTTGGTTATTTCAGTGGATGAGGAAAGTAACGATTTTGCTGCCGAGGCGGATACAATTGATGATTTGGACGGCGAAGTCGATTATAACGATACTTTTGACAATACGGATTCTGAAAAGAGTGAGACGGAAAAATTCTTTTCAAAGAAGAAGATGGAGTATGTATTTGAGGCCTCAGACATTATTATTGATGAAGATGAGGATGATGAAACAGATGATTTTACTGTCACAGAGGATGATGAATTTGGGTCAATGTCCTTGGAGGAAGAAGATATAGAAAACGTTTCTGAGACTGATGCTGAGGAAGAAACAGAAAACGTTTCCGAGGCTGGCGCTGAAGAAGTTACAGAAAATATTGCTGAGACTGATATTGCGGAAGAAACGGAAACCGCATCCGGGTTTGATGACGGGGAAGAAACGGAAACCACATCCGAAGTCGATGTCGGAGAAGATACAGAGAATGATGATTTTGAATTTGACTTTGAATTTGATGCAAAGGATGAGCAGGAGAAAAATCAGTCAGAGACAGAAAAAGTAAATGCTGTTGAAGCAGAGGAAGAAAGCTTTGATAGGAATGAAGATGCTGATTTCGAATTTGATTTTGAGTTTGAAGTAAAGTCAGAGGAACAACCGGATATTACGGAGGAAGCGCCTTTACAGGAAAATGAGCAGGAGACATTTGGGGTTGAACCGGAGCCATATGATGAGATTGAATCAGAGGTTAAGGAATCAGAGCCATACACAGAGGCAGAGCTTGAGGTTAAGGAACCGTACTATGAGGCTGACATTGAAAAAGAAGCAGAACCGGAAATAGAGGTTGAAACGGAAGCTGAAACGGTAGCTGAAGCCCGTGAAAAATGGGAAGACGAATCGAAACCGGGAATGGAAATTGAATCGGAACAGGAAGTTGAACCTATGGAGGATGATGCTCAGAAAACAGACCTGCTTGCTGAGTTGGCTTCAAAGAAAAGTAATCTTGATTTTCCGGTGTTTAAAACGGATTTGTTCCCTGAGTATAATGTTGTAGAAGTAGAAAATAATTTCGATGAAATTATGGAAAAGGCTCAGGATAAATTGCAGGCAAATCTTCTGAAGGAAGAACAGATGCAAAGGGAAGCAGAAGCGCTTTTGGCATCATTAGGTATTGACTATGGAAGTGTAACACCGAAAAAACAAGCTGAGATGGCAGTCCATAAGCCTGATAATCCGATAAATGATACCGCTTCCAGAGATGCATTAAAGGCATCCTTGAAAATAAGTTCTGAAAAAAGAGAAATTTTAAGAAAAATAAAAGAACATAGATAGTTCTTGCCGGTAGGGTTACTGAAAGGAGGCAAAATAAGTGGCTATTGATCAAAGAGAAGCATTGATTGCTGCTGTAAGGGCACAGGTTGAAAAGGAAAAGGCTGCAAAGGCTGCAAAAGCTAAAAAAGAGCAGGAAAATATGCAGTTGTCCGGAAAAGCTTCTGTGACAACGAATAAATCCGAGGATGGAAAGCATAAGTATAAGACTTTGTCAGCCGAAGAGCTTGCTAAAATCGAGGAGAAAAAGAGGAGAAAGCAGGCCGCCGAGTTAGGTATTGAGCTTGAGGAGGAGACTCCGGCAGCAGAAGCCAAACCGGAAGCTGCGGAAGCAGAAAATAAGGAAGAAAGCAAGGCAGCCGCAGCGCCTGAAAAGGAAAAAACTGTCAAGGCAGAAGAAAATAAGAAAGCTGCTGATAAAGCAGAGGAGCCTTCGCTTGGAATGAGTGTCGGTATTCAGCCTGATAAATCAGGAAAGAAACTTGGCGGAGTAGGAACAGGCGGACTTGGAGGGGTAGCAGACAACAATTCTGACTCGTCAGCTAAGCCGTCAGGAGGGCTTGGATTAAAGCTTAATACAGGCTCTGCCGGTACTGAAACTAAGACCTCTACAGGTAAGCTCAAAATTGCAGGAGCAGGTGAAACCGCTAAGAAAGAGGAGACGAAGCAGAAAACTGAGGAAGCTCCTAAACTGAAAATGGCAGAAACTGCTGCTCCGTCAAAGGACGACAGCTATTTAAGAGAACAAAAGGCAAGGCTTCAGCCTACAAAGATTACCGGCAGTGATGGAAGCGTAACGGTTATAGATGATGACAGTGAAAAGGATGATACGACAACATTTGTAAAGGATGGAGATACAACCGTAATTTCCAATGGAACGAACTGGCAGACGACTGAAGCGTCAAAGTCCGGCACAAAAAATGATGATGATATTAACATTGTGCCTAACAGAAAGACGGCGACAAATGATGTTAAGAGCATGTACGACATAGATAACGACGATGATGATGCCTTGGGGGCAGAGTTATCGAAGTTTGCAAACTATGGCGATGAGGCAGCTAAAAAGGAGAATCCTGCTGCAAAGGCCGCAGAGGAAGCCAGGAAGAAGGCGGAAGCAGAGGCTGCAAGGAAAGCAGAGGAAGCCGCAAAGAAAAAGGCGGAGGAAGAAGCTGCAAAACAGGCAGAGGAAGCACGTAGAAGGGCTAAGCTTGAGGAGGCTGAGAAAAAGGCTGCTGAACGCGAAAGAAGAATTGCCGAGGCTGCAGCAAAGCAAAGAGCTGAGGAAGAAGCGCGTAAGAGAGCTGAACGGGACGCTGCCATGAAGGAAGCAGAGGAAGCGCGCAAGAGAGCGGCAGAGGAGGCCCGCAAAAAGGCAGCGGAGGAGGCTCACCGGAAAGCAGAGGAAGAAGCAAGAGCCAAGGCAAAGGATAAGGCATTGAAGGCAGCGGAGGAAGCCCGCAAGAAAGCGGAGGAAGCTGCAAAGATACTTGAAGAGGCTAAAAAGGCAGAGGAGGAAGCTGCAAAGCAGGCAGAAGAAAGCAGAAAACGTATAGAGGAAGAAGCAAAGCGCAAGGCGGAGGAAGAAGCAAAGCGCAAGGCAGAGGAGGAAGCAAAGCGCAAGGCAGAGGAAGAAGCAAAGCGCAAGGCGGAGGAAGAAGCAAAGCGCAAGGCAGAGGAAGAAGCAAAGCGTAAGGCGGAGGAAGAAGCTAAAAAGAAAGCAGAAGCTGAGGCTAAGAAGAAAGCTGAGGAGGAAGCGAAAAAGGCTGCAGAGGCTGCCCGCAAGAAGGCAGAGGAAGCAATGAAAATCCTTGAGGCCGCAAAGAAGGCAGAGGAGGAGGCCTTAAAGGCAGCAGAGGAAGCCCGTAAGCAGGCAGAGGAAAATGAAAGAAAGGCAGCAGAGGAAGAAGCTAAGAGAGCGGCAGAGGAAGCAAAGCGTAAGGCCGAAGAAGAAGCTAAAAAAGCTGCTGAGGCAGAGGAAGCAAAGCGCAAGGCTGACGAGGAGGCAAAACGCAGAGCTGACGAGGAAGCAAAGCGTAAGGCTGCAGAGGAAGCCCATAAGAAGTTAGAGGAAGAAACAAAGAAAGCGGAGGAGGCTGCCCGCAAGAAGGCAGAGGAGGCTGCGAAGATTCTTGAGGCTGCGAGAAAGGCGGAGGAAGAAGCTTTAAAGGCTGCAGAGGAAGCTGATAAAATTAAGCTTGATCTTACCATGCCGTCAGAGGATGGCACGCTTCCGATGGCAGCGTACTACCTTGAGAAATATACAAAGGTAGACAGCATTTCCGCTTCGATTATTGATACATTTAACAGTATTGCAAACAATCCGAAGGAATCAAGAAATGTCATACTTAAGGGTGAACATGGCTTTGGACTTACAAGCGTAGGAGAGGATTTTGCAAGAAGCTTTTACGATATGGCAATATGTAAGGCTAAGACAATTGCAAAGATAAAGGCTGCAGCACTTAATAAGGTTAAGCTTGCAGATGCAATGACTAAGCTTAAGGATGGATGCCTTGTTGTTGAAAATGCAGGTCTGATAGCAGCAGACAGGTTTAATGAGCTTATAAAGCTTTCGAGTCCTGAACAAAACAATATTGTAATTATACTTACAGGTGAGTCGGGTTCAATCGAAAGACTTATGGACGGCGCAAAGCCTGAAAGCGGCATGTTTAAGTATATTGTTAATATGCATGGAATTTCCACGGCAGATATGATAGCAATTGCTAAGGGCTATATCTCTCAAAGAGGTTTTAAATCAGATGATATAGACGGAACATTGAGAAGCCTTCTTATGGCGATGGAAAGCGGTAATATTGACAGAATGCTTAAGACTGTTGATGATGCACTTCTTAAATGTGAGGACAGAGAAAAGCAGAAGGGTATTTCCAAGAAATATTTACTAGCTGAAGATTTTAAATAATATATTGAAAAAATTATAGTCGGTGCTTATAATTATTTATGGCACCGACTTGTTTTTTGCTTATTGCGACAGCTTTCGGTGAATTATTTTACGAATAGGGGAAAAAGCATTGATAAATATAGACATAGGAATAGATTTGGGTACTTCAAATACGGTTATTTATATGAAGGACAGGGGGATTGTTGTAAACCAGCCGTCCGTAATTGCATTTGAAGCCAGAAGCAAAAAGATACTTGCCGTTGGCAACAAGGCTAAAAAAATGATGGGAAAAACACCGGAGGGAATAGAGGTTGTACGACCTATTAGAAATGGCGTCATATCTGATTATACACTTACAGAGCGCATGTTAAAGCTTTTTGTGAGAAATGCAATGCAAAAGAGAAAGATATGGGGAAGACCAAGTATATGCGTCTGTGTTCCAAGCGGTATAACGCCTGTTCAGATCAGAGCTGTGGAGGACGCAGTATACAGGACGGGAGCAAAGGAGGTCTATATACTTGAGGAGCCCTTTGCGGCAGCCATAGGAGCAGGCGTGGATGTTGATACCGCCAAGGGCTATATGATTGTCGATATAGGCGGCGGAACAACGGATATTGCCGTTATTTCAAAAGGCGGAATAAAAAATGAAAAGTCCATAAAAATTGGCGGAGAGGATTTTGACGAGGCAATTATAAAGTATATGAGAAAACGCCATAACATACTTCTTGGAGACGTTTCGGCGGAGATACTTAAGCTTGAAATAGGCTCCGTTTATCCAAGACAGAAGGATGCGGTTGGATATGCAAAGGGGAAGGAGCTTGTAAGGGGACTTCCCACGAAGCTTCAGGTTAAATCCTCAGAGATAATGGAGGCGGTTTCAGAAGCAACTGAGCAGATTGTGGATGCTGTCAAGCGCGTTCTCGAGGTAACTCCCCCTGAGCTTGCAAGCGACATTTCGGAAACCGGTATTATTTTAACCGGTGGAGGGAGCAAAATATATGGAATAGACAAGCTTTTTGACGAAAGGCTTGGGGTGAAGGCGGCAAAAATTGAATCGCCTGAGCTGCTTGTTGCAAAGGGAGCGGGAATTGCAAGAAAGTATGTAAGACTGCGGGAAAATTAAAATTACGGCAAAATATTATATTAATAGTGATGAGCAAAATGTATTATTTCTAAAATGCAGTTTGTATTTCTACGGAGAGGCATATGGATAAATTTGATTATGAGTATGATGATGGATTTCTCCCTTTAAACAGGGAGGAAATGGAGCTTAAGGGCTGGGAACAGCCCGACTTTGTTTATGTCATAGGGGATGCGTATGTTGACCATCCTTCCTTTGGTCCTGCAATCATAAGCCGTATGCTGGAGCTTTACGGCTACAGGGTTGCAATCATATCCCAGCCGGACTGGAAAAATCCTGCAAGCATAGATATATACGGCAGACCGCGTCTCGCATATCTTGTATCTGCCGGAAACATGGATTCCATGGTAAATCATTATTCAGTATCCAAAAGAAAAAGAGAACATGATTCCTATACTCCGGGTGGGATAATGGGTAAAAGACCGGATTATGCAACGGTTGTCTACTGCAACCTTATAAGAAGAAAATATAAGGATGTTCCTGTTATTATAGGAGGCATTGAGGCAAGCTTAAGGCGGCTTGCCCACTATGATTACTGGTCGAATCACATAAAGCATTCCATATTGATTGATTCCCAGGCTGACATACTGATTTACGGAATGGGAGAAAGGGCTATCGTTGAGATTGCAGAAGCCCTTGACAGCGGTATTTGCGCAAAGGATATATGCTTTGTTGAGGGTACGGCATACAGGACGGGAAGCATGGAAAATATTTATGACTATATAAAGCTTCCATCTTATGATGAGCTGAAGGCTGACAAATTAAATTATGCAAAAAGCTTTAAAATCCAGTATGAAAATACAGACCACTACACAGCGAAAACCCTTGTGGAAAAATATAATGACCATATGTATGTTGTTCAGAATAAGCCTGCGGCGCCCCTTACGGAAAATGAGATGGACAGGGTTTACTCATTGCCCTACAAAAGAACGTATCATCCATCCTATGAAGTGCTTGGCGGCGTGCCTGCCATTTCGGAGGTAAAATTCAGTCTTGTAAGTAACAGAGGCTGTTTTGGTGGGTGCAGCTTCTGCGCCCTGACATTTCATCAGGGAAGAATTATACAGACAAGAAGTGATAAATCCATATTGCAGGAGGCTGAAAAAATGGTGTGGGAGCCTGATTTTAAGGGCTACATACACGATGTGGGAGGACCAACGGCAAATTTCAGGATAAAGGCATGTGAAAAGCAGGAAAAATACGGAGTATGTAAAAATAAGCAGTGCCTTTTTCCAAAGCCGTGTGAAAACCTGAGGGTGGACCACAGCTCCTATCTTGAGCTTTTAAGAAAGCTCCGGCAGCTTCCGAATGTGAAAAAGGTGTTTATACGTTCGGGAATAAGATTTGATTATCTTATGACAGATAAAAATGATGCATTCTTTTATGAGCTGTGCAAATATCATATAAGCGGTCAGCTGAAGGTGGCGCCTGAGCATGTTTCGGACAATGTTCTTCATAAAATGGGGAAGCCCTCCAATGATGTTTTCAAAAGCTTTTGCGACAAATATAAAAAAATAAATGATGAGCTTGGCATGAAGCAGTACATGGTCCCTTATCTTATGTCATCCCATCCGGGTTCCACGATGAAGGACGCAGTTAAGCTTGCGGAGTATTTAAGGGATTTAGGATATATGCCGGAGCAGGTGCAGGACTTTTATCCTACACCGTCCACCATTTCAACCTGTATGTACTATACAGGGGTTGATCCGAGGACAATGGAGGAGGTGTATGTTCCGAGGTCGCCCCACGAAAAGGCAATGCAGAGAGCGCTTATCCAGTACCGGAATCCAAAAAATTATGATTTGGTTCACGAAGCCCTGACAATTGCAAAAAGGACAGATTTGATTGGTTATGACAAAAAATGTCTTATCCGTCCAAGGAAAAATGATGAGGCTTTTAAGGCGCATGGCAAAGAAAATGGTGAAAAACATGGCAGGGATAATGTAAAATACGGAGGAGATTTTAGAGAAAATAAGGGAAATAATAAAAATAATGACGAAAAAAGAAAGAAAAAAACCATAAGAAACATTCATAAAAAGAAGAAAAAGTAGGAGGTTAATCTGTTGCGAAACAGACCTAAATATGATATTATAGGCATATCAGTGTCGAGGGGTATGTCCTTAGACAGAATAAGGCGTATTTGACGCATAAGTTCAAATAAAGAAAGATGGAGGAATTTTAAACAATGGAAAAGAAAGTAGTTTTAGCAGGCGCATGTCGTACAGCAATTGGTACTATGGGTGGCTCACTCAGTACAACTCCTGCACAGGAGCTTGGTGCGATAGTTATTAAAGAGGCATTAAACAGAGCAGGTGTAGCACCGGAAGCGGTTGATCAGGTGTATATGGGCTGTGTTATTCAGGCAGGCTTAGGTCAGAACGTTGCACGTCAGGCATCTATTAAAGCCGGACTTCCTATTGAGGTTCCTGCAGTAACCGTAAACGTAGTCTGCGGTTCAGGTCTTAACTGTGTAAATATGGCAGCGCAGATGATTATGGCAGGTGAGGCTGATGTTGTTGTTGCAGGCGGTATGGAAAATATGTCAATGGCTCCATATGCAGTTATGCAGGGCAGATACGGTTACAGAATGAACGATGGAAAGTTAGTTGATACAATGGTTCATGACGCTCTTTGGGATGCGTTCAATGACTACCATATGATTAAGACTGCTGACAATATTGCAGACCAGTGGAAGCTTACCCGTGAGGAGCTTGATGAGTTTGCGGTAAACAGCCAGAATAAGGCAGTTGCAGCTCAGGAGGCAGGCGCTTTCGATAAGGAAATCGTTCCTGTAATGATTAAGAAGAAGAAAGAGACAATTGAGTTTAAGAAGGATGAGGGACCACGTCCGGGCACTACAATGGAGGGACTTGCCAGACTTCGCACCATCAATCCAGACGGATATGTTACGGCAGGAAATGCATCAGGCATCAACGACGGCGCAGCAGCAATCGTTGTAATGAGCGAGGAGAAGGCAAAGGAGCTTGGCGTTAAGCCGATGGCTACATGGGTTGCAGGAGCGCTTGCAGGCGTTGACCCTTCAATCATGGGTATCGGACCTGTTGCAGCAACAAAGAAGGTTATGGACAAGACCGGAATGAAGATTGAGGACTTTGATATTATCGAGGCAAACGAGGCGTTTGCAGCTCAGTCTGTTGCAGTCGGCAAGGACCTTGGAATTGATGTTGCAAAGCAGCTTAACCCGAACGGCGGCGCAATTGCGCTTGGACACCCTGTAGGAGCATCAGGCTGTCGTATACTTGTTACGCTTCTCCATGAGATGGAGGCAAAGGATGCAAAGAACGGTCTTGCAACACTTTGTATCGGCGGCGGTATGGGATGTGCAACAATCGTTAAGAGAGATTAAAAATTGTTTTCGGTTTTTAAAGAAAAACGAATATGCAGCGTTATCGCTTTGGCAAAGCCGGATTTTAAATGTGATGACGCTCTACAGAAAAGGAGATACAGATGGAATTTATAACTTATGAGCAGGACGGCTTTGTAGGTGTAGTTACAATCAACAGACCACAGGCGCTTAACGCATTAAACAGTCAGGTGCTTGAGGAGCTTGAGGCTGCATTTGACGCCGTTGATCTGGAAGCAACAAGAGCTATCGTATTAACAGGCGCAGGAGAAAAATCCTTTGTTGCCGGCGCTGATATAGGAGAGATGTCAACACTCACCAAGGCTGAGGGAGAGGCATTTGGTAAAAAGGGAAATGATGTATTCAGAAAGATTGAGACATTCCCGATTCCTGTTATAGCTGCCATAAACGGATTTGCCCTTGGCGGTGGATGCGAGATTGCCATGAGCTGTGACATCAGAATATGCTCTGACAACGCAGTGTTCGGACAGCCTGAGGTTGGACTTGGAATTACGCCGGGCTTTGGCGGTACACAGAGACTTGCAAGGCTTGTTGGCGCAGGTATGGCAAAGCAGATGATTTATACTGCAAGAAACATTAAATCTGACGAGGCTTTAAGAATAGGTCTTGTAAATGCGGTTTACACACAGGAGGAGCTGCTTCCGGCAGCGAAGAAGATGGCGGCAGGCATTGCGGCAAATGCGCCGATTGCAGTAAGAAACTGCAAGAAAGCCATAAACGACGGCTTACAGGTTGATATGGACAAGGCTATCGTTATCGAGGAGAAGCTTTTCGGTGATTGCTTTGAGACGGAGGATCAAAAGGCAGGAATGGGTAACTTCCTTGAAAAAGACAAGGAAAAGAAGCTTAAGGTTGTGCCTTTCCAAAATAAATAAAATTTTAATATTAGGAGGACGTAAAAATGAAGGTTGGCGTTATTGGTGCCGGAACTATGGGTCAGGGTATTGCTAAGGCATTTGCTCAGATTGACGGATATGAGGTTGCGCTTTGTGACATCAAGAAGGAATGGGCAGAGGGCGGCAAGGACAAAATTGCCAAGGGCTATGCAAGACTTGTAGAAAAAGGAAAGATGACACAGGAGGCAGTTGACGGTATACTTGCAAGTATTACCGCTGGTCTTAAGGAGGATATCTGTGCAGACTGTGATTTGATCGTTGAGGCTGCATTTGAAGATATGGAGGTTAAGAAAACTACATTTTCAGAGCTTGACAAGATATGCAAGCCTGAGTGCATATTTGCTTCCAATACTTCATCACTTTCCATCACTGAGATTGGAAACGGACTTACCCGTCCTATGATTGGTATGCATTTCTTCAATCCTGCTGACAGAATGAAGCTTGTTGAGGTTATAGCAGGCGTAAATACTCCACAGGAGACAGTTGATAAGATTATAAAGATTTCTGAGGAAATCGGAAAGACACCTGTACAGGTTCAGGAGGCAGCAGGCTTCGTAGTAAACCGTATCTTAATCCCTATGATTAATGAGGCTGCATTTATTAAGATGGAGGGCGTTTCAGACATAGCAGGTATTGACGCTGCCATGAAGCTTGGCGCAAATCACCCGATGGGACCTCTTGAGTTAGGAGATTTTGTAGGTCTTGATATCTGTCTTGCAATTATGGATGTTCTTTACAAGGAAACAGGAGACAGCAAGTACCGCGCATGTCCTCTTATCCGCAAGATGGTTCGCGGCGGAAATCTTGGCGTTAAGAGCGGTAAGGGCTTCTACGTATACAATGCTGACCGCACAAAGACACCGGTTGACGCTCAGTAGTTGTCTCATGTTTTGAAAAACTTGAGATGTAGCGTCATCGCTTTCGCGAAGCGAAACTTGAATGCGATGATGTTCCGATTTATAACTATAATAGTTTAATAGATGGAGGAAAATTTAGAATGGATTTCACTTTAGACAAGAAGTATGAAATGGCGCAAAATCTGTTCAGGGAATTTGCGCAGAATGAAGTTAAGCCTCTTGCTCAGGAAATTGACGAGGAACACAGATTTCCAAGAGAGACTGTAGAAAAGATGGCTAAATACGGCTTCTTAGGTATTCCTGTTGCAAAGGAAGACGGAGGACAGGGATGTGACCCACTTACATATGTAATGTGTGTTGAGGAGCTTTCAAAGGTTTGCGGAACTACAGGTGTTATTGTTTCTGCACATACATCACTTTGCGTAGACCCTATCCAGACTTACGGCACGCCGGAGCAGAAGGCAAAGTACCTTCCTGACCTTGCTTCCGGAAAGAAGCTTGGAGCTTTCGGACTTACCGAGCCGGGCGCAGGTACGGACGCCCAGGGACAGCAGACAAAGGCTGTTCTTGACGGTGACGAGTGGGTGCTTAACGGTTCCAAGTGCTTTATCACAAACGGTAAGGAGGCAGACGTATATATTGTTATTGCCGTTACCGGAATTGTTGAGAAGCGTGGAAGAAAGATGAAGGAAATTTCTGCATTTATTGTGGACAAGGGAACTCCGGGATTTACATTTGGTACAAAGGAAAACAAGATGGGTATATGCGCATCATCTACCTATGAGCTTATTTTCACTGACTGCCGTATTCCAAAGGACAATTTACTTGGACAAAAGGGCAAGGGCTTTGGAATTGCAATGCACACCCTTGACGGCGGACGTATCGGAATTGCCGCTCAGGCGCTTGGTCTTGCAGAGGGCGCTCTTGAGACTACGATCAACTACGTTAAGGAAAGAAAACAGTTTGGCAGGTCAATTGCACAGTTCCAGAATACACAGTTTGTTCTTGCTGACCTTGCTACAAAGGTTGAGGCTGCAAAGCTTCTTGTATACAAGGCTGCAATGAAGAAGGCGCAGTATCAGCAGGATCACAAGACTTCCTATTCAGTTGAAGCAGCTATGGCTAAGCTGTATGCTGCAGAGGCTGCCATGGAAGTGACAACAAAGTGTGTTCAGTTACATGGTGGATACGGTTACATTAAGGAATATGATGTAGAGCGTATGATGCGTGATGCTAAGATTACAGAGATTTACGAGGGTACTTCAGAAGTGCAGCGTATGGTTATCTCTGCTAACATCTTAAATTAAGGAGGTACTTAACGTGAAAATTGTCGTTTGTATAAAGCAGGTACCTGATACGAAGGGTGGAGTTAAGTTTAACCCGGATGGTACATTAGATAGAGGAGCAATGCTCACAATCATGAATCCGGATGATAAGGCAGGTCTTGAGGCTGCGCTTAGATTAAAGGATCAATACGGAGCTGAGGTTACGGTTCTTACAATGGGACTTCCAAAGGCAGCAGATGTTCTTCAGGAAGCTATAGCAATGGGTGCTGACAAGGGTGTTCTCGTAACGGACAGAGTGCTTGGCGGAGCCGATACATGGGCTACATCAACTACGCTTGCAGGAGCTTTGAGAAAGCTTGAATATGACCTCATAATTACAGGACGTCAGGCTATTGACGGAGATACTGCGCAGGTTGGACCGCAGATTGCCGAGCATCTTGGTCTTCCGGTTATTTCATATGCGCAGGAAATTAAATTAGAGAATGACAGCATTGTCGTTAAGCGTCAGTATGACGATGGATACCATATGCTTAAGGCTAAGCTGCCATGTCTTATCACAGCTCTTTCAGAATTAAATGAGCCGAGATATATGACTCCGGGTGGAATTTTCAAAGCGGTTGAGACGGAGATTACTACACTGGGAAGAGCAGATCTTGTTGATGTTGACGATTCAAATATTGGTTTGAACGGTTCACCTACAAAGATTGCCAAGGCGTCTGACAAGGTTAAGAAGGGTCAGGGCGAGATGGCGCCGGAGGATGCTGATCCGGTAGCATATATCGTAGGAAAGCTTAAAGATAAACATGTAATTTAATTTTAAAAGGAAAAGTGGTGAATAAAATGGGCGCAATGAACGCAGAAGAAATGGAAAAATACAAAGGCGTATTCGTCTTTGCACAGCAGGTAGATAATGTATTAAGCGGTATTTCCTTCGAGCTTATCGGCGAGGGAAAGAGACTTGCTTCTAAGTTAGATGCACAGGTTACGGCAGTTTTAATCGGCTCTGAGGTTTCAGGACTTGTGGATGAGCTTGCCGCTTACGGTGCAGACAGGGTTATCGTTGTTGACAATCCTGAGCTTAAAAATTACAGAACTGAGCCATATGCACATGCACTTGCATCAGTTATAAATGAATACAAGCCAGAAATCGTTCTGGTCGGTGCAACGGCAATCGGCCGTGACCTTGGTCCTACTGTTTCAGCAAGAGTGGCAACCGGTCTTACGGCAGACTGTACATTACTTGAGATTGGTGATTTCCCAATCAATCCAATTCCGGGAAAGGAGCAGAAGCACAATCAGCTTCTTATGACACGTCCTGCATTTGGCGGTAACACAATCGCTACAATTGCATGTCCTGACAACCGTCCTCAGATGGCAACGGTACGTCCGGGCGTTATGCAGAAGCTTGATAAGACAGAGGGAGCAAAGGCTGAGGTTATTAACTACAACCCGGGCTTTACTCCAAACAACAGATATGTTGAGATTCTTGAGGTGGCAAAGGCTGTTTCAGACATTAAGGATATTATGGACGCTAAGATTCTTGTATCCGGCGGACGTGGAGTAGGTTCATCTGAGAACTTCAAGATACTTGAGGATCTTGCAGATGCCATAGGCGGACAGGTTTCATGCTCACGTGCGGTTGTAGATTCAGGCTGGAAGCCAAAGGAGCTTCAGGTTGGACAGACAGGAAAGACCGTTCGTCCGAATGTATATTTTGCAATCGGTATTTCAGGCGCTATCCAGCACGTAGCAGGCATGGAGGAGTCAGACATTATCGTAGCCATCAATAAGGATGCGGACGCACCTATCTTTGATGTGGCTGATTATGGCGTAGTCGGAGACTTAAATAAGATTGTTCCTGCGCTTACTGAGGCAATCAAGGCTGAGAAGGCAGCAAAATAAACTGATACATAGCGGTTTATTTCATAAAAAGTGATTTTTAAGGGGCTGAGCCCTAAGGCATATGCGACGTATGTCTTAGAACTACAGCCTCTTTTTTATTTTACTTATTCCTTTGAATAATGTTATAATAATAAAAAAATAATTATTTAGGAGAATACCATGCTTAGAGAGTGCAATTTGTCAGATATATCTGACGGAAAAATGTATGGATTAAATGATATGGTAAAAGCAGATTCAGGGGGCTGCGCCGGATGCCATAAATGCTGCACCAATATGGCTCAATCCATCGTTCTTGACCCCTATGATGTTTATATGCTTAAAAACAGGCTGGGGCAGAGCTTTCAGGAGCTTTTAAATAACGGTTATATAGAGCTTAATATGGTTGACGGGCTTATTTTGCCCAATATTAAAATGAATGGTAAAAATCAATGCAGCTTTTTAAATGAGGAGGGAAGATGCTCGGTTCATGAGGCAAGACCGGGTATTTGCAGGATATTTCCTCTTGGGAGAGTGTATGACGGCAAGGGATTTTCATATTTTTTGCAGACTGACCAATGTGTGAGGAAAAACAACGCAAAAATAAAGGTGAAAAAATGGATTGATACGGAAAATGTAAATGATAATCAGGCATTTATATCAAAGTGGCATTATTTTATAAAACATGTGGGAGAAAAAAATGTATTTCTCAGGGATTCAGGTAGGGGCGAGAGTGTAAATGACGTTGCAATGTATGTTCTGAATGAATTTTATGTTAAGTCTGTTGAGGGGCAGAAGGAAGCAGCGGATGAGGTGAGTAATAATAACAATAAGGATGGCATATCACAAAAAACAGATAATACCGGAATTTATAATGCTTTGATGTGTATGATTGACAGGGCGTATGGGAGCTTGGAGACATATGGATAAACATGAAAATAAAAATCATACAGCATATAAATCGAATAATCGCATTGTAGCATTGACAGGCGTATTTATTGCGCTTGCGCTTGTCCTGTCATATCTTGAAAGCCTTGTTCCCGTTTTTGCCGCTGTTCCGGGGATAAAGCTTGGAATTGCAAATATCGTTACAATGCTTGCCATGTATAAGCTTGGAGTAAAGCCTGCTATTGTTATAAGTGTCGGAAGAATTGTTCTGTCAGGGATTTTATTTGGAAATCTGTATGTTATAATATACAGTCTTGCAGGTGGAGCGCTGAGTATTTTTGTTATGATTATACTGAAAAAAATAAAGCTGTTTTCGGTGGTGGGTGTAAGCGTAGCGGGAGCTGTGGCGCATAATGCCGGACAGATTCTTGTTGCGGTTTTTCTTATGGAAAATGTTAATATCATGTATTACCTGCCTGTTCTAATCATTTCAGGTGTTGTTACAGGTACTGTGGTGGGAATTTTTACGGTATATATAATTAAAAATATACGAATATAGTTTATATATGGAAATAAACATTTTTACTAAAAAAAACCAATAATTGAAGAACTTTTTGTTAAATTTATTGTAAAAAATCCGTTCATGTATTAAAATATACATGGGTTATGTCAAGTTATCCATAAAAAACTGACATTCAATAAATAGAATGGGGTAGGTTTTATGAAATACACATTTAAGGGTGGAATACATCCCTACGAGGGTAAAGAGCTTACAATGGATAAGGAAATAGCGGAATACCTCCCGAAAGGAGATATGGTATATCCCGTAAGCCAGCATATCGGCGCTCCTGCGAAGCCGGTTGTAAAAAAGGGCGACAAGGTTTTGGCAGGTCAGCTTATTGCTGAAGCAGGAGGATTTGTTTCTGCTAATATTCATTCTTCGGTTTCCGGTACTGTAAAGGCAATTGAGGCACGTCTTACAGCCTCCGGTTCAAAGGTCAGTTCCATAATTATTGAAAATGATAATAAATATGAGTCTGTGGAATTTACGCCTATCAGTAAGCCCGTCAGTGAGCTTGAAAGAGATGAGATTCTGGATGCGGTAAAAGCGGCAGGCGTTGTAGGAATGGGAGGTGCAGGCTTTCCGACAAATGTCAAGCTTTCACCTAAAAATGCAGATGAGATTGACCGAATTATTGTAAATGCATCCGAGTGCGAGCCTTATCTTACATCTGATTACAGAAGACTGATGGAACAGCCTGAAAAAATAATAGAGGGATTAAGGATTGCGCTTCGGCTTTTTAAAGGTTCAAAGGGAATAATTGCAGTTGAGGACAACAAACCTGAGGCAATTAAGCTGCTCAGGGAAAAGCTTGGAGAGGACAGTGATATAACGGTTCATTCCATGAAAACAAAATATCCGGAAGGCGCAGAGCGACAGCTTATATATGCAAACACGGGAAGGTACATAAATTCAAAAATGCTTCCGGCAGATGTGGGCTGCATCGTTCACAATGTCGATACGATTTATTCCATATATGAGGCGGTAAGAGAGGGAAAACCGCTTATAACAAGAATTGTTACAGTGTCGGGAGATGCGATAGAAAATCCCTGCAACCTTAAGGTGAGGACGGGAACCTCATATGCCGAGCTGGTGGAGGCAGCAGGCGGCTTTAAGGGGACACCTGCAAAGATAATTTCAGGCGGACCAATGATGGGAAAGGCAATCTACAGCCTGGACCTTCCTGTAACAAAATCCTCCTCGGCAATTCTTTGTCTCAGCAGGGATGAAGCCTCTGAATATGAGCCGTCAGCCTGTATAAGATGCGGCAGATGCGTTTCGGTCTGTCCCGGACGGGTAATGCCAAATCAGCTTGCAAGGCTTGCAAATGCAGGGGATATGGATGCTTTCATAAAAAATAACGGTATGGAATGCTGTGAGTGCGGCTGCTGTTCATACATATGTCCGGCAAAGCGTCCGCTTACACAGGTTATAGCAGGAACAAGAAAGCTTGTGCTTGCAAATAAAAAGAAGTAGGAGGAGTAAAAATGGACGGACTAAATTTAAAAATTTCATCATCTCCTCATGTGAGAAGTAAGGATACAACATCGGATTTGATGTTTGATGTGATCGTTGCCCTTATTCCGGCAACTGTATTCGGCATATATAAGTTTGGGGCGCATGCGGGGCTTTTGGTGGCGGTATGCATGCTTTCGGCAATGCTTTCGGAGCTTATATATGAAAAGCTTGTCAGAAAAACAGTAACCGTGAAGGATTGTTCCGCAATTTTAACGGGACTTCTGCTTGCGCTTAATCTTCCGCCGGAGCTTCCGGTTTGGATGGCTGTTATCGGTTCCGTGTTTGCCATAATTGTTGTGAAACAGCTTTTTGGCGGTTTGGGACAAAACTTTATGAACCCTGCTCTGGGGGCAAGATGCTTTTTGCTTCTCTCGTTTTCAAAGCAGATGACACAGTTTGTATATGACGGCGTTACAACGGCTACACCGCTTGCTGTTATGAAGGCAGGGGCACAGCCTGATATGGATATTGTAAGCTATATGTTTAAGGGGGATATTGGAGGAACAATAGGTGAAACCTCGGTGATTGCACTTCTGATAGGCGCTGCTTATCTGCTTATAAAGAGAGTGATAAGCCCTAAAATACCGCTTACATATATCGGAACCTTTGCAGCGTGCATTGCAATTTATGCAGCGGTTAAGGATTACAATGTGTCAGAGTACACCCTTGCGCATCTCTGTGGAGGCGGTCTTATGCTTGGCGCATGGTTTATGGCTACAGATTATGTAACATCGCCGATTACGCCTTGGGGTAAGATTATATTCGGCGTTATGCTGGGACTTCTGACCTTTGTCCTGAGAATTTTCGGAAGCGGCGCTGAGGGTGTTTCCTATGCAATAATAATAAGCAATCTTTTTGTGCCTCTTATTGAGCGTGTCACTGCTCCAAAGGCGTTTGGCGCAGGGGCGGATGTGAAGCCTGATGCAGGAAAAATAACAGGGGATGAACAAAAGAATATAAATAAGAAAACCGACAAGCTGTATGCTTCTGATATTAATATAAATAAAACAGATAAAAACGATGAAAATGGAAAAGTACATGCAAAATTTGATGTAAAGGGTATCGTTAAGGCAGTTGTTGTTATATTTGTCATAACCCTTGTTATGGGAGCTGCGCTGGGCGCAGTTTATGACATTACAAAGAAGCCTATTTCTGATGCGGCTCTCAAGGCTAAGGAGGAGGCTTATAAGGAGATTTATCCTGATGCGGCATCCATTGTTTCAATCGAGGAGCAGAGCGAAAGCATTACAAATAAGTTTCTCAATGATACGCTGCATGCAGCGGGCTACAAGGATAATACAATCGATGAATTTAATCTGGTGACAGATAAAGACGGAAGGCTTATCGGAACAATTGTTGTTGTTACAAATAAAAATGGCTATGGAGGAGACATTCAGCTTGCTGTGGGCATTTCTCTTGCTGAAAACAAAATAACCGGTATTTCCTTCCTTACTTTAAATGAAACGGTGGGACTTGGAATGAAGGCAAATGAAGCTGAGTTTAAGGAACAGTTCAAGGATGCGCCTTTTGGAGAAATTTCCTACACAAAAACGGGAAGTGACTCTGCAAATGTCATAGATGCCATATCAGGGGCGACAATTACAACATCTGCAGTTACGGATGGCGTAAATTCTGCCGTTGCAATAACCGGCTTGATTTTGGGAGGAGGCAGTGTCAATGAATAAAGTTACGGAACGCTTATACACGGGTATTGTCAAAGAAAATCCTACATTTGTGCAAATGCTTGGAATGTGTCCTACCCTTGCGGTTACGACCTCGGCAATAAACGGTGCGGGAATGGGGCTTGCGACAACAATTATACTTACCTTAAGCAATGCAATGATAGCGTTGCTGAGAAAGGTTATACCTGACAAGGTAAGAATACCGGCATTTATTGTGGTAATTGCATCCTTTGTGACAATTGTGCAGTTTTTGATGCAGGCGTATGTTCAGGAGCTTTATGAAAGCCTGGGAATATTTATACCGCTTATCGTTGTAAACTGTATCATACTTGGAAGGGCGGAGGCTTATGCCTCTAAAAACCCTGTATTACCGTCCATATTTGATGGTATTGGAATGGGACTTGGATTTACTCTCGGACTTACAACAATAGGCATTATACGTGAAATTCTCGGCGCGGGAACAATTTTTGGCGCAAGAATTATTCCGGAGGATTACACGATTCCGATATTTGTATTTGCGCCCGGCGCATTTCTCGTACTTGCTTTTATAATTGCAATTTTAAATAAGAGAAATATAAACAAAGCCAAAAAGGAGGGCGGTACGCCTTCTCTTTGTACGATAGCGGACTGTGCCTCCTGTCATAACACACTATGTAAGGGAAGCGCGGTAAAGGAAGGAAAGGAGGAGTAGACCATGAACATTATATTACTTGCAATTTCAGCGGCATTTGTAAATAACGTCGTTTTAAGCCAGTTTATGGGAATATGTCCTTTTCTTGGCGTATCAAAAAAGATTAGTACGGCGGCAGGAATGGGAGGGGCGGTCATATTTGTCATGACGATTGCCTCAACCGTTACAAGCCTTATATATTATTATGTGCTTACGCCCCTTGAGCTTACATATCTCAACACGATAGTATTTATACTTGTCATTGCGGCGCTTGTTCAGTTTGTTGAAATGTTCCTTAAGAAAGCGGTGCCGTCCCTATATCAGGCGCTTGGCGTTTATCTTCCCCTTATAACTACAAACTGCGCGGTGCTTGGTATTGCCATAAGCAATGTTCAGGCAGGCTTAAATGTGGGACAGTCAATTATAAACGGAATGTTTTCCGCAGTAGGTTTTGCGGTTGCAATCATAATACTTGCAGGCATAAGGGAAAAAATTGAGCATAATGATGTTCCGGAAAGCTTCAGGGGAGCGCCTATAACGCTTATCTCAGCAGGACTTATGGCAATTGCCTTTATGGGACTTTCCGGTCTTATTAAATAGGAGGAGGACAAAATGGATATAATAGCAGTATTAATAGCAGCCGCAGTTGTGGGTGCAGTCGGTATTCTGGCAGGAGTTCTCCTTGGTGTGGCAAGTGAAAAATTCAAGGTTTCGGTTGACGAGAAGGAGATTAAAATAAGGGAGCTGCTTCCCGGAAATAACTGTGGAGGCTGTGGTTATCCCGGGTGTGACGGGCTTGCTGCAGCAATTGCAAAGGGCGAGGCAGCACCAAGCGGATGTCCCGTTGGGGGCGAGCCAACCGCAACGGCAATTGCAGCTATTGTGGGCGGCGAGGTTTCAAGCAGAAAAATGGTTGCTCACGTAAAATGTGCAGGAACGTGTGAGAAGGCAAAGGAGGCATACGAATACTTTGGTCCGAAGGACTGTAAGCTTGCCGCAAATGCGCCCGGCGGGGGTCCGAAGGCATGTCCCTACGGATGTACCGGTTACGGCTCATGTAAGGCAGTGTGCCAGTTTGATGCCATACAGATAGTAGACGGAATAGCAGTTATAGACAAGGATAAATGCAAAGCCTGCGGTATGTGCGTGGCGGAATGTCCGAGGCATATTATTGAGATGATACCTTACGAGGCGGAGGCTGTTGTCGATTGCAATTCCAAGGATTTTGGAAAGGATGTAAAGGCAAATTGTGAGGTGGGATGCATCGGTTGCGGTATATGCCAGAAAAATTGTCCGGAGGGAGCAATCGTTGTTGAAAACCACCTGGCGGTTATTGATTATGAAAAATGTACAGGCTGCGGAACATGTAAGGAAAAATGTCCTGCAAAAATAATTCACTGAAAACAATTTATAATGGGCTGACGTTCAATAAGGAGGCGAAAATGGAGAGAGATTATGTTATTGTGGCGGATTCAACAAATGATTTACCAAAATCATTTGCCGAGGAGAATGGAATCAGAATTTTACCTTTGCTGTATGAGATAGATGGTGAAACCTACGGAAAGGATAAGGAACTTCCGCTTAAGGAATTTTATGACCGGATGAGGAATGGAAGTCCCACAAAAACTGCCGCTGCAAATCTTGAGGATATAAGCGATATATTTGAGGAGATTGCAAAGGAGGGTAAGGATATCCTTTTTACATGCCTTTCGTCAGGCATAAGCAGTACTGTGGGAAATGCCATGATAAGCAAAACCGATATTGAGGAGAAATATCCGGAGTGTCATATCCGGGTTGTGGATTCCCTCTGCGCATCGGGAGGACAGGGAATGTTTCTCTATCTTGCCGTAAATAATAAGAAA
Organism: Lachnospiraceae bacterium UBA7076; assembly: GCA_002493625.1. GTDB lineage: Bacteria > Bacillota > Clostridia > Lachnospirales > Lachnospiraceae > Coprococcus_C. The sequence goes on along the minus strand of DKZK01000002.1, from coordinate 10,743 downwards.
GCCGGACTTTCATTAGATGAAAATGCGGATAAGCTTGAAAAGGATAAAATGAATATTGTCCATAAGTTTACCGTTGAGGATCTTGTTTACCTTTACAGAGGCGGAAGGGTTTCCAAAACTGCGGCAACACTTGGAACCATGATTAATTTAAAGCCGCTGCTTCATGTTGACAATGAAGGAAAGCTTGTGCTTGAGGCGAAGGCGAGAGGCAGGAAAAAATCCCTGCAGCAGATGATTAAAAATTTTGACACGGCAATGGGAAGCTTTAAGGATAAGCAGGAGCTTATAATTGTCTGCCATGCAGACAGCATCGATGATGCCAATTTCTGTGTGGATATGATTAAGGAAATGTACAATCCGAAGGATATTGTCATAGGTGAAATTTCGCCCACAATAGGCGCACATTCAGGACCGGGAACAATCGCAATATTCTTTATGGGTGACATAAGATAGAACAGTTGAATATATTATTTGTAAAAGGGTTGGAGCAGGTGTATGCGTTTTCTTGATCTTAAGGAAAAGGAAGTTATTAACTGTAAGGATTGCAGAAGACTTGGTTTTATTGCCGATATAGAATTTGACCCTGATACAGGTAAGATTACAGCTATTATTGTTCCGGGACCGGGGAAATTATTTTCCTGTTTTGGGTCGGGAACGGAGTATTATATCAGATTTTGCAATATAGTCCGCATGGGACCTGATATAGTGCTTGTAGATATAGATGCATGTGATATGAGAAAAATAAATTACAAAGGAGACTAACATAAATGAAATGTCCGTTTTGCGGCGATGACAATACGAGGGTTATTGATTCAAGACCCGCCGATGATAATCAGGCGATAAGGAGAAGAAGGCAGTGCGACGAGTGCGGAAAACGCTTTACAACATATGAGAAGGTTGAGACGATTCCTCTTATCGTAATTAAAAAGGATAAAAACAGGGAGAGCTATGACAGGGCGAAAATTGAATCCGGCGTCGTAAGATCCTGCCATAAAAGACCTGTATCAATTGATGAAATAGAAGTATGTATTGATGAGATAGAAAACAAGATATTCAATCTGGAGGTCAAGGAGATTGAGAGCAAAAAAATAGGCGAAATCGTTATGGATGAGCTAAAAAGCCTGGATCAGGTTGCCTATGTCAGGTTTGCTTCCGTGTACAGAGAATTTAAGGATGTAAATACATTTATGAGTGAGCTTAAGAAACTTCTGGATACGAATAATTTATAGACAAGAGGACGGTATGTTAGACAGCTATATAACCCTTGTAAAGGGTGGCGAAGGAGAAATAACGGAAAAAAAATCCCGCTTTATCGGTGTGGCTTATCCCGTGTCAACGGAGGAGGAGGCTTACGCTTTTATTGAGAGTATAAGAAAAAAGCATTACGGGGCAAGACATAACTGTTTTGCGTTTTCAGTAGGGGAGGAGAATCCACTGTTTCGGTTTTCCGATGATGGGGAGCCGCAGGGAACGGCAGGGAAGCCCATACTTGAGGTGATAAACGGGTCAGGTATTCACAATATCTGTATTGCCGTCACAAGATATTTTGGCGGTATTCTGCTTGGCACAGGCGGTTTGGCGCGGGCATATTCCGATGCTGCAAAGGCGGCTGTAGCAGTCTGTGAGACAAAACTTATGCAGCGTATTTTTCCCGTGGAAATAAAGACAAATTATACGGATATGGGAAAGCTACAGTACATACTTAATGAGAGGCACATAAATATAATCGATACGCTTTTTGAAGACAACGTTATATTTAAGGTACAGATACCTGTGGGTAGGAAGGATGAGATAGTAAATGAGATTACCGAGGCGACAAGCGCAAGAGCTGTTATAACACTTTGCGATGAAATATTTGGTTAAACGCTTATATTACAGCATGGAGCGCACAAATATAATTACAATGCTGCAAAGCATAATTACGGGAAGCACCTTCGTCAGAACGGTGCTTTTTCTTATTACGGGCTTTAATAAAACCGAAGCAAAAAAGCATATGACAGCGCACAGGGATAACGTCATAAGACTCGTGGTTATTCCGTAGATTATGGCGCATGAAAGTATTGAGAGCGCATATACCGGCAAAATGGAAGCGGCAATTGCCGACGTAAGTAAAAGCAGCCTGCTGCCGTCAGGTAGAGCAATAAAAATTTCCCGTTCGCTGTCAGTCATATATGTGAGCAGACCGAGAAGACCTGCAAAAATAATAATGATAAGTGAAAGCTCATATACCGGTATGTCTATCGGATAAATTTCATTTTGTGCAATATAGTTACCGCCAGTACTGTCACTGACACGGAATATTTCATCCCCCTCGATATACGAGTAGAGCAGCAAGTCAAGCTGCTCGTCTAAATCAGGAGAAGCAGCGGCATAATGCAGAATATCCACGGAACACATTTTATATATGCCGGAAAAAAGTGTTTCGGATATTGCCTCGGATAGCGTTGTACCGGGAGCAGTATAAAGCACAATATTATTTTCACCGGAAAGTCCTTTTATATAGCTGTCAAAAAAACCTTCCGGTATAACATAGCCGCATTCTGTGTGACCTGATTTTATATTGTCCGTGAGCTGCTTTTCACTGTCTGCAATATAAAATGAATATACGGAGCTTAAATTCTCAACATTTTCAGCAAGTCTGTCGGCATAATAGCCGGAATCCTCCATATATATGCCGACCTTTATATCGGCTGTTTTCTCTGCGTCAGGCAGACACTTATAGATTATGGTAAGAGCAAGAAGCAGAACAAGTGTAACTATATACATCTTTTTTGTAAATATTCGTTTCAGATAAACCGTAAATACGTTCTTAAATGTCATAGCCACCTCCGAATAAGCTGTGAGATAAAGCATTTATAATATATTTTCCCGGAAGATAATCGGAAATATGTGAAACTGCTTTTGGCAGCAGCGCATCCGGAAGAATGCCTCCGCCAATGTATGCCAGCAGAAGCGTTACCGTAAAAAGCGTCATGGTGCACGCAAACTCGCTTGTGCCAAAGGTGCCTATAACAGCAGTTATAAACGATATTCCCAAAGCTGCAACAAATATGGAAGCAATGTGCTCTGTATTAATATTTTTTTCCTGTATGCCAATTACAAGATGACATGGGATATAGGCTGTCATTGTGGCGATAAACATACACATCAGATTTTGCAGGAGAAGGTGGAACTTGTTTATCTTTGCAATCTCAAGACGCATGCGCATTCCGGCTGAATAGTTTTTCATAAAAGGCATCATGACAAAGCCCGCAAAGAAAAGCACAAGCATAACGGCGCAGGAAAGATAATGCTGCCGGATGGTATATCCGCCCTCAAGAGTTGCAGTTTTATTGTCCATATACTGTGCCTTGTTAAGGGAACGGTCCAGAAATGTCATGTTGACGGCATCCTGTATGTGGGAAACCTCCTCGTCGGAATACCCCGCATCCCTTGCGGAATCCAGCGCGCTGTAAACCGCCGCCTGCGCCACGCCAAGATATGTTCCGTATGAGAGAAAAAGCTCATTTGTAATAAATGAATTAGCGGAGGCTTTGTCATTGGTTATAATTTCAAGTGGCGTGTTTGTTCCATACAGTATTCCGTGTACGAAATGCTCAGGGATAATGAGAAAATATAATGCTTCTTTCCTTTCCAGCATGGAATAACCGTCCTCAATTTTGTATACTCTTGTAAGCGCTACTGCTTCCTGCATGCTGTTTGTGCTTTCCAGCATGCCGATTGCCAGCTTTGCGTAATCCAAGTCCTCGTCCTCGGTAAGGTAATATGCTACCGGAACAGGCTGCCTTTCATTATCCTTATATATATTTTCAGCGATAATTATTCCTGCGGTCATGCATATTGCAAGAAGAATACACACAGAGATAATAAGGCGCGGCAGATACTTTGTTAAGCGTTTTAAGTTTGCTTTTGCAAGTAATAAAAACATCAAACTCCACTCCTTAAAATATCTACATAGCTGATGCCCTTGTTTATGAGAGCATGGGCATCCATAAGCTTTCCGTCCTTTAAAAGATAAACCTTGTTGCAAAAATCAAAAACATTGTTGTCGTGTGATGCAACTATAATGGATTTATTTTCACAGAGAAAATTCTTCATGATTTTAAGTATGTCCTCCTTTGCAGGAAGGTCAAGGGAAGCAAAGGGCTCGTCCAGAAGCAGAATATCAGGATTATTGATAAGCGCAATTGCAAGGCTTACTCTTTTTTTCATTCCGCCTGACATTTTTTTTACGGTTATTCTCCCGAAGTCTGCAATCCCCATGTCCAAAAGGGGAGGACTGTTCAGTGACGTAATTATTTCCGTTTTTGATAATTTTGTCCACATTTTTATGTTGTCTATGGCAGAAAGCTCGTCAAAAAGCGGATTTTCCTGAGGCATATAGCCGATTTTAATGCTGCCATCTCCTGCGTATTTCTTTGCAATACAGGAAAGAAGCGTGGATTTTCCGGAACCGTTTACACCTAAAATACCGACTGCCTCGCTTTCTGCAATCGACAGGGAAATATTGTCAAGCACGAGCTTATTGCCGTATGATTTGCTGATTTTTTCTATATTAAACATAAGTCACCCTTTTAAAATATAATTTATAACATAAGATACCATTTTTAGTAAAAAAGTACAAGAAAAAAAGGTGCGGATTCCATAACTGATTTCATTTAAAATGTATTAAATATAACTAAAAAATCTTGTTAATTATGGTTAAGTATATTATAGACTTTAACCGACACAATATGTTATACTTTTCGATGTGGAAGAAAATTTCATAAGTCCAAATAAAGACGGGCAAAACGTTTTATTTCTAAAATGCAAAAAGTGATGAGGTGGTTTTAATGAATGGAATGAGACTTGCAAAAAAGAACTCGCTGGCTGTGAAAATAATGTCTGCTTTTGCGTCAGCTAAAATATTGATACTTATATTAAACAATAAAAATCAGAAAAGCCTTGCATTACTGATTGTATTGTTTGCTTTGTTCTTAGTGGCAAATATAGCGTTAAATATTATAAATGACAGAAGTGATATGATTAAGTATACTGCCATATCACTGTATGCGGGACTGATAACCATAAGCTACATTGTATCATCCGGTCTTTTAGATGCCATACCGGTCTTTGTGGCTATGGGAATGTGTATCATATACATGGAAGCATCACACATAAAGGTAACATGCGGAATATCGGTAATAGGACTTCTCGTTGAGACAATCATTCAGATTTCGCGTAACGGATTTGCTGCGTCACTTCCGTGGATAGAGCTTTTTATTTTTGCTGTTATATTTACAGCGGGAATAATATATGCATGCGAGATAATACTTCGTGAGCAGCAGACTGACAAGCAGGAGATAGAGTACCATGTGGCTTATCAGGAGGAAATTACCGAGAATATGGTAAAGGTTGTTGACAACGGAAATACCCATATTCAGCTCCTTCAGAATAAGCTTAATAATTTTCAGAATGCAACAACGGAGGTTACCGGTTCCGTTGACGCAATATCTGCTGAGGTTTCCGACATGGTTTCAGAGATGGAGAATACCTCTGATATGACACAGCAGATACAGGATGTTATAGATACGCTTATTGATGTTAAGGACAGTACCGTGGAGTCCACGAACAAGGCGATAGAATCTGTGCAGTCAGGTCTTAAGGTTATTGAGAATCTGAAGGATAAATCAGAGGATATAAATGTTGCAAACGACAATGTTACAAGAGTGTCTGCGGAGCTTTGCGAAAAGATTGCTTCTGCGGAGGAAATCACACAGATTATATATCAGATTTCAAGTCAGACAAATCTCCTTGCCTTAAATGCGTCCATAGAGGCTGCAAGGGCAGGGGATGCAGGCAGAGGCTTTGCCGTGGTTGCAGATGAAATAAGGAAGTTGGCAGATGATACAAAAAGCTCGATTGACAATATTACGTCACTGCTAAAGGGAGTTACCGAGCTTGCAAAGCACACATCTGACCTGATTGAACAAAGTGTACGTTCTGTGGCTGAGCAGGCAAAATGTATAGATGCGGCTGACAATTCATTTCAGGTGATAGCAGGCGCTGTTGACCAGCTTCATATGGAGATGGAGCAGCTTGACAGCATAAGCAATAACCTTGATGCGTCAAATAACTCCATTATAGATGGTGTTGCAAGCCAGCAGCAGTTAAGCCAGAACATAGAGTCAAATGCAAGGCAGTCAGCCGGACTTTGCCAGAAAAATCTTTATGAGCTTAACCTTGTTATAGCCGAATTAAATCAGATTGCAGATATAATCGGAAGCCTTAAAAATGATGATGATGAAAAAGTGAAGGTCATGTCGGAGGAGGCTGCCACGGAAATAACAGAGGTGCCGGAAAACGAGGAGGCTGAGGAAGGTAATTCTGCTGCTGATGAGGACGTGACGGAGGCAGGAGATGAGTTTGCGGCAGCAGAGGAAGCTGATGCTGAACATGAACAATATGCTTCTGATGATGGATATCAGAATGAGGATTACGCTTCGGATGGGGAAGATCGGAATGAGGACTATGTCCCTGATGATGAGTATCAGGATGAGGATTATACTTCTGATGAGGGATATTCAGAAGACGGTTTGGATGAGGGATATGCGGATGAAAATGCTTCCGTGGAAGATGATATTGAGGAAGATGAAGATATTGGGGAAGAATATACAGATGAATATGATATTTAATAGTCCTCCTCGATTATTTGGAAGTCAAGGTAATCAAAGTTAATTTGCTCAATAAAGTTATCCTGATTAAATCTTGTGCGTGCGCTTCTTATGAAGTCCTGTTGGTTCTTCTTAAGCCATAAAGGCTTGGGAAGGTCAAATTTTACGCAGATTTCATCCAGAGCATGATAGACCTTTTGTGTTCTTGTCATGCTCTGGTCGTCTATGCATACGGTGTAGTCGCGCAGTACTTTATTTTCTTTCATTACTTTTCCCCAAATACGAAACATAAAAACATCCTTTACAATTTATGATATCAGTCAAACTGAAGCTTTTTGCTTATCAGTATGTTATACTTATTTTTTATCATACTATATGGATGTTTGCAAGAAATTTAAAGTGATATTACGGAGTAAATAAAAATGTATAAGCTTATAACAACAGACGGAAATGCAAAAAGGGGACAGCTTAAAACACCTCACGGGGTGATTGAGACGCCGGTTTTTATGAATGTGGGGACGGTTGCTGCCATAAAGGGAGCTGTGTCTACAGAAGATTTGGAAAATATCGGTACGGAGGTTGAGCTTTCAAACACATATCACCTTCATGTAAGACCCGGGGACAAGCTTATAAAGCAGTTGGGCGGTTTACATAAGTTTATGTCATGGAATAAGCCCATACTTACGGATTCGGGTGGCTTTCAGGTGTTTTCTCTTGCGGGACTTAGAAAAATAAAGGAGGAGGGTGTTTATTTTAACTCTCACATAGATGGAAGAAAAATATTTATGGGACCTGAGGAGAGTATGCAGATACAGTCAAATCTTGCCTCTACAATTGCCATGGCATTTGATGAGTGTCCGCCTTCAACAGCAGACAGAAGCTACATTATGCCTTCTGTGGACAGAACCACAAGATGGCTTGTAAGATGCAAGGCTGAGATTGAACGGCTTAATAATCTGGAGGAGACAATTAACAGGAAACAGATGCTGTTTGGCATAAATCAGGGAGGAATATTTGATGATATTCGTATAGAGCATGCAAAACAGATTTCAGAGTTTAATCTTGACGGATACGCCATTGGCGGTCTTGCAGTGGGGGAAAGCCACGAGGAAATGTACAGGATAATTGAGGCAGTCGTGCCATATCTGCCCCAAAACAAGCCTACCTATCTTATGGGTGTCGGAACGCCTGCAAATATTCTGGAAGCGGTTGAGAGGGGCGTTGATTTCTTTGACTGTGTTTATCCTACAAGAAACGGAAGACACGGACATGTTTATACAAATAATGGAAAGCTTAATTTGTTTAACGCAAAATATGAGGCGGATGAGCAGCCTATAGAGGAGGGGTGCGGATGTCCTGTATGCAAAAGATATTCAAGAGCGTATGTAAGACACCTGCTCAAAGCGAAAGAAATGCTCGGAATGAGATTTTGTGTATTGCATAATTTGTATTTTTATAATAATATGTTGAGAGAGATTAGGGAGGCAATTCATGAACACCGCTTTTTGGAATATAAGCGGTGTAAATTGGAGGGCTTTAAGAATAATTAGGAGGAATTTTTAAATGTTATTAGAAGCAGGAACTAGTGATGCACAGGCAGGAAGTATGTTTGGTTTTATTTTTGTCATTGTAATATGGATACTTGTATTTTATTTCATGCTTATAAGACCGCAGAAGAAGCAGAAGAAGGCTATGGAGGATTTGCATAATGCCATGGAGCCGGGTGATAATATCATGACAACCGGTGGATTTTATGGTACATTGCTCGATGTTGTTGACGATACAACCGTTATTGTTGAGTTTGGAAATAACAAAAACTGTCGTATTCCGATGCACAAGAATGCCATAGCTGAGGTTGAAAAGGCAGGCTCGGCAGAGATTAAGGATGATTCGGCTGACTAAAGGGTGGCAAAGAAAGAAGATGTAAAGGCTGCCGGAAAGTCAGATAAGAAAACAGAGTAGGTTTTAATATAATCAATATTTTAAAATCATTTAAAGGTATGAGGCTGTACACAGGGGCTTAATAAGCCATGTGACTGTGTACAGCCTCATGTTTGTTTTTGTAGGAAATTCTTTTTAATTTCCTATGGGCATGGTTCATGGGGACGTAAGCTAAGATGCGAACTACGGCGGCAAAGCCGTTTTGTTCTATTTAAATTTTATGATAACTGTTATAGCTTATTACTATAATATGGTATAAAAATTGGTTCAAAAATTGGTTCAAAAATGTCAAAAAATAGTAGACTAATTATTCACTTTGTGAGAAAATATATGCAAAGATGTTTTTCTTGATTAATTTGAATAACGGTAATGAAGTTGTTTGTTTTAGAAAAACGTCAATTAAGAAAATTCTAAAAATTGAAAGGAGTCTCAAAATGATTTATTCACAGGAAGTTGAAAACATGTGTCCGGTTGCACAGGGCGTACATCATGGCTGTGCCCCGATTCCGGAAGAAGCAAAGTGGGTCCAGGCAAAAGAAGTTAAGGACATTTCAGGTCTTACACACGGTATCGGTTGGTGTGCTCCGCAGCAGGGTGCTTGCAAGCTTACTTTAAATGTTAAGGAAGGTATCATTCAGGAGGCATTGGTTGAGACAATTGGTTGTTCGGGTATGACACATTCGGCAGCTATGTCAGCAGAAATTCTTCCGGGTCTTACGGTTATGGAAGCACTTAATACTGACCTTGTATGTGATGCAATCAATACAGCTATGAGAGAGCTGTTCCTTCAGATAGTTTATGGACGTTCACAGAGTGCATTCTCCGAGGATGGACTTCCTGTTGGTGCAGGTCTTGAGGACCTTGGAAAGGGTCTTCGTTCACAGGTTGGTACTATGTATGGTACTCTTAAGAAGGGACCGCGTTACCTTGAGATGGCAGAGGGCTATGTAACAGGAATAGCGCTTGATGCTGACGATCTTATTATTGGTTATCAGTTTGTCAATCTTGGAAAGATGACTGACTTTATCAAGAAGGGTGATGACCCTAATACAGCGTACGAGAAGTCTGTAGGACAGTATGGTCGTGTTGCAGATGCAGTTAAGATTATTGACCCTAGAACTGACAAAGAGATTGCTAAATAATAGAAGGAGGTAACGAAAATGGCTTTATTCGAATCATATGAGAGAAGAATTGATAAAATAAACAGCGTTTTAAATAGCTATGGTATCGCTTCTATTGAAGAGGCAGAAAAGATTACGAAGGACGCTGGATTAGATGTATATAATCAAATTAAAGGTATACAGCCAATTTGCTTTGAAAATGCATGTTGGGCGTATACGGTAGGTGCTGCAATTGCTATTAAGAAGGGCTGCAAGAGAGCAGCAGATGCAGCGGCAGCAATCGGTGAAGGACTTCAGGCATTTTGCATTCCGGGTTCTGTTGCAGACACACGTAAGGTTGGTCTCGGACATGGTAACCTTGGTAAGATGCTCCTTGAGGAGGAGACAAAGTGTTTTGCATTTCTTGCAGGTCATGAGTCATTTGCAGCAGCAGAGGGTGCTATTGGTATAGCAGAGAAGGCAAACAAAGTACGTAAGGAGCCGCTCCGGGTTATCCTCAACGGTCTTGGAAAGGATGCTGCACAGATTATTGCAAGAATAAACGGCTTTACATTTGTTGAGACGGAGTATGATCCATACACAAATGAGGTTAAGGAAGTATTCAGAAAGTCTTATTCTGAGGGGCTTCGTGCAAAGGTAAACTGCTATGGTGCAAATTCCGTTCCGGAAGGCGTTGCAATTATGCATAAGGAGGGGGTTGATGTTTCCATTACAGGTAACTCAACAAACCCAACACGTTTCCAGCACCCGGTTGCAGGTACATACAAGAAAGAGTGTATTGAACAGGGAAAGAAATACTTCTCAGTTGCATCCGGTGGTGGTACAGGACGTACACTTCATCCGGATAATATGGCAGCAGGTCCTGCTTCATATGGTATGACAGATACATTGGGACGTATGCACTCTGATGCACAGTTTGCCGGTTCTTCATCCGTTCCGGCACATGTTGAGATGATGGGTCTTATCGGTGCAGGCAACAACCCTATGGTTGGTATGACGGTTGCAGTTGCAGTTTCCATCGAGGAAGC
>DKZK01000047.1 GCA_002493625.1 Lachnospiraceae bacterium UBA7076 | reverse complement strand
GTTCGAGCCCTACTCGGGGAGCTGAAAAAGCTGTTTCTTTATTCAGGAGACAGCTTTTTTTATGGATTGTAGCGCTATATATTATACTTTGTTTCCGAAAAGTTTTTCAGGATTTCCTGTAAGGCAGCTATTGAAAGAAAAAATAAAAAGGGATATACTTAACATAGAAAAACATGGGAAGGGAGTTTGCCAAATGAAGGAACATCATCCTAAATCTGCGCCGATTCCGGGACTGGGACAGCGCAGCATAAAAACGGCTTTGGTTGCCACGCTTCTTGTGCTTATATATGCTTTTATTCCTGACCACAATCCTACCTTTGCCTGCATTGGAGCAATTTTCGGAATGGGAGCCGATATGCAGGATTCAAAACAAAGTGGGGGAAACCGCTTCGTGGGAACCGTTATAGGCGGAGTTGTGGGAATACTGCTTTTTGAGATAGAGCATCTTATTTTTCCCGAGGGAAATTACTGGATAAGGCTGCCTTTGGTTTTTGTGGGTATTATTTTAATGATTTCCGTCTGTGTGCTTTTTCATTGGCCCAAAGGAGTTCAGCCCGGGGGTGTTGTTCTTTTTATTATTTTATTTAATACTCCGGCGCATCAGCTTGATTATGCCATATGGCGAATTGTTGATACAGGTGTAGGAGTTGCAATGGCGCTTGCCGTCAATGCGTTTTTTACAAGAGAAAGAGTTGAGAGATGGTTCAGGTGGTACTATAAAAATAAAGCGTCCTCGGCGGAGGAGGTCATTGAAGGCTATGATGATAAGAAGTGAACATATGGAAAAAAGAAGTGAAGATATGGTAAGAAGAAATAAGTATATGACAAAAAGAAGTGAACAAGTGGCAAAAAGAAATGAATATATGGTAAGAAGCAATCATAAAATAATAAATACATAGCAATTATAAAAATCAGTTATTACTATAACAAAAAAGTATACGAACAAAATGCAGTAGCAAAACTGTATGCGGACAGTATGCAAAGGAAAAAACCGGTAAAAAACTAAGATTTATCTTGCCAAATAAGGAATGATATGCTATTATATCATTCGTTGAGGCTGTTGATGATACAGCTAAATTTAATATGGCGCCATAGCCAAGTGGTAAGGCATCGGTCTGCAACACCGCTATCACCAGTTCAAATCTGGTTGGCGCCTCTTTGCAAAATTCTCAAATTCTTATTAAGGATTTGGGGATTTTTACTTTAACAGGCGACACAATTTGGAGGGAATATAATGTCAATCGTATATAAAGATACTCATGATTTCAATCAAAAGGAATTGCAGGAATTATTTTTGTCGGTAGAATGGTCGTCGGGGCATTATCCTGATAAATTAGTTGTTGCAATGAAGAATTTTAAGACTGTTTATACAGCTTGGGACAATGGCAAGCTAATTGGACTTGTATGCGCTATGGACGATGGAATTATGACGGCATATATTCATTACCTGCTTGTTAATCCGGATTATCACAAATTGGGCATTGGGAAAAAGCTTATCGAAAAAATAAAAGAAAAATACAAGGAATATTTGCGAATTGTTATTGTATCATATAATGACAAAATTAGATTCTACGAGGAATGCGGGTTTAAAAAGGAAGACAATGCAAGCCCAATGTGTATAACTTCATTGTGGACATAAAAATTTAATAGAAAAGTCAAGCGAATTATGAAAATAAGCTGCTGTATTTATGAGAAATTGTATCGGTTAAATGGTGGTGCAAAATTTGTTGTGTAGACTAAACCGAGTGTGTGAAGAATAAATTAATTGCTGTGTCTTCACACACTCGCTTTTTATTAGAATCCAATTTTTTCCTGTTTTTCAAGCGCTTATTTCATTTTCTTTTCCAACATTTCAATCACTGTTTTAAGCGCCTTAATTCTTGCATATTTTTTATTGTTTGATTCCAGGATTACCCAAGGAGCATAGGTTGTGTTTGTCTTCTGGAGCATCTCGTCAATGGCGGCTTCATATAAATCCCATTTTTCACGGTTGCGCCAGTCCTCATCGGTAATTTTCCACTGTTTGGAAGGAGTGTTCTGGCGATCAGTGAAACGCTCAAGCTGAACGTCCTTGTCTATCTGTACCCAGAATTTAATTATAACGGCTCCCCAACTTGCAAGCTCATACTCAAACTCGTTTATTTCGTTGTAGGCTCTCTGCCAGTCATTTTCACTGCAAAAGCCCTCAAGACGCTCTACCATGACACGTCCGTACCATGTTCTGTCAAATATGGCAATATGTCCGTCCTTTGGCAGCCTGTTCCAGAATCTCCACAGATAATGGCGTGCCTTCTCATGAGGCTCAGGACTTGCTATAGGATGAACCTCGTAGCCTCTGGGGTCAAGGGCGCTTGTAATCCGCTTTATATTTCCGCCTTTTCCGGCTGCATCCCAGCCCTCGTAGGCAAGAATAACAGGAACCCTCTTTCTGTAAAGTTCATTGTGTAAATCCCGCAGCTTACTCTGGCAGAGGTAAAGCTCCTTTTTATATTCCTCCTGCTCTATTGTCTTATCAAGAGGAATTTGGGAAAGCTTTGGTATGTCCACAAGCGGGAAAATATTTTGCATAACGGGAACGGAAACAGCGCCGTTCATAAGGGCGGTATCTATTGCCTTAATCAGTATATCAAGCGCCTGAAGCTCGGCATATTTTTTTGATTCGGCATCAATAATGTACCACGGAGCGGAGGGCAGGTTTGTTTCAGACAGGTAGCTGTCATAAACCTCTTTGCATTTTTTGTAGTGCTTATTCTGCCAAAGGTCGGCAGGGGATACCCGCCATTTGGTGTTTTTGTCGGAAAGAAGTTTGTTTATTCTTTGTTTTTGTTCGTTCTCATCTATATGCAGAAATAATTTTACTATCAGATAACCATTATCCGTAAGCTGGCGTTCAAAATGCTTGATGCTTACAAGTCGGTTTTTGTAATCGGACGAACTTAGCTCGTCGTGCAGATAATCAGAGGTAACCTCGTCCATCCAGCTTCCGTCAAAAAATGTGTATTTTCCCGCCTCCGGAATTCGAATAAAATGCCGGTAGAAAAACGGCTTACGTTTTTCCTCCTCCGTTTTTACGCTCATGGTTGATACCTTAAAAAAGCGGGGATCAAGGTTTTTGATTATTTTTCCTATGAGGCTTCCTTTTCCGGATGCGCTCCAACCCTCCACAATAACCATTACGGGACGTTTGCTTTCCCGCAAGGCAGTCTGTTTTGAGGATAAAATTTCACGAAGCTCATCAAGTTTTTCCTCAATAATTTCCAGTTCCATTTTTTTAGGTTTAATCCAATTTGACAGCATAATGACACCTCCCGGTATATAGAATGAGCTATTTTTATGGTAACTATAAATAATTTTTATAATGTAAGTTATATCCGCATAGACACGCATCTTAAAACCTGCGTCCCTTCATTTGCAGGGTAGCCCAAAGGGCTTCTCCCGACTGCGCCGGGTCCCTCCAGCTACGCGGGTCAGCCCTAAGGAATCCTCCCAGCTGCGCCGGGTCCCTCCAGCTACGCGGGTCAGCCCTAAGGAATCCTCCCAGCTGCGCCGGGTCCCTCCTTAGGGCATATTATACCATATTTTATAAATTGTTGCCAGTTTATGGAATGTGAAAAATAGCTGAAAAATTAGAAAAAAGTTTTTCATATTGACATTTGTCTGAAATCGGACTATAATAAAATAAGTCTGATTTCGGACGTTTTAAATTATTTATTTGGAGGAATTGTGATTGGAAAAAGAAAAGGAGCTTTTGACACAATATAATACATTATATAAAGAAAATGATGAAATTTATCGTATTGCAGCAAAGACCCTGGGACTTTCAGAGTGCGCATTCTGGATTCTTTATGCCCTGCGTGAGGAGGATGGTCTTATTCAGAGTGAGCTTTGCCACACCCTTTGTCTGCCGAAGCAAACCATTCATTCCGCGCTCAAAAAGCTGGAAAACGACGGATTTATTAAACTTTCAAGCGGAAAAGACCGCAGGGCAAAGTATTTAAGCCTGACAAAAAAGGGAACAATGCTTGCAGAAGAAACGGTTGACAGGGTTATACAGGCTGAAATAAATGCATTTGCAGGATTTACGAATCAGGAGCAGCAGGAATTCATCCGCTTGTTTCAAAAATACACCGGGTTATTAAAGGCGGGCATGATGGATTTAAATAAAAAGGATTGAAAAAATGGAGATTAAATATAGATAGAGACTGAAATGGATAGAGATTGAAAAAGATTGAGACTGAATAAATAGAGATTAAAATAGAAATCGGAGGATTTTCAGAGATGGAAGCAATTAAGCTGTCTGACCATTTTACTTATAAAAAATTATTCCGCTTTTGTATTTCCCCTATTATGATGATGATTTTTACTTCCATATACGGGGTTGTGGATGGACTGTTTGTTTCTAACTATGTGGGGAAAACGTCTTTTGCTGCCATTAACCTGGTAATGCCCTTTCTTATGATACTTGGGGGAATCGGGTTTATGGTGGGTGCAGGAGGAAGCGCGCTTGTTGCAAAAACTATCGGTGAGGGGGAGAAGGAGGAAGCAGACAGGTATTTTACAATGATGATTTTATTTACTACTATGCTAGGAGTGATTTTATCTGTCATTGGTATTTTTTTTATGCGCCCGATTGCCATATTGCTTCATGCCACGGAGGCTATGCTGGATGATTGTGTTGTTTACGGAAGAATGGTTTTATTTTTTAATACTGCATTTATGCTGCAAAGTACGTTTCAGACCTTTCTTACAACTGCGGAAAAGCCGAAGCTTGGTCTTGTGTTTACCGTTGCCGCCGGTGTTACAAACATGGCGCTTGACGCGCTTTTTATAGCTGTATTTAAATGGGGTGTTGCAGGAGCGGCGCTTGCTACAGGGATAAGCCAGTGTGTAGGCGGTATTTTACCGCTTATCTACTTTTTATGTCCAAACGGCAGTCTGCTTCGTCTGGCAAAAACAAGGCTGGAGGCAGACGTGCTGCTTAAGGCGTGTGCAAATGGTTCGTCAGAGCTGATGTCAAACATTTCCACATCCCTTGTCAGTATTGTTTATAATTTTCAGCTTCTGAAATATGCAGGTGAAAACGGCGTGGCGGCATATGGTGTTTTAATGTACGTGCAGTTTATTTTCATAGCGGTATTTGTCGGATATACAATCGGAACGGCGCCTGTAATAAGCTATAATTACGGTGCGGGAAATAATGACGAGCTGAAAAATATGCTCAGAAAGAGCTTAATTCTGACATCGGTAACGGGAATTATTATGCTTTGTCTTGCGCAAGTGCTCGCTTGTCCCCTTGCAAAGATATTTGTGGGATATGACGAGGTTTTGTTTGATATGACAACCCATGCCTTCAAGCTGTTTGCCTTTTCCTTTGTGGCAGCAGGCGTTAATATTTTTGCTTCCTCATTTTTTACGGCGCTTAATAATGGAGGAATATCAGCTCTTATTTCATTTTTGCGTACCCTTGTTTTCCAGGTGTTATCCGTGGTTATTTTGCCGTTGGTTTTCGGGCTTGACGGTATCTGGTGGGCGATTACCGTTGCGGAAGCGCTTGCGCTTGTTCTTTCCCTTTCATTTTTATTTGCAAAGCGGAAAAGGTATGGGTATTAAAGCTATTTTACAAAACGTAAGCCCTGTCTGCAGGAAAGATGCAGCTCCTTTGTCCGGCAGGGTGTTTCCCCGTCCATATGAAACCACATGGCTTCTTTGGTTTTTACCCGCAGAGTTTTACATTTATGCTCAGTGATTTTTTCAAACAATAAATGCTTTTTAAAGTATACAAGACCTACTGCAAGCAAAAGCTTCCATTTTGGCATATCCTGAACAAGGCATACATGAAACATGCCGTCTGCGGGGTCGGCGTGGGGACAGAAAGGGATTCTGCCGCCCTCCTGCGAATGTACCATTCCTACTGCAAAGAACATTTTGTCAATTTTTTCAGGTTTCTCATTGTTTAACTGTAAATATGCTTTCACAAGCTTTTTTTCAAAAATCTGTTTTACACCGATACAGACATATACCAGCCTGCCTAAATGGAGCTTGTTGAGGAGCTGCTTTAATTTGCTTCGTCCGACTTCTTGGCAGATTGCCGCATCATAGCCGATGCCGGAGCTTATTATAAAGCGTTTGGTGTTTTTTTCTCCCGACGGGGTTATGTATGTGGCCTCTCCGTAGTCAAGCTTATATTCCTGTGGAGAATTTAGAAAATGGAGTATATTTTCCTCATAGTTTTTCGGTATTTTCATATTTCTTGCAAAATCATTTCCGGAACCAATGCGGATACAGGATAACAGGGTATGTTCAAAGTCCACGATTCCCTGCAAAACGGCATTGACGGTTCCGTCTCCGCCCACAACCACAATATGTATATCCTCATTCAGATTGTCGGTAAGCCGTGACACTAAAAGCGTGGCGTCGCCTGCGCTGTCCGGCATGTATACCTTATAATCAATCTGCTGCTTCTGTATAAAGGACAAAATACTGTCCCATATGGTTTTGCCTTTATCGGAGCCTGAGTGTGTATTGACAATAAAATGATATGTTTTCATATTTTCTTCCTTATCTGTTGTAATTTGATACAATTTATAATAAATTTATTATATAAGAAGTCTGGGTATATTTCAACAAGCTGAGGTTTATGCTGTACGATAAACCAAAAGCTGAAGTACACAGTTTTATAAGTTTTGTTTTAATCCGGCGGCGATAGTGTCATTAATATGCTTTTGTACCTGTTCGGGTGTTTCATCAAAATCATATTTTATCCACTGATAGATGATTCCGAAGTATCCATAAATAAAAAAGGACATAAGATACGAAGCCTGCTTATCGTATGTTTCCCCCGAAGGTATCAAATCCTCAAGCGCACGCATAATGACAGAAATAAGATTATTATGATAGAGCATTGAAAACAGACGCCTGTTATCATATATAAATTCTGTTAAATCAGCGTTTGTTCCCTGTTCGTCAATTTCATGCTTATTAGAATACTGCTCCCATTCATATTTTATTTTGAAAAGAAGCATCTCCTCTTTACTGTTTTTGTTGTCAAAGTATCTGTAAAAAGTAGTTCTGCCGATGTCGGCTTCCCTGCAAATCGAGTTTACATTAATTGTATCAAAGTCCCCGGTTTTCATCAGCTTGATAAGCGCGTCCGCAAGACATAATTTCATAAATGCTGTTTGATTTTTTTTCATAAAAGAACAAAATCCCCCTTTTTGTACCGCATAGCTTAATGCCAGTGATATTTTACCTGATTCGCATCGACACTTAATTTGGTTATCATTATAATACAGCTTGTATAAAACAAATGTTTTATAAAATGACATCTGTTTCAAATGCATTGTAACGAAGACTGATTATTTTGTCAAGCGGAAGGAGATTTGTTTATGAAAAAAGGATTGAAAATAGTGGGACTTGTGATTTTGGGACTTATTATTTTAATCGTTCTTGTAGTGATATTCCTGCTGATTAAAAATTATATTAATTCTCAGAAGCCTTGGCTGGAGAAAGATTATTATACGAAGTTCCGGTCTGATTTGGAATTAGAGAAGAAATATGCAGGGCTTGGAATTTATGAAGTATCCAGCGAGGTAGTTAAATCCGAGGATAAGACGATAGGGAATATCTGCATTTGGTATCCATCTGAAATGAAGAACAATCAAAACAAGTATCCGTTGATTATTGTCACGAATGCCAGCAATATGGCAGCATTAAACTATGAATCGTATTTTGAAAGGCTTGCTTCATGGGGCTTTGTTGTAGTCGGTAATGATGACAGACAGGCGGGAACAGGAATATCAACCTCACAAACCCTGGATTATATGTTGGAGCAAAATCAAAATTCCGACAGCTTGTTTTATGAAAGAATTGATATCCAAAATATTGGAATTACCGGATATTCACATGGCGGTGCGGGTGCAATCAGAGCGGTAACTGAATGTGAGAACAGCAGTCATTATAAAACAATTTTTACGGGCAGTGCAGCTCATTCCTACCTTGCACAGATGTGGGGTGGGTATGATGCTTCAAAAGTGTCAATTCCATGGTTTATGACTGATGCTACCGGAAATTTTGTTGCTACCGGTGCAACGGACGCAACCACAGAGTGGCTTGGTGTTGCTCCGCTCTCATCGCTGGTCGAGAATTACAATGCTATGTCGGGTAATGTATTTAAGCTTCGTGCAAGGGTTATCGGAGCAGAGCATGAGGAAATGCAGATGAAGACTGACGGATATATGACAGCGTGGATGTTGTATCATCTGTATGGAGATGAGGAAGCCGCCAAAGTATTTGTTGGAGATGAGGCAGAAATTTTAAACAACGCCAACTGGCAGGATATCGAGAAAAGCAAGTAAGGATTAGAATATGTGAAGATATTGTTTTGAATACTATCCTTTATACTGCCTAAAATAAAGACAGAAAACATGAATTATACTATGTAAGCCGCCGTTTATGGGTATCTCCATAGCGGCGGTGCTTCTTTTATTTTTACTCACAGGGTTTTACATGTATGTGCAGTGATTTTTTAAGCAGTAAATGTTCTTTAAAGTATACAAGACATACTGCAGGCAAGAGCTGCCATCTCTGCGCACAACCTCAATAAATATATCTTATAATCAATCTGTTGTAAAAAACTAAAATTTTTAAGGAAGAAGATTGACATATAAACAAAAATTTTAGTTTACTTTGAAGAAAAGTGTCGTTCATGCAAAAAACATGTCGTTCATGCAGAAATACTTCCAAATGCAACAAAAAAATATACAATTAAATTCAGACAAACATTATGCAAAAAAATACAGAAGGAGGTAAAAATGGCGTGCAAAAAATAAACAAACAAAATGACA
>DKZK01000039.1 GCA_002493625.1 Lachnospiraceae bacterium UBA7076 | reverse complement strand
TAGTTTATTTTGTAACCCATTGTGCTTCCCATTTACTTTCTCCGTTGTTTTTTCCATTGAATTTATGCAAGGACGTTATGCCGTTTGTCATTTTGTTTGTTTATTTTTTTACCCGCCATTTTTACCTCCTTTTGTTTTTTTGCATAATGTGTGTCTGAATTTAATTGTATTTTTTTTTTGCTGCAATTGATAGTTTTTCTGCATGAACGACATGTTTTTTGCATGAACGACACTTTTCTTCAAAGTAAACTAAAATTTTTCTTTCAAATGTTAATTTTCTTCCTGTAAGAATTTGAGTTTTTTATAGCAGATTGTTCAGGGATTGCGCCTTTCAAAATTTCGGGGAAATTTACTATTAAAAAAAGTCCAAATGCTTTCTGCCTTTGAACTCTTTTAATATATTACAATTTACTTTTAAATGGATTATTTTTCCATAACATAGAAGGTTAAAATATAACTGACATACCATGAATTATTTTCTTTATCAAATAAAATATCATCCACATATATCATGTACCTATCCTGAACACTCACAAACATGCTCAATTGCAGAATTTAAAATAACACAATTGTCAGGAGAAGAACAAAGTGCCTTAGGTACTGTAATTTATATCTTAATAAAAAATAAGGCTCACCGAAACAGCTTTCACTATTCCGTGAGCCTTATTTACTGTTTTACAGCTATATTTTTACATAACCCTCTACTCCACGCTGTAGTTTGGTGCTTCCTTGGTAATCTGTATATCATGCGGATGGCTTTCCTTGAGGGAAGCTGCCGAAATCTTAACGAACTCAGCCGTTTCATGAAGCTCGCCTATATTGTGGGCCCCGCAATATCCCATACCGGAACGAAGACCGCCTATAAGCTGGAATACGGTATCCTCCACGGTACCCTTGTAGGCAACACGTCCCTCAACGCCCTCTGGCACAAGCTTCTTTGCATTTAACTGGAAATATCGATCCTTGCTTCCGCACTCCATGGCAGCTATGGAACCCATACCTCTGTATACCTTATATTTTCTTCCCTGATATAATTCAAATTCTCCGGGACTTTCATCTGTACCTGCGAAAAGACTTCCCATCATACAGACATTTGCGCCTGCCGCAAGAGCCTTTGTAATATCTCCCGAATATTTAATGCCGCCATCAGCGATAACAGGAATACCCGCAGCGCTTGCCGCCTCATACGCATCCATAATCGCAGTTATCTGCGGAACGCCGATACCTGCAACAACTCTTGTTGTACAGATTGAACCCGGGCCAATACCAATCTTAACTGCATCCACACCCATGTCTATCATTGCCTGCGTGCCCTTTTTTGTCGCAACATTACCTGCAATAACATCAAGGTCAGGATACTTCTCCTTAATCATCTTAAAGGTCTTTAAAACATTTTCTGAATGTCCGTGAGCCGTATCAATGACAATGGCATCAACCTTTGAATTAACAAGCTCGTCAACCCTGTCGCATATATCCGGAGTAACTCCAACCGCTGCGGCGCAGAGAAGTCTTCCCTGTGAATCCTTTGCCGCAATCGGATATTTAATCTGCTTCTCAATATCCTTTATGGTTATAAGCCCCTTAAGCATCATGTTATCGTCAACAATAGGAAGCTTTTCCTTGCGCGCCTTTGCAAGAATCGCCTTAGCCTCCTCAAGTGTTATGCCCTCCTTTGCAAGCACGAGGTTTTCCGTTGTCATGGACTCTTTAATCTTCTTCGTGTAATCTGTCTCAAACTTAAGGTCACGATTTGTTATAATGCCCACAAGCTTTCCGTTTTCCGTGATAGGAACGCCAGAGATTCTGAATTTTGCCATAAGGTTGTCCGCATCATCAAGGGTATGCTCAGGTGACAAATAAAATGGGTCGGATATAACTCCGTTCTCTGACCGTTTAACCATATCAACCTCTTCAGCCTGCTGTTGTATAGACATATTCTTATGTATAACTCCTATACCGCCCTGCCTTGCCATGGCTATTGCCATCCTGTGTTCGGTAACAGTATCCATGCCGGCACTCATAAGAGGAATATTTAACCTTATCTTTTTGGTTAAATTTGTACTTAAGTCAACGTCATTTGGTATTACACTTGAAAACTGTGGAACTAAAAGAACATCATCAAATGTAATTCCTTCTCCAATAATCTTTCCCATCTTATTTTCTCCCTTCTTTTAATATATCAGGCATTTGCAAAACTATATTTTAGAAACAGGGAGTTTCGCAATTGCCTGAATTCTTCCTATTAATAAAAAATGCTGTACAAAAATACAACATTTTTTATTACTGTTCATATGTAATTGTACATATAACTAAAAATATTTAAGCTATACTAGCATGGTAGGATGCTCATGTCAATCATTAATTATCCTTATACACACAAATATATAAACCTATGTACTCTCTGCCTTCATAGAGCAAAGGAACCTTTATGCCCTCTATATCCGTTTTCAGCTTCAGGTTTTCTCCATGCACTGCAAGCGGCGGCGTAATATCTATCAATATTCCAAGAGTTGAAAAAATGGTTGCGGTATTGCCCATAATCATATTACTGAGCTCATTTAACGCTGATGATGACATCTCATCTAATTCAGTTACAGGCATTCCAAACATCATCTTAGATGCTATATCCCTTGCATTGTCATCCTTCATTGCAAGAATAACCTGTCCTTTCATCTCGCCAACTACTCCAAGCTGTATTGCATATGTAAGCTCCTTAAAAGAAAAATCCGTTTTCTCAGGCTTTCCAACCGTAAGCTTTACACTGGTGACACTTTCCATAATGGAAATACTTGACTGAAGAAATGGATTAATATGTTTAACATCAATTGCTGGAATCATAGTACTTCCGTCTCCTTAACATAATTATCGAAAAACAACTGCAAACATTGTACAACAAAATTTGTCAGTATTCAATCATATATTAATTTATTTTTACAAAAATTTTAATGCAGACATTTTAATAGATATAACTTTGGGAGCTACTCAGCTCACGATGCGATTTGTCTATCTGTTTTACTACTGCCTCATCTCCCTTTACAAGCAGACATTCCTCAACCATAAGCGTATTTCTGTCAATGTAACGGGTTTCTAAATTATGATCATTTATGCTTACGACTGAATACTGATTAAAATTATCACCATGAAGCACTATATGGTCATCTACATTTTCCACTTTTGTAATTATAATCTCATCAACACCCATACTCATATCTGCCTCAGGTACAATCACGCTGTCAGTAAAAAGCCAGTTATCTCCATACAGCATATCATAGGCTATATTTATCAAAACATCATCAAGCTTATCTCCCTCATAAAGCTTATGAGCCTTCTGGGCATAGCCTAAAGGCATATTGAGCGCATCAAGCAGCTTAAGGGAAATATCACTGGCATATATATCCTCATCCGCTATCTTCAGGTTCATATTATTTACAATAATATATTCCGTCTGAAACAATGTGCTGTTCGGAAGCTGCTCCTCCGTAAGCTCAAGTGACGGAAGATGATCTCCATATAATATTAGTACATAATCCTCACCATATTTGTCAAGCTCTTTTATTAAATTATCAATCATCATATCCATTTCATATATTTGATTGACATAATAATGGAACGGCTTTTCCATATCCTCATTTTCATAATGTACCTGTATATGATCTTCACAGGTATCATCACCGTCAGGGTATCTTCCATGTCCCTGTACACTTATAGTATATACAAAATCCTGTGTATTTGTGTCCTTAAGGCATTTCATAATATCATCAACAAGCGTTGCATCCTTTGCCCAGCCGGTTGACGTATACTCAACATCATACATATATTCAAGTGATATAAATGCATCAAAGCCCATCATATCATATACATTTATTCTGTCATAAAAGGACGACTTATTATTATGGATAGCATATGTCCCATATCCCTGTTTCTTTAAAATAGAAGCCAGCCCCTCAACAGGAACCTCATTTACTGTAGTTTTATACGGATATTCTCCCGCGCCAAAATAGCTTGTTTTAATTCCCGTAAGCACCTCAAATTCCGTATTTGCCGTACCCGCGCCCAGAGCAGGAACCGTAAAATATCCGGAAGGGAACTGCTCCTTCAGCCTGGTAAATGTCGGAACAGGATTGTCACTCATGGTAAGTCCCACAACATCATTGGGATCAAAAAATGATTCAAGCTGGATTATAATTATGTTAGGCTTCTTCGCCTGCCCGCTTGTTTTTTCCTTATCAAGCGTCTGCTTTATCTCCTTCATATACTCCTCAGAATAATCGTCAGGCTTGGAAATTCCATTATCAATTATACTGTTTGTAAAGCAATATGCAAATCCATAATCCTTGTATGCCGTTCCTAAATTTGCAAAGTCATCAGAAATAATATTATGATTTACCGCATAATTTGTAAGAAGCATAACAAGCAGCCATGCAATCACACATGTAAGCATTGTTCCTTTTACCTTTCTGTCACCTTCAAACTTTGGCGTCTTCCTGAATAAAAGAACGACAATCGTAATAACCGCTACTATGCCTATAACGATAAAAACCTGCTGCACCTTGGTAAAATACACATCAATCATGCTGAAGGTATCCTTAACCATAAGAAAATCTATGGCTGCAAAAGGCGTAACCCGAAATCCAAGCACAACAAAATTAATAATACCGCAAACAATCCATACTGTGCTTATCAGTATAATTCCAAACACTCTTTTCCTTAAAAAGAGAGCAAACAGCAATGTAAAAAATATGATGGACACATTATATATAAATACGATTGGTGAATTGACAAGAAAAGAAAAGCCTCCGTATAATGAACGTCTGCCGAGAATTTCCAATACAAGCTCAAGAATAAATGCAACAGCAAAGCACTTGAAAATCCATGTATGAATTGAAGCGCCTACAAGCTTCTTAAAGCGCTGCCTAAAACCTTGTTTTTCCGTGTCCTGTTCAGCTTTCCGTTCTGATTTCGGCTTATTGTCCAAAGCCGCCCCCGGTTCTGTTCCCGGCTTATTGTCCAAAGCAGACTCCGGTTCAGTCTGCTGCCCATCTTCCCGCATAATCTTCTCTGTTACATTTTCCCCAACTGTTTTTTCAACATTTTGTTCTTTTGTATTCTTTATACCATTTTCCGTTTTTTTATTTTTTGCCTTCGTATTTTTTTTACTCATATCATTCTCCTGCCTCTGCAAAACAAGTAATACAACTTTTAATTAATGGTACAACTTCATTGTTCACTATACCAAAGCAACTTTAATTTTACAATTGTTTTTTCATTGTTTTTTACTAAAATAAACAAAAAAAATTATTAATTTTTTCTTATTATTAT
>DKZK01000043.1:31674-52146 GCA_002493625.1 Lachnospiraceae bacterium UBA7076 | reverse complement strand
CAGATACAGCTTCGGAGGGAGACGTAGTATCGGAAGCGGGTGCAGAGCCGGCAGAAAACCCAGTATCGGATGCGGGTACAGCAATGAAAACGTCTATTGATGTGAAATGGCAATTGGATATAGCTGCAAGCACATCAGAAATTTTTGATTCTTCCAAAGAAGGAAGCAGATATGTCTATGTGCCTGTTATCTCAGATAAATATACACTTGCAGAGGGCGTCAGCCTGCCGGAAATTACGGTAACGGTAGAAAGCAGCTCAGAAGACGTCAGTTTGCCGGGAAATAGCATAACGTCAGAAAGCGGAACAGATGGGTCGATACACAATTTAACAGAGAGAATTGCCGCGCTGCCGGATGTACAGGAATATATGGAAAAAGAGCCGGATATAGATAATTGGACGGAAGATG
Organism: Lachnospiraceae bacterium UBA7076; assembly: GCA_002493625.1. Lineage (GTDB taxonomy): Bacteria > Bacillota > Clostridia > Lachnospirales > Lachnospiraceae > Coprococcus_C. Next base: position 51,738 of record DKZK01000043.1, on the reverse strand, counting down.
AGGAGGCTTACGAAAAAGCCTACACGGAATGGATGGAAGGATTGTATGCGTATGCACAGGAGGCTCTCTCCATACAGGAGGAGTTGGCGACGCTTTCGGAGAAAGAACAGGCGCAGATACCGGAGGAAGCATTGGCAAAATTGACAGCATGGGTGGAAGCTGCCGGCTTGCTTTCTGATAGCGGGGTTATGCTGGCTGTGGATGGAACGGCAGTACCCGGCGTCATAACGTCTGATCAGGAATGGTCTGAACAGACTTTGACAGCGGGAACGTATACCATTAATTCCGGGGTGACGGTGACTGTTTCCGGAAGGCTTACGGTCAGCGGCAATGTTACGATTAATGGCGGCGGAAGGCTTGTGAGGGCTGGCGGGTATGCACAAGGAGCAAGCGGTTCTTACGGTGATAAAAGCGCTTTGTTTTATATTAGCGGTGGTACTTTGACTTTGAACAATATCACGATAGATGGCAATCAGGTAAATGCCATGGGACCGGCTGTTTATATCACTTCCGGAACAGTGAACATGGAACAGGGGTCAGTAATTCAGAATAACTATAATATGAATACCGGTACGACAGGAGTGTATGCCGCGGGCGGTATATATTGTGGCGGAACACTGAATATAAACGGGGGTATCATTCGAAATTGTAAACAACAGGAGAAATTGACAGTAATGCCTATGCACATGCGGGCGGTGGAATTTATCTCAAAGGCATCTGCAGCATGACCTCCGGCAGTATTACGGGTAATTCAGCTTCCAATGGCGGGGGAATTTATCTTGCGTCAAATGGTGCAAAGCTTACTGTAAGCGGAGGTACTATTTCCGGAAATAAGATAAACAGCAATGGCGTGGGAATTGGAGTATATTATTCCACACACAATTCCGCATCCTCTAAACTATATATTGGAGGAGAAGGGAATATTGAGGATAACATATACCTGGATAATACCAGTGGAGCGCTTTGCCCTGAGATTACCTCGAGCCTGCGTCATAAGATTACCCTGAAATGCAGTTCCCGTGAGGAGGGAAAGGTCTTGGCTAAGGGCAGCGGCTATACCCTTACCAGTGTGGATGTGAGTAAAATCAGCATGGCGGATACCACCCTTTTTTCCAGGCTGGATAAAGCAAATAATCAGATTATTTTAAGCACTACCGAAGAAGCGGAGGCGGAGTGGCAGGAATCACCCGGCGGAGCATGGCAGACCGGCAGGTTTGTCACGGCGTTGGAAAAGGTGTATTCCGGCGGAACAATTCGATTATTGAAAGATATTGTCTTTAATGAAAAGGTAGAAGTGAACAAAACCGTTACGATTACCAGTAAAGATGCGGGCAATCCGTACACGATAACGAGGATGCCGACCGGGGAGTATGGAAATATTACGTTGACAGGCAGTGGAAATCTTACGCTGACCAATATCATCTATGATGGAAACGGCGAATGGATTTCCGGTGAAAATGCAGTGAAACAGTCGCTAATCAAGGTAGGGGATGCTAATAATACAGAAACACTTCTGACTCTGGGTAGTGGCTGCGTGATTTGTAACGGATATAAAACCGGTGGTTCCGGTGTTATTGCCGTATATGGAAAAATGATTATGAATTCCGGCGCAGTCATTGAAAACTGTGAAGTGACCGGTACCGGCGGAGCAGTGTGGGTTTCTTCAAATGGTACTTTTACGATGAATGGCGGCACGATTAAGAGTTGTAAGGCAGGAGGAGGCGGTTCTGCTGTTTCTATAGATGGGGCTTGTACGCTGGCTGGCGGCTCCATCACGGGAAATACGGACACTTCCGATAAGAGCTGCGCGGTTTATTTACGAGACAGTGGCAGTGGAAAGTTGACATTAAGCGGGATATCCGTTTCGGGCAATACATACAGTGTTTATAATGACGGCAAGAGTGTTTCTGTCACCGGTAATTCCACGCTTTCCGGCAACATATACACAACCAATGCGATTACGGCAAGTGGCACTGCTGTAAGCGGTCTGACGAGCACTTATACAATTAAGATGAGTTCTGTCACGAACGGAACCACGGTGGTGACGGGAAGTAAGGATACCCAACATTATAAGCTGGACGATTCAGAGTTTGGCCTGATTCCTGCAAGCAGTGGAACGAGCCTGATTGCCGGAAGGATTTATACCGTAGCCTATAATAAAAACAGCGGAACGATAGCAAATGAAAGCAGTTATACAAGCTATACATACGGAACGGGACTGACACTGCCAACCCCGACAAGGACGGGCTATATCTTTGGAGGCTGGTATGAAAATTCAGGCTTTACAGGAAGTAAGGTAACAAGCATATCCACAACTGCAACCGGAAACAAGACTTATTATGCGAAGTGGACGGCGAACACCTACACCGTAACGTACAATAAAAACAGCGGAACGATAGCAAATGAAAGCAGTTATACAAGCTATACATACGGAACGGGGCTGACACTGCCGACGCCCACAAGGACAGGCTATACCTTTGGAGGCTGGTATGAAAACTCAGGCTTTACGGGAAGTAAGGTGACAAGCATATCCACAACTGCAACCGGAAACAAGACTTATTATGCGAAGTGGACAGCGAACACCTACACCGTAACGTACAACAAAAACAGCGGAACGATAGCAAATGAAAGCAATTATACAAGCTATACATACGAAACGGGACTGACGCTGCCGACGCCGACAAGGACGGGCTATACCTTTGGAGGCTGGTATGAAAACTCAGGCTTTACGGGAAGTAAGGTAACAAGCATATCTACGTCTGCAACCGGAAACAAGACTTATTATGCCAAGTGGAGCTCTGCCGGTATTGCAATAGATGAGACAAGCATCCCGGATGCTGTTTTCAGGGAATATATCAGTGGCTTGGAGTTTGATAAAAATGGAGACGGATATTTAAGCGACGAAGAAATTGCTGCTGTTAATAAAATCAGCGTTGCAAACAAAAACATATCCGATTTGAAGGGAATTGAGCTTTTTACGGAGCTGACAACCCTTGACTGTCATGGTAATAAACTTAGCACATTGGATGTGAGCAGCAATACGGAATTGACCCTGCTTCGCTGTGAAAGTAACCAATTGACTGCGTTAGATGTGAGCAGCAACACCAAGCTGGAAAAGCTTTACTGTTATACAAATCAGATTAGCGCATTGGATGTGGGAAGCAACACGGCTCTGACAACCCTGCATTGTTACCAAAATCAGCTCAGTACATTGGATGTGAGCAACAATACGGAACTGATAACGCTTTATTGCCACAATAATAAGCTCACAACATTGGATGTGAGCGGCAACACGAAACTGACAACACTTTACTGTCAAAGTAATCAGCTTACTGCGCTGGATGTGAGCGACAACATAAAACTGACAACGCTTTATTGCTCAAAAAATCAGCTTACCTCTTTGGATGTGAGCAATACGGCGCTGAAAAACTTTGACTGTGCCGACAACAAATATACGGTTTCCGCCTGTCTGTTGGATTTTGATGCGCTTCCTGAGGGATTTTCTGTCTCAAAGGCAGGTGACTGGACAAATGCTAAACTGACCGATGATAATAAGCTTCTTTATCTGGGTGGAGACGGTACGGCGGCAGTAACATATACTTATGACTGCGGCAATGATAAAACTGCAACATTTACGCTCCAATTTCCGAAGCATTCCTGTGACAAGGTGGATAAAAAAGACGCCACCTGTGATGAGGACGGAAATATTGAGTATTATAAATGTACAAAATGTGACTATAAATTTTCAAAAGTAATGCCTGAAACAGAAAATGATATTGTGAAAGCGGATGATATTGTGATAGTAGCTACCGGTCACGAGTATGGCGACTGGTCGGTTACGACAAAGCCTGCATTGACCACAAAAGGAGAAGCGGAGCGTGTCTGCGCCAAAAACAGTGAACATAAAGAAACACAGGAATTACCAGCCTTAAGCGATACCTCCGTATGGACAAAGGACAACAGCAAACACGTCGAGCCAACTGAGGAGCAGACGGGCAAGGATGTATACACAAGTGAATACGGCGAGGTTGAGGTTACGCTTCCGAAAAAGGCGCATACCCACGTATGGGGCGGCTGGTCGGTTACGACAAAGCCGACATTAATAGCAACGGGGGAAGCAGAGCGTGTCTGCGCCAAAAACAGTGAGCATAAAGAAACACAGGAATTACCAGCCTTAAGCGATACCTCCGTATGGACAAAGGACAACAGCAAACACATTGAGCCAACTGAGGAGCAGACGGGCAAGGAAGTATACACAAGTGAATACGGTGAGGTTGAGGTTACGCTTCCGAAAAAGGAGCATATCCATACATATTCAGAGGAATGGAAGTCAGATGATACAGGACACTGGAAGGTTTGCAGCCGATGCGGAGCATATAATACGAAGCAAAGTCATATTTATGACAATGATAAGGATGCAGACTGTAATACCTGCGGTTATAAAAGAGTGATTTCAAATGATGAACAGCCGACAAGTCCAACGAAGCCACCGGAGCAGTCACAGCCGACAAGCCCGACGAAGCCACCGGAGCAGTCACAGCCGACAAGCCCGACGAAGCCGCCGGAGCAGTCACAGCCGACAAGTCCGACGAAGCCACCGGAGCAGTCACAGCCGACAAGCCCGACCAACCAACCGGAACAATCGGAGGATAAGAAAGAGCCGGAAAGCACAGAGACACCACAATCATCAGAACAGACATCCGAGGCGGAGAATGATAAGGTGCCGGAGGGAGACGGAAAACAGACGATTCCGGTATCTGTCGATAACGGAAAGCTTACTATATCAGGTGAGTCTGCCGCAACGGGAAATGTGGTGGGAATGCCTGCCGCTGATACGGTTCTGAAACTTGGAACCGGAGCAATTATCGTTACGGTAGTCTGTGCGGAGCAGGAATATACCGCAGGCGTGGCAGACACTATCGCAGTAGCAAATACGGTTTTGACATCAGAGCAGTTTGAGCATGTAAATAATGGCGGAACGATAGAAATAAGGATTGACGTAAAAGATATTTCCGGTAAGGTTCCGGAGCAGGATAAGGAAGTGATAGAAAAGGGCATTGAGGAATATCAAAAGGAAGTGTCGGGACTGACGCTTGGCATGTATATTGACATCTCTATGTTTGTTAAAATTGGGGATGGGGACTGGGATGCCGTTACCGAAACAGGAGAACCGATAGAAGTGGTTATCGGAATTCCTGAAAAGTTGCAGGAAGAAGGCAGAACATATTATATCATTCGTGCCCATGACGGCGTACATACGGTTATGAGCGATATGGACAATGAGACGGAAACCATTACAATCAGTACAGGTATGTTCTCAAGCTACGCGATTGCGTATGCAGAAGCGGAGGAAGTAGGAGCAGATGACGGGGCAAAATGCGGACTCTGCCATATCTGTCCGACATTCTTAGGTATCTGTTACTTTGTGTGGCTGGTAATTATTATTGTTGTGATAATTCTTGTGATAAGCTTAATTTTATGGCGTAAGAGGAAAGAGGAAAATACATTGTCCTAGAGTTTGCTACAGCGGGTCTTTCATGATATAATTATTTATCAGTTATTACATCCATTTATGGGTGATGATATAGAAGTATAAGCATAAGCGGGAGATATATTGACAATTTTCAAATTTTAAGGTAGGAGAGATATAGGCATGAAAACCAGAAAAATCAGCATTTCTACACAGTTATTTCTTTTTATACTTGGGGCATCATTTGTGGTGGCATTAATTGTCGGAGGAGTTTCCTATTCCGTCATGGGACGCTTTTTAAGGCAGAAAACTATGGGAAGCGTGATGGAGCTCGCGGTAATTGCTGCTGAGAATGTGGATGGAGAGACTTTCATGAAGGCGATGGAGGGTGATGAGACGTCTCTTTTGGCAGTGAAGGATTCACTCAGCTTCTTTCTGTCAGGAGATTCGGTTACTTATGTCTATACTCTTATGCCAAAGGATGAGGATAATTTTCAGTTTGTAGTTGACACGGATCCGGATGATCCGGGAGAATATGCCGAGGATTACGAGGCGCAGGATGCCATGTTTGAGGCGATGGAGGGAAAGGAAAGTGTAACAAAGGAGCCGTTTACGGATGAATGGGGAACCTTTTACAGTGGTTATGCGCCCATCACATACAACGGACAGACATTGGGAATTGTAGCAATTGATTATGAGGCGTCGTCAATACAGGAATCCTTAAATCATCTGATACGCAATATTTTGTTTGCCATGATAATCGGTATTTTCTTTGCCGTTGCCGTGGCTGGACTTGTTGCAGCCAGAATGAGACGCAATTTTATAAGGGTAAATGATAAGATTCGGGATGTGGCTTCGGATGACGGAGATTTAACGAAGGTGCTGGATATCAGTTCCGGTGATGAATTGGAGGTAATTGGAAATAGTCTGAATCAGCTATTGCAGAAAACGGCAAATACAGTCCGTCAGGTCAAGATTGGAGCAGACAGTATAGAAGTTAAAATGGAGAGCATCAACACCAATGTGTCCGGTTCTGTTTCGCGGATTACCGGTATAAATGACGCAATACAAACTATGGTGGCATCCTCGGAGGAGATAACGGCATCAGCCGGAACGATGGGAGAGCAGGTAGACCTTGTGTATAAGAATATTCAGAGCATCGTGGACATTGTGGGTCGAAACACGAATAATCTTAAGGATATTTATGGTTCCTCTAAGGAGCTTAGTGAAACGGCAGAAATTTCTGCAAAAAGGATAGAGAAAAATGTGGGGGACATGTCGGAGGGCATGAAGCAGGAAAAGGAGAAGGCGGATGCCGTTCTCAGGATAAAGGAGCTTTCGGATTCTATTCTCAGCATTTCCGCCCAAACAAATCTTCTGGCATTGAACGCTTCCATTGAGGCAGCAAGAGCTGGAGAAGCAGGACGGGGATTTGAGGTCGTGGCTCAGGAGATTGGGGTATTGGCCCATAACACCGCTGAAGCAGCAAATGAAATTCAAATTATGAGCAGTAATGTGGTAGAGGCAGTGGAGGGACTGGCAAGGCTGGCAGAGCAGATGCTGGTTTTCTTAAAAAATGAGATTTCCTGTGATTATGAAAGCTTCAGCAAAGCATCCCGCAGCTTTATGGGACAATCGGATGATATTCTGGTGTCTATGGAACAATTGCAGCAGATTGTGGAGCAGTACGAGGAAACCCTGAAAAATATTAATGAGGTTATGCAGTCTGTCAGTGCGGCATCTGAGGATACAAGCACGCAGATTGTCCATGTATCGGAGATGCTGTCATATATGAATACGGATATGAAGAAAATTGAAGATTCTACGGAGGAGACATTCCAAAGTATCTCAGGCATGAACAAAGAGCTGGATGCCTATCAGGTTGACATGGATTGACAGAGACAGAAGCAAAAGACAATTTCCGTAATCAGCATAAATAGAGCGATGGCGGAAGAAGTGAAATACAGACCCAAAATGCAAGCTCCAATCGGTATAATAACAGAAAGTATATAATATGTTTTGCTTCATACAGCCAACCATAAGGAAATAAATATACTTGCCCATCATAGTGTCCTCAAGTATAATATTTATTGGAAAGGATGGATTGATGTTTTTTTTGGAGGTAAAGCATGGTTTTATTGATAGCGGGCGCGTCACATACAGGGAAAACCGCCCTGGCTCAAAGGCTTCTTGAAAAATATAAATATCCGTACCTTTCTATCGACCATCTTAAAATGGGCTTAATCCGAAGTGAGAATACTGTGCTTACGCCAATGAGCCATAGTAAAGCCTTGACAGACTGGTTATGGCCAATCGTAAGAGAAATAATAAAAACCGTCATTGAAAATCGGCAGAATCTTATTATTGAGGGATGTTACATTCCTTTTGACTGGCAAAAGGATTTTGAAGAAGACTATCTTTCCCAAATTAAATACCGTTGTCTGGTAATGAGTGAAGCATATATACGACATCATTTTCACGATATACGGGCAAACGCTGATATAGTGGAAGCGAGACTTGACGATTCAGACTGTACAATGGAAACACTTATCCGCGATAATGCGGAAGCTTTAAAAATGTGCAGGGAATATAATGTGGATTATATATTGATTGATAAGACCTATTCGTTTGAATTTTGAATTATAAACTTTTTGAGTATGCTCTAATTGTTTTATCTATGGTACACTCGTTCTCCTTATGATATAATGGCTCATATGAATTGAGATTATCCATTTAAAAATATTAAAAAACATATGAGGAATAAAAAGGTCACAAATTAAAATTGGAGGATTGGAGCAAATGGAAATAAAGGCAGAAGCAGTAAAAATGAAAATGAGCGCGCCTGTGCTGGCAGCGTCGTCGATTGAACAGAGAAATCATGCATTGGAGCTGATTGCAAGTGCACTTGAGGAGAACAAAGACAGCATTTTTGAAGCCAACAGGATAGATATGGAATTTGCGGAAACAAACGGGGTAGCGCAGGCAATCAGAAAAAGATTAAAGTATGATGAAAATAAGCTCAGAGACAGTATAAGCGGTCTGTTGGAGCTGAAGGGATTAAGCGACCCAATCGGAACGGTTTTAATGAACAGACAGATGGATAATGGGCTTGTGCTAAAAAAGATAAGTGTTCCAATCGGAGTGATTGGGGTAATATTTGAGGCGCGGCCGGATGCCATGATACAGGTAGCGTCGCTTTGCATAAAAAGTGGAAACTGCGCCATTTTGAAGGGTGGAAAGGAAACTGCCAACACAAACAAGGTTTTGTTTGGGATTATTAAAAATGCTGTTGTCAAAGCCGGACTACCGGAGGATTGTCTGTTACAGGCGGAGTTGCATAATGAAATTGATGAGCTTCTCAAATGCGATCAGGAGGTAGATTTGTTGATTCCAAGAGGCAGCAATAATTTTGTGCGGTACATTATGGAAAATACGAAGATTCCGGTAATGGGGCATTCCAGCGGAATTTGTCATATTTATATTGATAAGGATGTGAATAAGGAGGAGGCATTGTCAATTATTCTGGATGCCAAAAAATCATATCCTGCCGCCTGCAATGCAGTGGAAACTCTGTTAATCCACAGAGATATTGCATCATGGTTTATACCTGTTCTTTCGGAAATGCTTCAGAATGAAGGGGTCAAAATCAATGGAACAGAGGAAGTAAAAGAGATAATTGGAAAAGAAATAGACGTAATGCAGGAGGATGAGTTTGCAAAAGAATACAATGACATGGAGATTTCCATAAAAATTGTATCCGGCGTGGAAGAAGCGGTAAAGCATATCAATTATTTTGGCTCCCATCATACGGATTGCATACTGACAGAAAGTGATGAGGCTGCGGACTATTTTATTCAGATGGTTGACAGCGCGGGGGTATATCGAAACTGCTCTACAAGATTTTCGGATGGATATCGCTACGGGTTTGGTGCAGAGGTTGGCATCAGCACAGGAAAGCTTCATGCCAGAGGTCCTGTGGGACTGGATGGACTTGTCACGTATAAGTATGTGCTGAATGGCAGCGGGCACATTGTTGAGGATTATACCAGCGGCAGAAAGAAGTTTAATCACAAGGATTTGTAAAATCCGCTTAAAATAAATCCGAAAGGCGGTAGACAACATGCAGATTTCAAGTCGGTTTACACTGGCAATTCACATTTTTGCCTGCATAGATACCTTTGGAAATGAGTATAAAGTAACCAGTGATTTTCTTGCGGGAAGCACCAACGTGAACCCTGTTATTATCCGGAAAATCTTAGGTCAGTTAAAAGCGGCCGGTTTAATTGAGGTAGCGCGCGGAACGGGAGGCGCGACTGTTACAAAGCCATTGGATAAAATAACCTTTTTAGACGTGTATCGCGCGGTTGAGTGTGTGGAAAACGGAGAGCTGTTCCATTTCCATGAAAATCCAAGTACAAGCTGTCCTGTTGGAAGGAATATCCATCATATTTTAGATGATAAAATTATTCGGGTACAGAACGCTTTGGAAAATGAGCTTGCAACAATAACACTTGCAGATATTAAGCGGGATACGGAAAAATATCTGAGTGAAGAAAATAAGTAAAATTTTTATAAGGTGCTGTCGCACTAAGACTGTTCCGGAAGCACACGTCTTAGTGCGGCAGTATTATTTTTTTTTAAAAAATTTTGTTGTAACTATTGACATTACAACAAGACAATGCTAGTATATAGCTACAAGATGTAATAACGATTATTACATCGAGAGAAACAATAAAAACAGGCAAATGCCTAAATAAAAATTCAGGAGGTAATGATTATGAAGATTGCAGTAGTTTGTGCAAATGGAAAGGCAGGAAAATTAATTACAAAGGAGGCTGTAGACAGAGGCTTTGACGTTACGGCTATCGTGAGAGGTGAAAATAAATCTGCCGCTCCAAAGTTTGTAAGCAGAGATATCCTTGACATTCAGGCATCAGACCTTGAGGGATATGATGTTGTTGTAGATGCGTTTGGCGCATGGACGGAGGATGTGCTTCCACTACACAGTACCACATTGAAAATTTTGTGTGACGCCCTTTCCGGTAAAGATACCCGCTTGCTGGTGGTAGGCGGTGCAGGAAGCCTGTATGTAAATCCGGAGCATACAGCATGTGTAGCAGATGGACCGGACTTTCCGGATATGTTCAAGCCGCTGGCAAATGCTATGGCAAAGGCTCTTTCGGAACTTAGAAAGAGAGATGATGTTAAGTGGACATATATCAGTCCGGCCGGAGATTTTCAGGCAGACGGCGAACGTACCGGAAAATATATTCTTGGAGGCGAGGAACTGGTTTTGAACGAACAGGGAGAGAGCGTTATAAGCTATGCAGATTATGCCATTGCAATGGCAGATGAAATAGAAAAGGGAAATCATATACAGCAGCGGATTTCAGTTGTAAAAAAAGCTTAGCTCTATAGGCAATGCAAAAGGAGTGGTGTATAATGAAGCAAAGTCAGAAAAATAAAAGTGATTGGCAGCAGTTTTTAAGCGGCGTTCCGGCACGGGATTATATTTTTCAGAATATTCCTTATGAGGAACAGATAAGAAAAGCCTCAGAATGGATAGAACATGCTGAAACGATACTGATTGGCGCAGGAGCGGGAGCTTCTGCCGCCGCAGGTCTTACTTACAGCGGAAAGCGGTTTACCGATAATTTCAGTGAGTTTATAGAAAAATATGGCTCTATGTACATGACAGATATGTATGCTGCGGGCTTTTATCCATTTCCTGCTCAGGAGGCAAAATGGGGTTACTGGTCAAAGCACAGTATGTTAAACCGTTTTGAACCGCCTGCATTGCCTTTATATAAGCAGCTTTATGACATTGTGAAGGAAAAAGACTATTTTGTTTTGACAACGAATGTTGACTATCAGTTTCAAAAAGCGGGATTTAAGCAGGAACGCATTTTTGCAACACAGGGGGATTATGGAAATATCCAGTGCGAAAAGGGATGCCATGATAAGGTTTACGAGGCGGAGGAGTTGTTTCGTAAAATGGATCAGGCAAGGCAGGACTGTCTGATACCATCCCATTTGGTGCCAAAATGTCCGGTGTGCGGCGGCAATATGACGATGCACCTTCGGTGTGATGAGTATTTTGTGGAAGATGAAAACTGGCATGCCGCCGTTGCGCATTATTTTGATTTTGTCAGGGGAATGGAGGGGAAAACGGCTGTATTGCTGGAGCTTGGCGTTGGATTTAACACGCCCACGATTATTCGCTTTCCCTTTGAAAAAATGGTCCGTGAGAATAAAAAGTTTTCCCTGCTTCGCTTAAATCTGAACGAGGCGTTTGTCCCGGAGAGCTTTGGCAGCAGGGCAATCGGTATCGGCGGCGATATGGCAAAGGCGATAGGGGAAATGCATCAGCAGCAGAAACATTTGAAAGGGCTTTGAAATATAGGAGGATTTTGCCATGACACACAGTGAAAAAAGAATTTATCTGATTCAGGAATTGTTATCCGAGCAGCCGCAGTATAGGGACATGGAAATTCCACAAGATACAGAGGAACAAAAAAGGCTTCTTCGAAGTCTTATGAATATTCGTATGCCCCGTCCCATCGGAGCGGAATTTCTTAAAGTACAGGACGAATATCTGAGTGAGGAAGTCAGGGAAAAAGGAATTACGGACAGCGATACGCTGCCGGTTTGTCCTGACAATAACCGTCTTGTTCTTTGGCGTGGGGACATTACCACGTTAAAGGCGGATGCCATTGTAAATGCTGCAAACAGCGCTTTAAGGGGATGCTTCGTACCCTGCCATTCCTGCATTGATAACATCATTCACAGCGTCAGCGGCATACAGCTGCGGCTGGCCTGTGATGAACTGATGAGGTCGCAGGGATATGACGAGCCAACTGGAAAAGCAAAGATTACACCTGCTTTTAATCTTCCATGCCGTTATGTGATTCATACGGTGGGTCCGATTGTGAATGGAGCATTGACCCAAGAACACTGTGACCTGCTTGCAGCCTGTTATAAATCCTGTCTGCAAGTAGCCTCTGACGAGGGCTTAAAAAGCATTGCATTTTGCTGCATTTCCACAGGTGAATTTCATTTCCCGCAGAAAAAGGCGGCTGATATTGCAGTGCGGACGGTCAGTGACTTTTTGCAGACGGACACACGGATAGAAAGAGTTATATTTAATGTGTTTAAACAGGAAGATTACGATATTTATAAAAAAATTTTGTTTCTTTAAAAATTCCTGCAAATTTCGGGCATTGCCTGTAACCCTTGCAGTAACTTGTCGGTACAGCCTTGATTCCCCATACGGTTTTTTATATAATAAACAAAGTGAATTTTCTAATGAAGAAATATGGACAGACATGATTTTTCTATAGTGCAAGGGGATTACAGAAGTGTATAAAATAGCAATTTGCGATGACGAGCAGATTTTTATTATTGAACTAAAGAAAATTTTAAAAAGGTATGCAGATGAAGCGGATAAGACATTTTGTTTTTTTGAGTTTCACGACGGAACACAACTGCTTGAAAATTTTCAGCCTGATTTTGATTTGATTTTTCTGGATATAAAAATGGAAAAGATTAACGGGCTGAAAACTGCTGAGGATATCCGTAAGATTGATAGCGCAGTCGGATTGTTTTTTCTGACCTCGCTGCCGCAGTATGTATGGAAAGGCTATGAATACGGGGTCGTCAATTATCTGCTTAAGCCTGTGAAATACGGCAGACTTAAAATGGAGCTTGACCGTTTTTTCTCCTGTTATCAGGGCAGGGAAGAACCTTATATCACCTTTTCAAACAGGGCAGGGAAATTTAAGGTGCTGTATAAAAATCTGCGCTATGCCGAAACCTCTGGACGTAATGTGCTTTTGCACTTTGAGGGTCAGGAACAGATTGTTTATAAAAGCATGAAAGAAATCGCTTCCATTCTGGAATTACAGCGGCAGTTTGTGCGCTGTCATGCGAGTTTTATTTTAAATATGGCGTATGTGAAACGGGTGGAAAATCTGGAAGTGGTTTTAACAACGGGTGAGAGAATTCCTGTCAGCCAGCCAAAGCGAAAAGAGTTTATGGGGAAATTGGCAGACTATTGGGGGGATATGCTATGATGCTCCTTTTTAAAATTCTTTCATTTTTGTTTGCATGGGGATACTGCGTGTTTTTTTTCCTCATATTAAAAGCGTTTCTTCCGTTGCGAAAACATGTGGTTTTGAAAATTATTGCATTTGTCGTATGCGGATATTTATCCGATTCTATTATTTATTCCAACGACGCAGGGAGCGTGTTTGGAGTAATGTTGTTTTTTTTCCTATATCTTTTTGTATTTTACAGTGGAACATTTGTGGAGAAAATATCGGTGCTTCTGGTGTTTTATCCGGCATTGATTGCCGTGAATTATCTGATGCTTGACGTCGGCGGACGTTTGTTTTGGGCAGTCACGCAGGCAGGCTATGAAGAAACGAAGCAAAATCCGGAGCTGATGCTGATTAGTACCGGTATTCATACGCTGTCGCTTCTGTTCCGTCTGATATTCTGGATTATAGCGTGGTTTGTTCTGAAAAAATATATATCGAAGCTGCCGTCCCACTTAAACGGACGTACATGGCTGATTATTGATATGCTGACATTGGCTTCTTTTGTTGCCATAGTTTCAGTTATTTATTTTATGCCGAAAGAGATTGCGATTGTATATCTGGTTTGCGGAGCTTCTGTTTTTTCAAGCTTCGGATGCATGTATCTTGTTTCGTATATTTATGATTCCATGCAAATGTCTTACCGCCTGAAATATATGGAAGCCCAGAAAGATTATTTTTGTCGGCGCGCCAGGGATGAGGAACGCATACGGTCCATATATCACGATATGAAAAATCATCTGCTTGTACTGGAGGGAAGTCAGGGAACGGAGACAGCCGGACAAATGGCGCAGAAGCTCCGCTCGGAAATTGCGGATTATGAGAGCTACATTCATACAGGTAACGACTTTCTGGATATTATCATTAAGGATAAGGCGGAGAAGGCGCGTGAAAGGCAGGTTGATTTTTCTGCTGCTATTGATTTTGGCAATATTGATTTCATCGAGCCCCTTGATATGAGTACATTGTTTGGAAATGGAATAGATAATGCCATTGAGGCAAGTGAAAAGCTGCCGGAGGAACAGCGTATAATATTGATTAAGGCTGGGGAAATTCAGGATTTTGTATCTATCCGCATAGAAAATAATTGTATTCAGGATAACGGAAAAAAACATGGCCGCACTGCAAAGGCAGATAAATTTCTGCATGGCTTTGGAATCACAAATATGAAAAAGGCGGCTGAAAAGTATAATGGTACTTGTACTACTGCACAGGAAAAGGGAAAATTCACATTGAAGATATTGCTGCCTGTTCCGAAATCATAACACGGATGGAGATTAACATGGAGGAACAGCTTTAGTTTTTGCAGTGCAGATGTTAGATTTTGCGTCTGACATTGCCTTTTTTATTGCCCGGTGTAAGATGAGTTTGTCAGTAAGATTGGAAAGTCAAAGGAGGAAATTAATATGACAGTCTTATGCGCATCTCATTTAAAAAAATATTATGGTAAGGGCGAGAGTCTTGTCAAAGCGCTTGATGATGTAAATATATCCGTGGAAAACGGACAGTTTGCCGCTATTGTGGGAACGTCGGGCAGCGGAAAATCTACCTTGCTTAATATGCTTGGCGGATTAGATACGCCTGATTCGGGCAGCGTACAGGTAGAACAGAAGAGTATTGAAAAAATGAGCGGGGAACAGCTCACGGTGTTCCGCAGGAGGCGGATTGGATTTATCTTTCAGAACTATAACCTTGTTCCATATCTGAATGTATACGAGAATATTGTGCTGCCTGTCCGTCTGGACGGAAAAAGGGAAGACTGTGAATTTTTAAATGAAATTGTCCATTCTCTTGAACTTGAGGGAAAACTGAAAAATTATCCGAGCCACCTTTCCGGCGGACAGCAGCAACGTGTGGCGATTGCGAGAGCATTGGTGTCCAAGCCGGCAATTATCCTTGCCGACGAGCCCACAGGCAATCTTGACAGCCGCACAAGCGACAAGGTTATTGACCTTTTGAAAATGACAAGTGAAAAATTTTGTCAGACAATTGTAATGATTACCCACAATCCGGAAATTGCAAAAAAAGCGGATGTGATAATTCGTATTGAAGACGGAAAAATCCGGTTGTAAGGGGGCGTCAGGATGAACAGCAGAAAAATAAGTTCAAAAATGATTTCCCGGATGACAAAGCAGAGTCTGAAGGCAAGCCGCAGGCGTAATATGTTCGTAAAGATTACAATTGTTCTGGCGACCGCCCTCTTAATGGTAATACTTATGTTTGCTGTGGGACAAAAGCAGCAGATTAAAAATGAACTCTCCCACAGACAGCAGGTAAGCTTTTATAACCTGACGGATGAGCAGGTGGAAATGCTGAAAAAAGACGAGCGTATTGCTTATCAGATACAGGTAAAATCGGGTACACCATCAGAGGGGAATGGTTTTAATGTAATACCATATTATGTCAGCGAGCTGTCTGATAAAATTCAGGTGGGAGAGCTTGCGGACGGAAGTTTGCCAAAAATGGAAAATGAAGTGGCTGTGCAGGCGGCGATGCTTAAAAAAATGGGAATTGCTCCTGAAATTGGAAATAAAATAACACTGGACTTTTATGACGGAAACAGGGAGGAATTTATTGTATCGGGCATACTGAAGGGAGGAGACACGGAAAAACAGTTTCCCGTATTCTTTTCAGAAAGCTATGCAAAAAACGGCAGTCAGTTAAAGGATGAACCGTATGAGGTGTATGCAAAGCTGTATGGGGCGGCGACCATGCACCCTGAGGATTGCAGGGAACTGATGTATCTTGTTGGAAGTGATTCAGGAATTGAAAGAAAGTATGTAAATCCCTCAAAGGCATTTATTGATTCACTGTCCATAGATGCGCAGTACACTTTGATTTTCGGACTGGTTGGCATTGTGATTCTGCTTGCCTGCATCCTTGTAATTTACGGTGTGTTCTTCCTGTCTGTCATTGGCAGGATCCATCAGTTCGGACAGCTTCGCACGATAGGCATGACAAGGAGGCAGATGAAAAAGCTTGTTTCCGGTGAGGGCGGCGCCCTGTATCTGCGCTCTGCTCCTGTCGGCATTATTATCGGCGGCATTGCGGGGTATTTTATAATACCCGATGGGTTTCAGATGTTGAATACATTTCTGATAATTATGTTTGTGCTTGCGGTTATTTATATTATTACAATGATTTCAGTACGCAGACCTGCGCGGCTGGCGGCAAATGTTTCTCCCATGGATGCACTGCGTTATGTGCCGCAGGAGGGTATGGAAAAAACAGCAAATAAAAAAATATGCCGCAGCTTGTCGTCAATTGGTCTGGGGATGATGAATTTCTCAAGAAATAAAAAGAAGGCAGTTATTACAATGTTGTCCCTTGCATTCGGGGGTATACTTTTTATGGCGGCGGCTACCTACATGTCTTCCTTTGACAGGGAAAATTTTGCAAGACAGGGCATATGGAAAAATGCGGAGTTTCATATTCAATATACGCAGACTGCCATTGAGCAGAATGAGAATGGCATGAGCGGCATACAGGCAGATTTTCCCATGAACCGTGATTTTGTAGAAGAAATATCCGCTTTGGATGGAGTTGAAGGCGTAACAGAAATTAAAAACTTCGGCGTGAAATTTGATTGTCCGAAACATGATGAGTATGGCAATCATGATATGATTTATCCCCTGTCGGAGGAAGAAACAAAAGAAATTGAAAAGTATCTGATGGAGGGCAGCGCCGACTGCGGAAAACTGATGAGCGGCGATTACATTCTGGTGGCGGACAATGGCACTGTGGCAGAGGTTTACGGCTGGAAATTTGAAACGGGAGATAAAATTATTCTGCATTATTATGACGGGGATAAAACGGCGGAAAGAGAAGTTACAATACTGGGTATTATGAATGACGAATATGTTCTCAATCATAATGAACTGGAGGGATGGTTTCTGATGCCGGAACAGGCTGTTTTGAATTGGCTTTCGTATGACAGCTTAAACTCGGATTTGCTTATATCGACAAAAGCAGATAAGGAAGCGGCTGTCGAAGAAGCCCTTGCACAGATGATAGCGGATAAACCGCAATTGCTTCTTGAGACGCTTGCGGACCGAAGAATCGCATATAAACAGAACGCAAATCAGATATTCGGCGCCATAAGCGGACTTGCCGTCTTTATTATGATGTTCAGTATTCTGAGCATGATGAATACGCTGATTACCAATATTGTTACCCGCAAACAGGAGCTTGCAATGCTTGAATCCATTGGTATGAGCAAGGGGCAAATCCGTAAAATGCTTCTGGGAGAAAGCCTGCTCCTTGTCATTGCTACCGTTGGCGTTACCATGACTGTCGGGACATTTTGCGGCTATGGGCTCAGCAGGGCTCTTTACCGCGCAGGAGCATTTTATATGGAATTTCAGTTTCCTGTTGTTTTTGCGCTTGCCTACGCATGCGTGCTGATTGCGGTACCGCTTATCATTATTCTTATATCCATGAAAAGCTTTTCAAAGGAGTCTCTTGTGGAACGGCTCAGAGGGATGGAATGCTGAAAAAATAATTAAAATAATGCTGCCTCATCTATGTTTCTAAAGTGGAAATAACAGGTATGGTATGATATAATAAAAGCTCGGATAGATGGAACGCTGTTTATTGCATTGTCTATATTGCACTGCCATCAGAAGGAGGAGAACAAATGGAGACGAATGAGCACATAAAAAGAGCGATGGAGCTGAGAAATGAAACGCCAATGGTAAATAACTGCGCCCGGACTATTTTGCGGGCATATGCAAAGGAGCTTGGGTTTAGCGAGGAGCAGGCAGCAGGGCTTGGATGTAACTTTGGCGGCGGCATGAAATGCGGCGGCGTATGCGGAGCAGTTACAAGCGGACTGATGGTTTTGGGGGCAAAAGGAATTGACAAACCTAATGTAATAAGAGAATTCCGCCAGCGAATTGCAGATAATCATAACGGTATGATAAACTGTGCAGATTTACTGAGAGCAAATGTTGCAAAAGGCGGGGGCAAAAAAGAACACTGTGATTCCATGATATGTGAAGCAATAGAAATTGTTGATGAGATTGCCGGTGCACAGATATAAAAGGTGGGTGAGGTGAAATGAAACTTAGAAAGATTATAGCATTATTTTTAGCGTTAGCGTGTATATGTGCTTTTACTGCCTGCTCGGGAAAGAACAATGACAGCGCACAGGAAAAGAAAACGGCATCTGATGTGGCAGAAGACACGGAGGGCAAAACGACATCGGATGTGACAGAAAACACGGAGGACAAAATGACATCTGATATAACAGAAGATACGGAAAGTGAAGCTGCAACTGTCACAACAGAAGATGCGGAAAATGAAGGAGCTTCCTCGCAGAAGGTTGTATATGAAAGCCCTCTTGGATATTCCTTAACCTATGATTCGGAGTTGTTTTCGTTTGTGGAAGCGGACGGGGTTGACAGCTTTATATGTAATGCGCTTGATATCATGGTATATATTGCTGTTCAGAAATACACGGATATGGACGCGGAAACAGTGGCAAACGGACTTGTTTTACAATCAGGCGTGGATGGTCTGGAAATCACGGAGGCTTTTCTTGGCGCAGATAATGCGGAGGCAAAAAAGGTTGAAATAGTAACGCAAACCGGCGGTGTAAAACAGATACAGACCTGCTATGTCATAGCTTTAAAGGAAGGTACATTGCTTGTAGAGGTTTTTACTTTTGAAGGAATACCGGAAAGCATAGACCTTAAACTTCAGGAAATGCTTGACAGCTTTACATTGAAATAAAATTAAAAATTTATGGAGGGAAAATATATGAACAGGATAACGGAATGGATAAAGAACAATCTGGTATGCGTACTGTTGGTTACTTTGTTTATTCCGTTATTTATTGTAACAACCATGAATGAGGAGATATTTAACGCTCTTGCAGGAACGGATTTTAAATATCTGGAGGGACAATATTACAGGTGGTTTACCGCAATATTTATCCACCATTCCATCGGTCATATTTTTTTCAATTCCATAGCATTAATTTCCATCGGCTCCTTGATAAGCCCCTTTATCGGGAAATGGAAAACATTGTTTATATTTACGGCAGGCGGAGCATTGGCAGAAATTGCATATTCCATTGTGGTGAATTTTCCGTTTCCCATATATGACGGGGGCTCCTCCGGCGGAATATTTGCGTTAATGGGGTGCTTCATGGTCTGTTATCTTCGCTTTCCAAAGGGATTTCATTTAAAATGGTTCCGTCCGGATGTTATAGTCTCACTTTTATATTTTATCCTTGTAAATGATAATGTAAGCTCGTTTCTTACCCATACATTTGGTTTTGCATTTGGGACGGTAATCACTTTTGTAATGGTTATTGGGACTTTTATTACGGATACAGTTAATAATGCAGGCGTGTCTGCCGATATAGATAATAGCTTATAATATTTCAAAGGGATTTGAACTATCAACACTTCAAGGATGAAGTAATATATATAAGGGCTGCTGCAATAAGGATTCGCTTAAAGCGGAGGTTAAGTAACACGTTGGAGCGTTCTT
>DKZK01000043.1:0-31404 GCA_002493625.1 Lachnospiraceae bacterium UBA7076 | reverse complement strand
GTTAAGTAACACGTTGGAGCGTTCTTTGTTAAAAATCCATAAAAAAGAGAATTAAAATCTTTATTGTGACAGCCTTGTTTTCTGCCCTTGTCGTGGGCTCATTTTCCTGTGAATTATAAAAACTGAGACATTACTATGCTTACTGTTGTCACAGGCAATTGTGAAACTCCTTATGTTGAAAATACAGCGTTTTGCAAATGTCGGATTATATTCAAATTGAAAGGGGAATGAAAATGTCAAGTCTTTATGGAGTATCTGCATACCAGCAGACAAGCGGTGCATGGAACAATAAAACGAGCAGCGCTAAAAATGAAAAGACCAATTCAGCAAAAAACGCAGACAGCGCTACGGGCAAGTCAGATAACGTGAAAATAACAGAGTTTAATCCCATTGATACAAAAAGCTCCTTAGTGCCGACTGTAAAAGCAGAGTACGGAACGGTTATCGGAAATGTGGAGCTTTCCGACAAGGCAAAGGATTATTACGGAAAGCTGAAAGCTAAATTTGGCAATATGAATTTCATACTTGTCAGCGAGGATATGAAATCACAGGTTCAGGCGAATGCGGCAGCTTACGGTAATGCAAGCAAACAGGTTGTGCTTATTAATGAGGAAAAGCTTGAGATGATGGCAAATGACGAATCCTTCCGCAAAAAGTATGAGGGAATTATCGCCATGTCGCAGATTAAGCTTCAGGAGGCAAAGAACAGCCTTGCCAGCAGCGGTGCAAGCTTAAAGAATTTTGGAATGTCAGTAGATTCAAACGGAAAGGCAACATTCTTTGCAACGGTTGAAAAAACAAATAAAAAGGCTGCTGAAAAGAAGCAGGCGGCAAAGAAGGCTGCGAAGGCAAAGGAGAAAAAGCGGGCTGAGGAAAAGGCAAAAGAAAAGAAGCTTGAGGAAAAACGCGCCAAGGAAAATGCAGAGGAAAAAGAAGCGGACGAGATTTCAAATGAGACTGATGATAAGGAATATGTAGTAATAAAAGCAAATACAATGGAGGAGCTTATTGATAAGGTTTCTGCATATGCATATGATAATTCGTCCATACTTTCTGAAAGCGAAAAACAGGTGGGACAGAATTTTGATTTCAGAGGCTAGGAAATAAAATTTTTCAATATAAGTTTTTATAGTTTGTTATTAAAATATGGGAGCTGCCTGAAATTACAGTGGGCGGCTCCTTTTATGTGCAGATAAAAAATATGTAAATTGACTTTAAAGGAATATTTTTGCTGCGGTTCTTGTATAGACAATTGTCCCGAAAAGGTGTTATCATATGGATATAAACAACGGAAAAGAAAATAAAGGGAAAAGAAAATTACGGAAAAACAGGAGGGGTTATGAAAAAAACAGTAAACATTGACATAACAAAACCACAATATATAACAATTACGGACGTTGCATTTGCTCAGAACGATTTCTGGTTTGAAAACGGACGCAGGGATTTGAAGCTGGATATTATTTATCCCAAGGACCCTGAAAATAAATATCCCTGCATAGTCTGGATTTGTGGCGGGGGCTGGCGGACGTTGGATAAATCCGCGCACTTGGCTTACCTTTCCATGCTTGCAAGAGAGGGCTTTGCGGTGGCAAGCATACAGTACAGGACAAGCAATGAAGAAAAATATCCTGCGCAGCTTAAGGATGTAAAGGCGGCAATCCGTTTTCTGAAGGCGCATGCGGAAAGATTTTGTATTGACGAAGCCCGCTTTGGAATTATGGGTGAATCCGCAGGCGGGCATCTTGCTGCCATGGCGGCGTTGGTATCGGATAAGGCATTTGATGAGGGACGGTATCCGGAGTATTCAAGCGCGGTTCGGGCAGCCTGTACGTGGTATCCGGTCATAGATTTGACGGGCTTTTCCTATCCGTCCACAGACGAAGCGGCAGCCTCCATTGAATCGGAACTGCTTGGCTGTAATGTAGCGTATAATAAGGAAACGGCGCTTTCGGCAAGCCCTGTAAGCTATGTGACTAAGGAGGCTCCGCCGTTTTTGATTATACATGGAACTGACGACCACACGGTGTCCTTTTCACAGGGGGAGCTTTTTCACGATAAGCTGGAGGCGGCAGGCTGTGACGTAAAACTGATAGCCATTGAGGGTGCAGAGCATGCGGAAGCAAGGTTTTTTCAGGATGAAATATGGGAGGAAATCATTTCATTCTTTAAGGAAAAGCTTTCGATTCGCAGTGTTTAAAATACATTTGTAATATGTTATAATTTGTCCTGACGGCATTAACAGAACACATATTTTTTACTGATGAAGAAGCGGCATAAAATAAATGTTTGGAGGAGTATAAGTGAAATTAAAAGAACTTCAGGAATACGGCAGCATAACAATACAATGCCATGATAACCCTGATGCTGACGCAATTGCATCGGGTTATGGTTTGTATTGTTTTTTTCATGACAACGGAAAGGATGTAAGTCTTGTATACAGCGGAAGGAATGAAATAAGCAAATCAAACCTGAAGCTGATGGTGGAAAAGCTTAATATACCGATTCAGTATATCAGTCCTGACCGTGTTAAGGAAATGCATCTGAGCGGGTTGCTTATTACGGTGGATTGTCAGTATGGAGCCGGAAATGTTACAAAGCTTCAGGCTGATAGTATTGCGGTTATTGACCATCATCAGATTGAAATTGAAAATATTGAAATGAGCCATATAATTCCCGGCGTGGGAAGCTGTTCCACCCTCGTTTGGAAAATGCTTTTAGAGGAAGGCTATATGGTAAATGACGATAATGGTCTTGGAACAGCTTTATATTATGGACTTTATACGGATACAAATCAGTTTTCGGAGCTTAATAATCCTCTGGACAAGGATTTGAGAGAGGGCGTTGAATTTGACGCCAGTCTTATCAGCCAGTTTAAGAATTCCAATTTGTCCCTTAAGGAGCTGGAAATTGCAGGTATTGCCATGCTCAGATACAGCTTCAATGACGAGTACGGCTTTGCAGTTATAAAATCCCAGCCCTGCGACCCTAATATACTGGGACTTATAAGCGATTTCCTTCTTCAGGTTGACTGTATTAATACCTGCGTTGTTTATAATGAGGTAAACGACGGATACAAGATATCGGTCAGAAGCTGTATCAAGGAGGTCAATGCAAGTGAGCTTGCTGCTTTTATGACGGAAGACGTGGGCTCAGGAGGAGGACACTACGAAAAGGCAGGCGGCTTTATCAGCAAAAGGCTCTATGATGAAAAATACAAAAGTCTTCATCCGGAGGGCTATTTCAACAATCGCATGCTTGAATATTTTGACTCCTTCGATTTGATATATGCAAAGGATTACTGCGCCGATATTTCCGGCATGAAAATGTATCAGAAGAATAAGCTTCCTTTAGGCTATGTAAATATGTGGGAGGTGCTTCCTCTCGGAACGCCTATTACCATCCGGACACTGGAGGGCGATGTGGATATGGTTGTCGAGCCTGATCTGGTTGTCATGATAGGAATAAGGGGAGAGGTTTATCCCAACAGTGGGGAAAAATTCAAGCGTTCATACACTACGGTGGACAGGGAGTATGTATATGAGTGTGACACTGATATGAAATATATTCCGACCATAAAGGTGAGAAGCACCGGAGAAAATCTTGTGCTTACGGATTATGCAAAAGCATGTGTTCCGAGCGGAACGATTAAAATATATGCAAAGCCGCTTTTGAAGGGCGTAAAGGTTTTCACGGCGTGGGACAAGGGTAAATATATGCTTGGAAAGCCCGGCGATTTTCTTGCCGTAAGAAATGATGATATGCATGACGTTTATGTTATTGAAAAGAAAATTTTTGCGAAAAGCTACAGCGAGGTATAAATATGAAAGAAAAACCGGAAAGAAAATATACTTATGATGCATTTATAAGCTATCGTCATACGGAGCCCGACAAATTTATTGCGGAAAATCTGCACAGATGTCTTGAGGCGTTTAAGCCGCCCAAAAGTATTTTAAAATCAGGTAAGGCTTCACGTGAAAGAATAGAGAGAGTTTTCCGCGACAAGGAGGAGCTGCCGCTTACAAATAATCTGGAGGACCCGATTGTAAATGCCCTGATGCAGTCCGAGTATCTTATCGTTATATGCTCACCAAGATTAAAGGAGTCAGTCTGGTGTAAAAAGGAAATAGAAATATTTAAACAGTATCACGGAAGTGAAAATGTTCTGGCTGTTCTTGTTGAAGGGGAGCCTGAGGATTCCTTTCCGGAGGAATTGCTCTATGCAGAGGAATATTTTTTGTATCCTGACGGAACACAGGGGGTAAATAAAAAGGCGATTGAGCCTCTTGCGGCAGATGTCAGGGGAAGCAGTAAAAAGGAGATGTTAAAGGCGCTGAAAACTGAGCTTTTGCGGCTTGCTGCGCCAATGTTTTCTGTTTCCTATGATGATTTGCGTCAGCGGCACAGAGAAAAAAAGCTTAAGAAAATGATTGCGGGTTCTGTTATAGCGGCTGTTATCTGCCTGATTATCGGAGCAGTCAGTACCGTGACTGCATTGCAGATAAAAAAACAGAAGGAGCAGATTGAAAAACAGGCGGATCAGATTGCATTACAGACGGATGAGATAAGGGAGCAGAATGTAAAGCTTTTGGAAAACCAGTCGGTGAATCTTGCAAATGAAGCCCTTCAGCTTCTGGAGGAGGGAGACCGGGAGGGTGCGGTATTAAAGGCAACACAGGCGCTTACAGAGTATGACGGAATAAAGCTGCCATATACGCCGGAGGCTAAGTATGCGCTCTGCGAAAGTCTGCATATATATGATTCCGGCACAACCATGAAGGCGCACCATCAGTTTGTCATGGACAGCGTTATAGAGTACATGTACATTTCACCTGATAAAAGCTATGTGGCTGCCTGTGACAATATAGGAACACTTTCCCTTTGGGAGGTAAAAACAGGTAAATTGATAACCAGATTGGAGGTGGATTTATTTCGGAAAGGGAATTTTGTTTTTATAGATAACAACCGGTTTGCATATAAGGCAGACGATGGAACATTAAATGTTTATTGGATAAACGAGAAAAAAACACAAAGTCTGCCATGTGATAAGGTAGGCGAGCTGAATGTGGATGCACAGGGAAAATATCTGTCAGTTGAGGGCTGGAACAGCCAGAATATATATGATGTAAATACGTTGGAGCTTTTATATACCTATAAGCCACGCAGCGGATATATGATTGAAGGCAAAAGTGTTTTTGCAGATGATAACACATGGATTTATGTTGATTACACGGATGCGCAGAATGTGGAAAATATTACGGCAACGCCGCAGGATGCAGATAAGGAACAGGAAAATAATGAGCAGGAAAATACTTCCGGCGCAACGCTTCATTTTGTCAATTTGTCAGACGGCTCGGAATATGCTTCTGTGGATGTTAATTTTTCCAATATTTCGGATATTTGTGTTAAGGGAGAAAATGCATATATACTTACCAATGATTTTTCTTTGTCTTCAATGACCATCGTATCATGTCTTACGGTATGCAATATAAAAACGGGAGGTAAGATTTGGGAAAAGGTATATGAGGGTATATATGTAAATTCTGTCTGTCTGTCATATGAAGAGGGCGTTGATGAGTTTATAATATATTCGCCATTGGAGATTTATGTACTCGAGGAAGCCACGGGCACAGAGACTGCAAGGTTTGCATCCTCATCGGAGATTATAAACTGTGTGAGCTTTAAAACTGGAGAAGGCTTTATTACGTTTCTGAGGGATGGGTCATTATGTGTGATTACTGAGGATAAACAATATGTAAGAATGGATTATTTTATAGATTGTAAATCGGAAAATATCGATAGTATAATTCAGGCGGCAGGCGGTCTTTTGGTACTGCCTTATAATGACAACCGGATTACATATTATTGCAGCAGCGTCAATCCTGATTTACAGCCATATGAAGGCGAGGTGTCTTCCATGGAGGAGGATTACTGGAATAATGTTTCGGAACGGGATATTAAGGCGGAGGCGGAGGAGCTTGGCTTGGAAAAAGCGTCACTTGTAAAGCATATCCTGTATTCTGACGATGAGACGGTTATATTTGTTTCCTATATGGATTCAAGCCTTGAGATATATGATGCATCTTCCATGCAGCTTCTGGAAACAATAAGCGGAACAAATGGCGAAATGAGATATTATCTCGGCGAGGATAAAGAGGGAAATAAATATATTGCAGGGGCATATGACGGCTATTGTTTTGATGCTGATTATAAAATGACAGCAAAGATAGAAAAGCTTCTTGCAGTTGATAAGGAAAATAACAGGCTTATTGTGGGGACGTATGACAAGCCTTACCAGCTTCCTGTTTATTCAACGCAGGAGCTTTTGGACAGGGCTGTGGAATAAAAAATATAAGGAGGAAAAAACATGTTAAAGGAAAAGGTAGCGGTTGTAACAGGAGGAACAAGAGGAATCGGTTTTGAAATTGTCCGCAAATATCTGGCAAACGGAGCAAGGGTTGTTCTTTTCGGTTCCAGACAGGAAACGGTGGATGAGGCGTTAAAAAAGCTTAAGGAGGAAAACGCAGGCTGGGAGGTAAGCGGAAAATGTCCGAAGCTTACCGATGCGGCAGAGGTTGAAAAAGCAATTGCTGAGGTTAAGGAGCAGTACGGCAGAATAGACATTCTTGTAAATAATGCAGGTATTTCACAGAGCACGCCTCTTTACAATTATACACCTGAGGAATTTGATAAGGTCATTGACCTGAATGTAAAGGCGCTTTTTTATGCCATACTGCCTGCTGCAAAGATTATGAAGGAGCAGGGCGGCGGCTGTATCATTAATACAAGCTCAATGGTAAGCATTTCAGGACAGCCGGCAGGCGTGGGATATCCGACAAGCAAGTTTGCGGTAAACGGGCTGACAATTTCTCTTGCAAGGGAGCTTGGCAAGGATAATATACGTGTAAACGCAGTGGCGCCGGGCGTTACGAAAACCGATATGGTAGCAGCGCTTCCGGAGCAGACGGTGCAGGCAATTTCCGCTAAGATTCCGATAGGCAGACCGGGAGAGCCGGAGGAGGTTGCAAATGCATTCCTTTATCTTGCAAGCAATATGGCAAGCTATGTAACAGGAGAAATTTTGTCCGTGGATGGCGCGTCAAAGGCATAACGACCATGATTTAATCAGAATAATATTTTTAAGGCTGTCAGCCGGATGGATTTTATTAGTGAAATAATTTCCATTCGGCTGGCAGCCTTTTTATATGGGAACGCCCTGAAACTTCCTATAAGCCAAAACAAAATTCTCGTTTAAAAAAAATAATTATATCGCTCACATAGAATAAATCTCTGATATAACAAAAAACGTGTCGTTTGTGAAAAAAACATGTCGTTCATGCATAGAGAGTTGAATTTAATTATATAAAAACGAAAATATAAGATAGGGTATGTAATTTTTGTGATTTGCTGTCGCTTTTAAAGAAAAACAGGAATATTTTGGAAAAACACTGCATATATTTCTGCTGAGGGAAAAACTAAGGGGAAAAATGTCTTACATTATTGGGAATGATAACAAGCCTTATGTGCAAAGAAGGGGGGAATAATGAAACGCATCAATAAGGCATGCAGCTATAGATATGTTTCAATGGAAAGGAGAAGAAGCAATGAAAAAAGTTTTATGTGTTTTATCCGAATTTGGGTATTGGGGTGAGGAGCTTGTAGGACCCTACGAAACGCTTATCAACAACGGCATGATGGTAGATTTTGTGACGCCGAAGGGCAAAAAGCCGCATGCGCTTCCTCCGAGCATGGATCCGACTTTTGTGGACCCGGCTCTGGGAAAAACCGTAGTGTCAGAGGAAATGGCAAAAAAGGTGAAGGAAATTGAGGAATCTGATTTGCTGGACAACCCTATGAATTTAAGTGAAATGATAGGGGAACGTCCGTATATGTGCAGCAGTACATATCTGAGGGATTTTGAGGCATATAATCAGAGTGTTGAAAAGGCAGCGGAGGAGCTTAAATGCTATGATGCATTATTGCTTGTGGGAGGCAGCGGTCCGATTCTCGATATGGGAAATAACAGCCGGGTTCACGATTTAATAAAAATATTTGTGGGCGCGGACAAGCCTGTTGCGGCAGAGTGCTATGCAGTTACCTGTCTTGCCTTTGCAAGGGATTACTGGCTCAGGAAAAGTATCATATGGGGAAAGCATGTTACGGGACATCCTCTTGAATATGATTATAAGGATGGAACAGGCTTTTACGGTTACGACATTAATATCGGTCCTGCGCCGTATCCGCTTGAATTTGTTTTAAGAGATGCCGTTGGTCCTGAAGGGGAGTTTATAGGAAACGTAGGCAAAACCCTTTCCACAATTGTAGATTATCCGTTTATTACAGGAAGATCCACGGGGGATTCATACAAAACAGGAGAAATGCTTGTGGAAGTGCTTGAAAACGGACTTAGGCGGTATGGATGGTAAAAGATGTGTTACCGCATTGTCGGTAATGTCAAAAATGAAGGGAGGCAAAAAATGGACAAGGTATTAGCGGGAAAAAAGGTTGCTGTTCTTGTGGAAACGGAGTACATACCAATGGAAGTAGCTTATTATAAGGATTTTTTTACCTTACATGGCGCAGAGGTTGAATTTATGACATATCTTTGGGGAGATACGGAACGTGTTATAGTAAGTGATGTTACGGAGAAAGGGCAGATGCCCGAAACCATGCTTGTGAAAAAGGAAATTGCGGTCTGTAATCCGAATGATTACGCAATTGTCCTCACTGCGGCAAACTACGTTGCATGCCGACTGAGGGAGATACCGCCAATGGGAAGCTTGGGAGACACGGGACTTTTACGCTCGCCGGCTGCCGTAAGATTTATGGCGGGAGCAATGATGAATCCGCAGATTGTGAAAGGGGCGTTATGTCATTCTCTTTGGATTCTCACACCTGTGCCGGAGCTTTTAAAGGGGCGGAAGGTTATCTGCCATACGGTAGTGTTGGCAGATGTCTATAATGCAGGAGCAGTTTACGTGCCTGATGAATCCCACGTTGTGGTGGACAGGGATCTGGTTACGGGAAGGTCAGCAGCAGATATAGAGCTTTACTGCGATACGCTGCTTGCAACATATAGAAAAATAAGTCTGGCAGGTAAATGAGCTGACGGTCAATCAAAGGGGGAAATTAACATGAAAATAAAAAGAACCAATACGTTGAGGTATGGATTTAATGCAGCGGAAACGGATGGCGCCATTCAGAGCAAAAAGGTTAAAAAATATGATATTGAAAAGCTTATAAGGGAGCTGACAGAGCCCTTTGTGTGGAGAGATCATATTGTAAATGATTTGATGAAATACTGGAGCAAGGATGCTTCCGCTCTTGATGGAGGACTGTTTCCAACCTATATGTCCAATGAGGGCTATAAGCTTTCCGATAATCCGGACGAGTGGCCGGAGGAAATAAAGGCAGCGCTGGCAAGCCCTGACACAAATGGGCTTATCACACCGGAATATAATTTTGTGCGGGCGCATTCCAGACTTACCTACGCCAACGGAATTGCATATCATGTGACGGGCAAGGAAATTTATCTGAAACAGTGCAAGCTTGGCGTGGAAGCATTAATTAATGCCATTGACGGAAATCATGGCATGTTTACGCGGCAGGAAAAAAAGACCGGAAAATGGGAGCAGCCAAGAGGCGAGCGTAACAGTCAGGATCTGGCGTATGGTCTTACAGGTCTGTGTATGTATTATTTCCTGACCCATGATAAAACCGTATTGCATCATATTATTCAGGTAAAGGACTATATATTTGAAACTTATTTTGATGAGGGTAAGGGATATGTTACATGGCTTCCAAAGGAAAATATGGATAACAGTGTGGAGATTGTTGCCCAGTTAGACCAGATTTATGCATATATGCTTTTTGTAACGCCTTCCCTGCCGGAACCGTATCAGAGCGAGTGGAAAAAGGATTTAAAAAATCTGGTAGATATTTTGATTTACAGATTTTACAGTGAGCGGTACGAGTTTTTTTGGGGACAGGATACAGGTTCAGATGTTAAGAGGCTGGGCGCCGATCATACGGATTTTGGACATTCCGTTAAGACCATGTGGCTGATTCTCATGACGGGGGTATTGCTTCATGATATGTCCTACGTGATGTTTGCCAGAGAAAAAATTGACCGTATTTTAAAGGAAGCATATATCGCCAAGGATAAGTGCTGGGGAAGAAGATTTGATGAGAACGGCAAAATGGATAAGGATAAGGAATGGTGGATACTGGCTGAGCTTGATCAGGCGACGGCAATACTGTCCTTGAATGACCCGTCTTATCTGCATTACTTAAATCACACCTATGCATATTGGTTTAACTATATGGTTGACCATGAAAACGGAGAGATATGGCATATGGTTGACGGTGAGACAAATGAGCCCGTTCTCCGATACCCTAAGGTGCATAGCTGGAAAACAAGCCTGCACAGCTTTGAGCATGCGCTGTTTGGCTATATGACAAGCAGTCAGATAAAAGGGGAAAGCTTTGAGCTATACTATGCATTTGCGGAAGACGAAGATGTGGCGCAGGCAGCGCCGTATATATTCCGGGCGAATAAGGTTTCTGTGGACAAGTATCAGGAGCTGTCCTTTATGGAGGATAAAAATAAAGTAGTTAAGATTACATATAATGCTCTCAGGTAATCGGATAAGGAGGTATGGATGATACATCAGCTTATATTTGCAAAACCGAAGCCGGGTATGTCGGTAAAGGAATTTCAGGATTACTGGATTAACGTACATGCGGTTTCTTATGCGGGAAAAATAGAACAGATAAAAAAATATAAGGTAGACCGTATTCTCCCGATGTCTGACAGTCCGGAACCCATTTTTAACGGGGTTGCGGAAATCTGGCTGGAAAATGAGGAGGAACAGCTTGCTTCCTTGCAGTCTGATGCATACATAAAGGGAGCGCGGGCAGATGAGCCGAACTGGGCGGCGTTCTGGGCAACCATTGGGCTTGACACCTACAGCTATGACAAGCTTTTATGCGATGAGGAGCCGGAATATAAGCTTCTGTTCTTAATGAAAAGAAGGGAGGGGATTCCCCTTGAACTGTTTCGGGAACAGCTTACGGACAAGATTGCATGTCTGTTTGCAGATGTGGAAGGAATCCCGCAGATTACAGTCAGCATTGTGAAGGACAGCTTCTATGAGGTGGGAGAGTCCTCCTTTGACGCGGCGCTTCATTTGTGGCTCAGCCATGCGGACGAGCTTCGGAGAATTACGGCAGGTGAAAACTTTATGAAAGCGGATGCGGAGTTAATGAAGCTTGTAAATGAAAGATATATGCATCGGTTCCTGTGTCAGGAAAACCGGATATTTTAACTGTTACGTTCAGTATGAAAGGAGGAAGAACATGTTATTTTATGTGCAGATGAAATGGAATTATCAGGGACGTATATCGCAGGATGACCTCTGGGCATTGGAGGCAAAGGAGGGAAGCCATGCGCAAAGTCAGAAGGGGCAGACGAATACTCCCCTGAAGGTGGTAGGTATCTATAAGGTTGCCTCCCAGCACAGGGTAATTGCAATTGTTGAGGTGGACAATGCGGATGATTTGGACAGAAATTCCATGGGGGAGCTTCCAATGAAGGAATATCTGGAATTTGAGCACGTCTGGGCGCTTCGGGATTATGACGTATTTATGGAAGATGTAAAAAAAGGATTTAAATAGGCAGTCTGTGAAATTTGATGAACAGCGATAGGAGAATAGGAGGTAAAATTATGAGAGCAACTTATGATTTGGCGGAAAAATGGTTTGACGCATTAGGGAATGGTCGTTTTGATGAATTGTTTACTTATATGGATGATGCTATTTTGTGGGAAAATTGCAGAGTGATACCGGGATATAATGATGTAATCCCGTGGCTTGGCACCTATCATGGCAAGTATGAGGTACAACAGACCTTTGATATTTACGGCAAGCTGTCAAAAACGGAAAACTTTGATTTGATTGATATTTACGTGGACGGAAACATACTTTTGGTACATGCATATGAGACGAACCGGGTTATTGAGACAGATGCAATATATCACGCAGATGTATTTTATCAGATGAAGCGGGATGGAGATAAGATTGTAGAATGGAAAGCATTCTGGGATACTGCGGAGGCAGTGGCAGCGTTAAAAAAAAAACAACCTGTGTAGGGAATGATATTCCTGAATTGCTGTACGCCGCAGGCTGTGGTGATTTGGAGCGCGTGAAGGCTCTTGTGGAGGCAGGGGCTGACATTAATGTCACCGATCCGGAGGCAGGAGCCACAGCGCTCCACAAGGCATGCCAGGGCGGACATCCGGAGGTTGTAAAATATCTTGTGGAAAACGGAATCCATGTAAATGCAACGATTGCTACAACCGGACATACCGCCCTGATGGATGCCATCTGGTTCAAGCAGGTGGAATGCTGCAGGTATCTGCTGGATATGGACGCTGAGATTGGAATTAATACAACCTATGGCTTTGACATTGACACACATATTGATTTTGCCATTCAGGTCAACAGCTCAGAAAATGAAAAGGCAAAGCTTGAGCGGATAAAGCTGTATGTGGAGGACCGTAGAAAACGGGATAAGGAGAGACAAAATAATGCATTGTTTACGGCTGTATTAAATGGAGATTTGGCAGGGGTTAAGGCGGCAGTTTCAGCGGGAGCGGATATAGAAATGCGTTATCCTATGGTGAACGGTTTTAATGACGGACATACGCCTCTTATTATCGCGTCAAGGGAAAACCATGCGGATATCGTCCGGTATCTTCTGGAGCAGGGCGCAGATGTAAATGCAATCGAGCCGATATTCGGAGCGGTTCCGTTACATAAGGCAACCTACAATGGATTACCGGTAATACTTCGTATTCTTTTGTCGGCAAAGGATGTGGATGTAAATTATCAGGGATATACAAACGGTTATACGCCTTTGCATGATGCGTTGTGGCACGGATACGAAAATTGCGCGGAGCTTCTGCTGGATTACGGCGTTGATTTATCATTGCGGGGACATGACGGGAAGCTTGCTCTTGACATTGCGGCGGATGTGTTTGGTGCAAATGCGTCCATAACGGAAAAAATCCGCAGCATGATGGAAAAAGCAGGTAACTGAAGACGGCATGAGAAAAAGGGAAAGGATGTCAGAGGAAGGAAAGTCAGAGGAGGAGTGTATATGTCTAAAACCGGAAATGAAAAGCTGATAGAACAGCTTATGGCAGACGGCTGCTACCATATGTTCGGCAATCCGGGAACCGTGGAACAGGGGTTTCTGGATGCCATGGGAAAATATAAAGAGTTTCATTACATTACATGTTTTCAGGAAAGTATTGCGGTTGCAATGGCGGACGGATATGCCAGAAAAACGGGGAGACCAGCCGTGGTACAGCTGCATAGCGGAGTGGGGCTTGGAAACGGAATCGGCATGATATATCAGGCGATGCGGGGACATGCGCCTCTGGTTATACTTGCAGGGGAGGCAGGTATAAAGTATGAAGCTATGGATGCCCAGATGGCATGTGATTTGGTGGCAATGGCAAAGCCGGTAACAAAATGGAGCGGAAGGGTTACCCATAAGGATTCTCTTTTGCGCATGGTAAGACGGGCGGTAAAGCTGGCAGTGACGCCTCCTGCCGGACCTGTCTTTCTTGCGCTTCCTCTTGACATACTGGACGAAATTAATACGGAGCCTGTTTATCCTTCGTGCAGAATCAATACGAAAACCGTAATGGCAGACAAGAAGGAGTTAGGGGAAATTGCGTCGCTTCTTGCGAATGCGGCGGCGCCGGTATTTGTTGTCGGGGACGGAATAGACGCTTCGGGAGCGGCTGATGCATTGCTTGCAAATGCGGAGCTTGTAGGCGCAACCGTATACGGCGCGGATAATTCCGTAGTCAACTTTGACCATTCCTCATGTCTCTATGGCGGTGACCTCGGGCATATGTTTGGGGAAAACAGCAGGGATAAGGTAAAGTGCGCAGACGTGGTTTTAATTGCGGGAACGTATGTGTTTCCTGAGGTGTTTCCATGTCTGGAAAGCCCTTTCCGGGAGGATGCGCGTATTATACACATAGACCATAACACCTATGAGATAGGGAAAAACCACAGGGTGGACATAGGAATAGCCGCCGACCCTGCCTGTGTTCTCACGGAGCTTGCAGCCATGATAAAGGATATATTGACGGAGGATTTGCGTCATGCCGCAAATGCGAGAACGGAAAAAATGAGGCAGGAAAAACAAAAGCGGGATATGTCGTGGAAGGAAGGGGGAGCATTTGATGCGTTTTGTAAGACCCTCAAGGAAAAAACAGGCGATGAGCTTATTGTATTTGACGAGGCGCTCACGTCGTCGGACACCCTGAACCATTACTTTCCGTTTTCCAAGGCAGGAAGCTTTTTCCAGACAAGAGGCGGCTCTCTGGGAGTAGGCATTCCGGGTGCAATGGGAATTAAGCTTGCGTCGCCATCCTCCACAGTAATAGGCTTTACGGGAGATGGAGGAAGCATGTATACCATACAGGCGTTACAGACTGCGTCGAGATACAATATTGGGGCAAAGTTTGTGATACTGAATAATGGAGCATATCAGCTTTTGAGAGACAATATGGACATGTATTGGCAGGAGGAAAATATAAAGCCCCATGCGTATCCGGACTGTTTCAGCCTGCAGCCCTCAGTCAATTTTGTAAAAATGGCTCAGGCTATGAGCGTAAAGGCAAAACGAATGGAACATGCGGAGGATGCGGCGGAATGTGTAAGATGGCTGCTTGAGGATGACCTGCCTGCGCTGCTTGAGATAGCGGTGTAATTTGTTCGCATATATTTGAAGAATTAAAAAATGAGGGAGCTGTTACCTTAAATACCTTTAGAGTGACAGCTCCCTTTTATTTCATTATCATTTTATGTTTCCGTTATGACAGTGCCTTTCATATGAAATAGTACCGGTACTTTTTTGTGCCATTTTTAATGATATTTACAGACATAAGTTCTGGCAATCCTAAAATTAGGTAAAGAAATGAGAAAGAAACTTAATTTTTGCAAAATAAAGTGGGATGGTTAAATATTTACATATGTAAACCGATATAAAAAATGAAAAGCTGAAATTCGTGTCAATATATGTTAAAATTGGAGCAGGCGGTTTTGCCGCAGATATAAAAACAGACTTGTAATCGGAGGAAAACATGGGAGAGAATACACCAAGTGAAAATGAATGGATGATTATGGAGATTGTCTGGAAACGTCAGGATTCCATAACGGCGGCAGAGATAATAAAGGAGCTTGAGGGCGTCCTTTCCATAAGCGCAAAGACAATAAGGGTTATGATTAACCGCCTTGTTGCAAAAGGAATTTTGAATTACACGGTTGACCCTCATGATGCCCGCATATATCATTATAAGGCGGCGCGTACCAAGGAGGAGTGCCTTGATTTAAAAAGCGAGCGCTTTGTAAAGAATTATTTTGGCGGAAATGCCTCACTTGCAGTTGCAAGCTTTCTTTCCGGCGCAGATATTACGGAGGAACAGCTTGAGGAATTATATTTAATACTTAACAGTATGAAGGATAGGAAAAAGCATGGCTGAAAGCTTGGAAAAACTGTGCAAGTTCATAATGTTTATATGCACATACTGTACAATTCAGTGCATGAAAACCATGCTTGCGGGAATTTTGATTCTGCCTGTAATCTGGCTTATACGGTTATGCAATCACGGCAGAAGCGCAAATGTAAATTTCTATGGCATGCTGCTTATACTTCCCATGGCGCTTACAGGGATGAGCAGACTATTTTACCAAAGACATACATGGAAGGTGACAAACAGGATACACGGGCTTGCAAGCACAAATTTTGGATACATATACTTTGCAGTTATGTTTATTATTCTCGCAATTTCAATTTATAAAAACAGAAGGCTTAAAAAATGGATTGCAGGACTTGAACCATTTTCCGACACCATGCTTATGCAGCGCGCCATGAAAAAGGTGTTTGGAAACGGCAATCTGTTTTTCAGAAAAAAATATATGGAACATGTAAGTGTATATGTTACAAGGCAGGAGATAAGCCCGTTTTCAGGCGGTATCTTTCATCCGTATATTGTGATACCGGACACACTGTTTAAAGACAGCTCAGATGATGAAAGGCTTATGATGCTTGCGCACGAATATATGCATATAAAATCCGGACATATTATATGGCTTACGCTGTTCCGGCTGCTCTGGATTTATTGGTGGATTAATCCGTTTATGTTCCTTTTAAACAGATATCTTCATGAAGCGATGGAAATGTCATGCGATGAAAAATGCATATGGTACATAAATACAGAGCCGTATGTCTATGGCTCCGTGCTCCTTACCGTTGCAAGAAATATACAGCCAAAGCCCGTAAAAGGCGCAGCGTCCTTTGTGTCGGGAGACGATTACAGAAGAATCAAAAAAAGAATTTTTTACATTGAAAAATCGGTTGATAAAAAGAATTTTTTCAGGAAGCAAAAATTCCAGAATATTGCCTTTATGCTTGTGTTTGCAGGCATAATTTCAGGAATATACCTTAGCTCCTACCCGAAATTTACCATTATGAAGGAAACCTATATATATGATGAGAACTTAAAGCTCAGAGTGACAGAGTACGAGGAGCTTAAAAAGGCGGTTGTGGTAAAAAATGGGGAGCTTGTAATTAATCATGAGGAATTTGCAGAGCTGTTAGAACGATATGATATATCAGGAGATTATGTATATGTCTCTTTTGACACGATTATCAAGATACCCGGCTGCGGAGGCGGTGGAAATCTGGGAGTGGTTTCCACAACGGATTATGACGATATTTTTTATATTGCGGCAGATACACCGGAAAATAAATTTATGGACTTTGTTTTGAAGTATATATTGTAAGAATTAAATTTAAACACAGTACGTTGCTGAGTTAGTGTGACATCGACGGCTCCGGTTGTTCGTGCAGCTTATTAGTAAATGTTAAGAGTAAATTTTGAAGTAATCATTTACATATGTAAATGATTATCGTATAATGAAACCATGCCATCATATTTTTACATAATAAACATAAAGCATTGTGTAATTGAAAAGGATTTCAAATGACTGGTATTTAAGATAAGGAGGATGAATTTATGGCAGTCAGAGTAGGCAACAGCTATGTAACACAGCAGGCATATGATTATGCAAAAGCGAAGATTGATAGCGAAAAATCACAGGGAAGTGAAAAAAACAGTGTGCTTGAGGATTTATCAAAGCAGTATCCTGAAACAACCTTTGCCGCAGGCACAAAGCCCGGCGGAAAAGGGACGAACAATATCACGATTGCGCCTGATATTTTAAGGAAAATGGAAAACGACCCGGAAGCGAGGCTGGAATACGAGGCGCTGATATATGATTGTGCCGAGCTGCTTAAAAATGAGCCTATAAAGCAGGGAGATTCAACAATCATTGCAAGAGGCTTCGTAATAAATGAGGATGGCAGCCTCAGCGGCTGGAGCGTCGGTCAG
Source organism: Lachnospiraceae bacterium UBA7076 (assembly GCA_002493625.1). Lineage (GTDB taxonomy): Bacteria > Bacillota > Clostridia > Lachnospirales > Lachnospiraceae > Coprococcus_C. Next base: position 13,933 of record DKZK01000043.1, on the reverse strand, counting down.
ACCGGCGGGGGCGAAAAGACAAAAACATATAAAAAAGTAAAGAAAGATGAAGTGAAGGAACGCCTTGAAAAAATCAGGGAGAAGAAAGCAGAAGAAAAGAAAATAGAAAAGAAAGCCGTTGAAAAAAAGACAGAAAAGAAAAACGCTGAAAAAAAGGCAGAGGAGAAGAAAATAGCTGAAAAATCTGCGGAACAATCAGAAGGGCGGACATTTGACATAAAGGTGTAGGATGAAACTACCAATTATTATCAGATTTAAAATATAAACGGGAGGAAATTATGGGAATGAACATCACAGGTAACTATAACAGCTACAATGCAAATTATGCTGCCGGATATAGCAAAAGGAATATGCCTGCCGAAAAGACGGAGGATACTAAATCACAGTCAGATACAAAAACAAATAAGGAAACATCAAAGGATTATTACAGCTATCTGCAAAATAAATATGACTGCGTGAAGGACGGCAAGGTTCAAATATCAGGCTCGTATCTGAAGCAGTGCGCAAACGACCCTGAAAAGGCAAAGGAGCTTGAGGAAAATCTGGCATATTTTAAGGAGGGCTATGAGCAGGGATATCAGAATGCCTTACAAAATGCACGGTCACTGGGCGCAAAGCTTATAGACTATTCTGAAACATGGTCCATTGACAATAAAGGAAATGTCACCGTCATGGCACAGACCACGCTTTCTTCCGGAAAAGACGTAAAAGGTCTTAGGGAAATTAAAAAGGAGCAGGAAAAACGGCTTAAGGAAAAGAAGGAGAAGGAGCGTCTGGAGGAAAAGAGGAAGGAAGCAAAACAACTGAGAGAAAAACAGCGAAAAGGGATGATAATGTCAAAGACAAATGAAGAATTGGCAGGAAATGCCGATATAATAAATAAGAAGCACATTCCATTTGACGTAACAGGATAACAAAAATGTAAAAATTTGTTTATTTTCTATTGGTATTGGCACACAAATGTGTTAATATATATGTGTATAATTGTCATGCTGGATCAGCTGTGACGATTATAAGAAATTTTTAATCAAGGAGGATGAGAAATATGGCAATTCAAGTAGGCAGCAGCCAGTCAACACAGGCAGCATTTAATTATGCACCAGCCGAGCCGTATAGCGCAAATTCACAGGGAAGTGGAAGCAGCAGTGTCGTAGAGGATTTATCCAATCCGGAAAATAAAAGCAACAATGTAGCTGCTACATATGACAAATCAGACGAAACCCCAAAGAAAACTACTTACTCTGTAAATAAAATGAGCGCTGAGGACAGAGCTAATTTAGTAAGTCAGCTTAAGGCTGACCAGGAGGCAAGACAAAAGAGTCTTGTAAACCTTGTACAAAACACCATAGCTAAGCAGGCAAAGGCATATGGCATCGCAGGTGGCGGTGACGGTATGTGGAGATTTATTGCAAGCGGAAACTACACTGTGGACGCAGCAACAAAGGCACAGGCGCAGAAGGACATTTCTGAGGACGGATACTGGGGCGTTAAGCAGACTTCTCAGAGACTGTTTGATTTTGCAAGTGCTCTTGCAGGTGATGATGTGGAAAAGATGCAGGAGATGCAGAAGGCTATGCACAAAGGGTTTAAGCTTGCTACCAAGTCATGGGGCAGGGAACTTCCAAGCATAAGCAGTTCTACATTAGATGCGGCAAATAAGCTTTTTGATGATTATTACGCATCTAAAAAGCAAAAGGTCGAGTAAAGGTATTCTCAGAGTGTAAAAAGGAGGAATAAAAATGGCGGGAATAGATTTTAACAGCTTTTTGGGAAGCAATAATAATTCTTCAACAATAAATTTTGGTATTGATTTAGGCGATTATGCTGCAATCCAGAACGGCTCATATTATAAACTTGCCAAGGCAAATTATGCAAAGCAGGATGCTGAGAAAAAAAGTGAGAAGACGATTGATTCAAAGATGTCCCTTTCTTCTATGAAGTCAAACGGTGATGCGCTTAAGGCAGCAGCAGATAAGCTTTCTGACAGAAGCATGTGGCAGGTGAAGACTATAAAGTCCAAGGATGAGACTACCGGCGAGATAGTTGAGAAGCAGGATTATGACAGGGCTGCAATCAACAGCGCAATTAAGGATTATGTCAAGGCTTATAATGACATGATTGAAAGTGCGGGAAACGCCGAGACGAAATCAGTTCTTCGGACTGCAACAACCATGATAGGCGATACGGCGGCTGTATCAAAGCTGCTTGATAAGGTAGGAATTAAAATTGGTTCAGACAATAAGCTCAGCATAGATGAAGATAAGCTTAAAGATGCGCCGATGGCAACTCTTAAGACATTGTTTGAGGGATATGGTTCCTATGCTGACAAGATTTCCGGCAGAGCAAGCTCTATATCAAGAAGTGCAAAGGAAGCAACGGATAACTATACAGGTGAAGGAACATATGCAAAGAAGGCATCAGGAAGCTCCTCCACAGGCAGCACTACAAGCGGTAAGGCAACATACCAGCTTAACAATGATATGCAGAAGGCAATATTGGAGCAGGTACAGCTTGACTTCTATATGTATGGCGGCAATAACAAGACAAATTCATCTACACTTACAAAGAAAATAAATAAATTCCTTGAGTCTGTAGACAGTGACAAGAAGGAAGATGCTAAGGCTTCCATAAAGAAATTCAGAGATGAATTATCTGATTTGGTTGCCAAGGCAATCAAGGCTGAGGACAGCAGCTTTAAGATTGGAGACACGGTTGACTCCACTATCCTTAACAAAATATTTGCAAATGATGATGAACTGCTTCAGAAGGCTGCAGCTCAGACATATGGTAACAGCTTTAATTACTCCGTATAAATAAGGTTGTACTAATGTAATATATATCCCTGTGACTGCATTTAGTATGCGGTCACAGGGGAATTTTATGCCCAAAAGTATAATAGGGGTGTGTGGACGAGTAAATTCAAGCTACATTGGTACTTGTGGATGCGGCACTTCTAAGGGAGATAAAAAAGTAATAGTAAGAAAATGAAATATGCAGAGTTTTGGTTTGTAAAAATTAAAATAGCCTAAGGAAAACAGAATCCCTTAGGCTATTCTTTTATAATATTTACGCCATCTTATTTACAGCCAATGTAAGGTTGGAAATCTTTCTTGATGCATTGTTCTTGTGATAAACACCCTTTGTAGCAGCCTTGCTTATCTCAGAGATAGCTACCTTAAGTCTTGCCTCAGCATCTGCCTTGTTGCCAGCTGCTATGGCAGACTCAACATTTTTAGTAACAGTCTTAACCTTAGACTTAATCATCTTGTTTCTTAAAGTTTTAGTTTCGATTACACGAATTCTTTTCTTTGCAGATTTGATATTTGCCAAATCAGACACCTCCATTAAATGATAAAAATAAAACAATAAAGTTATTATATGGTTATCACCTCGGTCAAGACACGAACAACATACCCACACCACCAGATATGTCGGACCTAAGCGAATTTTGCTTACCGTACTGTTACGCACGCAATACTTAGAATATCAAATTAATATTTTTATGTCAATAGATTTCGGTAAAATTTTTACCATAATTCGTTCGAATTTTTACTATAATTACTGTAGATTTTCACTGTAATCGGATAACAGCTTGTCATAATCTGTTATAGGCATAGGTTTTGCAAACAAAAAGCCCTGCCCGATTTCACAGCCTATTTCCTCAAGTATTTTTAGCTGTTTATCATCCTCAATGCCTTCACTTACAACCTTTATATCAAGGGCATGAGCCATGTCTATGATACCCTTCAATATATGAATGGCATTTTTGTCATTGGCAACTGACCTTGTAAGAAAATCGTGGTCAAGCTTTAAAACGTCGACAGGAAGGTCCTTAAGCAGGGTCAGGGAGGAATAGCCTGTTCCGAAATCATCCATGTTTATTGAAAAATCTTCATTTCTAAGCTTGGTAAGGACGTCTATCATCTGTTCATAATTCTTGGATAAGGTGCTTTCGGTAATTTCAAATTCAATATAATGGTGTGGAATACAGTATTGATCTACGATTTCGTGAACCCTTGAAAGAAAATCGGAGTGCGCAATTGTTGTACGTGAAAGGTTCACGGAAAATGGGAGCACATGAATATCTGAATCCAGATATTTTCTCAGGGATTTGCATGCTTCCTCAAGCATAAAGCAGTCAATCTGATATATAAAGCCGTTCTTTTCAAAGGAGGGTATAAAGGAGGCGGGCTCAAGGAAGCCCTTGGAAGGTGAAATCCACCGTATAAGTAATTCTCCGCCCATAAGCCTTTTGGTGGCTATATCATATTTTGGCTGAACATATGCACAAAACTCCTTATTTTCCATTGCAGACTGCATGTTGTTTTCCATCTGAGCTTCATTCATAATTGTTTTGTGAATTTCGTCATTATAAAAAGCGTAGCAAAGTCCGGTAGATGCATCTATGGATTTGCCGGTCATCATCGCCCTGTCAATAAGCCGGTTCACGCTGTAGGAATGCAGGGATTCATCAATAACAAGTATGCCTGTGGTGAAATCCACATTGAATTTGTCCTGAATATTACGGCAGGTGTCATGAACCTCGTCGCATATGCTGTTAAAGGTGTGCATGAAATGTTCGTTATTGCCGTGGTGAATGAGCATAATAAACGTATCGCTTATTATTCTTGAAAATGCTTCGCCCTCATCGAGGTGCTTGTGCATAACCTCGGCTACCGCCTTCAGGGTCTGGTCACCCACATTATGTCCGTAGGTTTCGTTTATAAATTTAAAATTTTTTATGTTGTAATACAGCATTACATAGTCAACATTTGGATTGCTGTCAAGTATATCCTGACATGTAACCTTGAATTTTTCAAAATTTCCAAAGCCCGTAACGATATCCCTGTAGGATGCCTCGGCAATTTTCTTTTCAATTGTAATATTCTGCTCCAATTCCTTTTTAAGGCGTTCTGCTTCTGTCTGCTTATGGGCATTGACAATAATTAAAAATGTGTTGCTGCCGGGGCTCCAGTTTATTTTGGACATATTTATGTCCAGAAGCTCATCGGTGGATTTGTTCCGCTTTGTACATTTGACGGAGGAACCCTTTGAAAGCCTATGGAGGGAACAGTCACTGCACGGACTGCTTTCCTGATACATGCAGCTGTAGCATTTACTGTTTAAATGAAGCCCGGAATAATATTCCTTTGCAGTCTCATTAAAGTACATGACGTCATATGTATCCCGGTTTATTACGATAAGAGGATTATCAATGATGTCAAAGACATTTATGGTGTCTTCTCTGAAAAGTGAAAGATTTTGTTCGTTTCTTTTGGAGCATACTGCTTCGCTGAGCGTTTTAAAAATAAGCTTAAAGTCCGTAAGGGAAGCAGAGGACCAGGGGGTTTCATTTTTTATTGTATAAAAGCCTATGTAGCCGACAGTTTTTCCGTTAAGTAAAATCCGGGATTGTATCATTCGGTTTATGCCCTCGGAATATGGGTTCATATTGGAGGTGTTAAGCTTTATAAGCGATGTGTCAGGGCTGTATATTATTCCATCTGTGCCCAGGGAGTCAAGCTCCTCAAAAACGGCTATAGGAGTATGCTGTCTTGTGTGAATATCATTTTTAATTCCCGGAGCGCACCATTGATGGGTACAGTCAACGAAATTATCATTGTTTGTTTTTTCCCAGATGCATATTTTATCAATGTCATAGGTATTGCCTATGATGTTTAAGGATTTTTCGATGGCAAGATGTGTGTTGCTGTTGTCAAAAAGCATGGAGAGAAGCTCATTTATTATTTTATCGCTACCTGCCGGTTTAATTTCAGTGCGGGCATTTTCATAGCTTGCACGCTCCATGTCCTCATGATAACAGTAGTAACAGTCCTTGCCGTTTGATTTTGCCTGATAAAGTGCGGTATCAGCATTTTCAAGCAGGGTATCGTATGTTATCTGTTCATTTGTTGCGGCTATGCCTATGCTTAATGTAACTGTAAAAGGTTCCTTATCTGTATAAATTGCTTTAAGCTTCTGGGCAATCATGGCAGCTTTCTCACATGCGACCTGAACGTCGAGAAGGTCACTGAAATAGACACAAAATTCATCACCGCCGAGCCTGCCGGCAAGGTCGTATTCACCTGTGTAGTCCTTTAAAATTCCGGCTATGTCGGTTATGACTTCATCACCCTTAAGATGACCGTATGTATCGTTTATTTTCTTAAAGTCGTCTATGTCAACAAGCATAAGGACATTATATATATTTCCGTCCAGGTTTCGCAGGTGGGATTTTATTTTGCTCTCAGTTGTCGCCTTGTTTAACAGCCCTGTCATAAGGTCTGACTCGGCTTTTTGAAGAAGCTTCTGCTGTTCCATTTTCTGTGTATGTATATTGCGGAGAAGCCCAACCGCCCGAACCGGTTTTTTATCCTCGTCAAAAATGGTTGAAAAAACTGAAAAGTACCATTGATAGCCGTTGGTCTTTGTATTTAGCTTAAATTCCGCAGTGTGGTATTCTGTTCCTCTTTTTGCAAGCGCAATAAGCTCCTCAAGGGCATCCTTTGTGTCATGGGAAACAAGTCCGGTTTCCGCCATTGCTTTGGCAGGGTTTTGTATAACTGCCTCACCATCAAATATATTGTTGTATTTTTCGGCAAATGTAATAATATCCTCGGGGATATCGTATTCATACGGAAGCTCCTCGGAAATGTCCGAGATAATAAGGTATTTCTGTTCTTCAAGTGTTGCCTTCATCTCAGCGATTTTTAAGTTTGTTATGTCGGACATTACAAGATTAACAACGGGAAAGCCTTCTGACATTTCGCCTGAGCGGGCAAAAATTGCATTTACCCATCGGATGCTTTCGTTTGCGCCCTTTATGCGGAAATTGACAATTTTGGAATTTAAGTCCTCAGTCAAATCGGCAAGTGTATCTATGACAATTGATAAATCCTCGCTGTAAACGATGGAAAGTGTATTTTTGCCATAAAGCTCGTTGAAATCCTCAGATGAAAGACCGCACATGTCATAGAAAAAATTGTTTGCCCATATAAGCGTCAGGTTATTGTCAAGCAGATGCTTGCTGACACCGCTCGGAACGGTGTTGGCAAACATTTCCAGATCGGTTTTCGCCTGCGCCGTCTCGCTTGCAGCATTTTCAAGATTTGTTATGTCGGTAAAAACACATTGCAAAACATCCCTGCCGTCATTCAGGGAAAATGCCTGCCCGTTGCACAAAACGGTAAGTATGTTTCCGTTTTTTGTAACGATTCTGTTTTGAACGCTTACGAGATTGGAAATGCTGAGCTGATAATTAATGGAGGCAATTACCTCCGCAAAGTCGTCAACGTATAAAAGATTATCCAGTGTACAGATTTTGTTTGATAATTCACGGGGAGAATATCCTGTCATGGCGCAAAGTCCCTGATCAAAATCCAAAATATTGTATGGCGCGTCTGTCTCTAAAACAAAAGTTGCCACATCATTGCTTCCTGTGTAGTTGGATGAAGTCATTTTTTTACCTCCCAAGTCAGAACATCAGCTATTCCATATTTGCTTTCGCAAACAGACAGCCCCATTCTGTATTAAATACCTGATGTAATTATAGTCTATGGGAATATTTATATCAAGAAAAAAACAAGCTGAAAAAAGCTTTCTTTACATACGGATTTATAAATGATACAATATATAAAATAATTGACGAAAGACAATTATGTGGTGAAATAATGAAATATACTCCCCCAAATGCTTATCAGGGGTTTTGTTATAGAAAAGATGTGTTACGATGGATAAATATAGGAAGTATGAGATAACGGCTGCCGTGTGTGTAGCAATTTTCATAGTGAGTTTTTCGCTGGTTCTGCTTGTGTCAAACAGAAGCGTGTATAGTTTATGTTATGACAAATACTATGAAGAATTGACGGAGATTTATGGGGATAATATCGGGGATAAGGCACTTGCTCCTTTGGAGGCAAAGGAAAATTATGAGCAGATAGCAGACGGATTTTCATCCTTTTTTAAAAGCGATTATTCAGGGGTGAGTTATAAGCTGTCTGATAGGAATGTAAAGCTTTTAGGAAGGCTGAAGGGATATTACCGTTTTGCATGGATTGCATCTATAATGAGCTTTGCAGGAGCCATATACAGCTTTATTATTTTGTCAAAAAGAAGGAATTATATGCCGTTGCTTACCGGAGGTCTTGCAGCATCTTTTTTAACCGTGTTTAATGCATTTGTAATAGGTATGTCAAAGGGTTCAACATTATCAGGTGTTAAAAATATGGTAATGTACGGAGACTATTCCTATTTTCCCGATGCAGATGTGATAGTGTGGTGTATGCCGCCGAAATTTGGAATGGGTCTTGCACTTTTGTATCTGGGTATCGTTTTTGGAATGATTTTATTTGCGGCGCTCATAAGATCTATTATTGTATTTTTGGGACGCCCGCATAAGTTTTAAAATGGAGGTATTATATGAACAAGAGATTAGGAAATTGGGTCAACTGGGTTTTGTATGATGAGCTTATGAACGGACAGCTTAATGCACCTAAGCATCTGCTGGGTATTCATGACTATGGTGAGGGACAGGTTATAACCGTTTACAGGCCCCATTCAGAGTCCGTTTCAGTGACTTCCGTGACCGGAAAAAATCCCGTGCCGATGGAGGAGCTTGCGGAAGGCTTTTACGGAGTGTATTTTCCTAAGAAAAAATACAAAGGAAACAAGTACAAAATTGAAACAAAATATCATGACGGCACAACTGTGCTTACGGCGGACTGTTATGCGTTTGATTCGCTTATAACCGATTACGACACGTATCTTTTTGCGGAGGGCAAAAATTACGATATATATGATAAGCTTGGGGCGCACCCGATGACTATAGACGGCGTTAAGGGAACCTATTTTTCGGTGTGGGCGCCAAATGCCAGACGTGTAAGTATTGTCGGCGATTTCAATATGTGGGACGGAGCACTCAACCCGATGCAGTTACATTCCGCATCCGGTATTTATGAGATTTTTATGCCGGATGTGCATGAGGGGGCAGTATATAAGTTCCAGATTCAGACCAGAACAGGGGATATATTGTACAAGGCAGACCCATATGGAAATCAGGCACAGGTCAGACCTGAAAATGCAAATATTGTCGCTGATTTGAGAGACTTCAAATGGACGGACGGGGAATGGATTGAAAATAGGAAAAAACAGACAAGGGTTTCGAGGCTTAAGGCGCCTATGTCTATATATGAAGTACATCTTGGCTCGTGGAAAAAGAAGGATGAGAATTCAGATTTTGGATTTTACACTTACAGGGAAATGGCAAAGATGCTTGGCGATTATGTTAAGGATATGGGTTACACGCATATCGAGCTTATGGGAATTGCCGAATATCCTTTTGACGGTTCATGGGGCTATCAGGTAACGAATTACTATGCGCCTACAAGCAGATACGGTTTGCCGCAGGATTTCATGTATTTTGTCAATTACATGCATTCTATTGGCATATCGGTTATTCTGGACTGGGTGCCTGCACATTTTCCAAGGGATGCACACGGACTTGGAAGATTTGATGGAATGCCTCTTTATGAGCATCCTGATTCAAGAAGGGGAGAGCATCCTGACTGGGGAACCTATATATTTGATTACAGCAGAAATGAGGTAAGCAATTTCCTTACCTCAAATGCGCTTTTCTGGGTTGAGAAGTTCCATGTTGACGGGCTTCGTGTTGATGCCGTTGCCTCCATGCTTTATCTTGACTATGGCAAGCAAAACGGACAATGGCTGCCAAACAAGGATGGCGGAAATGAAAATTACGATGCGATAGAGCTTTTGCAGAAGATAAATACCGTTATGGAGGAAAGAAACCCGGGAGCATACCTTATAGCTGAGGAATCGACTGCATGGGCGGGGGTAACTGCTCCGGCAGCGATTAAGGGTCTTGGTTTCCTCTTTAAATGGAATATGGGATGGATGAATGATTTTCTTGAGTATATGAAGCTTGACCCGTATTTCAGATCCTTTAACCACAACCGGCTTACCTTCAGCTTGAGCTACACGTATTCAGAAAATTATGTGCTTGTAATATCACATGATGAGGTTGTGCATCTTAAGTGTTCCATGATTAATAAGATGCCGGGCTTTGAGGTTGATAAGTTTGCAAATCTCCGTACGGCATATGGTTTCATGCTTGGACATCCCGGCAAAAAGCTGCTCTTTATGGGACAGGAATTTGCGCAGCTCAGGGAGTGGAGCGAGGCGAGAAGCCTTGACTGGTTCCTGCTTGACAAGCCGATGCACAGAAAGATGCAGGCGTTTGTAAAGCGGCTTAATCATATTTACACAGAGTATGATGCATTATATTACAATGACAATGAGTCGATAGGCTTTGAGTGGACGAAGGTGGACAGCGCAGAGGAAGGAATTGTTTCATTCGTCAGACGTGGAAAAGGTGTTAAAAACCAGCTCCTGTTCGTATGCAATTTCGTTCCTGTTGAAAGGTCAAACCACCTTGTTGGAGTGCCTTGTATGGGCAAATATACGGAGATTTTAAATTCCGATGCAGCAGAGTTTGGAGGAATGAACAGACTTAACGTAGAGGTTATGGCAACAGATGTGCCGAGCGACAGAATGAATTATTCGGTAAGCCTTACGATTCCGCCGCTTTCAGTGATGATATTCAGGTACGATTACAAGGAACCGACAAAGTCTGTTAAGGCGATTGAAAAGACTTCAGAGAAGTAGATCCTGAATGAAGGGGTTTTATGAAAAAGGTAAAAAAAATAATTAAAGTTGTTTTCATTGTTATAGTAATTATTATTGCTGTGGTTGGCATTGGTGTCTTAGGCACGAATCTTTATGTCAGGTGCAGTGTTAAGGACAGGATTTTAAAGCCTGACGAGGCGAAAGAGCTGGAGGATGTCGACTGTATTATAGTGCTTGGGGCTTCCGTTCAGAATAATGAGAAGCCGAGCCTTATGCTTCAGGACAGGCTTGACAGGGGAATTGAGCTGTATTTTGCGGGTTGTGCGCCTAAGCTTCTTATGAGTGGTGATCATGGCAGCATGTACTACAATGAGGTTGCAGTTATGAAAAGCTATGCGGTAGCCGCAGGAGTTCCTTCTGAGGATATATTTATGGATCATGCCGGTTTTTCAACCTATGAGAGCATGTACAGGGCAAAAAATATTTTTAAGGCAAAAAAAATTGTTATTGTGACACAGGAGTATCATTTGTACCGTTCCCTTTATGTTGCGAAAAAGCTTGGACTTGATGTATACGGTGTGGCAGCCGAGGATATAAAGTATTCGGGACAGACATACAGAGATTTGCGCGAGATGCTTGCCATTTCCAAGGATTTCTGCAAGGTGATTCTAAAACCTGAGGCAACTCTTATGGGTGAGGAAATTCCGCTTACAGGTGATGGGAATGTAACGAATGATAATTGAAAGTGTTTTCGATTTATTTGCCATGTATTAAGACACGCACAACAAAATAGTAACACGGAATCAGAGTGCACAGCAAAAAGGTCTGTGTGCTCTGTTTTTGCTTTATGGACGTACATTCCGGCATCGCATCACTACTTTCACCTGACATATTTTATCGGAAATTAAATATCATATGACTGTTGTGATGAAAATGTTATTACAAGTAGGTTTGACATGAAAGATTTGTTAATGTATAATACGTTAGATTGGTGTTTAACTATAAATGTAGGGTTTCAAACAATTTATGTAAGAAGGAAGGACAATATTATGGCAGAAAAGAAAAATATGCTGAGTTATCAGGGCTTGAAGGAATTAGAGGAAGAATTACAGGATTTAAAGGTAAATAAACGTCAGGAAGTGGCACAGAAAATAAAAGAGGCAAGAGAGCAGGGCGATTTGTCCGAGAATGCCGAGTATGATGCGGCTAAGGATGAGCAGAGAGACATAGAGGCGCGAATTGAAGAAATCGAGAAAATACTTAAAAATGCCGAGGTGTTTGATGAGGACGAATTTGACCATGAGACGGTAAACTTTGGTTCCGAGGTTGTTCTTCACGATATGGACATGGATGAGGTTGTTGACTACAAAATTGTAGGCTCCACGGAGGCAGATATTATGAAGGGGAAAATTTCAAACGAGTCTCCTCTCGGTATGGCGCTTATGAGAAAGAAAATTGGCGATACCATTACCGTTGAGGCGCCGGCAGGAGATTTGCAGTACAAAATACTTGATATAAAGAAGAAATAGCTTTAAGAAGCAAAAGAGCAGACATTTGTGAAACTATGTTTTTGCAAATGTCCATTGCATGGTGCGCGTAAACGCCTGATAAAAAGTTATATGAGGTAAAATTACGAAAAACGCATAAAAAATATAAAAAATAGTTTCACAGAAAGAGAGATATAAAAGTGGCTGAAAATAATAATCAGAATAACCAGGCAAAGCCCCAGGATTTAAACCAGCTTTTAAAGGTTCGCCGTGAGAAGCTTAAAAATCTTCAGGAGGCGGGAAAGGATCCTTTTCAGATTACAAAGTATGAGCAGACGCATCATACGGATGAAGTAAGACGTCTTTATGAGGCGCATGAGGAAAAGCTTCTGGCAGGAAGAACTGCGCCGGATGTTGCAGGACTTGATGAGGCTCAGGCAAAGGAAATATTAAAGCAGGATTACAACGATAAAAGAGCAATCATGGACGCAGACCCTATACACGTGTCAGTTGCGGGACGTATGCTTTTTAAGCGTGTTATGGGAAAGGCGTCATTTTGTAATATTCAGGATTTAAAGGGAAAAATACAGGTTTACGTTGCAAGGGACGCTATCGGTGAAGAAGCTTATGCTGAGTTTAAAAGGTCGGACATTGGCGACATTTACGGTATAAAGGGATATATTTTCAGGACGATGACGGGAGAGATATCCATACATGCGGAGGAGATAACGCTTCTTTGCAAGAGCCTGCAAATTCTTCCGGAAAAGTATCATGGGCTTACCGATACGGATATGCGTTATCGTCAGAGATATGTGGATTTGATTATGAATGAAGAATCAAGGAACACATTTATTATGCGTTCGAGGATTATCAAGGAAATTCGTAATTTCTTAGACGCCCGAAGCTTTATTGAGGTTGAAACACCTATGCTTGTTTCAAATGCAGGAGGCGCTGCGGCAAGACCGTTTGATACCCATTACAATGCCTTGGACGAGGACGTAAAGCTTCGCATATCCCTGGAGCTTTATCTTAAGAGGCTTATTGTGGGCGGACTTGAGAGAGTTTACGAAATTGGACGCGTGTTCCGAAATGAGGGCGTTGACACAAGACACAATCCGGAATTTACGCTTATGGAGCTTTATCAGGCATATACCGATTATGAGGGAATGATGGAGCTTACGGAATCCATGTTCAAGTATCTCGCTGAGAAGGTGTGCGGCAGCTCCGTGATTACCTACAACGGAATAGAGATTGATTTTGGAAAGCCTTTTGAGAGGCTGACAATGAACGATGCCATAAAGAAATATGCAGACGTGGACTTTGACGCCGTTACCACCGATGAGGAGGCTAAGAAGCTTGCGGACAAGCATCACATTGAATATGAGGCAAGGCATACAAAGGGAGATATAATTAATCTGTTCTTTGAAGAATTTTGTGAGAAGAATTTAATTCAGCCGACCTTTATTATGGATCATCCGCTTTCCATTTCCCCGCTTACAAAGAGGAAGCCATCCGACCCTGAAAAGGTTGAGCGCTTTGAGCTTTTCATCAACACATGGGAAATGTGTAACGCATATTCGGAGCTTAACGACCCGATAGACCAGAGAGAGCGTTTCGCTGCTCAGGATGCAGCCTTTGAAGCAGGAGATGAGGAGGCAAATCATACGGACGAGGACTTCTTAAATGCACTTGAAATTGGTATGCCGCCAACGGGTGGTATCGGTTATGGCATTGACAGGCTGGTAATGCTGCTCACTGATTCGCAGGCAATCAGGGATGTGCTGCTGTTCCCGACAATGAAG
>DKZK01000021.1:31798-113651 GCA_002493625.1 Lachnospiraceae bacterium UBA7076 | reverse complement strand
GTTTCACACCATAGGTTTATGGTAGAATAACCGCAGTAATAAAACTTCCCAATTCTTACTATGATTGACGGCTCCAACTTGCCACATTTTGCCCCGCTTTGCGCATTTTGTGATTTTTTTAACAATTTTCATTGAAAAAATAAACCTCGCAAAACGTGCCAAATATAAGCAAATCAACGCATTTTAGGAGGAATTTTTATTATGATTAAGATACTTTTCATCTGCCATGGCATGAGTTTCCATTCCTGTTAAAATTCCTTGTTTTATGTGGGCTTTCAGGTGTTAGAGGGGAATTATACAACATTTTACAACTTTTGAAAGATGTTCCGATATGATGGTAAATTTGAAAATACAAGTTATATATGTAGGAGATTAAACTATGTCAAAGAAAACGTTAGATGAAACACAAGAGTTAAAAGTTTTAATCTCACAGCTAAAAGGCTTCTGTGAGACTATTCAAGATATATTACACGATAAAGATACACCCGAAATAGGAAGGTATTCTTGTTTTGGCGATATGGCTCATATATATAACGACTTTGTGGAGAGAGCAAAAGCGTTATTATATGTTCAGACCATGTTTTACACTTTTGATTTAGAAAAAATGCCTAGTTGGGGAAATTCTACTTGGCCTATACAAAAGAAAATTTTAGAGCAGGTTTTTGTATGTGCAAAAATGCTTTATTCAAGTTTGGAAGCTAATGTCGATTTTGCAAATGATGAATTTGATAATCTTGAAAATTTTATTTATTCTCGTTTAAGACCAGTTATTTTTGATAAACCACAAAAAGAGATTGAAGTTCAAAATGCTATTGAGACATTATTATTGGGACGTGGCTTAAATAAAGGCATAGATTACGATAGAGAATCTGGAAAATTTGAATTTTCAGGAAAAGAATATATTCCAGATTTTATTATTCCTAAAATATCATTATGCATTGAAGTGAAACTTTTGCGTGAAAATAGAAAATCCAAAATTATCGAAGAAATAAGTGCGGATATTACAGCATATAGTAAACAATACCAACGGCAATTATTTGTTGTATATGATTTGGGATGTATTCAAAATGAGGAAGAATTTAAACGTGATATTGAAAATGCAGGAAATATTAAAGTGATTGTTGTAAAACATTAGTATCTTTCTATACTTTTTCGATTGAAGAATACGGTAAAAAAAACTTTAAACTATTGAGTTTATAGAAGGAGATGTATTAAAGTGAGTTTTTACTCAGAAGCAAAAGAAATAGTTAATGATGTGCAAAAATTCAGAAAGGACAATATAGAAGCCCAAAAGATTGTGGACTTATTAAAAATAGTATCCTTTTTAATAGTTTGTGCAACTTTTATAGTACAATATTGGAAATTTATGTTTGGTATTAACGTGGAAGCACTCTCAGCATTTCCAATATTTTTGAATCAGTTTCTTGATAAATATACATATATAATTTTCATGGCATTAATTGTTTATAAAGTTGTAGGATATGCGATCTTAAGATATTTGGTAATCAGCGTGGAAATCAAATTTAATATGAAATTATTTCCTGTTCTTAATACGGTAGAAGATACTTTTGAAATAGGTGCGTTGTCCATTTTGTTATTAAAGTTAATTAATAATTTGCTTTTATGTATTCATGGGATAGATGTGATAAAAAGTGCAGATAAAAAAATATATATCATATATTTAATATGTTGTTTTTGCTTGTTTGTTAATTGGTTATATATAAAAAATAAAAATTATTGGTATTTTGCTGATATTAAATATACACCGTTTTTTGATTGTAATGGCACGCGGATTGCTCAGCATGATAGTGTCATATATTATGGGAGATTATATAGCATACATTTACTGGATGTGGAAGAACGTTCCGTATTTATAGAAGAAAAAAGAGAATGCAGAAAAAAGGAATGGTATTTATCAAAATCTAATAGTGGAATAATTCGTAAAGAAATTTTATTAGAAGATGCTGTCCGTGATGAGAAAGGAAAAATTAAAGTTTATGAGTACAGTATGGGAGAAAAAGGAAAATTATGATATATAAGCAGTTCGTCTGGTGGCGTGCGGAGCGAAAGCTACCGAGTCAGACTTGCCTTGCAGGAGTGGCGAGAGCCACGACTGCGTCAGCCTCCCAGTATCTAACAGGGGGCACAAATTTGACAGGAAACAAAAATCTGTGAAAGCTTATTTTATAAGGCTTTGAGCCACTTGACGGAGCAAGAAAAGCAATGTAACTTTTCGATAATTTGTCACATTAATTATTTTACTGATATATGCAGTTGAATAACACTGGAAAAATTAGTATTTGTATACGGAGGATATGCTGCAGGAAGTATGTCTTGGTATTCATTCCATGTGCGTGGGGGCGGAGAGCAGATATTTTAACGGGCATACGAACATAAAAGATGATAAGTTTTTATGCTTTGGGGTAAAAGGACTGATGGATACCAATAAGCGGCTTAAGGATGCCATGCTTTTTAATATTCTCTCCTATATGTCCAACGAACTTCTGGGAAAAGGAAATACGGCAGCGTCCATTGATGAACTGTACCTGTTCCTGACCAATATGACAGCAATCGAGTATATCAGGAATGCCATGAAGCGTGTGCGGAAGAAGGACTCGGCGATTATTCTGGCAAGCCAGAATATAGAGGATTTTCTCATTCCTTCCATACGGGAGTATACGAAACCGCTGTTTTCAATCCCGACGCATCAGTTTCTGTTTCATGCAGGACAGATTAATCCAAAGGATTTTATGGATGCGCTGCAGGTTGAGGCTTCCGAGTTTGAACGGATCCGCTATCCGGAGAGAGGAACCTGTCTGTACCGGTGCGGAAACGAGAGATACCTGTTACAGGTCATTGCGCCGGAATACAAATCGGAGCTGTTTGGAAAGGCGGGTGGACGATGAGCGCTACAGTGGCAGCGGCATTAAAGAAGGTTGCTGCTTTATTGCTGGGTGACAGAAAGGTACTGAAAACAGCAGGTGGGATCATACTTGGCATTATCATAATTATTGTCACGCCCATAGCGGTACTGCTTGCCATGTTTACCGGTGATCTGAATATTGAGACTCAGAGCCTGAAAGACAGGATAGAGATTGCCTGCGGAGAAGAAATGCAGCGCATGGAGGATATGGCAGCGCAGATTAAAGCAGTCATGCTGAATGCCGGATTTACGGCGGAACGGGCGGATGAGGCGCAGATGCTTTATTTCATGTCATTATATGATGCGGCGGAGGAAGAAGGCTTTGTGGAAAAGCTGGTGGGGTGCTTTGCAAACGGACAGTCAGATGCGGATCTGATTGCAAAGGTGAATGCGGCATTTGGAACGGACATATCAGCGGAGATGTTTACAAAAGTCATGGATGGAATACGCATGACATATATAGACATATCCGACTACACATTCCCTTCCGTAAAAAACAATCTGGATCTGGCAAAATGGGCAGTGCATGCAGAGCAGTCCGGCTGGGGCTATGTGTGGGGAACCTGCGGTGAGGTGCTGAACGGAAGTCTGTTTAATTTCAAGAAGGAACAGTATCCGGAGGAGGTAGGCGGCTATGCGGATTTTATCGCTTCCAACTGGTATGGGAAAAGAACAGCGGATTGTGTTGGTCTGATCAAGGGATACGGATGGCTGAATACGGAGACCGGGCAGGTGGAATATGGGACAAACGGTATGCCGGATATCGGCGCCGATACCATGTATGAGAATGCTGTGGAAAAAGGGACCATAGATACGATGCCTGAGATACCCGGACTTGCTGTATGGCATGAGGGACATATCGGCATCTATATCGGAAATGGCGAAGTTGTAGAGGCGATGGGAACAAAGTATGGTGTGGTGCGGACACAGCTGGCAGGGAGCAGGTGGACACACTGGCTGAAGGTGCCGTATATCACTTATGTGGAGGAAGGTTCTGCGGACGGTGCCGGTACGGAGGTTGAGGGCGAAGACGGAGAAGCGGGCGAATAATCCCAAAGCGGCATCCGGTATCATAGTTATGATATCGGGTCGAAAAGCAAGCAGGAGAAAGAGTCGGGGTTGCAGCTGCACCCCGGCTCCATTTACTTCGGCCGGCAACGCCGACCGCTTGGGGAGATACGGGCAGTTTGACCGGAATATTTATCATGGGTCGCTATTATTTAAGACAGGAAATCCTGTGGGTTGGGAGTCCGATAAAGGGCGGTGTTTGCGGGTAAATGTGGGGGGGGGGTAAAAGTAAGAGATGGTGAAGAACAGATGAATACAATATATTATCCTTTTGGAAGTTGAAATAGGAAGTGACAACGAGGTGACAAGGAAGTGATATTGACAATGTCACTTCCTATGTAAAAACAGAAAACCTGGTAATTGAAGTGATTTTAATGAATGATAAAAATGTGACATTCCTTGTGACATAAGAAACGGTTAAATGTTTTTGGTTGTGTTTATTCATGTGGTATTCTCTTCCGACAGACAGATAACCATATGATATTGTATCAAAAACTATGTGCAGGAGTAAATTCCAGAATTGAGATTTTAGGAGTAAAAAAACTGGAATTTAAAAATTCACTTTACGATAATATAAAAATGACATTTTTTACAAATTTCAGATGCGCTGTTGCATTTTACGATGAATTAGGGCATAATAATTACAGCAGATTTGAAAGGAGCGAATGTTATGCCAAATATAAAGCCTGTGTCTGATTTGAGAAACTATACGGAGGTATTGCGGGATATTGCGGTTGGAGAACCTGTATTCCTGACAAAAAACGGCAGGGGCAGATATGTCATTGTCGATATGGAGGAATATGAAAAAACAAAGGCTGTGATTAAGCTGATGGGCGAGCTTTCCAAAGGCGAACAGTCCGCAAAGGAAAAAGGCTGGACGGATATTGCCGATGTTGAGAAAATGTTAGGTATCGCCAATGGCTGAGATAAAATTTTCACCGGAAGCAATTACAGACTTACAGCAGACAAAAGCATATATTACGGAGGAGCTTTGCAATGAGCAGGCGGCAGTAAACACAGTTGCCAAGATCACAAAGAGAATCCGTATGCTTGCCGACTTTCCTGAAAGCGGCGCTCCGCTTTCCTCTATCGTGGACTTTGAAACGGACTACCGATTTTTGATCTGCGGAAACTATACGGCGTTTTACCGAATTGAAAATCAGACAGTCAATATTGTCCGTGTGCTTTACGGACGGAGAAACTTTATGCAAATCCTGTTCGGAGAACCAAGCGATAACTAAATACAATTCAAAAGAAAAAACTGGAATTTAAAAATTAAAAATTCACTTTACGGTTCACTCTACGTTGGGCATATTGACGTGGTGGTATAAAATAAGTATAATATGGTTAGAATACTACTACCAACAAGCAGGAGGTGTTGTTATGAATATTCGTCCATCCGCTGCAATCCGTCAAAACTACAACGAGATTGCCGATATGTGCAGAAAGACCGAAGAGCCGATTTTCCTTACCAAAAACGGCGAGGGAGATTTAGTTGTTATGGATATAGAAACCTACAACCGCAGAGAAAAAATGCTGAAACTCCGTGAGGAATTGCTTGCTGTCGAGGAGGACAGGATGCGTGGAAGCAAAGGATACACTGTTGATGAAGTCGCTGCGATGATGCGTAGTGCAATCAAGGAGGCGGCAGGTCATGGAACAGCAGAATAAGTACCATGTGATTGTATCGGAACGGGCAAAACAGATGCTTGTTTCCCATGCTGCGTTTCTGGCACAGGTTAGCCCGGAAGCGGCAGAACGGTTGACAGCAGAGTTTGAAAAGACAGCAAATTCATTAGAATTTATGCCGCAGAGATGTTCGTGGCTTGTAGGGGAATATATCCCAAGAAATGCCTACCGTTTTATTCTATTTGAAAAACGCTATATGATAATCTTTTGGATTATGGATGATATTGTATATGCAGATTATGTTGTGGATTGCAGGCAGGATTATAGTTGGCTTATCAGATAACAATAAAATAAACAGATTAAGAATCGTCGCTTTACATAGGCGGCGATTTTTTTATCAGGTAATTGTGAAACTCTTTTTTTGTCAATGTCCACTGTATAATGCACGAAAACACATATTATACTTTGCGAAAAAACATCGCAAATAGCGCATCGCCAATCTTTTAATTAAAAAATAAACGTAGGGAGGAAACACATGTCGCAGAATAACAATCAGGAGAACCTTAACCGTAAGGAACCCAAGCGTAAATTTGCCCTATGGGTGCGGGAGTCAACCCTCGACAAAGTAAAAGAGTTATACAAGGAAGACAACTGCAAATCCCAGAGTGAATTTATCGAAAAAGCAGTATTATTCTATACAGGCTATCTCACTTCCGAGAAAAACAAATCTTACCTCGCACCAATCATTACATCCACTCTGAAAAGCATTGTGGCAGAAAGCGATAACCGAATCAGCAGAATGTTATTCAAGCTGGCGGTAGAGCTTGCCGTGACCATGAACGTGGTTGCGGCGTCTCAGGAGATTGACAGAATCTCACTGGAACGGCTGCGGGGAGAATGCATCAAGGAAGTGAAACGACTTAACGGTTCCTTTTCCTTTAACGACGCAGCAGACTGGCAGAGTGATTAAAAGATAAGCAGAACAAGCGTGCCTTCGTTGAATTATCTATATTGTACAACGAACGATGCGCTTGCGCTGTTTGTTGCACATACGGTACATAAGACTGTAAAGTACGCAGTCTTATGTACCGACGTCTCCAAAGCACCATGCTTATGATATTGTCTATATTTCATTACTAAGTTTCGAAAATAATGAATTTCGAAATTACCTAATGAAAAATAAGAAGAAAGAGGAGGGCGCATGGCGAAGCTGGTTACTAAGTTTAAATACCTGAAACCCGACAGCAGGAATGGCAGAGGAAATCGGGGTGGTTACGTAAAATACATCGCAACCCGTGAGGGTGTGGAAAAAATCGATGACTCCAGAAAACATGCGCCTGCAACCATGTCCCAGAAAAAACTGATTGGGCAGATACTGAGGGATTTTCCGGATAGCAGACAAATGCTTGAGTATGAGGATTACACGGGACAGCCCACAATCGGAAATGCTTCCGAGTTTATTACAAGAGCGCTGGAGGATAATGCTACCCAAATGATGGGAAAGAAAACCTATGCGGATTATATTGCCACACGTCCCCGTGCAGAACGCTTTGGTGCACATGGTCTGTTCACGGATGAGGGAGTGGAGGTAAAATTATTCAAGGTATCGGAAGACCTGAATAAACACAGGGGGAATGTGTGGACGGTTATCATATCCCTGCGCAGAGAAGACGCGGAACGTCTCGGATATAATAACGGAAGCCGGTGGCGGGATATGCTCCGGACTCAGACGGAAGCACTTGCGGTCAATCTGAAAATTCCAATGGAAAATCTAAGATGGTTTGGTGCTTTTCATAACGAATCCCATCATCCCCATGTCCATCTGCTTGCTTACTCAGCAATAGAAAATGAAGGATATCTGACTCCAAGGGGTGTTAATAACCTGCGCTCTGCCTTTGCAAGGGACATATTTGCACAGGACCTGCTTTGTATTTATGAAAAACAGACCATGCACAGGGATGAATTGAAGGAAAACAGTCTGAAAATTATGGAAGAAACACTGGAAGCGCTGAAGTATGGAAACAGTAGAAATCCTCGAATAGAGGAACTGCTGTTTACGTTAAATGAAAGGCTGAGCCGGACATCCGGCAAAAAGATTTATGGTTATCTGAAGGCGGATGTAAAGGATATTGTTGATGCCATTATGGAGGAACTGGCAGAGGATGAACGGATAAGAGCCCTGTATAATCTTTGGTATGGGCAGAGGGAGGCAGTGATACAGACCTATACACAGGAGTTGCCGGAGCGGATACCACTGGCAGAAAATAAAGAATTTAAATCAATTAAAAATATGATAATACGGGAGGCGATGCAGCTTAAAACTGTGGTGCGGATGGATGAGCCGGAGGAAATAAAGGATATGGAAAATGTGAAAATTGTGGAAGACATTGGAAATCATGAGGGATATGGAAATTGTGAAAAGCATGGAACACACGAAGGAGATGTGGGACAAAAGTACCAGTGGCTAGTACAATGAGCAAGGTGATTTTTGGATGAGCGTAGAGTATAATCGAAATATGGATTAATGTAGTAGGGTATAATTGTTGAAGAACATCAATGTATTTATCGGAAAGGTCTATTGTTTTTAAATAAAATATTTTAGTTGTGCAATGTTTATGTAAGTGCATACTTTGTGTAAAAAGGTAAGAACCTTAGATTTTTGAAGTAGGTATTATGGTGGTACGATATACTTCAACTATACCTTATAATTTAATTGCAATTGTGTTAGGTTTGCCTATTAAAAGAAAATGGTGTGAAATATGATATTAAAAAACTGGAATTATGGAGCTTTACAAATCGTAGGATAAGTATAGAAGTTGCTTTCTAGTAAAGAAAACCATTAGCTCATTTTAGGTCAGCAAATTACTAAGTGAAAAAATAATAGAATTAGTATAAAGATATTTGAGTTTTTAAAAGGCAACGAGACTATTACTACGACAACAAGAAAAAATATAAGAAAGTTAAAAATTCGAGTTTGCAGATATTTAAAGGTACTAACTGGTGGAGGGATTAAAAGCAAAAGGAATATACTATGAAGCTTGAATGTAAGTTACTCTTTTTGAGTGAAAACTAACAATGATAAACCAGTTCTGATAGACGCAAAGGGTTAAATGCTGAAAATTGAAACGGATTATGATACATAAAATATGTCTTTGGATGATATTGTTACTAAGGAGTAGAGAAATATGGGTAATGAAAAGGGGAAATGGATTCGATTTGAAGATGCACTGTCCCAAAGTGATTTTTTAGAGAAAATGTCAGCAAATGCAAATAACAGTTCCTATATACAATTTCATGAAAAATGTGTTAATCAGAAACTAGCAGAAGAACGAAGGGTAATTTTGGTTTTTTGGGGCACAATTTCAGGTAAAAGAAAAAAGGATAAGCACATAAATGGGGATGTTTTTTCCACAGAGAAATTGTTGATTGACAGTGCTATGGAGGCATTAAGTAAAGATGGTAAAGGTGAATTTTTTACAGTAGCAGTAGTTAAGTGTGAGGACTCGGATATACAAAATGCAGCTTGTATAGATAAAAAGGTAATCAGGAAGAAGGAAGAATGTGCCCAAATAAAGTTAGCAAAAGAAGTTTTAGATAAGGGAAATAGGATTATTGATTATAGAAAAATATCTTTGTGGGAAAAGTATATACTTATATATAAGGATATTAGGGAAACTACAAAAAATCGTATTCCCAATTTTATGACGATTGTGTGGGGGATTTTAGTTCAATATTGGACGTTTATAATATCAGCGCTTTATTATATTACAGAATATTTGCAGAAAAAGATAATAAATCAATACGAATATGTGCTAATAATAGTTAGTGTTATATGTCGAGTGAAGATATTGATAAAATGATTGCATATATTGATAAGAAAATTGAGGAATTGGATAAAGAGGAACAGCGAGTAAAGGAACAAAAGAAAAAGGAAGAGGAAGAAAAACAAAGAAAGCAGGATACAGAAAAAAAGAAACCATTTTGGAAAAATATTGGGTAAGCCATTAAGGCAGGAGGTAAAAAATGAAAGGTAATACATATTTGAATGTACTTGAGTTGAAGCGAGGATGTAACATGGTTGAAATGCACAGTGCAATCATGGATATTTTTGCTGATACAGAAATGGACGAAGGAAAACAAATTGAGTTATTTTATAAAATTGTTGACAAATCCTTGCAAAAGGAAGAATTTATAGGGACATCTATGGACTTTCATAATGTTGGCGTGGAATGTGCGAGAAGAAATGCAGAGGATCTTGCCTGTGATTATTTGGAATGTGGATTAAACAAGTATCCGACGTCAGTAGATCTTTTGGCGGATTATATTAAATATGGCACAGTATGTGACAGACTGGACAAGTGCAAAGAGTATTATGGTGTTTTGGTTGGGATATCGAAAAATAATTGGAATTGGAGAGCATTCCGATTCTCAATTGATTATTTGATGACAGAATTGGAAAGAGGAAGTAGTGGAGATGAAATTAAACAGTCAGCGATTACTTTGTCTAGTGAATTTCGGCAGTATCTTCCATATGATGAAAATGGATATTTATCTCAGGCGGAGATTCATAATAAATTTAATGAAAGGGAATTGGAAATTGACATTTTGGAAGAAGCAATAGCTAAAATTGTAAAAGCACCCAAGTCGCTGTTGCGTTTGGCGGATATTTATTATTCAGAGGGGCGTTTGGAGGAAGCACTTGATTTACTTCATCGATGTGAGCGAGATTCGCTTGAGCCACAAATGGGAGTGAGTCAGGGTTATCTATACTATTTAGATGGATTATGCCAATCTAATATTTTAATGAAAGAACTGGATAAAGAAAATCAAGAAAATTGGGAGGTATTTCGTGATAGAGTTATGGAAATATATGATAATATGAAGATTGCAAGAAAAATTCTGAAAAACGAGCACAATAGTTTATTTGATGAATGGAAATTCCTCATAACGTTGTTGGAAACAAAGACAAAAATTGAATATCCATACTATTAGGATATTATGTTTAATAAGAAAATAAAAGTCAAAGGATTACTATAATTTAAAATATAGACAAGTAAAATGATACACTTTTAACAGAAAATGTTGGAGGGAACATTTATTTCATCTTACTTAGGGTACAAGGATTCTGCCTTATTGCGAGTGAGTATGAAAAAAGAATTTGGTTGGTTTAAGTTGTATATCTTTCAATGTATTCGAAAATGGAGAAATACAGTTTCTCAAAGAAATGTGGCTTTATGTCCAGAAACTGTTTCAAGTTTTGTGTAGACTAAAAAACTGATATAAGACTTATCAATAGTTACTTAAGAGCAGAGCCGGTTTTGGCTGTGTTCTGCCCTTAACCGTATTATACAGGGCTTTTTCTCGCTGTCAATAAACTCTGCTCAAAGAGATAGCGTAAATTTATTGTAGGAAAATAAAAGACAGACTATACCCGAGATTATGTGTTTCAGATGCATATCACATCTGGTTATGGTGTGAGTATGGGAAATTCAATAATTACAGGTGTTTTAAATGAAGTGAAGAAAAAAAGATACGCCCATTTTGATGAATATCTTAAATTGTATCCATTTCCACAACCTAAGCAGGGAGATGATTATCAAAAACTATGGCATGATTATAGAAATGAGATTATTGAAGAATGTGGTGTGGTGATATTTATATTTGGCAATAAAGAAGAGGATGGCAATAAGGTTATTGCAAATGGTATGCTGGATGAATTTGAAATTGCAAAGGATAAGAAGAAAATATTGATCCCTCTTGCTTCTACAGGAGATGCGGCACTGAAAATATATGAAGAAATGTATAATAATAAAGAGGATTATAGTTATTTGAATAATTATTGGGAAGAATTAAAAAATGAAACTGATGTTATGAAGTTGATTAAAATTATTAAGAACATTGTCAAAGAGGTTATTTAAAATTTTATAATGATATTTTGTTACATAAGAAAGAGGGAGGAATTCTAAATGACGAAGAGACAAGTATTTTTTAGTTTTTATTATGCAGAAGATGCTTGGAGGGCAGCACAAGTAAAGAACATGGGGGTTGTTAATAATAGCT
This sequence comes from Lachnospiraceae bacterium UBA7076, assembly GCA_002493625.1. GTDB lineage: Bacteria > Bacillota > Clostridia > Lachnospirales > Lachnospiraceae > Coprococcus_C. The sequence goes on along the minus strand of DKZK01000021.1, from coordinate 101,971 downwards.
CAACTTGGTCGGCAAATGATTGGGAAGAAGTTAGATATAAAAGTGATTCTAAGATAAAAGAATGGATTGATAATCAAATGGCTATGCGCTCTTGTATAATCGTTTTAATTGGCAAAGATACGTCTTCTCGTAAATGGGTTAAGTATGAAATAGAGAAGGCTTATGAACTAAAAAAGGGGATAGTCGGAGTTTATATTCATAATTTAAAAGATGAGCATGGAAATCAGACAATGCAAGGTTCTAATCCGTTTTATAGTACATACACAACAGACGGGCATAGACTTTCAAATTACGTGGAATGTTATGAACCACCCCACTCTGCAAGCACATATGTTTACAATGATATAAAAGATAACTTGGCAGATTATATAGAAAGGGCCATAGGTAAAAAGGGGATGTATTAATAATCTTAAAAATATGTTATAATAATACATTAAATGAAAGAGAACACACTCATTAGACTTATCAGTTATTTTGGAAAAAATTTATAGAAGATAACAAATGAGAATTTTATTACATATAATGAAGTTACTTGTTTGAGATGTTGTGGTAGTATATAATATACGACCATTGTTAAAGAATAATTTATAAGTTTTATGATAGATAAAATATTAAGAGGAATAGGTAAAATAAACAAATTTGAGATTTTCATAGTTGTACACCCCTCACCTTTTCGGCATGAAAGGTGAGGGGATTTTTATTTCTCCCTCACCGTACCTTGACAACTAAATACCCAATATATCAGATACATCCCTTCTGCTGCCGTGGAAACATGGCAAGCCGCAGAAGAATAAATAACTTCGACCTTCGGATGGTAACCGGAGGATGGCGATGACAGGCAGAGGGTATAATGGTACATCAGTCTTGAACGCTTCACCGCATTGGGCTGTCCGGCGAGAACCGCGGGAGGGTGAAATTCCCATGAGAGGCATAGCCGATGCCCGTCTGGTATATTCCAAAACGTCAGGGTGTCGGGGACAAAAAGGACGTAATAACAATAGATTGATATTATATGCGGGCAGTTCGTTGTTTATGGCGGGTTGCCCGTATTTTACTTATACGGATAATGCACAGAACTAACATAGCAATGAGGTTATTATACTTTTCGGAGGATAGGTTTGAATAAAACAATGATAAGAATTAAGCGAGGGGAAATCTACTATGCGGATTTGTCACCGGTAATCGGCAGCGAACAGGGAGGAAGCCGTCCGGTCATGATTCTGCAAAATGATATAGGGAATTATTACAGTCCGACTACAGTTGTGGCATCCATAACCGGCAGAACAGGAAAAAACGATATACCGACACATACAAGAATTGTTTGCGCCGGGCTGCCAAGAGCATCCATTATTCTGTTGGAACAGCTCCGCACGATAGATAAATCACGAATAAAGAAATATATCGGGTGTGCGGATGAAGGGGTAATGCAGGAGGTTGACAAAGCACTGGTAATCAGCCTTGGAATACAGGATTTTATAAATTGCGATAATGAACGATCATTCAGGTAACAGAAAGAACTGAGGCAGAAAGAGAAAATAAACCGGAACATATGCCGAGGGCTAATATGAAATGGCTGATGTTCTAACAGGAGGGAGTTATAGTATGAGACAAAAGGATAAGGAACTGGTTGAAGAAATATTGGAAGGGGAACAAGTCGGATATGCATACATCTATCTTCAGGATGGCACTAAAAAGCAGTATGTATTTGATCTGACTGCAAATAATATAGCAAATTTCATTGGAACATACCAGTCAGGGGTACAAAAAATTATTTTGACGGACATGCTGGACCGTCTGATTTTGGATACGGTTGGGGGATATATATACAACTGTCCCAATCAGGAATTATGTAAGGCGATTATTCCAATCCTTACGCCAATCCAGACAGGAGAAGCGGGGGTGCAGGAATTTCCTCTGGTGACCAGAGAATTATTTGAGGAATACAGTTGGCTGGAGGATCAGAGAGTAACGGCAGCAGAGATTTCCATGCTGTAGAGATGATTGTGTCAAGTTTTCTATGAAAACTTGACATGTAGCGTCAGCCCATTTGCCAAAGGCAAATATGGAATGGCTGACGTTCAAGGAGGGAGGAAACGCCTATGGAAGAATGCGGACATATAACACCACAGATTCCAATATGGAGAAAATATACGTTATCCATACAGGAAGCGTCAGAGTATTTTCGTATCGGGGATAAGTAGCTGAGAAAGCTGATAGAGGAGCGGCCGGATGCAGAATTCATTTTGTGGAACGGTTCAAGGCCACAGATAAAAAGACGGTTGTTTGAACAGTATATTGACGAATATTTGACCGCTATCTGACAAATATTCATGGATGAAGAGCCTGAGTTGTGATATACTCATTTTGCATATGTCACAGCTTGGCTCTTCTTTTATGCCGCAGGCAATCAGAAAGGAGAGATGGAATATGCCCGATAGACGAGACCACAAGAACCGCAGGCTTTGGACAGGAGAGAGCCAGGATAAAAATGGAAGATATGTTTATAAGTACACAAATATTTTTGGAAAAAGAAAAACGCTTTACAGTTGGAGGCTGACAGAAGCAGATACCACACCCCAGGGGAAAAAGAAAGACCTTTCCCTGCGTGGAAAAGAAAAGCGGATTCAGAGGGATTTACTGAATGGTATTGTGCCGGACGGGGACAATATGACAGTGCTGGAGCTTGTAAAACGTTATGTTTCTCAAAAACGAGGCGTGAAGCATAATACGGAAGCAAATTATAAATTTGTTATCAATATTATTGCGCAGGAAGATTTTGGACAAAAGCGTATTGATAAGGTAAGGCTGTCTGATGCGAAAATATGGCTGATCAAGCTGCAGGATGATGGCAGAGGCTACAGCACGATCCATACGGTCAGAGGCGTACTCAGACCGGCATTCCAGATGGCAATGGATGATGATTTAATTCGCCGTAACCCTTTTGAATTCAAGCTTGGTACAGTAGTGGTAAATGACAGTGTAACCAGGGAAGCAATCACCAGAAAGCAGGAGCAGCAATTCCTTGAATTTGTTAAGGAGGACAGGCATTTTTGCAGATACTATGACGGGATTTACATTCTCTTCCATACCGGACTCCGCATTTCCGAGTTTGCAGGCTTAACGATTTCCGATATTGATTTTGTGAATCGCAGGATTAACATTGATTATCAATTACAGCGGAAAAGAAACATGGAATATATCATAATGGACACAAAGACGGAAAGCGGCACAAGACAGGTGCCCATGACGGACGAGGTATACGACTGCTTCAAACGGATTATTGCAAATCGCAGGAAGCCGAAGGTGGAGCCGATGATAGATGGTAAAATCGGATTTCTGTATCTGGATAAGAATGAAATGCCTATGGTAGCGCTGCATTGGGAAAAGTACTTTCAGCATATCAGAGAAAAATATAATAGAATTTACAATGTAAAGCTGCCTACGATAACGCCTCATGTGTGCAGACATACGTTCTGCTCCAATATGGCAAGGAACGGCATGAATCCCAAGACGCTTCAGTATCTGATGGGCCATTCGGAAATTGGCGTCACCTTGAATACCTACACCCATGTGAGGTTTGAGGATGCCGAGGAGGAAATGAAGCGGGTGGCAGGCTGGTAAGACGTGTCATCTCATGACATGGGTCACCCGTTTAGGACATTCTCCCAATGCACCTCAGTGTGAATATGTCAGATAGCAGGCAGATTCCCTGCTGATCATTCAACAGAGGCGCACACATTTCATAGGACAAATTTATGACACCGGAAGAAAAAAATATGCCAAATTAAGCGAATTTATACTAAAAAATTTTCTTCTTGGCAATGCCAAAAAATGCCGGGAAATCAACGAAAATACTATATTTTCAAGGAGATTAGCAACATGATTAAAATACTTTTCGTCTGCCACGGCAATATCTGTCGTTCCCCCATGGCAGAGTTTATCCTAAAAAACATAATACAAAAACAAAATCTTTCAGACCACTTTTACATCTCCTCCGCCGCAACCAGTACGGAGGAAATCTGGAATGGTATGGGGAATCCTGTCTATCCGCCGGCGAAAGCGGAGCTTGCAAAACACGGGCTTTCCTGTGGGGACAAGCGTGCCGTACAGTTAAAAAGGGAAGATTATAAAAAATATGACTATCTAATTGGAATGGATAGTGCTAATATAAGAAATATGAACCGGATATTGGGAGGCGACCCTGAGGGAAAAATATACAAGCTTCTCTCCTTTGCCGGAAGTGACAGGGACGTTGCCGACCCGTGGTATACGGGGAAGTTTGATGTGACATACAAGGATATTGAGATTGGCTGTAACGCATTTTTTGAGTATATGTTATCAAGAGGAATTGTCGGGTTGACGCACTAAAAGTATTTAAAGCATACAATTAAAATACGCGTTCACCTGTTTTCAATGCAACATATTATTGGATGATTGCAGCTTATCCTTGGGGCTCTGTCTGCTTCGGTGGTTAAGCCGCAGACAGGGTGTCAGTCTATGGATTTTTAATTTACAAAGTAAATTTGCACAGCACATTACAAGAAATACGACAGAGCTTGTAACAATGTTCTCCATTTACAAAGTAAATTGGACCATAATCAAGGTCAATATGAAATAGCCATCATTCAACAGATGAAAGCTTAATTAAGCAAAAAATTACGTTTTCTGCTTTTTAATGTAAACACCTTTTACAGTCCCCCCCCTTAGCGGAGCCCAACCGAATTATTAATTACCGAACAATTTGGAGAAAGAAAAATGACAGGTATTGAAAAGATAAAAAAAAGAATATTTGACATAATCCAGATAGGGAACAAAACGGATTTGGCAAGCATGATTTTTGACTACATAATTTCGTTCTTAATAGTCGTAAGCATTGCCGTTACCTTTATGCAGACATTTTCCGAGCTTGATTTTCTGCATCCTGCTTTGGCGGCAATAGAGCTTGTGACAATCATCATATTTCTTATTGAGTACATACTCAGAATATGGACGGCAGAGTATTTATACGAGGATTTAAAGCCCTCAAAGGCAATATTCAAGTATGTTGTTTCCTTCTATGGAATCGTTGATTTGCTTACCATAGTGTCATTTTTTATTCCGTTTATATTTACAAATGGCTTTGTGGCGCTCAGGATGCTTCGTGTTGTAAGGATTATGAGGCTTTTCAAGCTGAATGCGAAATATGATGCCTTTAACGTAATAACGGATGTACTTAAGGATAAAAAGGACCAGATTATATCATCTGTTTTTATTGTCAGCATACTTCTTGTTGCCTCATCTATGTGTATGTACAGTCTGGAGCATGAGGCGCAGCCGGATAATTTTAAAAATGCCTTTTCCGGAATATGGTGGTCCGTATCAACTATGCTTACCGTGGGCTATGGAGACATATATCCCATAACCATCGGCGGAAGAATCATGGCTATATTTATATCATTTCTTGGGGTAGGTCTTGTGGCTATTCCAACAGGTATTATAAGCGCAGGCTTTGTTGAATACTACACAAAGATAAAGACGGGCACATACTCACACCGAAATGCGGAATTTGTTGTTATTGACATTACGAAAGAACACAGCTTTGCAGGTAAAAGGATAAATGAGCTGCAACTTCCTGAGGGGCTTTATCTTGCAGTTGTCCTTCGTGGAGAGGACATACTCACGCCATATTCGGAGCTTGAGATAAAAATGTATGACAAGCTGCTTCTGGCAAGCACAAGCAATACAAAAATACATTCGGAAATAGAAGAAGTCAAACTGGACACGGGACATCCGTGGATAGGAAAGAAAATTAAGGAGCTTGATATATCAAGGCGGACATTCATAATAATGATAAGGAGAAAGGACCGGATTATAAAGCCTGAGGGAAGCACCGGGCTTCTTGAGAAGGACACGATTGTTTTGCTGTACCAAAGCTAGCTATGGCGCTGTATGTAGTTAAAATTACTAATAATGGATAAAAGTAGGAATTAAAATGTTTCAATTTGCATATTGATTTTAAATGAATCTGTATTATAATGATTTATTGTTATAATTTTTTTAAAGGAGAACTGAAATGATTAAAAAGAGTTTGATAAAAAAGATAGCAGTACTTAGTATGGCGCTTGTAATGTCTTTGTCAATGGCTGCCTGCGGTGATGACGATAAAGAAAATACAGAAAAGGAAATTACCACGGAAGCAGTTAAGGACGATACGGAAGCTACTACAGAGAACACGTCAGAGGAAGCAACCGAGGATGACAAAACAGATACGGAGGAGCCGGTGTCCACGGAGGCATATGTTGAGGAAAACGGCAAGCTTACCGTTAAGCATGCAACAATAGACCTTCCTGAGGAGTTTAAATTCTATCAGAATATGAGCGGAACAATAGGATATGCAACGGAGAGCAGAGACAAGAGCTTTGCGCTTTATGTGGAGGACGACAATTCCTATGATGCAGACCAGGTTGTAGATGCCTATGTTGTACAGGTTAAAAATGTATATGGTTCTCAGGTTACAGATGAGAAAAAAACCTATAACGGACATGAATTTACAGTAATGGATATTGATGACCCGAATGGACAGTTTATAGGTCAGGCTGCTGTACTTTGCGAGGATAACACAGTTATTTATATAGAGTACGTTACTACAACAGGTGATGAATCACAGTTTGATTCCATGATGAATACGATTACTTTCTAAATTTAATAAAAGCAATTGAAAGGGAACAGACAAAGGGAGCTGTCGTTTTGGCAATTTATGTGTTTATTACGACAGCCCCCTATTTGTTTAATGAAAACATATGACGAAAAAACAAAGAGCATTGCAGATTATTGAAAAATTAAAAAAGGAATACCCTGTTGCAGAATGTTCATTGGAGTACGATGAGGCATGGAAGCTTTTAGTGGAGGTAAGGCTTGCGGCGCAATGCACAGATGCAAGGGTAAATATTGTTGTGAAGGATTTGTATGCAAAATTCCCTACTGTTGAGGCTCTTGCAAAGGCTGATGTGGCGGAGATAGAGGAGATAGTAAAGCCTTGCGGTCTGGGGCATAGCAAGGCAAGGGATATAAGCGCATGTATGAAGGTTATACATGAAAAATACAATGGAAATGTGCCTGATGATTTTGATAAGCTGCTGGCGCTTCCCGGCGTGGGAAGAAAAAGCGCAAATCTCATAATGGGTGATATATTTGGAAAGCCTGCCATAGTTACGGATACACACTGTATAAGAATATGTAACCGCCTTGGACTTGTTGACAATGTGAAGGAGCCTAAAAAGGTGGAAATGGCGCTTTGGAAGATCATTCCGCCTGAGGAGGGCAGCGATTTTTGTCACAGGCTTGTGTATCATGGAAGGGCTGTCTGCACTGCAAGAACAAGTCCTTACTGTGATAAGTGCTGTCTTTTTGATGTATGTAAAAGAAATGGAGTATAGTGTATTAAATGTGTTACGACAGGGAATATTTACAACAAAGCTTCCTATAAGGAAACAAATAAAGAATATCAATCAGGGGAAGATACGTGAAAATCAGAATGTCAGCAGGTCAGCAGGATAGAGAGCGTTTTATAAAAGAAATAATAAGAAAATATCATTTTGAGCCCGAGGCAGAAAATGATATTATTTCCGTGTACGAAAAAATGCAGTCATGCATGAGGCCGTACGCCGTTTACAGAATGAACCAAAGAGATACAGGTATTAAAGATATAGACAACAGACAGTCAGCAATTGTAGCCATGACATTAGGGAAAGAGATTGACAGTCTTGAAGAACAGCTTACAGTTGCAGGAAAGCTGGACGAGGCATATATTCTGGAATGTATTGCATCGGAGCTTCTTCTTACAATGTATGGTGATTTTAATAAGGAATATGCAAAATTTCACAGAAGATATGTTGAAAGATATGTTTTTATAGGAGAGGAAATACCTGCTACCGAGGTACCTAAGCTTTTAAAAGAGGTGAAAGGGGCAAAGGAAGCCGCAAATACATGTATTGTTGAAAAAGAAAACGGACAGAGTATGGAAACCCTTGACGGGGAAGCGGAACGTGATAAAACGGAAAATGATAACACAGCGAATGATAAAATGAAAAACGATAATATAGAGAAAAGCAACACGGAAAATGAATGTGAGGATGATATAACCGCCAATGAATATGGCGTCTTAACCCCATCAAAGAGTGTTATTTTTTATGCAATATTAACTGAAAATCCAAAGCAGATATGCGAGGGTATATGCAACTCGTGCAAAAATGTGAACTGCGAAAATATGGTTAAGGATTGCCAGCCGGTAATATAGCTTTACATGACGTTTACAAGTAAACCTTAACATGGTAAAATGAACGCATAAACGCGAACGCAGGTCCGCAGAACATTCGCTGGCTGCTTGCAGCCAAGCGAATGTTCTCGGAGCTGTGTGAGTGTAACGAACACCGAAAAACCGGAGGTTTTGAGGTGAGCGTTTATGCGGGAAGAAACCAGAACTACATGAGAGAAACGAACACCGAAAAACCGGAGGTTTTGAGGTGAGCGTTTATGCGAGAAGAAACCAGAGCTGAAAGAGAAACGAACCCCTCAAAACCGAAGGAAAACAAATGAAAATATTACATTCGACCCCAACTGAAGACGGATTTTTCATGCCTGCCGAATTTGAGCGCCACAGCGGCTGTCTTATGATATGGCCGGAAAGGGCGGATTCGTGGCAGTATGGCGCCGTGGAGGCGAGAAGGGCGTTTGCCGAGGTTGCCCATGCAATTGCCGGGTCGGAAAAGCTGACGGTGTTTACCGGCTTTGAAGGCTACGACACCGCAAGAAAAATGCTTGGAGAGCATATCCGTGTTGTTGAGATGTCCTCGGATGATTCCTGGGCGAGAGATGTCATGCCTACCTTCGTAAAAAACAGTCAGGGAGTAATCCGCGGCATAGACTGGGGCTTTAACGCATGGGGAGGTCTTGTTGACGGACTTTATTTCCCATGGGATAAAGATAACCGCATGGCGAGAAAATGCTGTGATTTACTGGATGTTGACGTGTATGACAAAAGAGACTTCATTATGGAGGGCGGTGCAGTTCATGTTGACGGGCAGGGAACGGCAATCGTCACGGAAGCCTGTCTGTTAAGCGGGGGCAGAAATCCCCATATGACAAAGCAGGAGATAGAAAATGAACTGAAACAGTATCTGGGAGTGACGAAGGTAATATGGCTTCCTTGCGGAATATACCTTGATGAAACAAACGAGCATGTGGATAATATATGCGCATATGTTGCGCCTGCGCACGTTGTGCTTGCATGGACGGAGGATAAAAATGACCCCCAGTTTGATATGTCAGTTCAATGCTTAAAGGTGCTTGAAAATGAGAGGGATGCTCAGGGAAGAAAAATAGAGGTCACAAAGCTTCCTCTGCCAAACCCTGTTTACATAACTAAGAATGAATGTGATGGACTTATTGATTTTGATGGCGAACCTACAAGGAAACCTGAAGACAGGCTTTCGGCATCTTATGTAAACTTTTATATCGCAAATTCTGCAATAATAATGCCTGCATTTGATGATGAGCATGATGGTGAGGCGGCAGATATTTTAAGAAATATATTTAAGGACAGAAAAATAATTCAGATAAAGGCAAGAAATATACTGATAGGCGGCGGAAATATACACTGTATCACCCAGCAGATACCTGAGTAATGATGAAAGCAAATTTGGAATGGGTTGATATTCAAGGAGGAAATACCATGAGAAAAATTACTGTGGCAGCAGTCCAGATGATGATGGATAAATCAGCGGATAAAAATATTTCCAAGGCGGAAGGCATGGTAAAAAAGGCGGCAGACATGGGAGCAAATATCGTTCTTCTGCCTGAGCTGTTTGAAAATACATATTTTTGTCAGGAAAGAAAATATGAAAGCTACAAGCTTGCAGCGCCCGTTTCGGAAAATGCGGCTGTTAATGCAATGTCAGCGCTTGCAGGGGAGCTTCACGTTGTAATTCCTGTAAGCTTTTACGAGAAGGACGGAAACAGCCTTTTTAATTCTGTTGCAGTGATAGACGCTGACGGAAGCATTTTGGGCGTGTACAGGAAAACCCATATACCGGATGATCATTTTTATCAGGAAAAATTTTATTTTACTCCGGGTAACACGGGTTTTCAGGTTTGGAATACTGCATTTGGCAAAATCGGCATAGGCATATGCTGGGACCAGTGGTTCCCTGAAGCTGCAAGATGCATGGCGTTAAACGGGGCGGAGCTTTTGCTCTATCCCACGGCGATTGGTTCGGAGCCGATACTTGAAACCGACAGCATGCCTCACTGGAGAAGATGCATGCAGGGACACAGCGCAGCAAATATAATGCCTGTGGTTGCGGCAAACAGGATAGGAACGGAAGAAATAATCCCCTGTGAGGAAAATGCAAATCAGAGCTCGGCGCTTAAATTTTACGGTTCCTCCTTTATAACAGATGAAACAGGTGAAATTTTGCAGTCTGCTTCAAGGGATAGGGAGGAAATCATATTGCAGGAATTTGATTTGGACCGGATTGCAGAAAACAGGCTGAGCTGGGGTGTTTTCAGGGACAGAAGACCAAATTGCTACAGTCTGATTACGGAGAGATAACATGATATGGCTGATACGGCGCAGATTGCCGCTTTACAGTGTGAAACCACCACATTAATACGGATGCTTGATACTGTATGGCTTTCAGATTGTCGCTTTACAGCGTAAAACCACCACAGAAAATAGGAGATAAGAGTTGGAAAAAAATTTATTAAGTCAGGAATCACTTCCAATTTTTGAAGCGCTTGAAAAACAGGCTTTAGACAGGCTTGTTCATTTTGATGTGCCGGGGCACAAGGGAGGACGGGGAAACAAGGATTTAAAAAAATACCTTGGAGAGACATGTGTCAAGCTTGATGTAAATTCCATGAAACCCCTTGATAATCTATGTCACCCGTCATCGGTTATAAAGGACGCGCAGGAATTAACTGCGGAGCTTTTCGGTGCGGATGAGGCATTTTTTATAGCAAACGGCACGACGGCGGCAGTTCAGGCTATGATTATGTCAAGCTGTAAAACGGGAGATAAAATCATAATGCCGAGAAACGTTCACCGTTCAGCAATAAATGCCCTTGTTATAAACGGAGCAGTTCCCGTTTACGTGAATCCCGGTATCGACAAAAAGCTTGGCATACCACTCGGTATGGATTTCGAGGACGTGAAAAAAGCCATAGAGGAAAATCCGGACGCCAAGGCGGTTATGATAAATAACCCTACATATTACGGTATATGCTCTGATATTGTCAGTATAGTAAAGCTTGCGCATGAGTATGGCATGCTTGTGCTTGCAGACGAGGCTCACGGAACACATTTTTATTTTGGGGACGACCTTCCTATCTCGGCAATGGAGGCAGGAGCCGATATGTCCTCCGTAAGCATGCACAAAACAGGCGGCTCGCTGACGCAAAGCTCTGTGCTGCTCACAAAAAACACGGTAAATCCTGATTATGTGAGGCAGGTTATCAATCTTACCCAGACAACAAGCGCCTCCTATCTTTTGCTTTCCTCCCTTGACATTGCAAGGAGAAATCTTTACAGAAACGGCAGGGAGATCTATGCAAAGGCGAAGGAGCTTGCCACCTATGCAAGAGGAGAGATGAATCAGATTGGAGGCTATTATGCATTTGGCAGGGAGCTAATAAATGGCAGGGATATATTTGATTTTGACCCGATAAAGCTTTCCATACACACAAAGGATATCGGGCTTGCAGGAATAGAGGTTTACGATTATCTTCGTGACGAATACGGTATACAGATAGAGTTTGGCGACATAGGAAATATTCTTGCCATCGTTTCAGGCGGTGAAAGACGTATTGAGATAGAAAGGCTGATTGCGGCGCTTTCCGAGATAAAGAGGAACCACCAGCAAAGCACAAAAGGCATGTTCAACAATGAGTATATAAATCCTCAGGTTATCATGCCGCCCCAGAAGGCATTTTATGCCGACACGGAATCGGTTAAGCTTGCAGAAAGCGAGAATCGGATATGCAGTGAGTTTGTAATGTGCTATCCTCCGGGAATACCCATACTTGCGCCGGGGGAGCGTGTGACAAAGGACGTTTTAAGCTATACGTTTTATGCGAAGGAAAAGGGTTGTATGATGCTTGGCACTGAGGATATGAGCATGGAATATCTCAATGTGGTGGCAGAGTAGAAACGGGGTGAAAATATGGATTTATGGTATACGGATAATCATACGGATAATGTGAGATTTTCCATGAAGGTTGAAAAACAGCTTTTTTCCGAGAAAAGCTATTTTCAGCAGATAGAAATTCTTAAGACAAAGGATTATGGAAAGGTGCTTGTGCTTGACGGCGAGCTTTTTACGACGGAGCGGGATGAGTTTGTTTACCATGAAATGGTTGTCCATGTGCCTATGGCGGTTCACCCTGACATAAAAACCGTTCTTGTGATAGGCGGCGGCGACGGCGGAACGGTGAGGGAGCTTACAAAGTATGATACGATAGAAACGATAGACGTGGCTGAGCTTGACTCAAAGCTCGTTGAGGTCAGCAGACAGTATCTTCCTGAGCTGTCCGCCAAATTGGACGATCCCCGGGTATCCTTATATTTCGAGGAGGGTATCCGGTTTGCAAGGATGGTAAGAGATAAATACGATTTGATTATAGTTGACTGCGCCGACCCATACGGACCGGCGGAGGGTCTTTTCACAAGGGAGTTTTACGGCGTATGCTGGAATGCGCTGAAATCCGACGGGATTCTGATTAACCAGCATGAAAGTCCCTTTTACGGGCAGCATGCCAAAAGCGTACAGCTTGCACACAGAAATATTCAGTCTGCATTTGAGTGCAGTATGATATACCAGTGTCACATTCCGTCATATCCTTCGGGGCACTGGCTGTTCGGCTTTGCCTCCAAGAAATATCACCCTATTGATGACATGAACAGGGAGGAGTGGAAAAAGCGGGGAATAAAAACAAAGTATTACAATACGGATTTACATAAGGGCGCATTTTATCTGCCTACTTATGTCAAGGAATTACTTGGATTAGAATAAAGGAACGTTTATAATAAAAATACAGGAGGTTTACATAATATGGGACGCGCGCTTATAATCGGAGCAGGAGGAGTGGCAGGAGTTGTTGTTCACAAATGCTGTCAGAACAGTGAGGTATTTCAGGAAATATGCATAGCAAGCAGGACGAAAGCAAAATGTGATGCCCTGAAGGAAAAGCTTCAGGGAACTACCGCAACAAAGATAACAACCGCAAGGGTTGACGCTGACAATGTGGACGAGCTTATACAGCTTATCAATTCCTACAAGCCGGACATCGTTATGAATATTGCCCTTCCATATCAGGACCTTACAATTATGGATGCATGTCTTGCCACAAAGACACACTATCTGGACACTGCAAATTACGAGCCTGAGGACACTGCAAAATTTGAATACAGCTGGCAGTGGGCTTACAGGGAGCGATTTGAACAGGCGGGAATCATGGCGCTTCTCGGCTGTGGCTTTGATCCCGGCGTAACGGGCGTATTTTCCGCCTATGCGGCAAAGCATTATTTTGATGAGATACATGAGATTGACATACTTGACTGCAACGGAGGCGACCATGGATATCCCTTTGCAACAAACTTCAATCCTGAAATAAATATACGTGAAGTAAGTGCGAAAGGAAGCTATTGGGAAAACGGAAAATGGATTGAGACTGAGCCTATGGAAATAAAGAGGGAGTACGACTTTGACGAGGTCGGAAAAAAGGACATGTACCTTTTGCACCATGAGGAGCTTGAGTCTCTCGGAATAAACATAAAGGGAATAAAGCGCATACGGTTTTTTATGACATTTGGGGAAAGCTATCTCACACATTTAAAATGTCTTGAAAATGTGGGGATGACCTCAATTGAGCCTATTATGTATGAGGGCAAGGAAATTGTGCCGTTACAGTTTCTTAAGGCAGTGCTTCCCGACCCTGCATCACTTGGACCGAGGACCGTTGGAAAGACAAATATAGGCTGTATATTTAAAGGAATAAAGGACGGACAGGAAAAGCATTATTATGTATATAACGTGTGCGACCATCAGGAGTGCTACAGGGAGGTAGGCTCACAGGCAATATCCTACACAACGGGAGTTCCCGCAATGATTGGGGCTATGCTTGTCATGAACGGCACATGGTGTAAGCCGGGTGTTTACAATGTGGAGGAATTTGACCCGGATCCGTTTATGGAGGCGCTGAATAAATGGGGTCTTCCGTGGAAGGAGAGCTTTGATCCCGTTATGGTTGAATAATATAATTTAGAGAGGCAGAAAAATGAACGACAGAAAAGAATTATTTGAAAATGCACCGGTGAGAAAAGCCGTATTCACTATGGCAATTCCCACCATAATATCAATGCTTGTTGTAGTCGTCTACAACATGGCGGACACATATTTTATAGGAAAAACAAACGATGAAATGCAGGTGGCGGCGGTTTCTCTTGCCACACCTGTATTCATGCTTTTTATGGCGCTTGGAAATCTGTTCGGCATAGGCGGATGCTCCTCAATATCAAGGGCGCTTGGAGAAAAAAATGATGAGCGGGCAAAAAAGATTTCCGCATTTTGTTGCTACAGCTCAGTCTGTATCGGAATTATAATGATAATTCTGTTTATGACCTGTATGGACTGGATTTTGAAAATAATAAAGGCAAGTCCAAACACTATAGACTATGCCCGGGAGTACCTTACATATGTAGCCTTTGGCGCGCCATTTATTATGTTTGCCACCGCATTCGGTAATATTGTGAGAGGAGAGGGCGCAACAAAATCCTCCATGATTGGAAATCTTATAGGAACAGTGGTTAACATAATACTTGACCCGATTATGATTCTTGTTCTTGACATGGGCGTTAAGGGAGCGGCAATCGCCACCGTTATCGGAAATATATGCGCAAGTATTTTTTACATCGGTTACTTTATATTCAAAAAAAATACTGCCCTTTCCATAAAGCTTAAGTATTTTTCGGCAAGGGAAAATATTGCGTTTGGCGTTCTTGCCATAGGAATACCGGCGTCCCTGAATAACATGCTTATGAGCGTTGCAAATATACTGTTAAACAATGTTCTTGTCAAATACGGCGACATACCGGTTGCTGGAATGGGCGTTGCAATGAAGGCAAATATGCTTGCGGTGCTTTTGCAGATAGGACTTTGTACGGGAATACAGCCCCTTATCGGCTACAGCTATGGCGCAGGCAATAAAAAAAGGCTGAAATCCGTTTTTAAATTTACCGCCCTTTGCGCAATTATAATGGGAACTGCGCTTACCGTATTGCTGGCGGTTTTCCGTGAGGGAATTATAAGCAGCTTTATTGACAAGCCGTATGTTGTTGACACAGGAATAAAAATGATGATGGCGCTTCAGATATCCTGTCCTGTTCTGGGAATATTGTTTTTATGTGTCAATACATTACAGGGAATGGGAAAAGCGCTGCCTTCCCTCATACTGACACTGTGCAGGCAGGGCGTTGCATTTATACCATTGCTTTACATTCTGGACGGATTATTTAAAATGAACGGCGCAATATACGCGCAGCCCTCGGCGGATTTTATTTCCATTCTGATAGCGCTTGGTATTACGCTGACAATTATAAAAAGGATGGACAGGGCAGACTGATACAGGAAAGGCGGATTATTTTATAGTCAGGAGGTAAATTATGTCGACATTTAACGTGGAATTAAAAAGAGTTGTGGACGACAGCTACGATATAGAAATAGGCTTTGGACTGTCAGGAAAGCTGGTTTCAGATATAAAAAACGGCTTGGTGGGAAACATAAAAAAGTTTGCCGTAGTTACGGACAGTATTGTTAAGGAGCTGTATGCAGAGGATATTTTGCAAGGGCTTAAGGACGAGGGCTTCAGCGCAGACCTTTTTGTGTTTGAGGCAGGAGAAAAAAGCAAGACGAGAAAGACAAAGGAAGAAATTGAGGACGCCATGCTTGAAAAGGGCTATCGCAGGGACTGCTGCATACTTGCCATAGGCGGAGGCGTTGTGTCCGATTTAGCAGGTTTTGTTGCAGGAACCTTTGGCAGGGGCGTGCCGTTTATCAATTATTCAACCACGCTGCTTTCCGCAGCAGACGCCTCAATCGGCGGTAAGACGGCGGTTGATACCCCGTTGGCAACAAACTTAATCGGACTTTTCAATCAGCCAAAAAAGGTATATATAGACATAGAGGCATGGAAAACCCTGCCGGAAAAACAGTTGTACAGTGGTCTTGCAGAGACGATAAAGCATGCATGTCTTGACAGCAGGGAATTATTTGATTATTTAAATGCGCATATGGAGGATATACTTTCTTTTGACAGAGCTGCCTGTGAGCATATAGCAAATGAAAATTGCAGAATTAAATATCAGGTTGTCATGAAGGACGAGCGTGAAAGCGGGCTCAGGGAGGTTCTTAACCTTGGACACACTGTTGGCAGGGCTATCGAAACGGTAAGTGATTACAGGCTGCTTCACGGTGAAGCCGTGTCAATCGGAATGGTTGCGCAGGTGAAGCTGGCGAACAGGCTGGGGTATGTTTCCGCTGACGAGGAAAATGAGGTTATGGAATTACTTAAAAAGGCACATCTTCCGGTGGAAATTCCAGATTATATTGACAGGGAAGCGCTTGTCAAAAAGCTGTATACCGATAAAAAAGTAAGGGACGGACGCCTCAGATTTGTTTTGCAAAAGGGAATAGGAGCAGTTGTTGAATTTAGTGAGGGCGTGTTTGCCACACCTATAGAGGAAAGCGTTGCAAGGGAAATTATTATGAGTATGTAAGCAACGGATATGGTAACCGGCATCAGCTCATGGTTTCTCGATTTACAAAGTAAATGGGAACTTATGCGAAGGCAGATACGGAATGGCTGACGTTTAAAGGAGGGGAGCTTTATAATGAAAGAAAAAATAGATATTTTAAGAGAAATAATGGAAGAAAAAAAGCAGGATGCGCTTCTTCTTACAGATGGCTACAACATACATTTCATATCAGGGTATGCAGGTCATGAGGGCTGTATGCTTGTAACAGGCGGCGCAGCATATATACTGACTGATTCAAGATACACGGAAATGGTTACGATACAGGCGCCTGATTATACCTGCATTGACATCGCCTCCAAGGGATATGCAAAAACTGTCAGGGAGCTTCTGGAGGGATTGTTTCATAATTCCAAAAGAAGGCTGAACATTGGATTTGAAAATCTGCACATATCCTACAACATGTATGACAAATACTACAGAGAATTAACGGATATGGCGGAGCTTGTTGGACTTGACGATGTGGTAAACAATTTGCGCAGAGTAAAAACTGCCGATGAGATAGAAAGGCTTGCAAAGGCGGAGGCAATAGGCGACAAGTCGTTTCTTCACATGTTGACATTTATTGAGGAGGGCATGACGGAAAAGGAGGCTGCCTTAGAGCTTGAATATACGATGAAGTCCCTTGGGGCATCGGGACTCAGCTTTGACACAATTGTTGCATCAGGCAAAAATTCATCACTTCCCCATGCTGTTCCAACGGATAAGGTCATAACAAGAGGAGACTTTGTAACAATGGACTTTGGCTGTATTTACGAGGGCTACTGCTCCGATATGACGAGAACGGTAATCATGGGCGAGGAGCCTGAGGGTGAAAAGCTGGAAGTGTACAATACCGTATTGCTTGCGCAGACAGAGGCGTTAAAGGCTGTTAAAGCAGGCGCAAAATGCTCTGATGTAGATGCAGTTGCAAGAAGCATAATTGCGGATGCAGGCTACGGAGACTATTTTGGACACGGTCTGGGACACGGCGTAGGTCTTTACATTCACGAGGAACCAAGATTTTCGCCAAAATGTGATTACATTCTTGAACCGGGAGTATGCATAACCGTAGAGCCGGGAATATATCTGCCGGGTAAATTTGGCGTGCGCATCGAGGACATGATAATCGTAACAGAGGATGGATACAGGAATCTTGCAGCGTCAGCCAAAGAACTTATAATATTATGATAGTGTAAATAGGCAATTGCAGGTGTACAACGGTCGTTCGTAAACGCAGAGTTTTGCAATTGTCTGGATAATGTAAAAGATAAAAAAATTTAAACTTTAAATCACAGATACCATGAACTGAAAGAACATAAATTGGAGAAAACAATGAATTACCATAGTATAAAAACCCCTGCATATATAATCGACAAGGACAAATTGAAATCCAATCTGGAAATACTCCGTGATGTACAGAGAGAAAGCGGCGCAAAAATACTTCTGGCGCAAAAGGCATTTTCCGCATATTCCCTGTACCCGTTTATGGGCGAATATCTTTGCGGCACCACCGCAAGCGGACTTTACGAGGCAAGGCTTGGACATGAGGAGATGCCTGACAGGGAGGTGCACGTTTTCTCACCTGCATACGGCGAGGAGGAGATGGGCGAGCTTGTAAAATTTGCCGACCATATAATTTTTAATACGCCCGCCCAGTGGGAGCGTTTTAAGAACAGGGTGAAGACTTCGGGAAGAAGCATAAAATGCGGCATAAGAATTAATCCTGAGTATTCGGAGATAGAGACGGATATTTATAATCCCTGCATAACCGGGTCAAGGCTTGGAACAAAAAAGGACGACCTCGATAAAATGGATATGGCGGGAATTAGCGGAATACATTTTCATACAATGTGCGAGCAGGGCGCAGAGGTGCTTGCAAGGACGTTGGACGTGGTGGAGGAAAAATTTGGGGAATACCTGAGAAAGATTGAATGGATAAATTTAGGGGGCGGACATCATATTACAAAAGAGGGATATAACATACATCTTCTGGTGGAGCGCATAAAAAAACTCAGGGAAAAATATAAGCTGGAGGTATATATAGAGCCGGGGGAAGCGGTTGCCTTAAATGCAGGCTGGCTTGTGACGGAAGTGCGTGAAATTATGAAAAACGGACCGGATATAGCCATAGTTGACGCTTCGGCAGCATGTCACATGCCGGACGTCCTTGAAATGCCATACAGACCATTTATAATTGATTCCGGTATGGCAGGAGAAAAGAAATATACATACCGTCTGGGCGGACCTACATGCCTTGCAGGAGACATAATAGGTGACTATTCCTTTGACGAGCCCCTTACTATTGGGGACAGACTTGTTTTTACCGATATGGCGATTTATACAATGGTAAAAAATAATACCTTTAACGGGATGCCCCTGCCTGCCATCTATATCAGGGAGGGCGATAAAATCAGCTTATATAAAATGTTTTCCTATGAGGATTTTAAAGGCAGATTATAGGGAAGGAGAGAATATATTGGATAAAAGGCAAGGCGAGGGAAACGCCTTTATGAGCCTGCTGAAAAAAAAGGATGCAGTGCTTCAGGGCGGTTTGGCAGAAAATAAAAATGCAGAAGATGATTTTGGAAAGAAGACCTCAGATACTGATATGGAGCTTGCATATGACAGAATGGACTGCATAAAAATATATCACGATGAAATGTGCCAAAGGGGCTTTTCGGAGCTTGATAAAACCACATGGAACGACCTTGAAATGGACATGGTATTTTTAAGGATGAATCATACAAAAAGCTATGTGGGAGAGCAGTACCTGTATCACAGGCTTCATGATGTAAATGTCGAAAAAAATAAGCTCACAGCCCTGAAAGAGCAGACAGAGTTTTATAAAAATAATGCGGCGAAGCGCAAAACCCTTGAAAAGGGGCTTAAGGGGTTCGGCAAGCTGGAGAGCAGCTTTTATCTGCCGTCTTTTCTTATGAATTCACAAAACTGGAAAATTCCATATACGGCGTGCTATTACATTTTACAGCTTTTACTGCTTGCTTTTGTGATAGCATCCGTGTTTGTCGCATATGAATTTTTTCTTGGGATAATATTAATCGGTGCAATCAATCTTACGGTGTACACGCTGGCAAAAATGAGGTATGAGGAATTTCTTAATGCGGCGGGCGGTCTTAAACAGCTTCTTGTTTTTTCAAGGTTTATTGTGGAGAGCGAAAATAAAACGGACTTGAAAATATCAGATGAAATCGTGGAAATATGCAATGATATGAAGGATGTTTCAAAAAAGCTTATAAGGTGGCAGACAAGAAAAAATTACTCTCTTTCAGGGGATGTAATGGCTGAATTGGCTGATTTTTTATATGGCGTAACGCTCCTTGAGCTTTCCATGTTTAATCGTGTTATGAGGGCGGTGAGCGGAAGACAGGAGCAGATTATGAAGCTTTATGAACTGGTTGGGGAAATTGACATGGGAATATCTGTCGCCTCATTTCGTGAAAGCGTATGCTGCTGCAATCCCGATATAGGAGATGCAGAGGAGTTTAGCGTAAAAAATCTTGTGCACCCGCTTATAGAAAATGCAGTGCCAAATGATTTTACCTTGAAAAACAGGGCGCTTATTTCCGGCGCAAACGCCTCCGGTAAATCAACCCTTATGAAGGCGCTTGCAGTAAATACAATACTTGCGCAGACAGTATTTACGTGTACTGCAGATGAATTTTCAATGCCGAAGGTATACGTTGTAAGCTCTATGGCGCTCCGTGATGATGTTGTTACAGGCGACAGCTATTATATAAGAGAGGCAAAGCGCATAAAGGAAATGTTAGACCGTGATGATAAAAATGAAAAGTCGCTTATTGTTATTGATGAGATATTAAAGGGAACAAACACCCATGAGCGTATTGCCGCTTCTTTTGCAATACTTGATTATTTTGCAGGAACAGGACATTATGTGCTTATAGCCACCCATGATATGGAGCTTGTAAATGGAATGAAGGAAAAGTACGAAAACTTTTATTTTGAAAGCCGCATTAATGAGGAGAATATAATCTTTGACTATCACATAAACAAGGGCATAGGCGGAAAATCAAATGCCATTGCGCTTTTATCGGTGCTTGGGTATCCGCAGGAAATTGTTGAGAGTGCAAGGACAAGGTTTGACAAATATGAGGCAAGGTAAATGTCAGTAATAAATTTTAACAAATATGCGACAAAGACTCGGCAAAATAAAATTTTGCAATATTATTTCCTGTATGATAAAATAAAAGTTGGGGTGTAAATTGAATAATAAAATAATGCATTTGACGGAGGTTTAAAAATGAACGAAAACATGTCTGCCTCACAACGTGAGATGGCAAGAAACAACAGAGTTTTAATAGTTGGTTATACGATTTACAATATCGTGCTTTTGGGGGCTTATATAATAGAGGTTCTGAAAAAAAGCAGAACCCTGTTATATTTTTGTATCTTTGCATCCCTTTCTTTAGTTCCGCTAATTCTTATGCATGTTACATTCCGGCGTGACAAAAGCAGTATTCTTATACGCCTGATATTTGGCGTAGGCTATGGAATATTCTATACATTTACGGTTTTCACTACATATTCGCCTGTTGCATTTGTATATGGAATACTTGTTTCTTTGTTTGTACTTGTATACAGTGATATAAAATACACAACGAGAATGGGTATCGGGCTTGTGGTTATAAATATTTTAAATGTTATCTATACAGGTATTCAGGGGGAAATTTCAGCAGAGGACTTACCAAATGTTGAGATAAGAATTGCTTTCGTCATTTTGTATTTTGTTTTCATGCTGTTCATGTCAAAGGTTATGATGCAGAATAATGAGGATAAGCTTACCCAGATTGAAAACGACAAGGCAAGGGTTACTGCCATGCTTAATCAGATTATGGATATATCCTCCCATATGTCGGGAAATATAAACAGGGTGTCTGAGAAGATGGATAACCTTGAAGCTTCATTTGTAAATACAAAAAATTCCATGGAAGAAGTTTCAAACGGAACAAACGATACTGCGGAGTCTATACAGTCACAGCTCATGAAGACGGAGGAAATACAGGATTTTGTCCGCAGGGTTGAGGATGTTGCATCACAGATTGAATCCGGAATGGAGGATGCGGGCGCTGAGGTTGCCACAGGCAGGGAAAAAATTGACGAGCTTATCAAGCAGGTTAATATTTCGGATGACGCCAGCAAGAAGGTTTCGGAGGAGCTTGCAAAGCTTATGGAATATAATGGACAGATGCAGTCCATTATTGAGATTATCGATAACATTACATCACAGACAAGCCTTCTTGCGCTGAATGCTTCCATAGAGGCGGCAAGAGTAGGAGAGGCAGGAAAGGGCTTTGCGGTTGTTGCATCAGAGATAACAAATCTTGCTGACCAGACACAGGATGCAACGGTTAATATAGCAGACCTTATTGAGAATATTTCATCTGAGTTAGATATGGTTGTAAAGGTTATAAATTACCTTATGGATAACAGTAAGCTTCAGGGTATTGCGGCTACTGAAACAGCTTCAAGTTTTGAAACAATTGCAAGCAAAACGACTGACATTCAGCAGCAGACGGAGGAACTGTCACAGCTGGTAGGAGAGCTTGCAAGTTCAAATGAGGCGATTGTTGAGAGCATACAGACGATATCGGCTGCTACGGAGGAGGTAACAGCCCATTCACAGGCAACTTTGGAGTCAAGTGATGAAAACTCCGACATTGTCGGTGACGTAGGAAATATGGTTAACGAGCTTCAGTCGTTGGCGGACAGGTTAAATGCGCTTAGAAATGAATAAACCGGAAAACAGAACAGACAATCAAAACGAACAGACGGGAAACGCAAAAAAAAGCTTTTGCAAACGATATAAGTCCGATATTATACTTATATCCATCGTATTGCTGATTGGCACATCTGCGCTTGTGTTTCAGCAGCTGTCAATGAAAACGGGCAGAATGGTAAAGGTGTATCTGGATGGAAAAGAAGTAAAGAGTTTTTCACTTGATGAAGATACAGAGTATAAAATTGTTGCGGCTTCAGACCGTGAGGGGCAGTCTGATGATGCAGATATATTTGAGGGATATAATATTCTTGTCATAGAGAGAGGAAAGGCATATATTTCTGAGGCGGACTGCCATGAGCAGATTTGTGTAAAGCACAATGCCATAAGTAAAACGGGAGAGACGATAGTATGTCTGCCTCACAGTCTTGTTATAGAGGTCAGGTGATATATTTATATGCCGTTTCAAGTTTGAGCCCTGTTGCTTGCGGTGGGTCTATGACTTGAGTATTTATTTTTGTATATTTTTGTGTACTTTTATTTTTTCCTTGAAAGTCATAAAAATTGAGCGTATAATAACAAAGGTTTATGTCTGTACACAGCGGAAATTATGGTTTTTGCAGGTTTAGGACATATTTTCACGTTAAATTATAATGTAAAAAAGCTAAATACAAATTTGAGGAGGAGAAACTTAAAATGGAAGAAACGAAGAAAGGCGGATGGCGTACAAATAAATGGATACGTGCTGCTATTCCGGCATTGCTTTTACATTGCAGTATCGGTACGGTTTACTGCTGGTCAATTTTTAGTGAAGAAATTGGAGCATATATAGGATTTTCTAAAGGGGCAACGGAATGGGCATTTTCCTTTGCAATATTTTTCCTTGGAATGTCAGCGGCATTTTTAGGAAATGTCGTGGAGAAGGATATACATAAGTCCTCATTGATTGCAGCTATCTGCTTTGCGGCAGGTATGGCAGGAACAGGCTTTTTTATTTATTATGGCGGGCAGCAGTTAGCTGAGACGGGACATGGCAGCAAGCTGGCTCTTATCGGTATCTATGTGTGCTACGGCTTTATTATGGGTATCGGACTTGGAACAGGATATTTGTCACCTGTAAAGACACTTATGCTTTGGTTCGAGGACCGGAAGGGTCTTGCCACGGGACTTGCGGTTGCGGGCTTTGGAGCGGCAAAGGCTATAGCAAGTCCGATTATGCAGGCGATGCTTGAGAATCTCGGCGAGCGTGGAATTTACAAAATGTTTATTATACTTGCAGGCGTTTACTTTGTCATGATGTTTGTGGGTCATCTTCTTTTAAAGAAGCCTGAGGGCTGGCATGAGCCGCAGGGAAAAGAGGAAAAAACAAGCATTATGTCAGTTATAAAGACAAAGCCTATCACAAACTACATTGGAATATGGCTTATGTTCTACATAAATATTACCTGTGGTCTTGCGCTTATATCACAGGAGAAGATGATTGTAAAATGTATAGGACTTGCAAGCGTCGTAGGAATTATCTCAACAGTATCGGCAGTGTTTAATGCAGGCGGTCGTCTTGGCTTTTCCGCATGGGCTGATACCATGAAGGACAGAAATACAATTTACAAGCTTATATTTATACTTTCCATTGCATTTACTGCAATTGTTTTACTTACAAGCGGAATCGAAAACGGCGAGGGCAATACGCTTCTCATGATTTTGGTTTTAGGACTTATTTTTATTGTAAATGCAGGCTACGGCGGCGGTTTTTCAAATGTGCCTACGCTGCTTTCCGACCATTATGGAATGAGCAACATAAGCGCAATCCATGGTATTACGCTTTCGGCATGGGCGTTTGCAGGTCTTACGGGAAATCAGATGGCAACATGGATTGTAAATCATTTTGGTAAAGAAGTTCAGATTGCACATGAGCTTGCGGATGGAACAACGGAGATGATTACGGTAAACCCTGTAGGATATCAGCATGTGTTATATGCCACAATCGTGTTATACATCATAGCGCTTGTTATATGTCTTGTTATGGTGAAGCCTACGGATAAGGCAATTGAGGCAAAGAAAGCAAGAAAAGCAAAAAAGGAAGCGAAGGCTTAATATAATAACTGAAAACCGGTTGAGGACATCGGCACTAAAAATTGCCAGCCCAAGATGTTAAATGTCTTGAGCCGGCAATTTTTAGTGCCGTTATGTTTTATGGTAACCGGCAGGATTAAAATTCCTAACCTTGTTTATTGGTCTTGTTTGTGATAAAATATGATAGCGTTTTTGTTTGGTGCAAAATGCCGTGATGTTCCATTGGAAGAGGAGAATTAGGAATGATTAAATTAATAGCCAGTGATGTGGATGGAACCTTGGTTCCTGACGGCACGTTTAATATTAATCCTGAAATTTATGATATAATAAAAAAGCTTAAGGAAAAAGGAATCGTATTTGTGGCGGCAAGCGGGCGGCAGTATGCGGGAATAAAGAGACTTTTTGCTCCGGTTGCAGAGGATATCTATTATATAAGTGATAACGGAGGCTTTGTTATAGACAGTAACGATAATACCCTTGCGGCAAATGCAATGGATCAGCAGCTTGTCAAGGATATTGTAAGGGATGCCATGAAGCTTTCCGATGTGAGCATTATGCTTTCAGGCAGGGATTATGTATATCTTGATAAAAACAGCGACCAATTGTATCGATGGATTCATGATGAGTACAAATTTGATGTAAAGCTTGTGGATGATTTAACACTTGTGGAGGATGATATTTCAAAGATTTCCCTATATCACCCAAATGATGCCGAGGGGGTTGTCAGGGAGTGGTTTTATGACAAGTGGAAGGATAAGGCGGCTCTTGCATGCGCAGGCTTAAACTGGGTGGATTGTAACCGCAGTGATACAAATAAAGGCAATGCTTTAAGACCTATTATGGATGAGCTTCAAGTGACGGCTGATGAGGTTATGGTATTTGGAGATAACATAAACGACATCGGTATGATAAGGCGCGCAAAGTACAGTTATGCAGTGGGAAGCGCAAGACAGGAGGTTAAGGAGGCTGCGCGTTTTGTCACGGATACCATGGCAAATCAGGGCGTGATTAAAACAATAAAAAGAGAGATATTAAATATACCATAAATAAAAAACTAATTTGGAGGAAAATAAAAATGGAAAAAATCAAAATGGCAACTCCACTTGTGGAGATGGACGGAGACGAAATGACAAGGATACTTTGGAAGCTCATCAAGGACGAGCTTATATATCCATTTATTGAGCTTAAGTCAGAATATTATGATTTAGGACTTGAGTATAGAAATGAAACGGAGGATCAGGTCACCTTTGATTCTGCATATGCGACACAGAAATATGGAGTTGCCGTAAAATGCGCAACAATCACACCAAATGCTGCCCGTATGACGGAGTATAACCTGAAGGAAATGTGGAAAAGTCCGAATGGTACAATTCGTGCAATTCTTGATGGAACCGTATTCCGCGCACCGATTATTGTAAAGGGAATAGAGCCATGTGTTAAGAATTGGAAGAAGCCTATTACAATAGCGAGACATGCATATGGTGACGTTTATAAGAGCGTTGAGATAGATGTTCCGGGGGCAGGTACGGCAGAGCTTGTATTTACAGGCGAGGATGGAACTGTCATAAAGGAGACAATACATAAATTTGAAGGACCGGGCGTGATACAGGGACAGCACAACATTGACGACTCCATTGAAAGCTTTGCAAGAAGCTGCTTTAACTATGCCCTTGATACAAAGCAGACCCTTTGGTTTGCCACAAAGGATACAATCTCAAAGAAATACGATCATACCTTTAAGGATATTTTTCAGGAGATATTCGATAAGGAGTACAAGGAGAAATTTGATGCGGCAGGCATAGAGTATTTCTATACTCTTATCGATGATGCGGTTGCAAGAGTTATGAAATCCGAGGGAGGATATATATGGGCGTGCAAAAACTATGACGGAGACGTTATGAGTGATATGATTTCCTCTGCCTTCGGCTCGCTTGCAATGATGACGTCCGTTCTTGTATCACCTGACGGAAAATATGAGTATGAAGCTGCACACGGAACGGTACAGAGACATTACTACAAGTATCTTGCCGGGGAGGAAACCTCAACAAATTCCGTCGCAACAATATTTGCATGGACAGGCGCCTTAAGAAAAAGAGGAGAGCTTGACAACATTAATGAGCTTATGGAATTTGCTGACAAGCTTGAGACTGCAACCATAAAGACAATAGAGGATGGTAAAATGACTAAGGATCTGGCGCTTATTACTACCCTTGAAAATGTTACGGTACTTAACAGTGAGGATTTCATTAAAGCTATACGGGAAACGTTGGAAAAAAGTTTATAAGAGGAATGTAAATGGAAATTTGGCAGGTATTGGGAATTGAACCCACAAAGGACAAAACTGAATTAAAAAATGTATATAGGGAAAAGCTGTCTAAGGTTAATCCGGAGGATGACCCTGAGGGGTTTAAGGAGCTTCGGTCTGCATACGAGGAGGCAATGCGCCTTGCAGATGTTGACGAGTCGGAGCAGAGTGCTGCCGACAAAGAAAAATCGCCGTTGTTACTTGCAATTGAGGAGATTTATTTTGATTTTTTCTCAAGAATAGATGTAAACAGGTGGCAGGAGCTTTTTGACAGGGATGAGTTTGTATCGCTTGATTCATCCGAAGATGCGTTTGATACACTTATGAAATTCCTTATGGATTATTTTTATATTCCAAAAAAGGTATGGAAATATATTGTTGACTGCTTTGATATAAGGAACAGAAGGAAGGAGCTTTCAGAGGAGTACCCTGTAGACTTTATCGATTATGTTATAACAAATTCAACGTACGACGATCTGGTAAATTATTATCTTTTCGAGGGTGAAACGAAGGATATAGATAAATTTATTGAAAGGTATTATAAACTGGACTCCGCCATACGGGCAGGCAATATTGAAGAACAGGATAAAATAATTTCCGAACTTCAAAGCATTGATGCGTATCATCCGTATCTGGAGATTGCTATAGTTAAAAATAAGCTTCAAAAGCTTCAAAAGCAGCATCAGGAGCAGATTGAAAATGATGAAAAAAATCTCTATGACTTATGCAAGGATGAGCTTCTCGAAATACAACGGAATATAGATGCGCTTGCAGATGATTTCCCTGATGATGTTGCAGTTATGCTTGCGTGCGGCGACATTGCCAAAAATAATCAGGATTATGACAGGGCAGGGGAGTGCTATGACAGGGCTGCGGAGCTTTCCGTTGATAAATACATTGTAAATGGAAAACAGGCAGACCTTGCGTTTTATCTCGGCGATTTTGAAAAGTCCAGAGATATGTATATGGATCTTTTAAAGATTAACCATTATGACAACGGTGTCAGGGCAGGGATGATAAGGGCAAATTTTTCTTTGATTGAGCAATATAAAAAGAAGCTTGAGGAGAATCCGGCGGATGATGATACGCGCATGGAGATGGCATGGAGCTATTATCAGTCCTACAAATTTGACGATGCCATAGAGGTGCTTGACAGCTTTACGCCAAGGGAAGAAAAGGTATGTGAGTACAATAATGTAAAGGGAAGAACATATTTATGTCTTTTCAGATATGAGGAGGCTTTAACATGCTTTTTTATATGGAAAAAAGAGATTGAGAGGCTGTCCCCGGATGATGACAGTGAGGACACTGTTGCAAAAAGAAAGCGGTATGAATATGTTAATTTTCTTATAGCAGACTGTTATATAAAGACAAAACGCTATGAGGAGGCAGGACATTTTCTGGAAATTGCCCTCGCAAAGGAGCATGAGGAGATTATGCTCTCATATGAGGCTAAATGTGAGCTTGAATATAAGCTTAACAATTACGAGAAATGTCTTGAGGCATGTGAGCAGCTTATTGAAAAGGATGACAGTAATTATATTGCCTACAGCTTTATGGCAAAGGCGGCGTTTCATTTAGACTACATAAAAGAGACTATGAATGCATGTGAGCATGCCATAATGATATATCCGTTTGTGGCTGAGCCTTATGTTCAGGAGATAAAGGTATATTTAAGATATAATCAGCCGGATAGCGCAAGGAGGGTTATCGAAAGATATAACAGCTTTGAGATAGAAAGTGACAGCATAAGCTTTCAGGAGGCTATGATATATAAGCATGAGGAGGAATACGGAAAAGCTGAGGATATATTAAAAGAGATAATTGAAAAAAGCAAGCCTGATGAAAGCGACATGGAAGAATTTGATGATGTGTATATGGAGCTTGCAGAGCTGCTTATCAAGAGGGGCATGGTCAATGATGCGATTGACATTTATGATAAGGTAATAAGTCTCTGGCCGGATAATGAGTACGTTTACGGACAAAAGGGACTTGCCCTTAAGCATAACGGAAGATATGCAGAGGCGGTAAAGCTGTTTGAAAAGCAGTTGGAGATAAGACCAAGCGCATATTATTATATAAACAAAGGAATACTAAACAGATTTTTGGGCTATTACAAAAGCGCCCTTTGTGATTTTCAAGAGGCGATTAAATATGAGCCTGACAATTATTACTGCTATAGCAGAATGGGGCTTATTTACGAATTGCACAGACAGTTTGACATGGCTGTGGAACATTATGATAAGGCATTGCTTTATATTAACATGCAGGATACGGATCAGGATATGAAGGCAAATATATATGCATATAAAGCAAGAACCCTGCAATGCATGAACCGTTTTGAGGAAAGCGAAGCGGTATACAAGGAGTATTTTGAAGTGTTCGGGCTGAATGCTGATGTAGCGTACGACTATTCGGAGCTTTTACTTCGAATGGGAAGAATGGAGGATTCCGTTAATATACTTAAGCGATGTATCGATGAGTTGCCATATGATGAAGACATACAGATGTGCATGAGACAGCTCTGTTATGTATATGGCTTGGAGGGCTATATTGATAAGGCGCATGAAAGCTTTAAGCTTGCCGTAAGCAATCAGGGAGATGATAAGAGGGCATATGTGAGCATGGGAGATGTTTTCAAGGACCATGGTCTTATGGAAGATGCGCGTAAGTTTTTTGAGAAGGCGGTAAAGCTTGACATCAACAATAAAGCAAATTATTATAGTAATTTGATAGAAACTATTTTAAGCAAAAAAACTTTATTTAAGCCGGACTTAAGAGTTTATCTTGAACGTGCCACAATTCCAAAGGAGAAAATGCACACGCCTTTGGATTATGTTAAAATGGTAAGGCTTTACAGGGTTACAAAAAAAACAAAACAGGCTGTAGCTATTGCGGACGAGGGTTTAAAGCATCTTAGATGCGAGGGCTGTTTCTATGGCGAATGTCATGAGCTATGGTATGAAAAAGCGCTTGTTTATGAGCAGATGAAGGATTATGAAATGGCAAGAATGTGTTACAAAAAAGCGTTAAGCATATTTGGACACAATGCAGTCATAGAGGAAAAATTAAAAAGGATTGAGAATAAATGATAGTAGGAATCGACCTTGGAACAACAAACAGTTTAATTGCATATTTTGATAAGGACGAGGCTAAGGTTATACCGAATAAGCTGGGAGAAATGCTTACGCCTTCCGTTGTAAGCGTGGATGAAGAAGGCGTGGTTTATGTGGGAAAAACTGCAAGGGAGCGTGGCATGACGAATCCGTCCCAGACAGCTTCTGTTTTTAAGAGAAGCATGGGTACAGGCAAAAAATTTATGCTTGGTGAAAGGGAATTTACCGCAGAAGAATTATCGAGCCTTGTCATAAAATCCCTGAAGGAGGATGCGGAGGTATTTTTCGGACATGAGGTGACAGAGGCTGTTATCAGTGTTCCCGCTTATTTTAATGATGCGCAGAGAAAGGCTACAAAAAAGGCGGGAGAAATGGCTGGCTTTGTGGTTGAGCGTATTGTCAGTGAGCCTACTGCCGCAGCCATTGCCTACGGTTTAAACAAGAAAAATGCGGATACTAAATTCCTTGTTTTTGATCTGGGCGGTGGTACATTTGACGTATCAATACTGGAACTGTATCAGAACATTATGGAGGTTCGTGCCGTTGCAGGTGACAACTATCTGGGAGGAGAGGACTTTACAGAGGTTCTTGAGCAGATGTTTTTCAGGGAGAAGGAGATTGATCAGGACGAGCTTGATGCAAAAACGCTTGCCCATATAAGAAAGCAGGCGGAAATATGTAAGCTTGGCTTTGAGGAAAGCAGAACTTCTGTGTTTAAGTGCAGGATAGGCGAGGAGAAATATGAGTATGAGATAAACATAGATGATTATGAAAAGTCCTGTCAGCTTTTGCTTGGCAAGATAAAAAAGCCGATAGAGAGAAGTCTTAAGGATGCTCAGATAAAGCTTGCCGATATTGAGGAGGTTATACTTGTGGGAGGTGCCACAAAGCTTTCGATTGTCAGAAAATTTGTGAGCCGTCTGTTCGGCAGACTTCCAAATACAAGCATAAATCCTGACGAGGTTGTAGCTGTAGGCGCGGCTACACAGGCAGCCATGAAGGAAAGGGATGAGGCGGTAAAGGAGATAATTCTTACGGATGTATGCCCTTTTACCCTTGGAACGGACATCGTTGTCACGAGAAGCGGCGGCTATAAGGAAAACGGTCATTATCTGCCGATAATAGAAAGAAATACGGTAATACCTGTAAGCAGGACAGAGCGTCTTTACACGGCCTCTGATAATCAAAGCCATATACTTGTCAAGATACTTCAGGGAGAGAGCCGGTATGCCAGAAACAATGTATACTTAGGTGAGATAGAGGTGCCTGTACCGATTGGCCCGGCAGGGAAAGAGGCAATTGATGTGACATATACCTATGACGTGAACTCTATTCTGGAGGTTGAGGTTAAGGTATTGTCCACAAAAATATCAAAGCGTGTAGTTATAAAAAATGAAGATACGGACATGAGTGATGAGGAAATTGCTGCAAGGCTGGAATCACTGGCGTCCCTCAAGATACATCCGAGAGAGCAGGAGGAAAATAAGCTGCTGCTTTTGCGTGGCGACCGTATGTATGAGGAGGCGACAGGAGATACAAGGCACATTATTGAATTACAGATGAATGCCTTTGAGGAGGTTCTTGACAAGCAGGATAAGCTTAAGATTGAAAGCGCAAGAAAAGAATTCAAAGAATTTTTGGATACTATCGAGGAGGATATAATATAGCGTAATATGGAGCGTGAACAGGCATCTGATACATCCACATGGAAATTTTACAGCCGGCATACATTTGGTACGCCTTTCAGTAAGGCACTTGGATATTTTATTGTCACTGTACTATTGATTGTTGGTTTTCTGTGCCTGTTTTTTGTTGATTTTATCTATAAGCTCCTGCCGTATACCATGGGAAGTCTTATGATTGCAATCGGAGCAAGCACTGTTTTTTGCGCTGTTATAACCAAGGAATATAAAAGTCTGGATACAAAGCTTTCATCCACGGGAATCCTTTTGATTGTCATAGGTATTTCCATTATTGTACACGGAAACCGGGCGGACGGTTTAATTGGAGTTATATGGGGGATATTTGGTCTGATTGAGGGCACGGAAAGCCTTAATGTTGCCATTTATAATATTACACACAAGAAAAAGTGGCTCGCGGACATGCTTCAGACTATGTTACAGATTACGCTTGCGCTATTGCTTCTGGTTGATCCTGTAACAAAGCTCTATCCGCATATGCGAATACTTGGAATGGAGCATATGGCGCTGGCTATTCATATTGTGCGTCTGAACAGAGCGTAGGCGTGTATGGATGCGAGAAATGTAAATTTTATGTTTTATGCGCCGTTATAATTGTGTAGCTTGAAGCATTTACGGTAATGATACAGCCGCGTCCTTGGGCGTACCAGTTTTTGCCGGACTTTGTAATTTTACAGTCCTTGTCCTTTATTATATCAAGACAATATAAAACTACATCCTGCGTCTCTAAGCCAAGATTTCTTTTTATCCGGTCGATACCCATTTTTGTAGTATGGATTTTATCCAAATTATCTAGCAGTGTCTGTGCATTATCCATTATAAACACCTCATAAAATATTTTATTACTGCTTTATTGAGCTTTTTACAATGCTCATTATATCATATCGAAAAGCATGTTTCCATTAATTAATATTGACGCATATTGGTTTTTTTGTTAAAATGACAGTAATCACTTGCATAGGGGGCGATATGTTGGATGATACAAGTCAGAAAATTGTTGATGCTGCAATGGCATTGATTCGTGATAAGGGCTATGTGGCAACTACCACGAAAGAAATTGCGAGACTGGCAGGCGTAAATGAATGCACCCTGTTCCGTAAATTTGAAAATAAGAAGGATATTGTTTTGCAGGGAGTGAATCAGGCAAAATGGCGGGCGAATGTTACACCGGATATTTTTGGGAGCGTAACATGGGATTTACAGACAGACTTAGAAATGTTTATGCGCTCGTATATGGATAGGATGACGCCGGATTTTGTTAATTTATCTATTGGACTCAGAGCTCCACAGCTTTATGAGGATACAAAAGATTTTATTATGAAAGTTCCGCAGGCATTTTTATCTGAATTTAAGCAATATTTAGAAGCAATGTATGAAAAAGGGAAAATTGTGCAGGGGGATTTTGAAGCGCTTGCAATGGCTTTTTTTTCTGCGACATTCGGATATGTCTTTTTAAAGGCATCTTTTAATGACGAGCTTACAAAGGTAGATAAGGAAAGCTATATTGCAAACAATGTTGAGCTGTTTATAAAAAGATTGGTTTGTTAATATCGGTACTGTTATTCATTGACAGTGCCGAAAAAAAATATATTGTATGCAAGCAAGTACACGCATACAAAGAGCGGAGGTAAAGTTATGCAGATAACAGGTGCAGAAATTTTTGTAAAAGCATTAAAGGAGGAGAAAGTTGATACCTTATTTGCCTATCCTGGCGGACAGGTAATAGACTTGTTTAATGCTCTTTATGGGCAGCATGATATAAACGTGGTATTGCCGCGTCATGAACAGGGTCTGGTACATGCGGCAGACGGCTATGCCCGTTCTACAGGAAAGATTGGAGTGTGTTTAGTAACAAGCGGACCGGGAGCTACAAACCTGGTTACGGGAATTGCAACGGCAAATTATGACAGTGTTCCATTGGTTTGTTTTACAGGACAGGTTCCGACACATCTTATCGGAAATGATGCTTTTCAGGAGGTTGATATTGTAGGCATCACGAGAAGTATATGTAAATATGCGGTAACGGTACACAGTAGAGAAAGCCTGGCAGAAACAATTAGAAAAGCCTTTTATATTGCGGGGACAGGCAAAAAAGGCGTTGTAGTTGTGGATTTGCCGAAGGATATTCAACGGGAATATGGAAGTGAAATTTATCCAAAGGAAATTAAAATCAGGGGATATAAACCAAACACCTCCGTCCATGCAGGGCAGATAAACAAGGCTTTGGATACTTTAAATCAGTCAAGAAAACCTGTTTTTTTAGTTGGCGGTGGAGTAAATATTGCTCACGCAGAAAAGGAAATGAAATTGCTTGCAGAAAAAACAGGTGTGCCTGTTGTAACGACAATAATGGGAAAGGGTGCTGTTCCATCATCACACGAGCTTTATGTAGGAAATCTCGGTATTCATGGTAGCTATGCCGCTAATTCGGCAGTAAGCAATTGTGATGTTCTTTTTTCCATAGGAACTAGATTCAATGACCGCATTACGGGAAAAATCTCTGAATTTGCCAAGGATGCGACAATTATCCATATTGATATTGATGCTGCGTCTATATCAAGGAATATTGCCGTTGACATCCCCATCGTTGCGGATGCAAAGAAGGCAGTTAAAATACTATTGGAGAAAGCAGAGCCCCTGCAAATCACAAAATGGAAGGATGAAATTTTAAAATGGAAAAGAGAATATCCTATTGCTGTAAAAGGTAAGGGAGTAACACCTCAAAAAATAATCGAGGCGGTAAATGCTGCTTTTACGGATGCTATAATCACTACGGATGTAGGGCAGAATCAATTATGGGCGACACAGTTTCTTTCGTTGGATGAAAATAGAAAAATGCTGACAAGCGGAGGATTAGGAACGATGGGTTACGGTCTTCCTGCGGCAATTGGGGCAAAGCTTGGAAATCCTGATAAGGATGTCGTTGTTATATCAGGTGATGGCGGTATGCAGATGAACATTCAGGAAATGGCTACGGCTGTTACCTATGAATTGCCAATCATTATTTTGATTTTAAATAACGGATATTT
Source organism: Lachnospiraceae bacterium UBA7076 (assembly GCA_002493625.1). Lineage (GTDB taxonomy): Bacteria > Bacillota > Clostridia > Lachnospirales > Lachnospiraceae > Coprococcus_C. Next base: position 67,168 of record DKZK01000021.1, on the reverse strand, counting down.
GGGAAATGTGAGGCAATGGCAGGAAATGTTTTATGAACGGCGATATGTAGGCACTTGTATGCGGTATCGAAAAAGCTGTCCTGCTGATTGTAATTTACCGACAGAAGAATGTCCGAAATATATACCGGATTTTGTAAAGATTGCAGAAGGCTATGGAGCAAAGGGAGTGCGTGTAACGGATGAAAAGGATATTGTAAAAGCAATAAAGGATGCGCAGCAGGAGAAAAAGGTGCCTACAATAATAGAATTTATTATTGAACGGGAATGTAATGTTATGCCTATTGTTCCGCCAGGCAACACGCTTGGAGATATGATAATGGAAAGCGAGGTTTGAAGCATATGAAGAAAAGATGGTTATGTCTGTTTGTAGAAAATGAAATAGGTGTTCTTGCCCGAATTTCCGGTTTGTTTTCCGGTAAGTCGTACAGCGTGGATAGTCTGACCGTTGGTGTTACGGAGGATGAAACAATTTCCAGAATGACAATCAGCCTGACAAGTGATGATAAGACCTTTGAACAGATAAAAAAGCAGTTGAGCAGAAGTGTTGAAGTTATCCGTGTTATAGACTATACGGACATACCAATCCACTTAAAGGAGATACTTTTTGTAAGGATAAGCGGTTTAACGGAAAAGGATAAGACGGAGGTATTTCGTATTTCTCAAATATTAGGAGCTGAGGTTATAGACTATAATGGCTCGGATATGTTATTGGAAATGATTCATACAGAAAATAAAAATAATAATATTATAGCATTATTGAAGAAGCAGTTTGCTAACAGGATAGAGCTTGTAAGGGGAGGAAGTGTTGCAGTGGAAGCTATCACAGCGTAAAACCATGTTAATATACTAAATTCAATTGTCTTTTTTTCCGTCGACGTGGTATAATATTTCTGTTTCGTATACAAGTTTTGGAGGAAATATTTTGAAGAATTTATATATAGCCGAAAAGCCAAGCGTGGCAAGGGAATTTGCCAAGGCGTTAGGTGTAAAGGGAGCGGATAGCGCAGGAGCAAAAACGGGCTTTATAGAGACGGAGGATTCTATCGTGACATGGTGTGTGGGACATCTTGTCACAATGAGTTATCCCGATGCATATAACCCTGAATTAAAAAGGTGGAGCATGGATACGATTCCATTTGTTCCTGATGAGTTTAAGTATGAGATAATACCTGCCGCAGGCAACCAGTTTAATGTGGTGAAACGATTGCTGAACCGTGAGGATGTTGAATGTATATATGTCTGTACAGACTCAGGACGTGAGGGAGAATATATTTACAGGCTTGTGGATCAGATGGCAAATGTGGGAGATAACAAAACAAAAAAGAGGGTCTGGATAGACTCACAGACGGAGGAGGAAATATTAAGGGGAATACGGGAAGCAAAGGAGCTGTCGGAATATGACAGCTTAAGCGATTCCGCATATTTAAGGGCGAAGGAGGATTACCTTATGGGTATCAATTTTTCAAGAGCCCTTACATTGAAGTACAGCTATACGGTAAAGAATTATTTGAAGCTTGATAAATGCGTTATTGCCGTAGGTCGTGTCATGACATGTGTTCTGGGAATGATTGTAAAGCGTGAACGGGAGATAAGAGAGTTTGTTCCTACGCCTTTTTACAGGGTTGTGGCACAGCTTGACGGACTTGAGGCAGAATGGAAGTCTGTGGAGGAAAGCACATACGATAAGTCGCCGCTGCTTTACAAGGAAAACGGCTTTAAAAAGGAGGAATCTGCAAAGGAGCTGATAGAGCTGCTTACGAAAAATTCTCCTGTATGCCTCATTGTGGAAAAGGTTGAAAAAAAGACGGAAAAAAAGGCGCCGCCGATGCTTTATAATTTGGCGGAGCTGCAAAATGACTGCTCTGCCATGTTTAAAATAAGTCCGACGGACACATTGAATATCGTGCAGGAGCTTTACGAGAAGAAGCTTGTCACATATCCGAGAACGGATGCCAGGGTGCTTTCCACTGCCGTGTCAAAGGAAATACACAAAAATATCGGAGGACTCAGGAAATATGCTCCCCTTTCCGCCTTTGCCGATAATATCATGAATCAGGGCGGATATAAGGGTATAGCAAAATCAAAGTATGTTAATGACAAGCAGATTACCGACCACTATGCAATCATACCGACGGGACAGGGGCTTGGAGCATTAAACAGTGTTTCGGAAACTGCAAAAAAGGTTTATGATATAATAGCAAGGAGATTTTTAAGCATATTTTATCCTGCGGCAGTGTACGAGAAAATGGCTCTTGTATTGACAAGAGCCATTACAGATGAAAAGGATAAAAAGCCGGAGCATTTCTTTTCCAATTTCAAAAGGCTTGTATCACCGGGATATCTTCAGATAGCAGGAACGGGTAAAAAGGATAGCGAAGAAAAGCTTACGCCTGCTGTCATGGATATGTTAAACGGATTGAAAAAAGGGCAGCAACTTTCTGTAAAGGAATTTAATGTTAAGGAGGGGGAGACAACACCGCCGAAAAGATATTCATCGGGAACCCTTATACTTGCAATGGAAAATGCAGGACAGCTTATTGAGGATGAGGAGCTCAGAAGTCAGATAAAGGGAAGCGGCATAGGAACAAGCGCAACCCGCGACAGCATCATTACCAAGCTTGTCACAAACAAATACATAGCCCTCAATAAGAAAACACAGATAGTAACGCCTACATTTCTGGGCGAGATTATATATGATGTTGTATATTACTCCATAAATAATCTTCTTCGGGCAGAGATGACGGCAAGCTGGGAAAAGGGACTTACAGGTGTTGCAGAGGGAACCATATCAAAGGAAGAATACACGGAAAAAATGAACAGCTTTGTTATAAAAAATACGGAGCTTGTAAAAAAGCTTGACAATCAGTACAAAATAACAACGATATTTGATATGACAAAGCCCTATTACGCCGAGAAAAAAAGTGCAAAGCCACGGAAGAAAGCGGCAGAAAAAGGGGAAGGGAAAACGGAAGGAAAAAAAGCAGAAAAGACAGCAGAAAAAGTAACAGAAAAAGCAGGTAAATGAGTTTACATAATATCAATTAACAGGTTGGATAAGTTAAACGCTATGGGAATTAAACGAAATTATATGGAGGAATAAATAAAGTGGATAATATTATTTCAGAGCTGACAATAAAAACCATGTACAGTCTTGAGCATACGATGGCAAAGGAATATCTGGAGCAGCTTACCTATCCGTGGGAAGCGCTGCCCAACATAAAGGACTATATTCTTGAGCTGGGAAACCGTCTTAACAAAAATGAATATGACGAGGTATCGCCTCAGGTATGGATACACAAAACTGCAAAGGTATTTGCCTCGGCGTATATTGCAGGTCCGGCAATCATAGGCGCTGATACGGAGATTAGGCAGTGTGCATTTATAAGAGGAAATGCACTTGTAGGGTCCTCCTGTGTTGTAGGAAATTCCACGGAGCTTAAAAACGTGATTCTGTTTGATAATGTACAGGTTCCCCACTACAATTATGTGGGGGACTCCATACTGGGATATAAATCCCATATGGGCGCAGGCTCCATAACCTCAAATGTAAAAAGCGACAAAACACATGTGCATGTAAAAGGGAAAATCACAGACAAGGACTTTGACATAAACACGGAGCTTAAAAAATTCGGAGCCATGCTCGGCGATCATGTTGAGGTTGGCTGCAACAGCGTCCTGAATCCTGGCAGCGTAATCGGAAGAAATACAAACATATACCCGCTGTCCCCTGTAAGAGGATATGTACCGTCAGACAGCATATACAAAACCGGAGGAATAATAGCGGACAAAACAGAATAGGGCAGAATAAAACCGAAAAAAGACATGGAAATAATATCGATATAACATGGATATAACATAGAGATAACATACAGATAACAGCGTATCGCATGATATTTTGCACAAATACACATATCAGCAAAAAATAAGTTACGTGAAACGGTAATACAGGGGTTGTAGTACTCAGAATATTTATATCATAATAAAAAATTGTTTGAAGACGTCGGTACTTAGGTGACGTTTTTTGGCACCTTAGTACCGTTACGTCGGAAACGAGCGAAAGCGTATTTTTTATTATGATATAAATATTCCAAGTGCGACAACCCCGTCACCAGCACACAAAGTGCGTTCAATGTTAGCGCTACTTTACTTCCGCCTGCTCCAGTGCCTGCTTAACAGCCTCCATAAGTATAATGGTGGTATATTGGGTGTCACCGGAGTATGTAATATCATCAAGAGAGCTGACGGTGTTTATTTGCGAGTTAATCTCATCAAGCGAAGGTGTTATAAGTGGATACATGGCAGTTACGGTTTCGTCAAGATTCTCTATTGATACATGTGATGCGGAGTCTTTGTCAACTGTAACAGAAACCTGAAGTGAGGCTCCGCCAAGGTTAATAGAAGATGTGTAAATACCGGGAGCATATGTAGTTACGGCTTCAGTGTTATCTGCTTCTGCTTCCTGTTTATCATTTGGAGAAAACATATAAAACAAAAGCAAAACCAGAAGTACTCCGAGTATTATAAATATGCCGGTGTAAATAAGTTCTTTTGACTTTAGGACAACAATTTTTGTGTTTGAAGACATAATAAAACTCCCCATTATATGCCCCAAAAGCAGCTTTTGAAGGATGCCTTTGAGGACAGACAACGTACTACTTTTGTATAAAATATATTCGTAATGAGGAGTATTTATGCTAATATTCAAATTTAAAATTTAGCGTATCCAAAGCTGTTCACGATTGCGCTTATTGGCTGGTTTCCCTTGCAGAGAGGACATTCGGATGCCCGATAGGTTGCATAGTCGGGAATGTCGGCGCCTGTGAAAATAGTGTTGATTTTCTGACCGTGTATCTCTGAGGCAGCCGAGAATATAGAGGAAACGCCGGCGATGTTTCCACCGTAATACTCAATACACTCAAGCGCAGTACGAACGGTTTTTCCTGTTGTGGCAGTTGCCAGAAGCACGAGAATATTTTTGCCTTTTATCATGGACATATAATTTTCCCTGAAAATAAGCTGTCCCACAGAGTTTTGCTCAGGGGTAATAATATAAATCGTATTGTTTATGTTTGCGGACATGATACCTGCGCTTGTAAGCTCGTCGGCAAGATAGGCTCCTATGATGTCGGTTCCGTCAAGGCACACAATTGTGTCAATAATGGTGCTGGTAACATATTCCTGAACAAGAGCCTTTGCAGCCGCCTTTGCCTCGTTTTTCCTTGTTTTAAGAGAAGTCATGTCAATGTAGTAATTGATATGAGATGACGAGGTAACAAAATGTCCCGGAGTAACATGCAATGAGATAAGATTATTGTATTGTGAATAAATATTCAGACTGTTAGTTTTCATAGTATCCCCCTTATACTTTGATAGTTTAAGGTTATTATACAATCTATACATTATTATGGCAAGAAAAAAGGAGGTAAAAATGTCCCTTCAGCTTATATTGGGAGCCTCAGGCGCAGGCAAATCCCATTATATCTACAATAAAATAATAAGCGAAGCAATGGCAAATCCTGATATTAATTACATACTTCTTGTGCCTGAGCAGTATTCCATGCTTTTGCAGAGGAAAATGGTTATGCTGAATCCTGCAGGCGGGACAATGAATATTGATGTCATTGGCTTTAACAGACTTGCCTATCGTGTTTTTGACGAGCAGGGGGTTAAGACTGCAAAGGTACTTGAGGACTTTGGAAAGAGCATGCTTATACGGCAGGTGGCAGGCAGTGTCAGGGATAAGCTTAAAATATACGGAAATTCTTTAGATAAGCCCGGCTTTATTGACGAGGTGAAATCACTTATGTCGGAGCTTTATCAGTATGATTTGGGACATGGCAAAATTGAGGACATAGCGGATGCCCTTAAGAAAAACAATGAGGAGGACACGCTTCTCGGCAAAAAAATAGCCGATATGTCCGTTATTTTTGATGCATTTTTAAATAAGCTTGGCAGTCAGTACATCGTTGCTGAGGAAATCACCGAGCTTCTGGCAGACTGTATCGATGGTTCCATGCTTATAAAAAACAGCGTAATCGTCATGGATGGCTTTACGGGTTTTACGCCTATACAGTACAGGGTTATAGAGAAGCTTTTGTACAATGCAAGGAAAGTATACGGGGTTTTTACGATTGATAAAACCTTTTATAATAAAAAAACCGTTAAGGAGCATGAGCTGTTTCATCTCACAAAAAAAACAATGACAAGGCTTAAGGAAAAAGCCGTAAGTCATAAGGTGGAAATATGTGATGATATATTTATTGAGGGAAGTGGTTTTGGCAAAAATGATGAGCTTTGCCATCTGGAAAGAAATCTGTTCCGATACCCTTATGCAAAATATGAAAAGCAGCCTGACAATATTAATATTTCGAATTATGTAAACTTAAGGAGCGAAATAGCAGGCGTGGCAGATACCATTAGAAGACTTGTCATGGGGGAGGGATACAGATATAAGGATTTTGCCGTAATAACAGCCAATTTTGAGGAAACAGAGGAAATTGTAAAACAGATTATGCCCTTATATGATATTCCGTTCTTTCTGGATTACAGCAGACCCGTAAAAAACAATCCGTATATTGACGCCATATGCCATATGCTGAAAGCTGTCAGGGAGAATTTTTCCTATGATGCCATATTTGCTTTCATAAAATCAGGCGTTTTGTCAGGCGTAAGCTGCGATGACGTGGAAATGCTGGAAAATCACGTCCTTGCGCGCGGAATAAAGGGCTTGTGGATGTGGAACAGAAAGTGGAAGGATGAAACGGATTTTGCAAGGGAATATATAATTGAAATTGCAAAGCCGTTTATAACGGAAAAAGGCAGGCTTATTAAGACTGCCCCCGTAAAAAAATTTACGGATATAATATCTGAATTTATGGAAAACCTTGATTACGAAAACAGGCTTAACATGGAAGCCGAAAAGCTTCTTGCGGATGATAATATTGAAATGTCAAAGCTTTATGGAATGCTTTATGGAAAAATATGCGAGCTCCTTGACAAGATGGAACAGATTATGGGTAATGACGTAATAGACATACGTGATTTTGAGGAGCTGTTTCTGCTTGGGCTTAAGGATTTGTCCCTTGGCATCATACCTACATGCCTTGACATGATTACAATAGGAGACATAACAAGAACAAGGCTTGACGGCATAAAGGTGCTGTTTATTCTTGATGCAAATGACGGCATTTTATGCGCAAGACCGGCTGCTGCGCAGATTATAAGCGACAGGGACAAGGAAAAGCTTTCCGGCTTAGGCTTTGAGCTGGCAGATACGGAAAAGCAAAATGCATATATTGAGCAGTTTTATCTTTATGTCAATATGACAAAGCCGGGTGACAAGCTTTACATATCATATATAACCACAAACAGTGAAAATGAAGAAATGAGACCATCATACATAATAAACAGGATTTGTAATATATTTCCGCTGCTGGAGGTTTCGGACGGGGAAGAAGCCACGGATTTTTCGGGAACAAAAGCCACGGGAGTTGCTGTTTTAACAGACGGACTGAAGGAGCTTATGGCAGGAAATGATGAAAAGCTTAATTCCCTTTACGGCTTGTACAGGCTTTACCATGACAGCGGTGAAGAAAAGCTTTTGGATAAGGTAAGGGCAGGGCTTCTTTATCATAATCTGCCGGACAGGCTTGCAGATGACGTGCATGAGCTTATAAAGCTTAAGCTTACGTCCCTTTCCGTGTCAAGGCTTGAGCAGTATGCGGGCTGCGCTTACGGATATTTCCTTAAATACATTATTGGACTTAAGGAACGTGAAATGAATACCCTGGACGACAGGAATATCGGAACGCTGCTTCATGCTGCAATGGAAAGACTTTACAGACATGTACACGATAATCTGGATAATGCATGGGAAAAGGTCAGTGAAAATGAAAGGGACAGGCTTGTGGAGGACTTTGTTGAGGAGGCTTTTGACAAGGAGTATGATGAGACTGACGGAAAACTATTATATCTTAAGGATACGCTGAAGAGAATCGGGAAAAGGACTGCTGCCGCCTTATGTGATATAACCGGAAGGGGAATGTTAAAGCCGGAATATTTTGAGTACAGATTTAAGGAAAAGCTTGAAGAAGATATTACGCTCACGGGTATTGTTGACAGGGGAGATATTTATTACAGCAGTGAGGAGGACAGAATAAAATTAAGGATAATTGATTACAAATCGGGAAATCATGATTTTAAAATAAGCGAGCTGTATGAGGGGCTGCAGCTCCAGCTTTCCGTTTATATGAACGTTATGCTGGAGCTTGTAAGGGAGCAGAATAATAAAAAGAACGGCGGGAATGGGGAGGTTATTCCTGAGGGCATGTATTATTTCCAGATGCAGGACCCGTTTGTGGATGTGACATCTGACAGCGAGGAGGATATTAAGGCGGCAAGAGATAAGAAGCTTACCCTGAAGGGCGTTTCCGATAACCCGGAATATATAAAAAATGTATCGGATTTTGCAATGAAAAAAACGAGAGAGCTTGCAAACATCATGCTTGAGGGAATTATAGATAAAGCCCCAGTGCAGTCAGGGGACAAAACCACATGTACATACTGTCCTTATAAGGATGTCTGCCGATTTGACAATAAGTATGGCGGCAATCATTACAGATATAAGAAATATAAGGATAAGGAGCGGGAGCTTGTGTACAAGAAAATCCTTGAGGAGCTTGGAGGTGAGGAAAATGCCCTGGACTAGGGAACAGCAAAGCGCAATAGACATAAGGGGAAAAAGCATTCTCGTATCTGCCGCGGCAGGATCCGGCAAGACTGCAGTGCTTGTTGAAAGAATAATAAACAGAGTTCTGGATAAGGAAAATCCTGTGGATATAGACGAGTTTCTTGTGGTGACGTTTACCAAGGCGGCGGCAGCGCAAATGAGGGATAAAATATCCGAGCGGCTGTGGAGCGAGCTTGAGAAAGCCCCTGACAATGAGCATCTTATGAAACAGACCGTTCTTATAAACAGGGCGGACATCACGACAATAGACAGCTTCTGTTTAAGAATCGTAAAGGAATATTTCAGCGTTCTGGACATTGATGCGGATTTTAACATCGGGGACAGGGGCGAAACGGAGCTTTTGAAAGCCGATGTGCTTGAGGATTTATTTGAGGAAAAATACAACTGTGAAAATGAAGATGAGCGGGCAGAGTTTTGCAGACTTGTCAATATCTTCGGAGGGGACAGGAATGACAGCGGTCTTAAGGAGCTGATATTAAAAATACATACTCTTGCCTCAAGCTACCCGATGCCTGAAAAATGGCTTGAGGAAGCGAAGAACGCCCTTGATATAAAAGACAGGGAGACATTGGAAAATACCTTATGGATGAAGGCTCTTTTCGGGTATGCAAAAAAGATTACAGGCGAGGCTCTTTTTATGGCAAAGGAGGCGGAAATGCTTACAAACGCAGCCTGTGGACCATATAAAAATGCTGAGGTAAGCAAATCTGACATAGAGCTTTTGGAAGGGTTTGAAGACGTTAAATGCTATGAGGAGCTAAGCAGGGCGGTAAAAAACATTTCATGGCAACGTCTGAAAAGCTGTAAGGGGGATGACTTTGACGAAACACTTGTAAACAGGTATGCAAAAATAAGGGGGGACTACAAGCAGCTTATAAAAAAGCTGGATATATGCAAAACCCCATGTGAGGAAATTGTTTCACAGCTTAACAGCATGGGAGAGTATCTGATACCTCTCATAGAAATTACAGAAGATTTTTCATTCCGTTATATGGAGGAAAAAAAGCAAAAGCATATTGTGGAGTTTGCCGATGTTGAGCACATGGCATACAGGCTTGTGTGCGAAGGCATTGAAAAAAATAAGGACGGTCATGGCAGGGAGACGGAGCGTGTTGTTCCCACGGAGATTGGCAGGGAGATAGGAGAGAGATACAGGGAAATATACATTGATGAATATCAGGACAGCAATTATCTTCAGGAGTACATACTAACTGCTGTTTCAGGAATAGCAAGGGAAGAAAACAATTTGTTTATGGTTGGGGATGTAAAGCAGAGCATATACAAATTCCGTATGGCAAGACCGGATCTTTTTATAGGAAAATATAATACGTTTTCCCCCTATGATGTGGAGGGCGGTGCAGACGAGGTAAAGCTTGAGCTTAAAAATAACTTCCGCTCAAGGGCGGTTGTTCTGGATGCGGTAAATTATTTCTTTTACCAGCTTATGGGCGCTGATATGGGTGGAATTGACTATACGAGGGATGTGGCGCTTGTGCCGTCAAGGGAGTTTGAGGATGCTGCCGGCTTGAATATAAGCCGTTCCACGGAGCTTATGCTTGCCTGCGTAACTGATAAGGAGCGGACGGAGGATGACGATGAAGCACAGGAAGAAAGTAAGCAGGAGCAGGAGGCGGTGATGATTGCAAACCGCATAGAGGAGCTTGTAAATTCAGATAGGCCTCTTTATGTCTATGATGAAAAAATATCCGGATACAGAAAAGCGGGCTATGGCGATATCGTTATACTTTTGAGAAGCGTTGCAGGCTATGGCGACATTATTTACAACACGCTTACTGCGCAGGGGATTCCTGCATATATTGATGATCCCCATGGGTATTTTGAGGCAACTGAAATCAGGGTTGTCATGTCGCTTCTGGCTGTCATTGACAATTCAAGACAGGATATTCCTCTTTCAGCCGCATTACTCTCACCCATTGCAGGCTTGAATGAAAATGAACTGGCGCTTATATGCGCATACGCAGAAAAAAATCTTGACCGCAAAAATATTTTATATGATAAATGCATCTATTATGCCGAAAATGTTTCTGACAGCGTGGCGGATAAGCTGAATACATTTTTTGAGATGGTGGATAAATTTAAGGAGGAAAAGGTAACGCTGTCAATTTCACAGCTAATACTTAAGGTTTATAACATTACGGGCTACTATTATTACGCCGCTGCAATGCCGGCAGGGAAAAGGAGAAAAAGCAATCTTGACATGCTTGTGGACAAAGCGAGAAGATTTGAAAATGGAGCGTATAAGGGATTGTTCAATTTTCTCCGGTATGTGGATAAGCTTAAGGTCAATGAGGTGGAGTTCGGCGAGGCGGGAAAGCAGGGTGAGAATGAAGATGTTGTCCGCATTATGACGATGCACAGGAGTAAAGGACTTGAGTACCCCGTCGTATTTGTGAGCGGTCTTGGCAGGCGGTTTAACACAAATGACGTGCGCCGTAATATACAGCTTCACTCGGACTATTACATTTCCTCAAAGCTTATGGACATGAAAAAAAGGTACAGAAAAAATTCCGTTATGCGGGAGGCGGTCATACTTCTTGCAAGGCAGGAGTCCTTTGCCGAGGAGCAGAGAATACTTTACGTTGCCATGACAAGGGCAAAGGAAAAGCTTATCATTACGGGCTATATAAAGGATTACGAGGACTTTGTGGAAGGGATTGACATTGGATATAAAAAAATGCTTTTGCCTTACAGTATCAGAAATTCGGAAAAGGGTTTTTTAAGCTGGATTCTGGCAGCAATGAAAAGATATGACTATTATATGGAGCAGGGGCTTACAAAGGCGGTTATTGAGACAAGGCTTGTCAGTCCGGATATGCTTGTGGAAAAGAAGGTAAAGGAGGAGACGGACAGGGGAATCAGCATGGAGGAATTTGTGGCAAACGCCATGCTCCTCGGTGAAAATGAAGCCTATAAGAAATATAAGGAAAGCTTTGACTACGTTTATCCATATGAGCCGCTCACAAAAATAAAGAGCAAAATGCCTATATCGGAAATAAAGAAGATGAAGGCGTTTGACGGGGAAAGCTACGACGTGGGCGCTCCTGTTAAAGAATGGCAGCAGGAGATATGTAAACAGGAGAAAATATATAAGCCAGAGGAAATATGTAAGCCGGACAAATATGACCATGGTTCAAATAATAATCTTACGGGCGCCGAGCGGGGAACCATTATACATAAATTTATGGAGCTTCTGGATTTTGCCGTCCTCGGAAACGGAGATTATATAAACGATATACGAAATTCCTTGAAAAGGCTTGTGGAAGCAAAGGTATTTACGGAGGAGGAGAAAAACGCCGTAAACGAGACAAAAATAAACAACATGCTGAAATCTGATTTGGGACAGAGAATGATAGCCGCCGCAAAATGTGGCAGGCTAAAGAAGGAGCAGCAGTTTTCCATAGGCATTCCCGTAAAAGAAATATACAAAAATGTTGACAGTGATGATATAGTAATAGTTCAGGGAATCATAGATGCATTTTTTTATGAGGATGACGGAATCGTGCTTATGGATTATAAAACCGACAGGGCGGATGAGGCGGAGCTTATCGGACGTTATCATGCTCAGCTTACCTATTATGCCCTGACACTGAACCGCCTTACGGGACTTAAGGTGAAGGAAAAGCTCATATATTCCTTTCACCTTAACAAAACGATAGTGGTTATGGAGGACATCTGAAAGGAGAAACAAAATGTCACGAAGCAATAATGAAACGAAACAACTTAGTCTTTTGGGAAATAAAGATGTGGAATATAAGACAGATTACTGTCCGGAGGTGCTGGAAACATTTGTCAATAAGCACCGTGAAAATGATTACTTTGTAAAATTCAACTGCCCGGAATTTACAAGCCTCTGCCCTATAACGGGGCAGCCTGACTTTGCCACAATTTATATATCCTATATACCGGATGAGCTTATGGTTGAAAGCAAATCACTTAAGCTGTATCTGTTCAGCTTTCGGAATCATGGCGATTTCCATGAGGATTGTGTAAATATAATTATGAAGGATCTGATAAAGCTTATGAATCCAAAGTATATTGAGGTGTGGGGCAAATTTCTGCCGAGGGGAGGAATATCCATAGACCCGTACTGTAACTATGGCAGACCCGGAACGAAATGGGAAAAGGTCGCATGGGACAGACTTGCAAATCACGACATGTATCCGGAAAAGGTGGACAACAGATAATTATGAACTATGAGGAAGCAGTAAAATACATTTTTAATATTCCGCGGTTTTCAGACAGAGGCAAAACGGGAAATGAAAATCTTATTCAGGTTCTTTCCATGCTTGACATGCCCCATAGGGCGCATCGGTGCATTCATATTGCAGGGACAAACGGGAAGGGCTCAACGGCGCAGTTTATAAAAAGTATACTTGTGTCGTCAGGTATGAACGTGGGTATATTTACTTCGCCGCATCTTGTAAGGGTGAATGAGAGAATTGCTACAGTTGTTGGAGGCTGGGAAAAGCTGATAGAAGATAATGAGTTTCTTGAGGTGTTTTATGAGGTAAAGGAAAAGAATGATAAACATGTGGCGAACGGAAATCCCCATATTTCCTTTTTTGAATTTATATTTGCAATGGCAGCAGTGTATTTTGCAAAGAGAGAGCTTGATTTTGTAATTTATGAAACGGGCTTGGGAGGACGGCTTGATGCCACAAATGTCCTTATACCTGACGTGAGCATTATAACCTCAATCGGACTTGACCACACAAAATATCTGGGAGACACAATAGAAAAAATTGCTTATGAAAAGGCAGGAATCATAAAGAAACATGTGCCTGTTGTATATCATACAGGGGATGAGCAGGCTGACAACATTATTTGCGAAATTGCAGATACTCTTGATGCAGATGCAATTAATGTCGCAAAAACAAAATATATAATAAATGAAATAACAGATAAAACCATTGATTTTTCTGTTTCAGGTAGGTATTATAGTTATGACAACCTGAAGATAAATACATGTGCTACATATCAGATTGACAATGCGGTAACCGCAATCGAAGCATGCCATACGTTATTTAAAAATACTGATTTCGAAAAAAGAGTTATGGACACAGCGGTCATAAAAAAATCATTGAAGGATTTTTTTTGGGCAGGAAGAATGGAGCGTATACATGAGAGGGTTATACTTGACGGCGCCCACAATCCTGATGCAATAAAAAGATTTGTGGAGACCGTAAGGCTTACCAATCAGGATAAACCCATAATACTTCTTTATGGGTCAAGTCAGGATAAGGATTATGAAAATATTATAAAGTATATTTGCAATAATCTGAAACTGAAAAAAGTTTACATAACACAATCTTCCGATGAGAGAGGTCTGAAACCGGAGATAATCGGTAAGGTATTTGATATAAACATGAAAGATAAAAGCGCATGTATTATAAGTGACAAGGATATAAGGACGTCATTTAAGGAAGCTTTTTACGAAGCTGTGCATGAAGATACAATGCTTTATTGTGTTGGCTCCCTATATCTTGTGGGAAGTATAGAGGAACTGACGTTCCAAAACAGGAGGAACATACAATGATAAATTTTGAGGAAGAGCTAAAGAGGTTTAAGCCAATACCTGAGGTCAGTCAGGCGGAGGAGGCTATATACAGCAATGACCTGAAGGATATCAGCGATATTGTGACGCAGATGACAACAGACTTCAGAAGTACAGCGTCGGCAGCATACGTTCAGATGCCGGGAAGAACGAGGTTTTAGTTATGGCGGATTCAAAACCTTTAACTTGTCCAAGCTGTGGCAAAAGAATTTTGAAAAACGGATATTGCATCGGCTGTAATATGCATGTGGATGTCACATGGAAAGCATTTAACACATCGGATTACCATTACAATATAGGATATGATAAGGCTATTGCCAGAGATTTGTCGGGAGCCATAGAGTCCCTTAAAATGTCTCTCAGATATAACAAAAAGAACACTATGACAAGAAATCTTCTGGGGCTTATATACTATGAGATGGGTGAGGTGGTCGAGGCAATAAGCCATTTTGTCATGAGCGTCAATTATGAGCAAAGTAATAATATTGCATCCAAGTATTTGAAGGAGCTTAAGAAGGATCCGGGAAGACTTGAGTTTATTGACCAGATTGCAAAGAAGTATAATATGGCGCTTGGATATGCAAACACGGGGGACTACGATCTTGCAATCATGCAGCTCAAGAGTGTTCTCGGTGAAAATCCTCATTTTGTAAAGGGATATCTTCTGCTTGCGCTTTTGTATCTTAAGGTGGAAAACTACGAAAAAGCAGGTACTACCCTGAGGCGTGTGCTGAAAATAGACAAGGCGAATCCACAGGCGATAAGGTATCTTCATGAAATGGGGCACACGGATGAAAATATCATTATGATGCGTGAACAGTCCATAGAAAACGACGGACTTCTGGACGACGTGTATGTGGAGGAGCTTTCCGTTACACAAAATGGTAATCTTGAGGCGCCTCCTGAGGATAAAATAAATGTATTTAAGGAATTCAAGAAAAATAATATTGACAAAACCGTTAAGCTTGGAGAGTACGGTGAGGTAAGCTTTGCAAAATATTCAGGTACATATGTAATAGTGGGGCTTGTGCTGGGTATACTTATTTTGTTTTTTGTAGTAGTCCCTGCACAAAAGAAAAAAATAAGAAATGAAAACAGAAATGAAATTAAATACTACAGTGAGGAGATGGCTGCTAAAAATGCCACAATTTCGGCTTTAAACGAGCAGATTGCAGAACTGAATGTCAGGATTGAAAATCTTGAAAATGATGTAAGCATGGCAAATGATTCAATGCCGGATTATTCAACCGTGAAAACCGGTATGTCAGCTGACGATTTACAAAATATGATAGACAACGAGTAAGAAATACAAAAAATAAAAAGGACTGTCCTTATGGCAGGCTGTAAAAGAACACATGAAAAATAAAACGATAAGGTTTTAATGTTTCTATACGGCTAACCATAGGGATGGTCCTTTTTTAACGTCAGGAAGTGCCGTAGCATGAATATTTATATCATAATATAAAAAATCGTTTGAAGATATATGTTATATAAAATGAAATGGAGAGATAGGAAATGGAAGCATTTGAGGTAAGTAACGGAGTAATGATTTACTACCTGCCGCAGGAGCTTGACCACTTTGCGGCGGACAGGATTAAGAGAAAGACGGAGAGCTGCTTTAAGGATGGCGATATAAAGCATCTCATATTTGATTTTGACAAAACAAATTTTATGGACAGCTCAGGAATAGGACTGATAACGGGAAGATACCGGAAGGTGCATGATGCGGGTGGACAGGTCTATGTGATAAATATCAATGCAAACATAGATAAGATTCTCACAATGTCAGGCATATACCGGATAGTAAAAAAGAAAAGCTCTAAGGAGGAGATAATTAAGGAAATGTTAAAGGGAGGTTACTATGAATAACACAAGCGAAATGATGGTTGAATTTTCAGGAGAGGCTCAAAATGAAAGCTTTGCAAGAATGGTTGTGGCTGCATTTATAACAAGGACAAATCCTACGTTGGAGGAGGTGTCGGACATAAAAACAGCTGTTTCAGAGGCAGTTACAAACTCTATTATACACGGATATGAAAAATCCAGCGGAATGATAAGCATACGGACGAGGGTTGACGGACGTATGGTGTACATAGAGGTAAAGGATACCGGAAAAGGCATAGAGGATATAAAAAAGGCGATGGAGCCTTTATATACAAGCAAACCACAGGAGGACAGGTCTGGTATGGGATTTTCCTTTATGGAGGCATTTATGGATGGTCTTACTGTCGAATCGGAATGCGGGGTGGGCACCATAGTAAAAATGTGGAAGGAGATTGGTGTGTCGAAGCATCAGTTTGATTGAATTAATGAATGAAATGAAACTATTTGAACTGGCAAGAAAAGGTGATAAGGCTGCTAAGGAAAAGATAGTTTCGGACAATGCCGGACTAATATGGAGTATAGCAAGAAGATATATGGGGCGGGGCTATGATCTGGAGGAAATATATCAGATCGGATGTATTGGGATGCTGAAAGCAATAGACAGATTTTCAATGGAGTATCAGGTTAAATTTTCCACATATGCGGTGCCGCTTATTTCAGGGGAAATAAAAAGGTTTTTAAGAGACAACGGGATGATAAAGGTATCCAGAATTTTAAAGCAGAATGGCTATAAGCTTTCCATGGCAAGGGAAAAGCTTTCAAACAAGCTGGGCAGAGAGGCAACGCTGGAGGAGCTTTCAAAGGAGACGCAGCTTGAGATTGAAGATATTGTCATGGCAACGGAGGCAAACAGAGAGATAGAGTCGCTATATCAGACCGTCTACGGGCATGATGGAAAGGAGACGTACATTGTGGATCAGGTTGCAGATGATGCGGAGTCGGAAATTGCGGCGGAGGGAATGATAAACCATTTAATGATAGAGCAGGCTATGAGCGGACTTGACAGCAAGCAGAGGAAGCTTATAAATATGAGATATTTTCAGGATAAAACCCAGAGTGAGGTCGCAAGAGAGCTTGGGATAAGTCAGGTGCAGGTAAGCAGACTGGAAAAAAAGCTTTTGGAAAAGATGCGAGAAACCCTGAATGTATAATAATTTAATAATACTGTTGACAATAAATCGAACTGATAGTACAATAAAAACAATTAAGTTTGAAAAACAATATAATAGTATATTTTCTGTATAATAATTTTTTTTTTGAACATTAAATCTAAAAATAAAACCAAATATTTAATAAAAATACTGTTATGTTGTAAAAATACTATTGATTTTTTTTCAAATTATAAGTATAATAGATATACTGTATATATTAAAATAATACTAATGTTATTTTTATTGTACTTATATTTTGTTTATTATACAAATATTATGCTTTTTATACTTAGATGTATAAATTGTACTTTACGTCTGTTTGTATGAATATTTTATTTATGAACATCAATATAAAGGAACAGTGATATAAAGAGCAAAGGGAACTATCAGTCCGATTTGAGGTATTTTATGGGTGCAAGAAAGAAAGAAGCCTTGGAGCAGTTCAATCGCGACAATATTCTGACTGCCGCAAAAGAACTGTTTGATATCAACGGTATTGACAAGACTACCATGGATGATATTGCAAGGCATGCTGATTACAGCAAATCAACTATATATGTTTATTTCAAAAGCAAAGAGGATATCTTTAATTCTATTGTGGGAGAGTATCTGGAGGAGCTTGGCGATGAGATAAGGCGGGAGATAGACAGGGAGCAGGACTTTGAGAAAAGCTATTACAGGTTTTGTGAATGTCTTGTAGTTTTTGAGGAAAAATATCCAAGATATTTTGCCGGGCTTACGGGAGATGTCCGTCTCAATAATCAAAAAAAGGGACAAGGCATGATAAAGCATGATATGGGAAAAGAAATCAGGCTTCTTATCATGGAGCTTATAGAAAAGGGCATAAAAGGTAATGCCCTGAGAAAAGATATTGAGCTTGAGCCGACAGTATTGTACGTGTGGTCTGCAATAAGCGGAATTATACAGGTTGCAGGAAGAAAAAGGGACTATATAAACAGCAGATTAAATATGACGAAGGAAGAATATTTACGCTATTCCTTTAGAATGTTTTTTGATTCTTTGGTCAGGGGGTAGTGTATGAATCTTGTGTTTTATGTATGCGATACCGATACTGACTACAGGTCAGAGCACATTAGAAAAATGGATGCGGGGAGAGCCATAGCGCTGCATTTACAAAAAGGGCTTAACAATTGCCTGGTAAAAAAATATACGGAATATGAAGGAGAAATGCTCTCCTGCGACAGCGTGGGACTTGTGGTTCCGGCATATAGATGGGGGCTTTCCCTTGCAGTGTATTCTTTTTTGCAAAATCTGAGAGTCAGCAGTAAAACTTATGTATACATTTCTGTTGTGGGGGAAACACTGTCAGAATGCTCTGACAAAAATATAGATATAAGGCTTTTGAATCTGAATACACTGAGAAAGAAATTTATGAAAAATAAGCTTGGCTCAGATAAGGATATATATGTAAGATGCATAGATATTCCCAGAAGCGTTGATTATACCGAAATGAAATTAAATAGGCAGGAGGCAGTGGAAATGTCCATAGAAAAAATATTGTCGGGACTGCTTATGTACAATATTAAAAGCTTTGAAAGCATCAGCGGAGGACTTGATGATAGAAATGTACAACGGAATATGGATTCCCGTGAGGCAGCAGTAGAAAAGTCCGGCGCGAATACGGTACGAAAAAGATTAAATAACGTATATCTTGATGAGGATATGCTTGCGGGAGTGAGATTATGCCGGGCTTTATAATTCACATGGCAGCCGCTAAGGAGTTTTTGAGACTGCGCGGGATAAGGGATGAAAAATATATAAACGATTATATTGTGGGAAGCGTTGCGCCGGACATTGTGGAGGGAAATAATAAAAAACAAAGTCATTTCTGGAGTGATTCGGGGTATACGCAGTTTGTAAGAAAACCGGATATTGATGCTTTTCTTAAAAAACACGGTGATAGGATTCATGAGCCCTTTGTGAGGGGATATTACCATCACCTTATTTTTGATTTGAAATTTCTGGAGCTGTATTGGACAAAACACTTTCTTTTTCTTAATGATAAGCTTGAACCCGCTTTTTTGTATGATGAAGTGACACAGGTAAAGCTTATTGATAATGGGAAGATTTATCCGAGAAAGCTCTTTTTTTCTGAGGAAATGTATTATGGGGATTATACAAGAATGAACAGACGTTATATTGAAATGTATGGCTTGGACAATCTTAAGCTGAAGGATTGTAATGCGGCGATAGATGATTACGGCTTCAGTATGGAAAGGGCAAGGGCTGAAACCGGCAGGGTAATGGGGCTGGCGGATACAGATGGGCAGCTTATGGTTTTTGTGCCGGTGGAAATGGACAGGCTTATTGTGAATATTGCGGCAGAGTTTTCAAAATGGAATAACATTTAAAATAAAAGTCAAAAATTACAAGTAGGTCACAATTTGAACATTATTTTGTGGTAGAATTTTACGGTACTTGTATTTAAAGGCATTTTTTGATATACTTACGAATGATTGAGTTTACATACTGTATAAGGGAGGTGGTTCCATGGGCTTTTCAAGACAGGAGACTGAGAAGAAGCAGAGAAAACTGGTCTCCAAGGCACAACGGACCAGACGGAAAATTTTAGTCAATTTTTTTAAATTAATATTAGTTGCATTTATAGGTGTTATCGTTGCGGGAGCAGGTGCTGCATTTGGAATGATGAAAGGCATTTTGGACGGGGCGCCGGACGTTAATGATATAAATATTGTACCAAAGGGCTTCCGGACTGTTGTATATGGTCAGGACGGAAACATTAAAAATGAAATTGCTACCATAAATTCAAACAGGGTATATGTTTATTATGAGGATATACCGGAAGATGTTATAAACGCCTTTGTGGCAATTGAGGATCAGCGTTTCTGGACTCATAACGGAATCGATGTAAGAGGTATATTCCGTGCGGGAATACATGGAATAAGCACGGGAGATTTTGATCAGGGCGCAAGTACAATTACGCAGCAGCTTATAAAAAACCATGTATTTAATGTAGGTATGGATGAGACTTCTTTCCTTGACAAGGTAGAGAGAAAGGTTCAGGAGCAGTATCTTGCACTTGAATTGGAAAAAAAGTATGACAAGGAAGCCATACTGGAATATTACCTTAATACAATATATTTAGGTAGCGGCGTTCACGGTATTCAGGCAGCGGCGGAAGCATATTTTGAGAAGGATATAAAAGATCTTACCATATCTGAAATAGCGGTTATTGCGGGAATAACAAAAAATCCATATGGCTATGACCCTACGATTTTTCCGGAGGCAAATTCCCACAGACGTGAGGATGTGCTGGACAAGATGCTTGAGCTTGAATATATAACGCAGGCTCAGTACGATACAGCCATGGCTGACGACGTATATGCAAGGGTGGCGGAGGTAGATCGTATTCAGAAGGAAAACTATTCTGTCAATTCCTATTATACGGATGCCCTTATTGATGCCTTTGAGAATGACCTTATGGATTTGTACGGACTTACAAAAGCGCAGGCATCCATTGAGGTATTTACGGGAGGATATTCCATATACTCTGTTCAGGATGACGATATTCAGGCAATACTGGACGAGGAGCTGAATAAAACGGACTATTATTATGAGGGAACGAGTGTGGCGCTCAAATATGAGCTTACACTGATGGATGAAAATAATGAGCCTATGAACTTCAGCATACAAAATCTGCTATCCTATTACAGGGAACAGACAGGAAACCCAAAGTATAATGAGATATATCCTGACGAGGCTTCCGCAAGGGCTGCCGCAGATGCATATAAGGAAGCAATGCTTGAGGAGACGGGCGGAACGTATTTTGCCGAGTCATATCAGACAGATCCGCAACCGCAGTTTACAATGACGATTATAGACCAGCATAACGGTTATGTAAAAGCAATCTTCAGCGGACGAGGAGAAAAAAAGGTAGACAGGGCGTTTAACAGGGCAACCATGGCAGAGCGCCAGGCAGGATCCACGTTCAAAATACTTGCAGCGTATACACCTTATATAGATTCATACGGAGGCTCTCTTGCATCTCCTTTCCTTGATGAGGAATTTTATTATGATAACGGCGTACAGGTTAAAAACTGGTGGGGATTGTCATACAGAGGATATTTCTCTTTGCGACAGGCAATTGAGCAGTCGGCAAATATTTGTGCGGTTAAGGCAATTACGGCAGCCACGCCGGAGGTTGCATACAAATATCTGATTGATTACGGCTTTACAACCATTATTGACGAAGAAATCGGTTCGGATGGTTCTGTGCTTTCCGATATAAATCAGTCCGTAGCCCTTGGCGGTCTTACCTATGGAGTGACAAACCTTGAGATAACTGCGGCATATGCAACAATTGCCAATGGGGGAGTTTATAATAAGCCTGTATTTTATTCCAAGGTTATAGACCATGAAGGAAACGTAATTATAGATAACACGACACCGACCTCCCATACTGTTATGAAGCCTACCACGGCATGGCTTCTTCTTGAGGCAATGAGGACCACGCTTACGGCAGGAACGGGAAGTATGGCTCATCTCAGATCGGGAGTGGCATGCTCCGGTAAGACGGGTACAACCTCAAGCAACTATGATCTTTGGTTTTGCGGTATGACCCCTTATTATACGGGATCTGTCTGGATGGGCTGTGATTCGAATGTGGATCTTGCCAGATATGGCACGAATGCGCCAAAGTGTATGTGGCGTGACGTTATGGACAGGATAGCAGAGCTTGAGGGGCAGGATACCTCAAGAGTTATCATGGAAAGACCGGATGGTATAAGCAGCATAACGCTCTGTCAGATAACGGGAGACCTTCCGCTTGAGACATGTCCTACATTTACCGACTACTGTGCATCCGGAACCTTCAGAGGCGGAACCTGCGCGGGACATGAGCCTGTTAAGATATGTAAGGAATCAAAGAAGATAGCAACAAATACCTGCCCTGACGTAATCGAGTTTGTAGTGAGGGTAAAGGATGATGGAACAAAGGAATATGTGGGAACTGACCATGATGATTACCCGTACACGGAGGAAATTTGTGATTTGCACCCTGAACAGGCGGATCAGGTTACAATAACATCACAGGCAGGCGAGGGCGGAACCATATCAGGTACAGCCTCAGTTGATAAGGGCTCAACAGTTACCTTCTTCATAACGCCATACAACGGATATAGCATTAAGGATGTTGTGGTAAATGGAGTAAGTCAGGGACCTGTAAGCTCATACACCTTTGCAAATATTGAGGCGGATGCAACAATTGTGGCAACCTTCAATAAAACCGGAGGAGGCACACCGCAGCCGCCGGGACCTACAACATCTACGCCGCCACCGGTTACAACAGAAACACCGCCACCTACAACGGAGACACCACCGCCGGTCACAACAGAGACACCAACCACAGAAACACCGCCGGCACAGTAAAATATAATAGGAAAATATAAAAATGAAAGGGGCTGCCGCAGGGAGTAATTCCTCCCGTATGCGTCAGCCCCTTATTGTATGTTTAAACATACAATATCTATATTAAAAGCATATGCTTGCTTGCCTGTTAATAACATATGCAGATAATAAGTTAATTTTTCGGCATTTTCGGTTGAAATATAAGAGATGCAAAGTAGGACAGTATAAGCGCCGCAGAAGTTCCCACTGCCGCCATTGTAAATCCGCCCCGGAATAATCCTATAAATCCGTCTGAATCAACCGCTTCCTTTATGCCTTTCCAAAGATTGTAGCCAAAGCCTGTAAGAGGTACGGAGGCACCGGCGCCTGCAAACTCAAGAAACGGCTTGTAAATTCCGACTGAACCTAAAATTGCGCCTGTGCATACGAGTATAACCATCACCCGGCCCGGCATAAGCTTTGTAGTGTCCATTAATATCTGTGCCAAGATACATATAATGCCGCCAATTATAAATGCTTTTATATAATCCATAATATTCTCCTGATATAATTATTTTAATATTTATTACCACAAGCAATGAGACAAGCAGCCTGTTATGGGGTGTTTGATTTTTGCTCAATCACAAGGGCATGTGCTATTCCCGGAATTGTCTGTCCTTCGTTGTAGCTTACCGTTGATAAAAGCGCTCCCGTAGGGACAAAAAGAACTTTTTTCCACATATGCTGCTTGAGATTGTGTATAATGTAGCCTGCAAGGGTCACCGCCGAGCATCCGCATCCGCTGCCTCCGCTGTGTGTATCCTGCTGCTCATTGTTGTATATATTCACACCGCAGTCCATGTGCTGTCTGCTTATGTCATAACCGTTGTCTTTCAGAAGCTTGATTAAAATTTCGCTTCCAACCTTTCCCAAATCTCCGGTTATTATTTTGTCAAACTGGGTTTCCTTCATGCTTAAATCCTCGAAGCACTGATAGATGACGTCTGCTGCCGCAGGAGCCATACATGCTCCCATATTAAGGCTGTCCCTCACACCGTAATCAACTACCTTGCCTGTCGTTATTGCAGTTATGCGGGGATATTGAAGCATGGGTTTTTCACCGTTTGTCTGACTTACAATAAATGCGCCGCTTCCCGTAACGGTCCATGTGGCGCTTAAGGGACGCTGATTTCCGTATTCAAGCGGAAAACGGAACTGCTTTTCGGCGCCGCCGTAATGGCTGCTTGTAACAGCAAGGACATTTTCTGCATATCCGGCAGCCACTGTCATTGCGGCAAGGGAAAGGGATTCCCCACATGTGGAGCAGGCGCCGTAAAGACCGAAAAGAGGGATATTAAAATCCTTCAGTCCAAAGGTTGTGCCGATAAGCTGTCCCAGAAGGTCGCCGCCGAAGATATATTTTATTTTATCCTGCTCAAGCCCTGATTTTGTTATGGCTGTGGAGACTGCCCGCCTTACCATTTCAGACTCTCCAAGTTCCCACGATTCCTGACCGAAGGCGGGGTCGGTTTCAATCTGGTCGAAATACGAGCCGAGAGGACCCTGCCCCTCCATTTCGCCGACAACGGATGCCTGACTGATTATGACGGGAGGATTTTCAAATTTTATGCT
Organism: Lachnospiraceae bacterium UBA7076; assembly: GCA_002493625.1. Lineage (GTDB taxonomy): Bacteria > Bacillota > Clostridia > Lachnospirales > Lachnospiraceae > Coprococcus_C. The sequence continues at coordinate 42,810 of DKZK01000021.1, read as the reverse complement.
TTGTTTTCCCACTGACTGATTATTCATACATAATTTCCTCCTATACTAAGCCTATGAGCTTTACTACCCAGTAAATAAAACCAAGTACAAAGCTTGTCACTATTCCAAACAGTATTACGGGACCGGCAATGGTAAATACCTTGACGCCCTTTCCAAATACCTCGCCTTCTTTTTTATACTCAATTGTCGGCGAGGCGACGGAGTTTGCAAAGCCGGTAATTGGAACCAGGGCTCCGGCACCCCCGTATTTGGCAATTTTTTTGTAAAGGTTAAAGCTTGTAAGGACCACGCTTAATAAAACCAATATAAGTGACGTGTAGCTTGCTGCGTCCTCCTTGTTAAATTCAAAATATGACATCATGAAATTATTGATTACCTGTCCGATTACACATATAAGTCCGCCTATCCAGAAAGCGTTTAAACAGTTTTTAAACGGGTTGTGCTTTGGTGTTACGGCATCAACGTATTTGTTGTATTCCTCATCGTTTTGTTTTACCTTCATAGTTACCTCCTTGATTATTATTGAAGTTTATAACAGCAAAAGCTGAATTAATGAGCCTGTTGCTTTTCCCAGAGCTGCCGCAATAAGCGCATAGTGAAGATTTTTCCGGATGGAAAATCTTCTTGAAAGTATCGGGAAAATATTTATGGTCTCTGCAAGCGCGCCTGCAAGGCAGCCAATGAATATCCCGCCCATAAGCTCAAAAAATACATAGCCTATAAGTCCAAAGGGTAACTTGAGCTGAAGCAGATATGCAAAATTGCCAACTGTTACCCCGATTATGATTAATGTTTCGATTACATAGCTGTGCTTTACAGCCTTAAGCTTTTCCGATAATTTGTCGAAAACACCCAGTAAGGTTATAAATGCTACATATCCTGCTGAAATAGCTCCCCCTGCAACCAGACAGAATAAAACGTATGCAATGCTTCTAATTAACATCTAAGGTTTTGTTATCCCTTGAGCTGTCAACTATAATACAGGTATTGACATCCTGCTCATATAGACGCATCTGTACCTGAAGGGGAGTCGGGTCGTCCGTGTTTTTCTTGTTTATGCCGTGATTAAAGAATACAATCATGCCGGCGCAAAGTCCCAGGGAATATGCAACAATTCCGAGTATTTGTCCAACGGTGCTTCCGTCTCTGTCACCGGTAAACAAGATGTACAGGTCGTTTAAGAGATTTACGGCATCAACGTCTCCGTTATATGCCATAATGGAGTATGCTGTTCCGAAAAAGGCAAGCAATATCATAAGCGCGCTTTTTAATTTTCCTTTAAACTTTGATACCGGTTTCAGATTACGGTAGTATACGATTGTTTCCGGACAGCCTATGCTGATAATGCTTAAGTCCTTATACTGGAGGGAAATAAGCTCAACAATTTTCATTGCCGATATAACAATCTGATCCTGCTCCGTATTTGTAAGTGTTGTTATAAGCGTTTTTTCCGCAGTATGGCTTATGTCCATATCAGAGCAAAATATTGAAGCTATGTCACCTATGTGAACCTTTCTTGAGGGAACCAGCGTACTTTGCTCAAGGGAAAAATACAGAGTTTTATTTTCCATGGCTGTTCTTCCTTTTTTGTTTTTTATTATTTCTTATTATTTCTTTCATTTGTCCATATTATTCGAAAATTTTTAGTTGCATTTTGAATATAATAGGTATATATTTATGGTAGTTTTTGGGGCGGGATGTATTGATCTCGTTATTTTTATGTTGAAACAGGAGTGATAAATATATGTTAGCGCTTTTATTTTTGGCATGGATTATTTTTAATGCAAATATTACCTTTGAAATTGTAGTTTTCGGAATTGTAATTACTGTGGTCATATTTGTTTTTTTATGCAGATGTATGGATTACAGCATAAAAAAAGAAATGAAATTTTACAGGCTGCTGCCGTTTATTGTTGCCTATTTTTTTGTTCTTATCTGGGAGATTTTGAAGGCAGATATTACCATGCTCAGGTTTATTGTGCTTGATAAATATGAAAATGAGCCCGAGCTTGTGAGCTTTAAATCACCTCTTAAGGATGAGAGCTGCAAGGTTATGCTTGCAAATTCAATTACACTGACGCCGGGAACCATAACCGTTGACGTAAATGAGGATACTTATCTGGTGCACTGCTTTGACAGGGAGCTTGCGGAGGGTATGGAAAATTCCGTATTTGTAAGGCTGCTCACAAAAATTGAAAGGATAAAGGGTGAGGAGGAAAACGTGTGATGCTGGATAAGGCTTATATGGTTTTGTATGTGGTGTCCATGAGCGTTCTGGCACTTTGCATATTGTTTATCTTAATAAGGGCAATCCGGGGACCGAGACTTACGGACAGAATCGTGTGTTCCAATATGGCAGGGACCGTAGTTATCATGATAATAGCAATTCTCTCACAGTGGATAGGGGAGGCGTATCTTGCAGATATCTGTATTATATATGCAGCCGTGAGCTTTGTTGCGGTAGTTGTGCTTTACAAGGTTTATACAAATAAATACAGAAGAATTGACATAAAAACCCTGAAGGTAATTCCGGGCGCAAAGGCAAAGATAGAGAATGACAACAGGGAAATAATCACAAGAAGAAAAAAATACAAGAGAAGAAATGCGCAAAAAAGATCTGAGAAAAGGGTGCGTTCCAAATATAAGAGTGGAATGGAACGATAAAAATTAAGGAAAAGGGATGGGAGAAGCTTATGGAAGTATTACAGTGGATTAGATTTATAATAGCGGCATTATTTATCGTGTGCGGTCTGCTTGCCGAAATTCTTGCCATAATCGGAGTATACCGGTTTAAGTATGTGTTAAACCGGATGCACTGCTCGGCAATCGGGGACACTTTGGGACTTGATATGGTGCTTGTGGGAATTATGATTATAGCAGGCTTTAGCTATACTTCATTAAAGCTTTTAATTGTGCTTATTGTATTTATGTTTGCATCTCCCGTATCTGCGCATCTTATTTCAAAGATGGAGATAGAGACAAATGAAAATTTCAAGGATGAATGTGAGGTGAAAAAATAATGACTGTATTCCATATTGTACTGCTTGTACTTTTAATCGTGTGCGCCGTGGCTGCATGTACATCGAAAAAGCTGATTAATTCGGTTGTTATTTTTATGTCATTTTCCCTTGTTATGTGTATCATATGGTTTCTTTTAGAATCGCCTGACCTTGCCATAACGGAGGCTGCTGTGGGCGCAGGTGTGACGAGCATTTTGTTTTTCCTTGTTCTTCGGAAGATTGATGCGCTGAATGTATATATTGAGGATGAGGAAAATGATGATAATAATGAAAATAATTTAGCAAAAGGAGAGGAAAAGGGTCATGAGTAAATTAAAGGAGAATTATAAGGATAGCTTTAGTCAAAAATTCTCTGATTTTATGACCGGAGATCTGGAGGTTCCTGACGAGGTTCATCCAAGAAAAAAACAGGCAAAAAATAATAAGGTTATTCAGGCGGATGAGTTTTTCTCTGAATTTACCGATGCAGACGATATAAAAAGGCGGGAGCTTTATCAGGCTTTTCGAAACAGAAAATTTATGGAGTGGATAAACAGGGCGTATAATATAATTTCGGTTGTTGTTGCAATTACAATCATATGCGTACTGCTTTTTACGGTTTCTTTCCTGCCTGCATTTGGAGATAAGGACAATCCTGCAAATAACGAGGTTTCAGAAAGATATATAGAGGACGGCTTAGATGAAACAGGTGCGGTCAATATAGTTGCCGGCATGATACTGGATTACAGGGCATTCGATACCTTCGGTGAGTCAAACGTTTTGTTTATTGCCTGCTGCTGTGTGCTTATCTTACTTAGAAATGATGACGATGAGCCGCTTCCTGATGAGGATGTGGTTGATTTCAGGCGGGATATCATACTTGAGAAGGCGGCAAAGTTTCTTGTGCCTGTTATTCTTGTATTTGGAATTTATGTGGTTTTAAACGGACATTTGTCACCCGGCGGAGGCTTTTCCGGCGGCGCCATAATGGGAGCGGCGCTTATACTTTTTGCATGCGCATATGGCTTTGAGAGAATGGAAAGAATATTTTCCTATAAAACCTTCAGGAGAATAACCTTTGGAGCGCTTCTTTTTTATGGTCTTGCAAAGAGCTATTCGTTTTTTACGGGAGCAAATCATATAGAGAGCATAATACCTCTCGGTACGCCGGGAGCCATTTTGAGCAGCGGACTTATTTTGTATCTGAATATATGCGTGGGTCTTGTTGTCGCGTGCACAATGTACGGATTTTATACACTATTTAAGAGGGGGAGGATATAGAACATGCTGAAAGAAATTTTTAGTCATCTTATGACGAACTATTATGAAACGGCAGCGGTAATCATATTCGGAATAGGCTTTACGACTCTCCTTCTCAATAAAAACCTTATAAAGAAAATAATCGGTTTTAATCTTATGGATAATGCCATATACCTCTTTCTTGCCTCAAAGGGGTATATTGAAAGCAGAAAAGCGCCAATTGTTGTGAACGGCGTAAGGGATATGGAGGCATACATTAATCCGATTCCCGCAGGGCTTGTTCTTACGGGTATCGTTGTGTCCGTAAGTGTTACTGCCATCATGCTTGCCCTTACGGTAAAGCTTTACAGAAGATACCATACGCTTGATATAGACGAGATTGCCATTATATCAAAGAAGGGAGGCATATAGCATGGATTTCCTTAGGAATATGCCGTTTTTCTGCATCATACTTTCCATGGTATCGGCGGTAATCATTTCAATTATGAGTGACAGGGTGGCAAGAGTGTTTTCCCTCTGCGTGATAGGCGCGGTTTCCGTCATGTCAGCCATAACATTTTTCTATGTTGCAGGGGTTGACCAGTCCTATACATATTATATGGGACATTTTCCGGCGCCATGGGGAAATGAAATCAGGGTAGGCATACTTGAGGCGCTTACGGCGACCATATTTTCCATCGTTATGTTTGCGTCCGTTCTGGGAGGAATGAAGCGTGTATTTATAGATGTTGCTCCAAAGAAACGAAATCTTTACTATATTATGGTTGACCTGCTTCTTGCGGCGCTTCTTGCAATGATTTATACAAACGACCTTTTTACGGGGTATGTTTTTATAGAGATTATGACAATTTCCGCATGCGCCCTTATTATGAGCAGGGACAACGGACACTGTCTTGTATCTGCCATGAAGTACATGATAATGAGCCTTATCGGCTCCGGTCTTATACTGTTTGGACTTTCCATGCTTTATGACCTGACGGGACATCTTCTCATGTCCAATATAAAAGAGGTGATAGCCTATAATGTGGCAAACGGCCGGTATGAGCTTCCACTTACGATTACGATAGGACTTTTATGTGTGGGAATTGCAATAAAAAGCGCGCTTTTTCCGTTTCACTCATGGCTTCCTGACGCATACGGATATTCAACTGCCACATCGAGCGCGCTGCTTTCATCGCTTATATCAAAGGGGTACATTTTCCTTCTCATAAAGATTATGTACAGAGTAATCGGTATGGATGTCATCGTGTCAACAAAAATAGGAAACGTATTCTTTGTCTTTGGTGTAATCGGAATGATTGCAGGCTCTGTAAGGGCAATTGCGCAGACGGATGTAAGACGGATGATAGCCTACTCCTCCGTGGCGCAGATTGGTTATATTTACATGGGCATGGGTCTTGGAACCGAGCTTGGAATGATGGCTGCCATATTTCATATATTTGCGCATGCATCTGCAAAATCAATGATGTTTATAGCTGCCGACGGACTTTCCTATGTTTCGAATGACAGTAAGGAATTTCGGGATCTGAGCGGCTCTGCAATAAAAAATCCCATAGCGGGAGCTACGTTTACCGTGGGAGCCTGTTCCATGATCGGCATTCCGATGCTTGCGGGCTTTATCTCGAAGGTGTGCTTTGCGGACGCTGCAATAAACGCACCTACCGTAAAGCTTGTAATCGTTATGCTTGCCCTTGCTTTCAGCACGCTTTTAAACGCTGTTTACTTTATGAGGGCAATCATATCAATTTACAGACCTGTGAGGGATGAGGATAAGGGAGTTATGCATAAGGCGAATCCGTTATTTATCGTTGCATGTATCATTTTCGTTGCTTTAAATGTATTTCTCGGAACACACGCCCAGCCTATTATTGATTTTATTTTTGAGGGAATCGATATGTTTGCTTAATATATGCCGAAGGCAGATATGGAATGGCGGATGTTTTGGATAAGGGAGAGAAGAATTATGGAATTAAGGCTTAACAGTGAGTTTATAATCAGATACCGTATGGATGAGCTTGGAGTTATATTTGCAATTCTTGCCACTGTGATGTATGTGCTTATCGGCATATACCATACGGGATATTTTAAGAAGGATAAACATAAAAAAGCCTATTATGTATTTTATGTGATAAGCTGGCTGTCAATGCTGTCTCAGTTTTTTGCGGATAATCTTATTACCATGTATATAAGCTTTGAATTTATATCCTTTTCCACGTCGATGCTTGTTTTTCACGACAGAAATAAGGCGTCGGAAAAGGGCGGTTTTAGAATACTCTATTTTTCCATAACGGGAGCATTTACGGCACTGTTTGGTGTTTTTGCGCTCTATGCAAATAAGGGGGCGGATATTCCATTTATAAAGGGCGGCTCTCTTGGAAATGTTTTTTTAAATGAGAATAGGACGCTGTTTCTGGTATGCGCATTTCTTATGATAATCGGCTTTGGCGTTAAAGCGGCAATACTGCCGTATCACGCATGGCTTCCTGAGGCGCATCCCGTTGCGCCTGCGCCGGGCTCGGCGCTGCTGTCGGGAATTGTCGTAAAATGTGGCGCGTTTGCGGTTATCAGAACGGTTTTTTATGTTTTTGGCGTCGGATTTATCATGGATACGTGGGTGCAGACGGTGTGGATGGCGCTTTCCATAACATCAATACTTTTGGGAAGCATGCTTGCATACAGGGAAAAGGTATTTAAGAAAAGGCTTGCTTACTCGACGGTAAGTCAGATGAACTATATTATGTTCGGATTATCCCTTTTAAATGAGGCGGGGGTTTTGGGTTCGCTCATTCATGTTATTATGCATGCAATGGTTAAGACAGCCCTGTTTCTTGTGGCGGGAAATATCATTCATCAGACAGGGAAAAAGCATGTGGATGAGCTTGACGGTTTGGGAAAATATATGCCGGTTACATTTTGCTGTTACACCATTGCAAGCATAACCCTTGTTGGCATTCCGCCTGCGGGAACATTCATAAGCAAGTGGTATCTGGCAAGCGGCGCGCTGGAATTTTCAGGCGCAGTATCACGGCTTGCTTTTGCAGGAATGATAGTTATTATGATAAGCGCGCTTTTGACGGCAGGATACCTGTTCCCCGTGTCAATAAAGGGATATTTCGGGAAATGCCGGTATGAGGACGTGCAGGGAAAATGCGAGCCGAAGGCTTCCATGACTGCCCCTTTGATTATATTAATTTTGTTTATACTTATTTTAGCTGTTTACCCAAAAATGATTTTTGACGGGCTTGCCTCATTTGCGGCAGCTCTTATGTAAGGTGGTGAGATTATGCCGGGCGTATTTATTTATTTTTCAGTGCTGTTTCCGATGCTTGCTGGTCTTTTGACCTTTGTGTTTAAGTTTGACAGTGACAGAAGGAGAAACATATATATAGAGGCGGGTGTAATTATAAACACAATTGTTGTTTTCCTTTTGCTTTTTGCGCCTCCTGAGGGGACATATATATTGTTCCGTCTTACAAATGACCTGACAATCGAATTTCATATTGATAAAATGGCTTCGGTGTTTGCAGGCATAGTATCCTTCCTGTGGCCTTTTGCAAGTCTTTACGCCTTTGAATATATGGAGGAGGAGCAGCGTAAAAATTCCTTTTTTGGATTTTATACCATGACGTACGGAATTACAATCGGCGTTGCTTTTGCGGGAAATATAGAGACTATGTATCTGTTTTATGAGATGCTTACCCTTGTCACGCTCCCGCTCGTAATGCATGAGATGAACAAGGAATCCATAAGGGCGGCGAGAAGGTACATGGTTTATTCCATAGCAGGGGCAAGCTTTGGATTTATCAGTCTCATGTTCATACTGAACTATGGGGAAACGTCCTCCTTTATGTGGGGCGGTGTGCTTGAAAATCTGCCAAAGAATAAGGAGCAGCTTATGAGGGTATGGTATGCCTTTGCCTTCTTTGGCTTTGGAGTTAAGGCGGCGGTATTTCCGTTTCACGGATGGCTTCCAAAGGCGGCTGTTGCGCCTACTCCGGTGACGGCGCTTCTCCATGCGGTTGCAGTTGTTAAATCGGGCGCATTTGCCATTGGAAGAATAACCTATTTCAGCTACGGAACAAAAATTTTAAAGGGAACATGGGTGCAGTACCTTGTTATGTCGGCTGCATTGATAACGATACTTTTCGGCTCCTGTATGGCGTTTAAGGAGCAGCATATCAAGAGGAGGCTTGCCTATTCAACGGTGAGTAATCTGTCCTACATCGTATTTGGATTTACGCTTATGAGTGAACAGGGGCTTGTGGGCGGCATGACCCACATGATAGCCCATGCATTTATAAAAATAGTTTTGTTTGCCTGTGTAGGCGCAATCATGGTAAAGTCGGGAAAACAGTATGTTTATGAACTGGCGGGAATCGGCAGGGTTATGCCGTTTACCATGATATGCTTTACTATATGCGCCCTTGCAATAACGGGAGTGCCGCCGCTGTTTGGCTTTATAAGTAAATGGAGCCTCATAAAGGCTGCCGTTTCAGAGGGAGGCTTTGCATATGCGGGGACAGCAGTTTTGCTTATATCGGGACTGCTGACGGCAATGTACGTCTTGTCAATTGCCATACGGGCATTTGTTTACAATGAGGAAGCGGTGGCATCTGATAAATTTGGCAGTGTAAAAAGCACCGGTATCCGAATGAAGCTTCCTCTTGCGGTAATCACTGCTGTGGTTCTGGTCTTAAGCTTTTTTGCAGGACCGATTTCTGACTTTTTGCAGCAGATGGCGCAGGGACTATAGGAGGTGGTTGAATGGAATTGGTTATAGACGGACTTTTTGGAATTGGAATTTCCTTTAAGCTTGACGGCTTCAGGATAATATTTGCCTCACTTACAATTATAATGTGGATTATTGCAATGGAATTTTCCAAGGATTATTTCAGGAAGGGATATACCGACGAGATAACCGGCAAGGAGGACGGCGGGGCGTCAGGCTTTGTATTTTTCAGCATGCTTGTGCTTGCGGCTGCTCTTGGCATGGTTTTGAGCAATGATATGCTTTCTGCATTTATATTTTTTGAGGTTATGTCACTTGGCTCATATCCGTGGGTTGCCCATTTCGGCACCGCAAAGGATATGAGAGCCGCTGCTTCGTACCTTACGTATGCGATTGTCGGTGGACTTGCAACACTGACGGGCATACTGCTTCTGGTAAGGAATACGGGAACCCTTTGTTATGATGAGCTTTATAAGCTTGGAACAACCATGAGCCATGATGATAAATTTAAGCTTTTTGTGCCGTGTCTTCTTATCATATTCGGCTATGCGGCAAAGGCGGGCATGTTTCCGCTTCATACATGGCTTGCGCCGTCGTACGCTGCTGCCCCTGCGCCTGCTGCCGCGCTGCTTTCCGCAGTGCTTTCCAAAACCGGAATAATCGGAATTCTTGTAGTTAGCGCAGGCATTATGACAGGCTTATACGAATGGGGAATGATGATACTTATTTTTGGTATTATAACTATGCTTGTGGGCGGTCTTTGGGCAATGCTTTCCGTTGATGCAAAAAAGATTATCGCCTATTCCTCCATGTCGCAGATTGGGTATATCATTGTGGCGTTAGGGGTTTTATGTATGCTCAGAAGCTCATGGTATAATCCGGCAGTAAGCCCGTATTATATTGTGAATGCCTCGGAGGGGGCATTTCTCCATATGATTAATCATTCCGTTTATAAGATGATATTTTTTATTGTCATAGGCATTGTTTCAATGGAATATGGAAGAAATCTTGACATTAACAAGATTAAGGGCTGGGGTTATAATAAAATATTTTTAAAAATTATATTTACAATAGCTGTTCTCGGCATATCGGGTGTTCCTTTTTTGTCGGGCTATGTGAGCAAGACGTTTATCCATGAGGGAATTCTGGACTATCTTGAGTTTGTCAGGCTGGGAATGGCAGAAGGCTCCGTATCTCTTATGAGGGCTTTTGAGATACTGTTTCTGATTGGCGGAGGCTGTACTTTGGCATATATGCTGAAGATATATATTCCTGTTTTCTGGTGTAAGCCTGAAGGAGAAAAGGACAGTGAAAATGCAGATATTGCGGCGGAAGAAATAAAATCTGATAATAGATTGGAAAATGATACGGAGGAGGCTGCTGAAAATAAAGAGGGAAAAACAGTTGGAAAGCTGTCGGTAGCCGTATATATAATGCTTGGAGTTCTGTCGGTATTTGTTGTTGTGTGCGGTGTGGCGCCTCATTATACACTTGAGAGGCTTGGAAATGAGGGAATGTCATTTTTCGGCGCTGCGCAGCTTAAGGGTTTTGAATATTTTTCATGGGATAACCTGAAAGGGGCAGGAATATCGCTTGCCATCGGGCTGCTTCTTTATTTTTCGGTTGCCCGGAACGTGAAGAAAAGAATTATACCTGCATGGTTTTCACTTGAAAAAATGCTGTATAAGCCTGTGCTCTTTGGAATACTGCCGACCATATGCACATTTTTCATGCGGATATGCGACTGGTGCATAGAGGGACCTGTGTACTTAATCAGGAAAACAATACTGAAGGATAACAGTGTTGAGCCAAAGCCGCGCAAAGAGCATATAAAGTTTCAGGAATTTATGGCGGCGGGAAATCTGCTTGCAAAGTCTGTTTCTTTCGGTCTTATAATGTTTGCAACTGCATTTCTTGCCATAATAATATATTTATTATTTGCCATGCTCGGATAAAAATTCAGGGGCTGTCGCACTAAGGATTTTAAATCTCTTTCATTTTGCATTTTAAACAAAGAACGCTCC
>DKZK01000021.1:7612-31517 GCA_002493625.1 Lachnospiraceae bacterium UBA7076 | reverse complement strand
AAAATGCATAGTTACTAAGAAAACAAATCCTTATTGCGACAGCCACTTTTGTATATGTTCTTTTTTTAGTGGGAATATTTACTTAGAAATAATAAATTAATGGAGGTTTTTTATGGGTAAATATGACGGAACGAAAACATTTGAGAATTTAAAGGCTGCATTTGCAGGGGAGTCGCAGGCAAGGTGTAAATATACTTATTTTGCTTCCGTGGCAAAAAAGGAAGGTTATGAGCAGATGGCTTCCATATTTCTTGAAACGGCAGAAAACGAGAGGGAGCATGCCAAGCTTTGGTTTAAGGAGCTTGACGGAATAAGCGATACAAAGACAAACCTTGAGTCTGCTGCCGAGGGGGAAAATTACGAGTGGACAGATATGTATGACGGCTTTGCAAAAACTGCGGAGGAGGAAGGCTTTAAGGAGCTTGCGCATATGTTCCGGATGGTTGCGGCGATTGAAAAGCATCATGAGGAGCGTTACCGCGCCCTTATCAACAATATTGAAATGGCGCAGGTATTTGCAAGAAGCGAGGTTAAGATTTGGGAGTGCAGAAACTGCGGACATATTGTAGTAGGGCTGGAGGCTCCCGGCATTTGTCCCGTATGTAAGCATTCACAGGGATATTTTGAAATTAAGGCAGAAAATTATTAGAGCGTTCTTTTTGAGAAATTCTATCATTTTGGAATTGCCGATATTCGTTGACATAAGGAAATGCGTGGCTTATACTACAAGTGCCGGATTGGGGCTGTCGCAATAAGGATTTTAATTCTTTTTTACTATGCATTTTTAACAAAGAACGCTCCAACGTGTTACTTAACTTCCGCTTTTCTTTGTTAAAAAGCATAGTTATTAAGAAAATCAATCCTTATTGCGACAGCCCGATGGGATAGTTTATTTGTTTTACAGGAGGAAGCATGGATGAAAGAATTTATATATTTAGATAATGCCGCCACAACAAGGGTGGATAAGGAAGTATATGAGGCTATGCATCCGTATTTTGAGGAGAGCTACGGAAATCCTGCCAGTGTGTATACATTTGCAGGCGAGATAAATAAAGAGGTTGACAGGGCGCGGAAAACAGTTGCGGATTTCATAGGCGCAACGTCTGAGGAAATATATTTTACAGGCGGCGGAAGCGAGTCCGATAACTGGGCGCTTAAGGGCGCTGCTTTGGCGAATAGATCAAAGGGAAACCATATCATTACGTCGAAGATAGAGCATCATGCCATATTGCACACCTGTGAGTTCCTTGAAAAAAACGGATATGAAATAACATATGTAGACGTGGATGAAAACGGAGTTGTCAAGCTGGATGAGCTTGAGGCTGCAATAAAGCCCGAAACAATACTTATATCCGTCATGTTTGCAAACAACGAAATCGGTACAATTGAGCCGGTTAAAAAAATAGGTGAGATAGCAAAAAAACACGGCGTGCTTTTCCATACGGATGCAGTTCAGGCATACGGTCACGTGCCTGTAAATGTTGATGAAATGAATATCGACATGCTTTCCGCAAGCGGACATAAATTAGGCGGTCCAAAGGGAATCGGTATAATGTACATCAGGAAAAATGTTAAAATAACACCTCTTATTCACGGCGGCGCGCAGGAAAAAAACAGGAGGGCAGGCACGCACAATACGCCCGGCATAATAGGCTTTGCAAAAGCTACGGAGCTTGCAGAAAGAAAAATGAGGGAGCGAATGGCTTATGAGACAAAGCTTCGGGATTATCTTATAAGCAGGGTGGAAAATGAAATACCTTACACAAAGGTCAATGGTCATAGAACCGAAAGGCTTTCAAACAACGCAAACTTCAGCTTCCGGTTTATTGAGGGTGAGTCGCTGCTTCTTATGCTTGACCGAAACGGAATATGCGCTTCAAGCGGCTCCGCATGTACCTCGGGCTCTCTTGACCCGTCGCATGTGCTTCTTGCAATCGGGCTGCCCCATGAGATAGCCCACGGGTCATTGAGACTTACCCTTTCAGATGAAAACACAGAGGAAGAAATAAATTTTGTTGTTGATAAACTTAAAGAAATCGTTGAAAGGCTTAGAAGTATGTCGCCTTTATATGAAGATTTTGTAAAGTCAAATAAGAACTGAGCGGAGGTACGAAAAGATGAGTCAGGTTACGGAATATAGTGAAAAGGTCATGGACCATTTTACAAATCCAAGAAATGTTGGAGAAATAGAAAACCCAAGCGGCGTAGGCACAGTGGGAAATGCAAAATGCGGAGATATCATGCGAATGTATATTGACGTGGATGAAAACGGCATAATAACCGAGGCAAAGTTCAAGACCTTTGGTTGCGGAGCTGCTGTTGCCACAAGCAGCATGGCAACTGAGCTTGTAAAGGGCAAAACCATACAGGAGGCGCTTGAGGTCACAAACAGGGCAGTTATGGAGGCGTTAGGCGGACTTCCGCCTGTAAAGGTTCATTGCTCCCTGCTTGCGGAGGAGGCAATACATGCCGCGCTCTGGGACTATGCCGAGAAAAATAACATTAAGATAGAGGGCTTAAAGCCTCCGGTAAAGGATATTGATGAGACGGAGGAGTTTTATGAAATGGGAGAGGAAGCCTGAAGTCTTTTAACTGTATATAATTGGGATTGCTGCATTAATTTTCCCGTATTCAGTGGATTAGGGAATGGTAGTATTCTGTTTAAAACGAACTGCTCGAAAATTTCGGGCAGTTCGTTTTATTAAGTATCATTTTCCGACATTCATAACAGGTTAATCAAAATCTGACTCATGCAATTGGTCTTGTATAATCCTATATTTTCATATTCAAGTTGCCATATACATGTATTAAATGAACAGCCCAAAATACACATCCGGTTACTGTCAGAATTATATTGTTCCTCCACAAACCGATAAACACATAATACAAAGGCGGTAATGCAACAATAAAAAACATCATTACATAAATACTCTGATGACCTGTAAAATATAAAAACCAGCCAAAAAAATTCAGTAATAATATTCCCATGGAAATACAGAAAAACAGTAATTCCCAAGGCTCTCTAATCGAAAATATCTTCTTTTCATCACAGATGATAAAGGTCATAAGAGCAACACATAAAGAGCCAAGTATTTTCTCGCACGTATTAAGCGCCGCTGATGATTCCTGCATATTCATAATCGGATTGGTTTCCAATTTTAACAAAGGCATAATCATATAGGGTATCTCCTGCATCACAAACAGGACTAAGCCCAATATCCAAAATCCGAGATATTGATTACCAAAAAGCTTTAACCATTTAACCATATTAACGCTCCTTTTTTAACATAGTCTTTGCTTCCCTGCACCATTCTAAATAAGCACTATATGTCTTAATTCCAAATTCTACGGTAAGCAAATAATATTTGTGTGTATCATCCGACGAAACGTTTTTTCTAAGGATATCTGCCGAATCTGTGAGGTGTTGCAGATCTTTCTCAATTTTTTCTTCAAATGCATCTATATGAGATATGGCTTGTAATGCGCCTGCTTCATTACCGAAAAATAGTTTAAGCAGTGTTTCATACCGTAACTCATCCTTTTCCGCAGGAAGGCGAAGCCAATCCTTTAAATGACATCTTCCTTTTTGTGTAATAGAGTATATTATTTTATGTCGATTATTTTCTGTTTCATCCCGTTTAACTGCCATTCCGTTCTTAACCAAATCGCTAAGCGCCGGATATATACTCCCATAGCTTGCTCCCCAAAAATATTTTAATGAAGTATCCATCCTTTTTTTTATTTCGTACCCGGTCAAATCTTCGTGACTTAATAATCCCAAAATTACGCAATCAATTTTCTTTTCTATTGCCATTGTCTATTCATTCCTTCTTTTCCTGAAATATATTATTAAATATATCACACTGATACATTAAATAATATATCAATTTGATATATTTGTCAAGCTGATATGTTACAGCTTATTCGAATGCAGTACTGATTATATATGGCATATATTTCATAGCTTTTTATCCCTTTAAATTTAGTCATTTTTAGGCAATTGCGAAACTAAGTTTTCCATATAATACGTTGTAGAAAATAAGGAGTTTCGCAATCAACTGGTAGTCATTTAAAAAGGATTGCAAGTACTTGTTTTTGCAAGTATAATAACAATTAAGGATTTTTTGTATTGAGGTAAGGCATGGAAAACTACGGAGAAAACACAATTGAAGAAATGCTTACCCGCTTTAAAGACGGCGGGCTCTCAATGGAAGAAATAATGCTTAAGCTTAAAATGGAGCCATATATTGATTTGGATTTTGCAAAGCTTGATACCCACAGAAGGATAAGACAGGGAGCAGCAGAGGTTGTATATGGAGCAGGAAAGACAAAGGAACAGCTTTTTGCCATAGTGGGGAAGCTGATTGAGGCAGGACAGAAAACGGTGCTGATAACCAGAATGAGTGAGGAAGCATTTTTATATTTAAAGGATAAGCTTAACGTATGCCTTGATGGTAACGAAGCCAAAGCTGTTGGAGAAAGTAATGTCTTTTACGAAAAGATTTCCGGTATCTGTATAATAGGCGAGCTTCCAAATCCATCGGGACACGGAACCATTGCCGTTATAACCGGAGGTACAAGCGATATACCTGTTGCGGAGGAGGCAGCTCTCACGGCAGAGGCGCTTGGAAATAAGGTTGAGCGTATATATGATGTTGGCGTTGCGGGAATACACAGGCTTTTTGCACATCTTGATAAGCTTATGAACGCAAGCGTCGTTATTGCCATTGCAGGCATGGAGGGTGCGCTTGCCAGCGTTGTGGGCGGTCTTGTTTCATGCCCGGTTATTGCTGTGCCTACAAGCGTGGGGTATGGAGCTAATTTTGGAGGGCTTTCTGCGCTTCTTTCCATGCTTAATTCCTGCGCAAGTGGAGTGAGTGTTGTCAATATTGACAACGGATTTGGAGCAGGCTATCAGGCGAGCATGATTAATCATTTATAATCAGAGGAGAAAAAAATGAAAATATTATATCTGGATTTAAGTATGGGAGTAGCGGGAGATATGCTTATGGGCGCGCTTGTCTCACTGCTCGGCGAGAAAGAACAGCAGGAGTTTCTGGGGGAGCTTAATGAAGCAGGCATACCCGGCGTAACCGTAAAAATTGTTGATGATAAAAAATGCGGTATTGTGGGAAAGCATGTGGAGGTAAAAATAAACGGAAAAACCGAGGTAAGTGAAGATGTCCATGGGCATCATAACGAGCATGAGTGCCACAATGGACACGAGTGCCATGAAGAACATAAGCATGAACACGGACACTATGAAGAACATAACCACGAACACGAACACCATCACGCTTCCATGGCCGAAATTACTGATATTATAAACAGCTTAAGAGTTTCCAAAAGTGTAAAGCGTGAAATAAGAAACGTATATAAGCGGATTGCAGATGCGGAAAGTAAGGTTCACGGAACGGAGGTTTGCAACATACATTTCCATGAGGTGGGTATGATGGATGCTCTTGCGGACATTACAGGCTGCGCCATGCTTTTTGAAATGCTTGATGCGGATGAAATTGCTGCATCGTCCATAAACACGGGATATGGACAGGTAAAATGCGCACATGGAATATTGCCTGTTCCCGCACCTGCCACAGCCCTGCTTTTACGAGACATTCCATGCTATAGCGGAAGTATTGAGGGAGAACTCTGCACCCCTACGGGAGCTGCCCTTGTTGGAAATTATGTAAACCAGTTCTGCGGCATGCCGTTTATGAAAATAGATAATATAGGCTATGGCACAGGAAGCAAGGATTTTTCTTCGGCCAATGTTGTAAGGGCTATATTGGGAGAGTCTGCGTCATTGGAGGAAAGCAGTGCTGAATTGGAGGATATTCATAAAAGTAACAGTGAAAAAAATAATGCGGAAGATATAATTGTGGAAATGAACTGTAATCTGGACGACATGACAGGAGAGGAAATCGGATATGTAACAGGGCTTCTTATGGAAAGCGGGGCAAAGGATGTTTACACAATTCCGATTACTGCAAAAAAGGGCAGACCGGGCGTTATACTTGGAGTGTTATGTAAACCTGAGGACAGAGAAAGGCTTGCAGAAATTATATTTATGCATACCACAACAACAGGCATACGCTATACGGAAAAAAAGCGCATGCTTATGGAAAGACACAGTGAGGTTGTTCACACAGAATACGGCGACGTAAATGTGAAGGTCTCAGAGGGGTATGGAGCAAGGAAAATCAAGCCTGAATATGAGGATTTAAAGCGTATTGCCGGTGAGAAAAACGCAGCCCTTCAGGATATAAGAGAAAACATTTATAAAATAAATAATCAGAAATAACTGAACAGGAGGTGCTTGTCATGCATATGGCAGATGCACTTATAAATACGGGGGTGGCGGCTGTAATGTTTGGTCTTACTGCCGGCACGTCAGCCTACAGCATACATACAATAAAAAAATCAGAGGAGCCGGTTAAAGTGCCGGAAATGGGCATTATGGGAGCATTTGTTTTTGCCGCCCAGATGATTAATTTTGCAATTCCGGGAACAGGCTCAAGCGGACACATATGCGGCAGTATGCTTCTTTCTGCAATGCTTGGTCCCTCGGCGGGCTTTATTACAATGATGGGAATTCTTATCATTCAGTGCCTGATGTTTGCTGACGGCGGTATTATGGCGCTTGGCGCAAATATATGGAATATGGCTTTTTACGGATGCTTTATAGGAGCAGGAATTATATGGCGGAGCATGGTTAAGAACGGCGCGTCCAAAAGGAAAATAACTGCTGCCTCTATTATAGGGTGTATCGTAACGCTTCAGCTTGGGGCGTTTTCAGTAACACTCGAAACGCTTATATCCGGAGTTACAACGCTGCCCTTTAAGGTGTTTGTCTCCTTTATGCAGCCTATACATTTGGCCATAGGAGCTGTTGAGGGTATAATAACGGCAGCTGTTTTGTGCTTTGTATTTGAGACAAAGCCTGATTTGCTTTGGGGAGTTAAGGAAAACGGTAAAAAGGAGCGATTATCCTATGGAAAGGTCATGACAATACTTGGGATAACGGCAATTTTTATTGCAGGAGGTTTGTCGCTTCTTGCCTCCTCCCTTCCCGATGGACTTGAATGGTCGGTTGAAAGGGTTACGGGCGACACGGAAATTATAAGCGAGGGTCAGGTGTACGATACGTTTTCTGACGTTCAGGATAAGACAGCGCTGCTTCCGGACTATGCATTTTCAGGCTCGGACAGTAAATTCGGCACGTCTTTTTCCGGCATTGTCGGGGGAATTGCCGTTATAGGCGTGTGCGTTTTATTCTGCATTATGATAAAGGTATTACGAAAACGAAAAGAGTGTAATGATGAACAGGTTTGATAATATGCTTGGGGAAATGTGCAGCATCGACAGGGAAGCGTCAAAAGAAGGCTGGCTGAATGAAATGCATCCTCTTGTCAAGCTGCTTGTGACAATATGGTACATATGCTTCGTCATTTCCTTTAAAAATAATATGCTCACGGGTATTTTATCCATGAGCGTATATTTGATTATCTGCTTTTTAATGGCAGATATATCCTTATACAAATGCTTAAAAAGAATGAGGACGGTGCTTTTTGCCTTTTTTATTATCGGCGGGGCAAATATATTGTTTTCAGAGAATTTTAGTACGGGGGTCACAGGCGCAGCAGGATTTTGGTGCAAGGGTGTTATGTCGGTTTTTGCCGTATATATATTGATTGTCACAACCTCAATCGATGATATTTGCGAGGCGTTAAGAATGTTGCATGTACCGGGGCTTCTTGTTACGGTCATAATGCTTATTTACAGGTATATAAACATACTGATAAAGGAGACAAAAAGGCTTTCCGAGAGCTATTTTGTGCTTTCGCCGGGGCAGAAGGGGATACATATTAAAGCATGGGGGCAGTTTGCGGGGAATCTTATGCTTCGAAGCATTGACAGAGCAAAGAGGGTATATGACAGCATGAACATGGCAGGCTATGAATGGCGTATCTTGTCCGGAAATCGTAAAAAATATAAGCTGGGCGCAGGCTCCCTTATGTGGCTTTTCGTCTGGACAGGCGTTATTGCAGTCTTTCGCATAATTCCTGTTTTTGAGCTTGTGGGAAATATGCTTGCGGGATAAAAAATCAGGTGAAAAAATGGATGATTACGGTATTATAATTAAAAAAATGTCCTTTTGCTACGTAAAGGATAATTACATTTTTAAAAATATGGATCTTGCCATAAAAAAGGGAGAAAGCGTAGGAATTGTAGGCGCAAACGGAGTGGGAAAATCAACGCTGCTCCGGCTGATTGTGGGTCTGGAAGCAGGCTATGAGGGACATATCAGCGTTTCGGGCATTGATGTTACAAAGAAAAGTCTTCCTATGGTAAGGAAAAAGGCGGGGTACGTTTTTCAGGATGCGGACAGTCAGATGTTTTTGTCACATGTTGAGGATAATGTTGCTTTCGGGCCTTCCAATTACGGAATGGAACAGGAGGAAATATCTGCCTGCGTCAAAAAGGCGCTTTGTGAAACAGGGATTGAGCACCTGAAAAAAAGATCCGTATATCAGCTTTCGGGAGGAGAAAAAAAGCTTGCTTCCATAGCTTGCGTGCTTGCCCTGAATCCTGACATTATAATGTTTGATGAACCAAGCGTTACCCTTGACCCGAAAAACAGGAGGAAACTTATCCATGTACTTGGCAGACTTGATAAGACAAAGCTTATTGCCTCCCATGATTTGGATTTTATACTTGATACGTGTGACAGGACGATTCTGCTTTCAAGGAATGGCGTTATAAGTGATGGAAAGAGCAGGGATATTCTGCTTGATAAGGGGCTTATGGAAGGCAGCGGATTGGAGCTCCCATTGAGTGTTCTGGGACGATAAATTCCTTGTGAAAACTTATGTGTTATGGTAAAATTGTAAATAATTAGGGGATTATCGGATTTTATTATATGGTCATGCAATTGTGAAGCTCCCTGTGTTCAACCATAGTTGTATAATGGACGTTTCGCAAATGCCTGATTAAATAGGAAGGGAGGTACATATGGTTTTTTCAGAGGATTTTTCAAATATTGATTTTTCATTGGGCGATATGTTCATAATGCTCTGTGACAGTGAACATGGAAATAAAATAATCTGTAACAGAAGTAAGCTTGATGTTGACGAGGAAGCACTTAAAAATAAGCCGTTTTCAGACAATTTAGATCTGTTTGTGGATATTGTTATGGAGGAGGATCTTGAAACCCTCTCTGTTTTTGCAAAAAAGATATATAATGGTACCAGGGTTTCAGATAATTTTGTGGAGATAAATGATAACCGGGTTTCCGTGTCCGTGAGAATGAGAAGAAAGGATAAGATTTACTCCTATCATAATATGACCTGCTATATGACAAAGGATGAAGACGGATATATTGTGCGTGTTACATGTACTATAAATGAGATGACTGCCGAGGAGATTTACCGCTTACAGCTTTCACAGACAATTACAAATGACAGGCATCCTGCCATGTTCATGAAGGTTGCAAAGGAAATAATCCGCAAGAATCCTGAGGGTAAATATGCCCTGATACAGTTTGATGTAGCAAAATTCAAGGCAATAAATGAGATGTACGGTGAGGCTGTGGGTGATGAGCTGCTTAACTTTTTCATAGAGTCGCTTAAGGTTCTTTGCACAAGTGAGCAGATGTTTGCGAGACTTACCGCAGATGTTTTTATGGTTATGACTTCCTATGAGACGAAACAGGATTTGCTTGACTTTATTGAGTTTATCCGCACAAATCTTCTGGGGTACAAGAATATGGAATACAGGCTTGTATTTGGAGTTGCATTTGTTAAGGATATAAATGAGAATTTAAGGAAATACGGTGACAGGGCATCCATTGCAAGACAGAGCATAAAAGCAAATGCAATGGAGTATGTTATATTCCATGATGAAACCATGACCCAGAAGGTTCTCTCTGCCAAGCGTGTTGAGGACAACATGGAAAAGGCATTGGAAAACCATGAGTTTGTAATGTATTTACAGCCGAAATTTGATATGGATACCGAAAAAATTGTAGGAGCTGAGGCATTGGTGCGCTGGATAAAGCCCGGCGAGGGTATTATACCTCCTATGGAATTTATACCCGTTTTCGAGAAGAATGGTTTTGTAACAAGACTTGATATGTACATATGCGAGGAGGCATGTAAGGTTATTCGTTACTGGCTCGACAATGGCATTCAGCCTGTTCCTATTTCCGTAAATATGTCAAGGGCAAATATGAAAAGTGATGAGTATTTAAAAAGGCTGGAAACGCTTGTATACGGATATGATATACCAAAGGAGCTTCTGGAGATAGAGATAACGGAGACTGTTGAAGGGGAGGATGTTGAGGAAGCGATAATTGGACTTAAAAAACACGGCTATAAGCTTTTGATGGACGATTTCGGTTCGGGCTACTCATCCCTTAACACCCTTAAGGATACGCAGTTTGACATAATTAAGATAGACAGGGAATTTCTTCAGGATTTTGTAGGCTCAGACAGAGGCAAGGTGATTGTTGAGCATACAATACAGATGACGAAGTCAATTGGTCTTGATATAGTGGCGGAGGGAGTTGAAAATCTTGAGCAGGCACGTTTCCTTGTGGAGAGCGGATGCCGTGTTGCCCAGGGCTTTTACTACGCTAAGCCTATGCCTGTTGAGGAGTTTGACAGACTGTATGAGGAGAAAAATAAGGATTTATGGACTTAACCAATATAAGAAATGAAATTAACCGTATAGATGATGAGATAAGGGTGCTTTTTGCACAAAGACTTAATTGTTCTGACAAGGTGGCGCATATTAAGCTTGAGACAGGCGATATGGTTTACAAGCCTGAGCGTGAAAGAGAAATCGCAAAACGTCTCTCAAACGACAAAAAATATATGAGCATAAATAAAAGGATTGTTCAGATTAGCAGAAAATACCAATACGAAAAATTTGCGGACAATAAAAAGCTGGACGAGGGGTTTATGGATAGCTTTGACGCTGCCTCAAAGAAGGTTTTTCAGGATGGCGGCAGGCTATCCTTAAGCCTTTTTGCGGACAGGATGTCGGATAAGGGGCTTAGCTTAAATGAAATTTTACAGATAATATCTGACACCTGCCTTGCCATTGAAGAACTGCATGTGTCGCAAAATAAAGTGAATGTAACATTTAAGGTGGAGAGTGACGAGGCTTCCCGCAGGGAGGCGCTTGTGCTGTCCTATATGCTGTATATGGAGACCATAAAAGGATAATATATGCTTATATCGATTAATGGAAAGGATGGAATTCAGTATATGCTCATTATCAATGGACATGCCGTAGACCCTGAAACAGGTCTGTGCGAGAAGGCAGACATACTTGTTGAGGATAAAAGAATAAAGAAGATATACGTTAAGAGTAAGGGCGAGAAAGCGGATGCTGATGCAGAGGGACAAAATGTCATTGATGCGTCAGACTGTTATGTCATGCCGGGATTTATCGATTTACATGTTCATCTCAGGGACCCGGGACTTACCTACAAGGAGGATATCGTTACAGGCTCACATGCGGCTGCAAGGGGCGGAGTTACAACCGTGTGTGCCATGCCCAACACCAAGCCTGTTGTAGATACTGTGGAAACACTGCGGTATGTTCTGGATAAGGCTGAAAAGGAAGCACCCATACATGTGAAGCAGCTTTCCTCCATTACAAAGGGCATGGAGGGAAAAGAGCTTGTTGACATGGGAAAAATGCATGAGGCGGGAGCGGTTGCATTTTCCGAGGACGGAAAGAGCGTTATGGACATACGGCTTTACAGGGAGGCAATGAAAAAGGCGGCTCGGCTTGGGGCTGTTGTTATGGCTCACTGCGAGGATAAGGATCTGGTTGGAAATGGCGTGCTGAACGAGGGAGTCGCCTCAGAAAAGTACAATGTGGAGGGAATACCGAATTCTGTTGAGGATGTTATAACCGCAAGGGACATTTTACTTGCTGCGGAGACCGGGGCAAAGCTTCATATATGCCACTGCTCTACAAGAGGTACGGTTGAGCTTATGAGAATGGCAAAAAGGCTTGGAGCAGATGTCACAGCGGAGGTTTGTCCGCACCATTTTACACTTACGGATGCAGACATAACCGAGGCTGATGGAAATTACAAAATGAATCCGCCCCTCAGAACGGAAAATGATGTTAAGGCGCTTATAGAAGGGCTTGCTGACGGCACAATGGACTGCATTTCCACGGATCATGCGCCACATTCCGCAGAGGAAAAGTCAAAAAATTTTGACGAGGCGTTTTTTGGAATTGTGGGACTTGAAACCTCGGCTGCGCTTACCTATACGGCTTTGGTTGATACGGGACTTATGAGCATTATGGACATGGTGGCAAAGATGAGCTATAACCCTGCAAAGGTTATCGGCATAGATAAGGATTACGGCAGGCTTACTGAGGGCGCAATGGCGGATATTGTTATTTTTAATCCCAATACAGAGTGGACAGTTGACGTAAATAAGTTTGCGTCCAAGGGACACAATACGCCTTACAATGGCAAGACGCTTAAAGGTAAGGTGATGGCGACCATCTGCGATGGAAAAATTGTGTATAGTG
The DNA here is from genome assembly GCA_002493625.1 of Lachnospiraceae bacterium UBA7076. GTDB lineage: Bacteria > Bacillota > Clostridia > Lachnospirales > Lachnospiraceae > Coprococcus_C. Next base: position 18,956 of record DKZK01000021.1, on the reverse strand, counting down.
AATTGTAAACGTTGATTTGTCTATATTGAACAACGAACCTTGGCGAAAAAAGGAGATTCACAAACACTTATGTTAAAGATAAATTGAGAAGGAGTATAAACATGATTAATAAGCTTATCAAGAATATCGAAGAAAAGGACGCCCCTGTAGTTGTTGGGCTTGACCCGATGCTTTCCTATATACCGGAGCATATAAAGAAGGCGGCGTTTGATAAATACGGCGAGACGCTTGCCGGAGCAGGCGAGGCGATATGGATATATAACAAGGGAATTATTGATGCAACCTATGACCTGATTCCTGCTGTTAAGCCTCAGATAGCAATGTATGAGCAGTTTGGAATAGACGGACTGGTTGCATATAAGAAAACCTGCGACTATGCAAGGAGCAAAAATCTTGTGGTAATCGGCGATATAAAAAGGGGTGACATAGGCTCCACCTCAGAGGCTTATGCTGTGGGACATCTTGGAAAGGTACAGGTTGGAAGCAAATCATATGCAGCCTTTGATGAGGATTTCGTCACTGTAAATCCTTATCTTGGAACGGACGGCGTAAAGCCGTTTGTCGATGTGTGCAAGGAGCATGATAAAGGTATATTTGTACTTGTTAAAACTTCAAACCCATCGTCCGGGGAGTTTCAGGATAAGCTTATTGACGGAAAGCCTCTCTATGAGCTTGTTGCCGAAAAGGTTATAGAGTGGGGTGAGGCGTGCATGGGCGATACATACAGCAATGTGGGCTGTGTGGTGGGAGCCACTTACCCTGAGCAGGGCAAAATATTGAGAAAGCTTATGCCGAAAACATATATACTTGTTCCGGGTTACGGGGCGCAGGGCGGAAAAGCGTCCGACCTTGTGCATTACTTTAATTCAGACGGACTTGGCGCAATCATAAATTCCTCAAGGGGAATCATTGCGGCATACAAACAGGAAAAATACTCCAAATTCGGCGAGGCAGCATATGCGGATGCAAGCCGTCAGGCGGTTATTGATATGATAGAGGACATAAACAAAGCAAAAGGAGAAATGTAAGTGGGAAAAGCAAAGATAAAGGCTGAAATCGTAAGGCAGGATAACATTGCAACAGATATTTTTTCAATGGTTATAAGCGCGGGAAGCATAGCAAAAAATGCCGTGCCGGGTCAGTTTGTGGATTTGTATTCGGAGGATGGCAGCAGGCTTCTTCCAAGACCCATAAGTATTTGTGATGCGGATAAGGATGCGAGGACAATAAGGCTTGTTTATCGTGTGGCAGGAAAAGGCACGAAGGAATTTTCCGGTCTCCAATCGGGAGATAAAATAGATTTGCTTGGACCGTTAGGCAACGGTTTTACACTGTCTGACAAAAAGGCAATATTAATCGGAGGAGGTATCGGCATCCCACCAATGCTTTCGCTTGCAAAAACGCTTGACTGTGAAAAGAGCATTGTGCTTGGATACAGGGACGAGGAATTTCTTGCAAATGAATTTAAGCCTTATGGAAACGTATATATGTCCGGCGAAAGCGGTACGATAGGAATAAAGGGAACGGTTATGGACGCCATAAGGGAGTATGGCGTAACAGGCGATATAATATATGCCTGCGGGCCGACGCCTATGCTTAAGGCGGTTCAGGCTTATGCATCAGAGCATGATATAGAGGCGCAGCTTTCTCTGGAGGAGCATATGGCGTGCGGTATAGGAGCATGTCTTGCTTGTGTTTGTAAATCGAAGGATGTGGACGACCATTCAAAGGTAAAGAACAAAAGAGTATGTAAGGATGGACCTGTTTTTGATGCAAGGGAGGTTGAATTGTAGATGAACACGAAGGTGAAAATTGCAGGCGTAGAATTTAAAAATCCGATAACCGTTGCATCGGGCACATTTGGCTCCGGAATGGAATATGACGAGCTTGTTGACCTTAATATACTTGGAGCTGTGACGACAAAGGGGGTTGCCAGTGTTCCGTGGGCCGGTAATCCGACGCCTCGTATAGCGGAAACCTATGGCGGAATGATGAATGCAATCGGACTGCAAAATCCCGGCATAGACACGTTTATTGAAAGGGATTTGCCTTTCCTTAAAACAAAGGACACGAAAATAATTGTAAATGTATGCGGTAAAACTGTTGAAGACTATGTGGAGGTCGTGGAACGGCTTGGAGAATGTGACATTGACCTTCTTGAGATAAATGTTTCCTGTCCGAATGTAAAGGAGGGAGGCATTGCATTTGGACAAAATCCCAATGCGCTTCTTGACATAACGAAGGCAGTAAAGGCGAAGGCGAAGCAGCCTGTCATTATGAAATTAAGTCCAAATGTAACGGATATTACGGAGATGGCAAAGGCGGCTGAGGCAGGGGGCGCTGACGCGCTTTCTCTTATAAATACACTTACGGGAATGAAAATAGACGTAAATAAACGGACATTTGCAGTTGCCAACAAAACGGGAGGGGTTTCCGGACCTGCCATAAAGCCTGTTGCAGTCCGCATGGTCTATCAGGCAGCAAATGCTGTTAAGCTTCCGATTATCGGAATGGGAGGCTGTATGTGCGCGGAGGATGCCCTTGAATTTATGATGGCGGGGGCAACTGCCGTGGCAGTGGGAACGGCAAACTTCAATAATCCTTATGCAACCAGAGATATCATTAATGGAATGGAAGACTATATGACGAGGAATAATATTGAGGATATAAATGAGCTTATAGGCTGTGTCAGGTAGAAAGGAAGCTTATTATATATTATGGGTTTATTCAAAAAAAGAAGATATTATTTTACGGATACATCAATTGCAGCAGATACGGTTATCGCCTATATCATGGCAGCAGTTGCGATTATAATTGAAATATCGGGCGTTATATGCTCAATCGCCACAAGGGGACATGCTCCGGAAATATTCGGACTTCTTTATATTATAGCCATAATTTTATCTGTTGTGGGTGAAATTTTTGCCATGTGGGGCAACAAGGCGGAGGAAGGCGGAGTGAGAGGGAAAAGGATTTCCATATTGTTAAATATGATTGCCCTTATAATTCCGCTGGCAATCATAATATTTTAGTCTGTGGCGGTGTTGGATGGAGGAAGTGTTTTGGACGAACGGTTAAAAAAGCAGTTAGCATTTATTTTGGAATTGGATAAGATAAAAAAGATAGGTAGGCAGACCTATCTTTCAGATGCCAGCAGGAAGGAAAATGACGCCGAGCATAGCTGGCATCTTGCAATTATGGCGGTTCTTTTGGCGGAGCATGCAAATGAAAACATAGATGTTCTCAAGACTGTTACAATGGTGCTGATACATGATGTGGTGGAGATTGATGCGGGGGACACCTACGCCTACGACAGCGCAGGAAATGATAGCAAGCGTGAGCGTGAGGAAAGGGCGGCAGACAGAATATTTAATATTCTTCCCCGGGATCAGGCAGAATATATGAGAGCACTGTGGGAGGAATTTGAGGCAGGAGAAACCGCCGAGGCAAAATTTGCCTTCACGCTTGACCATATGCAGCCTCTGTTATTAAATGACGCATCGGCAGGTCTTTCATGGAGGGAGCATGAAATCAAAAAAAGTCAGGTAATGAAAAGAAATGAAAAAACAGGAGATGGCTCAGCTGCGCTGTGGGAGTATGCAAGGGCGCTTATTGATAAGAACACAGAGCTTGGAAATCTGACGGATGAATGAAATTTATGGTTTATGGAAGGAATGAAAATGGAAGATATTTGGGAGAGATTGGAGCTTATAGTAGAAAGGCTCGGAGAAATTTCAAATGAAAAGTGGAGCGACAATATAAGTGATAATGAGGAATTATGTGTGGCGCTCAAGGAATACTTTGATTTTGTGTCAGAGTTTATTCTATATGCTTATGATGTGTATCAGATAGACAAATCTCAGCTTGATGAGGAAGAACTTAGGGCGATAAATCATAAGCTTTATGAGGACATACTTCCTGAAAATTACGGTGAAAGCTTTGGCAATCCCGATTATGCGGTAAAAAGGCTTGGAACGTCTTATGGAAAGCTGCTCGGCTTTCTTTATTCCGAGGTTAGGGGCTGTATCGCTTATTGCTTTGAAAACAAAATGGAAGAATTTGTATCTTTGTGTGAACTGTTCATAGAGATTTACTGTATGTTTTCAGAAAATGACAGACTTCCCGAAGCAGAGGAAATTAAAAATGCAATTTATTACTATATGTATGACTATGCAGATGTTCTGGTTGCGGGAAGAACCGCCCAAAGCATCGACTGCTCAAACACATTTGCAGTCCGTATCATTATGGACAGTGATTTAAGCGATTTAAGATATCTGTATCATTATGGAGAATATGTAAGTGAAAATGAAATAAAAACCGCAACATTTTTAAACAGCTTATCCGAGGACAAGGTACGCGCAATGGCGGCAACCTATGTAAACGGTTTTATAAAAGGCTTTGAGACAATGAGAATCGATTTAAGTCCTAAAAAATCCGTCAATATAAGGTATACAATCGGTCAGGAGCGGATGGTAAAATATGCAATTGAAATGTTCCGGGAACATGGACTTAGCCCTGTCATTTTCCGGTATGCGGTAAGCCGTATAAACAGAAAGCTTAACATTCGTACAGGCTTTGTTGGAACCCCTGCAAATAAACAGTATGACTACGACCACAGAATGGACGAGGCGCTATTTTTTGACAAGGCGTTTATAAACAGAAAGCTTGAGGTTATGGAGGAAGCCTATGCAAAAAACAAGGAGATGGCATATGTATATGCTGGCCCGGCAGTGATTGAGACCTTTGGCGAGGCGCCTTTCAAGCCTGAAAATAAGGAAACGGTCATAAAGCTTGATGAAAAGCAGCAGAAGCTTCTGGTGGAATATTCCTCCAAGGCGGCAGATATAACAAACAAATACATTCCGAGGGACAAATACAGCTTTACAATTATAGCTTACCCAATCCCTGAAATTGGTGATAACTTTGAGGAAATATTTGACGAGATTGTAAAGGTAAATACGCTGGACAATGATTTGTACCGAGGCATACAGCAGTGTATGATTGACGTCCTTGACAGGGCGGAATATGTGCATATTGTGGGAAGGGGAAGCAACAAAACCGACATTAGGGTTATGCTTCATAAGCTGAGTGAGCCTGAAAGGGAAACAAATTTTGAAAACTGTCTTGCAGATGTGAACATACCTGTCGGGGAGGTGTTTACGTCGCCTGTCTTAACGGGAACAGACGGAATTTTAAACGTCAGCGAGGTTTATCTTAATGAGCTGAAATACACAAATCTTACAATTGAATTTAAGGATGGGAAAATTTCATCATACACCTGTGATAATTTTTCGGATGAGAGGGAAAACAAAAGCTTTATAAAGGAAAATGTTATGTTCAGCCATGAAACTTTGCCGATTGGTGAATTTGCAATCGGAACAAACACAACGGCATATGTTATGGCGCATAAGTACGACATAATTTACAAGCTTCCGATACTCATAGCCGAGAAAATGGGGCCGCATTTTGCGGTGGGTGACACCTGCTACAGCTACAGCGAGGAAAACAGGCTTTACAATCCTGACGGAAAGGAAATAATTGCAAAGGACAATGAATGTTCCCTTCTCAGGAAAAGCGGGGATGATAAGGAACGGGCAAATGCATATTTCAACTGCCATACGGACATAACGATACCTTACGAGGAAATTGGCGGCATATATGCGGTTAAGCCTGACGGAGAACAAATTGCAATTATAGAAAACGGAAGGTTTGTTCTTGAGGGTACAAAGGAGTTAAACAAGCCCTTTGAGCAATCATAATTAAGGGTTTTCAAAACCTGCAAACTATTATATAATACGTTGTAGAAAATAAAAAGCTTTGAAAAAGATTAACAGGCAATTGCGAAACTCCTTATTTTCAAAACATAGTTTCGCAAATGCCTAAAATGATTAACATAAGGATGAGGAGATTTTATATGAGAACAGCGATAATCATGGGTTCGACAAGCGATTTGCCAAAGGTTGAGCCTGCCATACAGATACTTAAGGATTATGGCGTTGCGGTAGATGTGAGATGTCTTTCGGCGCACAGGGCGCATGAGGGGCTTTCGGCATTTATCAGTGAGGCAAATGAAAACGGTACGGAGGTTATTATAGCGGCGGCAGGAATGGCGGCGGCGCTTCCCGGAGTTGTTGCCTCCCAGACGGTAATACCTGTTATTGGAGTTCCCATATCAGGCTCCGTCCTCGACGGAATGGACGCCCTTTTATCAATCGTCCAGATGCCGCCGGGAATACCGGTTGCAACGGTTGCCATAAACGGAAGTAAAAATGCAGCGCACCTTGCGCTTCAGATAATGGCAAACGGCAATAAGGAATTGAAGGACAGGCTTTTAGCTGACAGAAAAGAAATGGAGAAGTCGGCAATGAAGGCAAATGAGGAAGTAATGGCAAAATATAATTAATATAAAGGAGTACAAAAATGGCTAATTTACTTTATGAAGGAAAGGCAAAGCAGGTTTACGAAACAGATAAGGCAGATGAATACCTTATTCATTATAAGGATGATGCAACCGCAGGAAACGGTGTGAAGCATGACCAGTTTGAGGGAAAGGGCGTACTGAACAACACAATTTCCTGCATAATCTTTGATATGCTTGAGGAGGCGGGAATAAAGACCCACATGCTTGAAAAGTTAAATGACAGGGACATAAGGGTTAAAAAGGTTGAGATATTTCCTCTTGAGGTGATTATAAGAAATATTACTACAGGATCATTTTGCAAAAGACTTGGTGCGCCTGAGGGAATTGTTCTTGATGAGCCGATATTTGAGATAAGCTACAAGAATGACGATTACGGCGATCCTCTTATCAATGAAGATCATGCAGTGGCACTTAAGCTTTGTACACGTGAGGAGTATGCCTACATCAAGAAAACAACTTTAAAAATAAATGAGCTTCTCAAGGAATTTTTCCTTAAGTTTAACCTTAAGCTTGTTGACTTTAAGATTGAGTTTGGCAAGACGGCTGACGGCGAGATACTTCTTGCAGATGAAATATCACCTGATTCATGCCGCCTCTGGGATGTTGATACAAATAAGAAATATGACAAGGATGTATTCAGACAGGATATAGGCGACCTTATAGAGACATATAAGGAAGTGCTGGCACGTATGCAGAACAAGTAATTTCCTGACAAGGATATTGTTTCTATCGTGCAAAAAATAAACAATAAGGTACCATTTTTATGTGAAAAACAATAAATCTTTATTTTTTTCATATTGAACAAAAAGGATTGCTTGGGTATAATTGACCTATGGCTAATTACACCTGAGCTAATACATTGAAAGTACTTTAACATATACATAATTAGGAGGTAAACAAATTTATGGGTATCATTAGCAGATTTAAAGACATTATGGCAGCCAATATCAATGCCCTTCTTGATAAGGCTGAGGATCCGGAGAAGATGATTGACCAGACCATGAGAAATCTTACAAAGGACCTTGCTTCCGTCAAGGAGGAGACTGCTGCCGTTATGGCTGATGAGCAGAGATGCAGGAGAGAGCTTGACGAGTGCAACAGCGAGATTGCAAAGATGCAGTCCTATGCTGAGAAGGCGCTTCTTGCAGGCAATGAGGGAGACGCAACAAAATTCCTTCAGCAGAAGGCGCAGCTTACGGCTAAGCAGGCGAGCTTACAGCAGACATACGATGTGGCGTCTGCAAATGCAATGAAGATGAGACAGATGCATGACAAGCTTGTAAATGACATCAATGAGCTTAACACAAGGAGAGATGCAATCAAATCAAAGATGAAGGTTGCAAAAACCCAGCAGAGGCTCAACAAGCTTAATTCCTCAATCGGAGATACGTCAGGAAGCATAAGCGCATTTGAGAGAATGGAAGCAAAGGCAGACAGCATGCTTGACAAGGCAAATGCAATGTCTGAACTTAATTTATCAGTAGAGGAAAGCGGAGTGGATGCTTTGGCAGCTAAGTATGATGCCGCTCCTGATACAGCCATACAGAGCGAGCTTGAGGCTCTTAAGGCTCAGATGGGACTTAAATAATTGAACGGTTTAAATGATAAGCAGTCAGAGGCCTGTTGCTATACCGACGGGCCTCTGCTTATTCTTGCGGGTGCCGGAAGCGGCAAGACCCGCGTTATTACTCACAGAATCGCATACCTTATGGAAAAATGTAAAGTAAACCCATATAATATACTGGCAATTACATTTACCAATAAAGCTGCAAAGGAAATGCGTGAGAGAGTTAAGAAAATATTAGGAGAAGATGCTATTGGAGTATGGGTAAGCACATTTCATTCCATGTGCGTAAGGATATTGCGGAAGCATATTGAGTGCATAGGAGGAACAAAAGACTTTTCCATTTATGACACGGACGAACAGAAGGTTGTCATGAAGGAGACAATTAAATACTTAAATCTTGACCCGAAGCTTTATCAGGAGAAGGCTATGCTTGCTGCCATATCAAAGGCGAAGGAAAATTATATTTCACCTGACGATTACGAAAGGGAAAATGCCGCAAGCTTCCGGGATCAGCAGATAGCGAAAATATACAGAGAGTATCAAAGACGACTTAGAATAAGCAATGCCTTGGATTTCGATGATCTGATTTACCAGACCATTTTTTTATTTGAGACAAATCCGGACGTGCTTGCTGAATATCAGGAAAGATTTAAACACATAATGGTTGATGAATATCAGGACACAAACCATACGCAGTTTGTTCTTGTAAAGCAGCTTGCCGCCAAATACAGGAATTTGTGTGTGGTTGGTGATGACGACCAGAGCATATATAAATTCCGTGGAGCCAATATTTATAATATCCTCAATTTTGAGGAGGAATATCCTGACGCTATGGTGGTGAAGCTGGAACAAAATTACCGTTCCACGGCAAATATTCTGAATACGGCAAATGCGGTTATCGCAAATAATGAGGGACGTAAGGATAAAACGCTCTGGACCGATAAGGAGGACGGAGAAAAAATAACCTTCACAAAATATAATGACGAATACAGGGAAGCGGAAGGCACCGTATCAAAAATTAAATCCGTAAAACGCATGGGAGTGTCTTACGGAAGCATGGCAATCCTTTACAGAACAAATGCACAGTCACGTGTACTTGAGGAAAAGCTTATTTATGAAAATGTTCCCTATAAGCTTGTAGGCGGAACAAACTTCTATGCAAGGAAAGAAATAAGAGATATTGTAGCTTACCTTAAGGTGCTTGCAAACCCAAGTGATGCAAATGCCCTTAAGAGGATAATTAATGTTCCGAGACGCGGAATCGGCGATACAACGGTAGCCAAGGTTTCTGAATTTGCTGACAATAACGGCATGAGCGTTTATGACGCGCTTCTTGATATTGCGGAAATTCCGGGTATGTCCCGCTCCGTGGACAAAATAAATAAATTTACTGATATGATGGAGAGTATCAGAAGCAGGATAGGCGAGGGATTTCTGGAAGCAATTTTTGATGAGATTATTGAGAAAACCGGATATATTGAGGAGCTGAATGCAGAGGGCACAGACGAGGCAAAGGCAAGAATAGAAAATATCGGCGAGCTTAAAAATAAGGTTGTTATTTTTGAGGAGCAGCACAAGGAGGCAACTCTGACGGAGCTGCTTGAGGAAATTGCGCTTGTGGCGGATGCAGATGAGGCTGGTGACGTGGATGAAAGCGAGAAGGTCACTCTTATGACACTGCATAGCGCCAAAGGATTGGAGTTTCCTTATGTATTTATGGTGGGCATGGAGGACAGACTGTTTCCAAGCGGCATGTCTATTGATTCCGAGGATCCTGATGCGCTTGAGGAGGAGAGAAGGCTTTGCTATGTAGGTATTACACGGGCAATGGAAAAGCTTTATATGTCCGCCGCAAGCCAGCGTATGGTAAGGGGAACAACCTGTATGAGCGACGTATCAAGGTTTGTAAAGGAAATTCCCAAGCATTATCTGGATTCGGATGATACATTTGTAAGCAAGCCTAAAATATTTTCAAATGTAGGCTACGGAAGACCGAAAATGGTGCAGAATGATTATTCGAAAAATAATCCGTACACGAAGCTTACAGGAAATCCATCTGCCAATCCGGGCTTTGGAAAAGCATTTCCTATGGGCGGCGCTGATACAGACAGCTATTCGGCAGGAGACACCGTAAAGCATATTAAGTTTGGAAAGGGAGTTGTAAAATCAATAACTCCTGCGGGAAATGATAAGGAAATAATAGTTGACTTTGAGAGGGTCGGCGAAAAGAGAATGTTTATGTCACTGGTAAAAATGAAAAAAATATAATATATGAAAAAATGAAAAAAATAAAAAAATATTATATAACAGTAGAAATAAGATTTTTATTATGATATAATCTTTATATGAATTTGGGTCTTGTTTTACCCTTTAAGACATAAACTATATAATTTGAGAAAGGGCGGTAACGAATATGAAAAAGATTGATGAAGTTACGGTAGTACAGGAAGATGAATGCGTGAAAGAAGCTAAAAATGCTTTCTTATCTGTAGCGCTTATTGTAGGTGTTATTACAATCATCGTAGGAATTTGTATAGCAGTATACAAGTATCTCACTCCTGATTACCTTGACGATTTTGATGATTTTGACGATTTTGACGACAGCTTCTTTGATGAGGACGAAATCGAGGAGCCTGTTAAAACTGACGATGAGGACAAGTAGTCTGAGTCGTTTTCAGTATAAAGGGGATGGACCGGTGCACCGGTCCATCCTTTTTTGCTTTATAGGAAACTGCGTTTCCTATAGGCACGGTCCTGACGGACGTAAGCTAGGATGCGAACAGCAGCGGCAAAGCCGCTTTGTTCTATTTATACGTTCCGTCCTCGTGAAATGTTTTTTTCAACGCTTTTTCTGTTGGAAAAATCGATATTATCAAGACAATACACTGCAACGTGCAAATAATGACACCCACAATTCCAGTCATAGTATCGGAGCTGTTATAAAACGGAATTTGCACCAGTACAGAAATGATAAGGGTAATCCAGCCTAATTTCCACCAAAGCCGTCCGCAATAATCATGGGCAAATTTCCATGTATTCTCATTTTTCATGGAACGCTTTGTCCTGTAACCTATCGCGTTGTTAATCTCCTTTGGGCAATGCTTCCACATAATTCTGCCTGAAACAATAAGAATCACAGGTATTATTAAATTTGAAAAAAACATAAACCACCAAACCCACATAGAAGTTACTCCTTGTTTGCTATATTATACCATATCTCATCGTTATTGTACTATTTTTTATATAGAAACTCCGCTAAAAAAAATATATTTTTTGAAAAATAACTTGACATTTGTATGTTCTGATAGTATACTAGCAAAGGTGTCAAAATCAAATGGGATCTTAGCTCAGCTGGG
>DKZK01000021.1:445-7307 GCA_002493625.1 Lachnospiraceae bacterium UBA7076 | reverse complement strand
TCGAGCCCTGTAGGTCCCATTTTACTTCTTTTGAAGTAGCATGGCGGGATAGCTCAGTTGGCTAGAGCATACGGTTCATACCCGTAGTGTCGAGGGTTCAAATCCCCCTCCCGCTATTATTGGAAGTCTCAAAGACCTTGATTTTTTAGGTTTTGGGGCTTTTATTTTTTGAAGTGATTAATTGGGATATATGAAATTATTATACATGTAAGAAAAAATTATAATAAATCAAATGAATTTTAATTTTTATCAGATGTAAAAAAATTGAAAAATAGTAAATAAACAGGACAAATGAGATTTATGCTCATTTGTCCTGTTTTTAAAGCAAAATTAATATTATTGAAAAAAATTGCTAAATGGAATTTAGCACTTGCATCAAACTACGCTATAATCAGTTTGACTTCAACTACTTATTTTACTACATCAGGGACTGTCACACCTCAGCAAGTACTAGATCATGGTGAATGTCTTTATATAAATATAATATATCCATATGGTTCATAATAATGTGTGCTGGTACATACGAATTAAATGTAGCTTATCTAATAACGCAACCTTTTCTTTATCTTTTTACCCGCAAGATACATCGGCTATTAACGAGCATACTGCGTTTGCTTGAAACACCATATTTACACTGAAATCCAATGATTCAAGTTAATTGTAGATTAATTATTCAAAATATCATTGATTTGTTTTTGTTGAATTTGAAGCATTTTAATTAAATAAGGAATTAATTTTAAATAATCAATACTTGGTGTATTCATAATAGTTTTTTCAATTTCTACATTGTCTTCATCGTAATTTCCAGGCATATTTACGCAATCTGGTAGTATTTTGTATAAGTCTTCGGCAATAATACCATGTTGATTTTTTTGTCCATTTAGATAATCAAAATCGACAATATTAATATTTAGAATTTTTTCAGCTTCTTGTATTGACATATTTTTTATATTTTCTTTCACATGTCTTGACGACCATGTACCTGAATATTGTTGGTTTATACCATATGCCGTACCGTCAGCATAAACAACAAAGATACTATTCTTTGTTGGATGTAAAAATAAATATGCTGCATTCTTGCCTAAATTATGAAAAGCTATTCCTGCCGCATGATTACCATCAGTGTTATCATTTTGAGTTTGAATAGCAGCATTAGCATATGCGTTTGAATCTAAAAGCACGTTACTTTTAAAATATTTAGTTCCCGTAATGTTTTGTGACCCTGTAGTGCCTACCTTATTGTTTAATTGCGTTTGTATTTTACTGGTTACTCCATGAACACATTCAATTTCGGCTAAAGTAGTATTACCTACGCCAATTTTTCCAGTAGGACTTGTAACCACAGCCATGCTTGCCATAAGATCCTTTGAAACAACTGTTGATGCAGCTCCTGTTATTTTGTCTTGCTTTTTAGTATTTACATTCGCTAAATTGCCATTTAGCGAATTAATAGCACCTGTTACCGTTCCGCCGCCAATAGAAGATATATCTGTTGTACCTAACAGTTTCCATAAATATCTTACATTCTTACACATCTTCGATATTTTATTAAAAATACTGCTATGTTTTTCACCGGATGTTAGTGTAGAAACATCTGTCCAAGCAGTAGGGTTAGTATTATCTTCGCTGGTATAAGAAATTGTATTGTTAGCAGTGTCTCCATCTAAAGATGATTTTGGTAATGTAATTGTATGATCATTTACTTCTGTTATATGTTCCGCATCATCAACCGATATAAAAGGAACTTTAAATGATTCTCCTGCATTTGGAGCTTGGTCGACTACATCACCATACGAACCTGGGGTTGCACCGGAAACAGGGTGTTTATATACAAGTTTTTCTTCATTATTTATTTTTATATTCCCATTTATATCGGATTTTTCAGTTTTAGTTGCATCAATCATGGCATGAGCGCTTAAAGAATGTTCATAAGCCGCTTTACCTTTATCTCCACGATAAGCGGTAGACGAAGTTTCACCTAAGGCAAGAGTTTCACTGATAACAATAAACGTGTTGCCTGACCATCTATATGTTTTATTTGTTTCAAGATCAACATATATTTTTCCTGTTTCTCCCGGAATTTCTTCAGATAAAGCAGAATCCTTGTAAAACCTTTCAGAATTAAAATATCCTTCAACAACATCGTCAACATAGCCCGGAAGCTGAGAGGATGGAACAAGCCCGTTCTGGTCTAATTCTGCAACACCGTTTGCTATACCTTTGTCCGATGTTAATACAAAATAATTTTCACTTAATTTTGTTTGTAAATCTGTTGTTGCTTCAACACAGTTTTTAGTAGCAGTATTTGCTTGTGTAATTGCATCGGCAGTATTAGATTGTCTTGCGGTTTCATTTGATTTTCTGACATTTTCATTTGCCTGACGGGTTTCTTCATTTTGAGAGCGAACAGTTTCAGAATTTATACGGATATTTTCGTTTGCCTTTCTGGTTTCCTCCGCATTGTTACGGGAAGTTTCGTTTGAGATTCTTGTAGTTTCATTATTTTCCCGGATGTTTTCGTTTGCTTCCCTTACTTTTTCGGCATTATAAATTTCTACATGTATTTTATTGACTTCTGTTAATGCATGTGTAAGCGCATTAAACTCATCTGAACTTACAGCATCATCAGGCTGAACAACAGATTTATCAACTTTTATATATCCTGTAACAGTAGTTAAAATCGAAGGCTTTTCATTTAAGTCTTCAATGTTTTTAATCAGTTGAATCTGAAACGGAATTTTATTACCTGCGCATATGGTCATTTGGTTTGTTAATGATATTGCAATTTTACCGTCTGTCACATCATAATCATTAATAATTACCGTCCCATCTGGCTTCTTCATTTGAAATATAGCTTTATATCCACTTATATCAAATGGTTTTCCGTTATCAAGTATATCGAAAATAATTGTTCTTCCTTCATCATATTGCTTCGTATATATTACTTCATATATATGATTATCCATAATATCCATGGACAGATTTTGTATGTTTTCCATAAAATCTAATAAATCCTCCTTTTGCAATATCCTTTTATATTTTTCGTTTTAATTTTTATCTGAATTGTTTATATACTTATGCAATTCCGTAAATATAAAATTCCGGCGTTTTTAAATTATTATTATGTTGTTCTTTTCCACATGTAACATGTAATATAAGGCTGTAATATAGATTGTGTGGTACTTAAGTTTGCATTCGTTTCCGGTGCGGCTCCACCGGTAGTTGTTCTTGTCCCTGTATTTGTTCCCGGTGTAGCTCCACCTGTATTTGTTCTTGTTCCTGTATTTGTTCCCGGTGTAGCTCCGTCGGTATTTGTTCTTGTTCCCGCATTCGTTCCCGGTGCCTCAGGTGAAGTATAAGATAATCGAATTGTTGCCGTTCTTGCTTCGGATGCCGGATTAAAGTAAAGCCCTGTCATATTTTCAACAGAGCTGTTAATTATATTTGAACCATATGTGGCGCCTTGATAATAGTGATTACTATCAACACCCGTTGTACCCAGATGCTTATGTGAATTAACCGTATGAGTATGTGACATTTCGTGAGTATGGCTATCAACTGTATGAGTATGCGTCATTCCGTGAGTATGACTATCAACTGTATGAGTATGTGACATTCCGTGAGTATGGCTATCAACCGTATGTGAATGTTGCAGGTTTACTGTTTTTGTGCCTCCGGTTTTTTCTGCAACTTCAAATTCTGTTTCCAAGGTATTTACACCAATAGGAACACGTCCCGCTCCCCATGCAACCCATGTTCCACCAAAGAAAGACTTAGGATTAACATTATTTACACTCATATAAATGCTTCCAACCGGATAAATTTTGTCAAAGGAGATGCCGAGGCTTTCACCGGTAATACTTACATTTCCTCGCTGCCCATTAACGCTTGTAACCGGAGTTCCTGCAAGTATATCCCAATAGCCATCAGATGTTTTATATACATTTGCACCGGCAGGGATAACATTTTCTGCGCCCTCCTTAAAATCAGATGTGGTAGTAAATTCATCAGAAATGTTATACATGTCGCCTGCTACTGCAATTGAAATCTCAGGAAGCTCAGCAAAAGCCACAGTACCCATAGGGCGTAATGCTCCCGTAACGGATTCTGAAATATTTTTTATTTGTTCAAAATAATATTTTGAGCTGTTTGTATCTCCTGTTGCATAGCTTTGTGCCTGTGCTGCAGATTTTGATGCTTCGTCCGCCTTAGAAGAAGCCTCATCTGCTTTAGAAGATGCAATATTTTCGGAGGCTGATGCATTGGAAGCTGATACAGAAGCGTCAGATGCAGATGAAGCCGCATCGGAAGCTGATGCAGATGCTGCGTTTGCATATTCTTGTCCCTGTGTTGCATATGCAGAAGCCTCATCAGCCTTGGAAGACGCTTCATCTGCTTTATTGGCTGCTTCCGATGCTGCGGTATTTGATTGCTGGGTATAGTTTTCTGCCTGTGTTGCAAAATTTGCAGCATTTGTTTCAGAAATCTGAGCGTTAAGTTCACTGGTTTTCGCATTTTTCTCACTTTTTTTCGCATTGTTTTCTGAAATCTTTATTGCCTCATTTGCATCTGTTACCTTATGTAAGATATCATCAATAATATTATATTCATCTGAGCTTTCAATATCCTCCGGATGAATAACGGATTCATCTATTTTCATAAAACCTGTAATTGTGGTAATGCAAACATTATCTTTAAGCAGTGTTACGCTAAATTTTGCCTTGCCATATGCAGATGTCATCTGCTCCGTAATTGTAATTTTAACATCACCATCAATAACATCTGCATTGTTCTCAATAAAGTGCCCGTCGGGTTTTTTGAGAGAAAAAATGGCTGTAACACCCTCGATATCGAAAGGACAGCCGTCATTAACAATATGAAAAATAATGGAAGAACCATAATCATATTGTTTGGTATATAACTGTTGATATGTATGATTATCTTTTATATCAAGAGTTATTTCTTGTATGTTTTCCATCTTAATTTTACCTTTCCATTAATTCTTGTTCTAATAATGATATACGTTCATTTTGACTTTGAACGGTTGCTACCAAATCAGCAATGATTTCTTCATATCGGATTGCCTTATAGATAACCTGCTTGTACAAATTGGGCGGATAAACCATAATCCACTGCATCGGCAAATGAATTGGTGAGCTTTTCGTAATATGTATAGGCATGTTTGCCTAAAGCGGCAGAGCAGGTAAGCCAGTTGTCCTTTGTAAATGCCAAAATGTTACTTGTTATTCGCAGTTGTTCCGGTAAATAGGATTGCGTAATATCATCCCACGACCTTGTCCATAAACCATGATTGTGGTATGTTATTTCTTCATTATCATTGTTTTTTATCTGCACCAGAGAGGAATTCCATAATATCCATGGACAGATTTTGTATATTATCCATAAAACACAACCTCCTATTTTATATTTTTTGTAAACTTAAATAATCGTTTTTAACATGTTACTGTAAAATATATCATGACGGTATTTTGTCTGTTAAAAATTCATTTATTTTAAAAACTGATTTTGATATTTCATCATCGACAACAACAATATTGAATCTTTCATTACTTTTATTAATTGTACCATTTTTACTGATTTCAGAATAGGTTGCAGATAATCTCATTCCTTCTGCTGTCTGATGTGCTGTGAAACTTGTGATTTTTTTAATTGTGTTCATTTATAATCTCCTTTTCATAGTTATTTAAATATTCTTCAGCAAGAAATTCATAATTTATATCTGTTATGTTCAATGAATTATCTGAGGTTTCCTCAAGACGTTCAAATGTATAGCCTTTTTGCTTTGCTTTTACCTCCCAGTCAAATTCTGTGTCAGGTTCTCCCTTAACAACAAAATATGTGCTTAATTTTTCCAAAACATAAGGTTGCTTTTCACTATATGATTGTAAAAAAACATAATATTGAATATAAGATGCGATTGTTTCCTCGAAAATACTTTCAAGATCTATATAACAGAGTCCATCACTTCCGATAATTGCATGACCTATATCTCCAAACATGGGAGAGGGCATTTCATAACAATATAACAATCTGTTTCCATAATTTTTAGTAGATATAACTTTTGATTTAGTACCATCAGATACTATGAAATTACCATGTATTTCAAGATCTGAATTAAAAAAAGTTCCATCAGAACCAAAATATATATTTTTTTGTCCGTTAGTGTCTGAAAAAACCATTTGCAGCGATGGATTATATTCTACTTGATTAGATATATGTATTTGAGTAAATCCAGACATTCCTTGCCCTTTATTTTTAATAGCATTTAAATAAATACCATGCATTGGAACTAAAGAAATAGATGTACTACCAAAAGTAGTGCTATTATTTGATAATAGTATTCTTGAAGTACTTAAGTCTAATGTATTTTTATATTCAAAAAAATTTTTATTAAAATCTTCATATGCACCATTATTTTCAACTAATAATGATACAGCTTTTATATCGCCAGTAAAATCACCATTAGTAGCAGTAACTTTTCCATCTTTTGTAACCTTAAATGTACCATTACCATTATTAATTTCTGTACTGATAATATTACTACCCTTTATATCACCTTTCAATGATAAAACATTATTATCATATTTCAAGTTACCCCCGGCAAAGCTAAAGCTGCCATCTCTTAAATTAATATACGTTCCGGAAGTGGGAGAGTAGTTGTCAGAATAAATGTCTCCTCCGACTATCTGGGTTCCATATATATAACCTGCCTGTACAAACTGAGCGGATAAACCATAATCCACTGCATTGGCAAATGAATTGGTGAGCTTATCGTAATATGTATAGGCATGTTTGCCTAAAGCGGCAGAGCAGGTAAGCCAGTTGTCCTTTGTAAATGCCA
>DKZK01000021.1:0-149 GCA_002493625.1 Lachnospiraceae bacterium UBA7076 | reverse complement strand
GCCAGTTGTCCTTTGTAAATGCCAGAATGTTACTTGTTATTCGCAGCTGCTCCGGTAAATAGGATTCCGTAATATCATCCCATGACCTTGCCCATAAACCATGATTGTCATATGTTATTTCTTCGTTATCATTGTTTTTTATCTGCACC
>DKZK01000035.1:145227-167243 GCA_002493625.1 Lachnospiraceae bacterium UBA7076 | reverse complement strand
ATTCCATTTTTCGTCTGTATTCTGCAGGGTTTCCAGATCATTATATGCATCTAACATTTCCAGCATTTCCTGTTCAACTTCTTCCGTAAAGTCTCTTTCCATATTTTCATCCTCCCAGTTTTTCAGCAATATTTGCATCCATATCCTGAAAGACCGCCTTGACACACTGCATGGAAATGATTGTCTGATTTATCATGTCATTCATGATGGCGTCCACCGAATACAGTAAATCGGCAGAGGCATAAAATTGTTCCGCCGTCAGGCTGTCCGAACCTTCAAATACTGATTTTATCTCATGATACTTATTTTTAACGACTGTTTTTGATTCTTCCCTCAGCTTTGCCAGATTAAATATTTCCGTATCAAGCACTTCATAATTCACCTGTATTGCAGATTTACTATCCATAAGTCTCCCCCCTGTTAATAACCGTAATATAAATTTTTATCCAATTCATCTATTTCCGAAATAAAAGCATCAATATTGGAACCTAGTGCAGAACTGAGCAGGAGCAGCTGTCCCTCCATAAGCCTTACTGCTTCCATATATTCCTTAAGGTTGTCATGTACATTTCCCGATATTATGCCGTCATTGCACACCGTCTGCATAATATACATATATGCTGACAGCTTTTCCTCCAAAAGACCTGCCATTTCACTTATCATTGTTTTGTATGAATAAAATTCATCATCATTTATTTTCAGGCAGCCGTTCCCCTGCATTTTATATCTCCCCTTCCATTGTTTTTATATTTCTTATTTCACTTTCCCAATTGTAAATATTTATTTCCAATTGCCGGATTCTTATCTGTGCGTCCTCAATTCTTCTGTCCGCCAGCCGAATATTATTTTGAATGCAGTCTGCTATATAGTCATATCCGTCAATAATCCCGCTCATGCCCCGATAGGTAAACCGCTCCGCCAGCTTGGCAAGCATGGTATTGGTTGCCCTGCCTTTAACCCCCTCCATGGATTTAATCCTGTTTTGTTTTCCTGTATAATAATACTCTGTTTCACTTATGAGATTGTTCGCTTTGCTTTTTTCTGCCTCATATGCAGCCATTTTGTCATACAGTTTTTGTATGTCATACCGTAACTCCCCAATCTCTTTTTGCGCCCTGTTTATTTTTACCCTCAGTTCGTACTTATCCATAAGCTCTCCTGTTTTTCCCATTGACATAATATATTTCAGCACACTGTTACTTCCTAAATTATATCATCTTCAATTCTTTGTTACAACGAATTGCTCTGACAAAAACCGTGCAAAAACAGGTATTTTAAACGACAAAAATTGCATGCCAAATTGCAAAAACAGTGAGAAATACCAGCAAATAAGCAGTTTGGAAAAATAAGCAAAAAAACTGCACAAAAAAAACTGCCTGCACAGGCTTCGGAAAATACATCCCCGAAAGCCATGCGCGGCAGTCTTTTATTTGTCATTTATTATAATGCGAAAGAGCCTTCCTCGCCATCAGCAGTGAAATAAACCATTCCGGTCTCAGGCTGATAGTATACGTTTAAATCCTTTACTGACTTCTTTCCGCTGATTTCAACTGCCTTTGCAGTAATCTCATCAGCAGATATCTGTCCGTTATTAAACTCTATAAATACCTTGGCTACAGGCGCTGCTGCCTTAGGTGCTGCCTTCTTTGCAGGTGCCTTTGCTGCAGGCTTAGCTGCTTCCTTCTTTGCAGGTGCCTTTGCTGCAGGCTTAGCTGCTGCTTTCTTTGCAGGTGCCTTTGCTGCAGGCTTAGCTGCTTCCTTCTTTGCAGGTGCTGCCTTTGTCTCAGCCTTTGCTGTTTCCTTCTTTGCAGTCGCTGCCTTTGTCTCAGTTTTTACTGTTTCCTTCTTTGCTGCCTCCACCTTGGCCATAGTTGAATCAACTGTCGCTTTCTTAACTGCCATTTTAATCTCCTCCGTAAATAAATAAAAAATATATGTTATACTATGCTGTCTTTTTTTTTCGTTGCAAGTTGATATTACGCTTTTTGCTTTGATTTTGCAAGACATTTAAAAATTTTCTTAAGTATTTACCAATTCATATATTAATATTCTGCAAAAAAGAAGCACATTGCACAAAGCATCCGTTACTCCTTAACCTGGTTTGCTGCGCTTCCAATCGCCTGCAGCAGACTTTTTTCACGCTCCGATGTATCCTGCGTTAGCTCCCATATCATAATGCCGCCTAAATTTTCCTTGGCATAGCGGGTCTTTTTCTTTATGGTTTCCATGCCGTTGTAGTAAACGTCCATACCGTTATATGTAACATTGTCTCTGTCCCATGCGTCCTGAACATCAGCGAGAATCATATTATAGCCCGCCCAGCTCGGTCTTGCGTAAAACGGAACGCCAAGCACCACCTTATAGGCAGGCAGCCCACGGGTGTTTTTCCAGTAATCTCCGCAGCTCACGGCAAATTCATACTGTGAATGCCGTTCCCCGTCCCCGCCGTCATATGCCATAACATTGATGAAATCCACAGCATTCAGAACGGCGTTGGTATGAGCGGCAGCATCGTAATAAATGTTGCCGTCAGCAGTCACACCGCTCAAAACTGCTGCCGTCAGAATTTTTCCCTTTGCATGAAGCTTTTCCGAGAGAATCAGCATAAGCTCCTCGTACTGTTTTGCGCTCGTGCCATCAACCCGGGGATGCTCCCAATCCATATCGACACCATCAAAGCCATATTCATCGCACATCGCAATAATATTTTCTGCAAAGCGCTGTGTTTTTTCATTGTCGGAGGTTGCCTCCAAAAAAGTTGCCTCCAGCGGAACATCATTGTAGCTCCATCCGCCGACGGAAAGCAGAACCTTAGCGCCATTTTTGTGAGCCGAGCGGATAAGCTCGGACGCAATGTCGGGATTTTCAAGCTCAAGCAGACTGCCATCCGGAGTTGGAATGGCAAATGCATAACAAACGTGAGTCAGCACATTGAAATCCACGGTATTCAGCTTGTCCGGCACCCAGCTCGGATAATATCCGACCACCTTAAAATCAGTCAGCTCCGTATCCTGTGGCTCGGATGCATCAATCGGGGTATCGCTCACATTTGCGGGCTGCGCCGGAGTTCCGTCCGTTATTCCCATATCCTCCCACACATCACTGTTACCGGGCGTTTCGCCCTGCGTCCACCACTTGGCGCGATACACCCGCCCCTGATAGCTTACCGAATCACCTCCGGTACAAACCGCAGAGCTGTCCCATGCTTTTACTGACGTTTCCGTTGAAGACAGGATATCCGAATGTGTGCTGCTTTCATCTGAAATGATAGAATCGTGTGTTTCCGCCGAGCCTGCCGAAGCTTCCGTCGAAGCGCTCTGCGCACCTTCATTTTGAACAATCTGCTGATTTTCTGAGCTTATAAGACCGGCGTTATCAGATTGGTTACCAAGGCACAACCATACCGCTGCCATCACCAATGCACCAAGAATAAATCCGCCGAAAAAATAAGTTAATTTAAGCTTTCGCATCATATCATTATCTCCATCGCTTTACCTATCAATTCTAATGACAATGCGATTTGTAATCGAGGCGACAAGATTCGAACTTGCGACCTCTGCGTCCCGAACGCAGCGCTCTACCAAACTGAGCCACACCTCGAAATATGGAAATTTTCATGTACGGGTACATTGTAGCAGAAAATTTATGCTATGACAACCATTAGTTTTTGTATTTCCATCTTAACTCTGTTTACCAGCATTGTCCGTTGTAATAGGAGTACCCGTCGTACATCTCCATTTCTTCCATTCCTGCGGCGTGCTCGTCTGTCCCCTGCTGCATGATTTCCTGAAGCTGCTGCTGTTCCTCAGAAAGCTCATCCTCCTCAGGCTGATTTGTTTCCTCCTCATCTTTGTCAGGGTTCTGGGGCTGATTCTGCTCCTGCTTCAGCATGTCAATGATTTCCTGAAGCTCGTTTTTTAATTTTTGCGCCTCCTCGTCATGTCCGTTATTATCATTCCTGTGGGCGCACTCCTCCTCAACAAGGATGTCAATCGCCGTCTCAAGGGTGTTAATCATCGCCGTTTTTTCCTCCTCCGTCAAACCGGCAAGATCATTCAGATTAAGCCCTGCGCATATGGAAAGGGCATAATTTACCCTTATGTCGCACTCCCTGCCCTCCGGAACATAAAGCTTCAGCGCCTTTTCGTACTCGGAAGCCGCCTTCTCATGCTGTCCAAGCTCATAAAACTCATTGCCCCTGTTGTAATGAAAAACATACAATTGTAGACATACGGTTACGGCAACGGCAGCAAGAATCAGCGCCGAGCCAATGCCAATAATCAGTTTTTTCACATTCATCCCCCGTTTATTTTCTCTTTACAAATGCAAGCACTGCCTCCGCCCCAAGCAGAAGCAGAAGCGAAATGGCAAAATAATAATATGTTTCCCTTGCGCCCTCAATATCCTTTGTTTTTATAATTTCCTCCGACGTGGACACAACCGTTTCCATATCCTTTATTTTTTCCAGAACCGGAGCGATTTTGTCCCTGTCTGTCATATGAATATATTCAATGCCCACATCCCCTGATATGGACATAAGGTTTCCCTCATCCAGCTTTGAAACCGCAGGCTTGTAAGGGTAGGACGAGGTATCTTCTATCTCCACAATCTCATCGTCATAAAAAGACTGAACATGCATATGTCCGCCCTCTTTTGTTCCATATCCAAGCACCGCTCCCCCGTCCGCATAGGATTTAAGCTCACTATATGACTCCAGTGTGCTTCCGTCCGTAATCTCTCCGTCACTGATGAAAAACAAAATAACCTTACTGTTCTCCTTTTCCCGCGCATGCTTCAGCATTTCAAGCGTAAGCTCCCTTGGGGTATTCAGAGAGCTTCCCCTTGCATAAAAATCCTCCAAGGGATACATTGCAGAAATTGTATTAACGATATGCTCGGAATTATCCGTATACGGAGACAATATGGTTGCGGAATTGTGAAAGGACACAATGCCAAAGCTTGCGCCGGAAAGCTCCGAAACTATATATTCACAGTCCTTCTTAAGCTCGTCAAGCCTTGTGTTTGTTCCCCTGCAATCCTCAGCAAGCATGCTGATTGTATCATCAATCACAAACAGCACCTTTATGTTTGTGCGCTTTTCCCCTGTTGTGACTGCCTCACCCGGAAACATCGGTCTTAAATTTATTGCAAATAACAGCAGGATTATGACAATTTGCCTGATATATGCAAATACGCCCTTACGCTTAAAAAAGAGCATTACTACGCACAGACATGCCATAAGCCATATAGGTATCATTGGTTTAAAAAACATGGAAACCTCTCTTAATAAAACTTTTATTATCTTCGAAGCAGGCGCAGACTCATAAACAAAACCATGACTGAGCACAGCGCCGCAATAAATGCCGCTCCTGGAAATTCCGTATCAACCACATAGGTTTTTCCCTGAACCAGGGAGGAGCTTTGACTTTGAATATCATTTACAATCTCCGTAAATGTTTCCTTTTCTTCCTCTAAGTAAAACTTTCCTCCGGTAAGCTCCACGGATTCCTGCATTTCCTTTTTGTCCTTTTTAAACATTTCCTTTGTGCCGATTCCGTACACGATAATGTTATTTTCCCTGCACAGCTCGGCTGCCTCCGGCAAATCAAAAATTTCTGTGCCGTACACATCATTATCCGTCGTAAATATAACAATTCTTGTCCGTTTCTTATCCTTATCCGAAAAATGGTAGACCGTGGAGGCAAGCCCATCGCCGATAATGGAGCTTCCCCTCTGTTCATTTCCCACTAATGTGCCTCCTGAAATATACTCAGACCAATAAAAGTAATCATCATCCCATATACCGTGGGTATCAAAATCAATGCGGACCTTCAGGGCGGTTTTTATATTTTCAAGCTGCTCCACCACAAACTCATAATCGTCCGTAAGCGGGCACAAAAGCACCGGAGAGGTGTTGAATATAATAATGCCAAACCGCTCTCCCTTCAGGGAATTGACAGTGTCAATCAGCTCATCAACAAGGCTTTCGTTCATGGAATCCACCGTGGTTGAAACATCCATGCAAAGTATAATATCCCTTGAATGAATGTTTGCCTTTTTTACCTTGCTTTTATACGGACGCGCCACCAGAACAGACGCTGCAATAACGCCCGCAAAAAGGGAAAGCACCACGAAAACGGATAAAAGCTTTTGCAGCTTTTTTCTCCGCTTTAAATATGCATGGTCCTTTACAAATGCCATATTGTAAATTTTTGTACCGTCTTTATAGGACTTTTTTCTTTTTTTCAGAAAAATGTGCAGCAAAGCCACAATAACTGAAAAGACGATACCTGCAATGAGCACATATCCATGCTTTAATTCCATACCTCAATTACCCTCTTTGTCTTTTCTATTGCCCAATACGGATCGCCCATGGACAGCTTGGAAAATTCAGCCTCATAAAGCTCCTCAATCAATGCCGCAAGCACAGGCATATTCATCCACTTAATATCGCTTAAGGTACACCGGCTTACTTTTACACCCGTAATTTCCGAAACAAACTGCCTCACGTACCTGCTTATAGTCAGATAACACTGACGGTTTGAAATCCTGTCATAGCTTACCTTATAATACAGCGCATCCAATAGTTGAAGATATTTCATGCGCAGCCTGCGCTTTTCATCATCATAGAGCGCCCCCCATGCTTTTTCACCATCCACAACCTGCTTTTTACGCCGCGGGCGGTATTTCAGATATATAATCAGAACGCACGCAAATACAACCGCCAGAATAAATATAATAACCGGCAATATGAGATACCCGTATTTTTCCTGTAATTGTACTGTAATGCGCATAGCTACCTCTTTTTATATTTATGCTGCTCCAGCATGCTCATAATCTGTTTTTCCATATTTTCAGCGTTGCCAATCTCGGCGCAGGCAATCCCATAACGGGAAAGCCTGACACGGCATTCATCCTCAAGTCTTTGCTTTTCGGCCCGGATAAGCTTGCGAAGCTTTTTATCTTTCCCAAAAAAATCCTCCAGATAAGCATCCTCGCCTATGTCATACATGTTTCTGCCCTCAAGGCTGACATCCTTAACACAAAGAACAAGCACGTCATTTAACACGTTAAGATGACGCAGATTATCCTCCGATATGCCCGACAGCCCCTCTAAGTCCGTGACAATTATAAGTATCATCTGTCTTTTAAAATTGCGGACTATATAGGAAAGCGTATCGTTTATATCCGTGTGATTTTCCATCGTTACGGCATTATCATACCCCTCAAGCATAAGCTCAATATTTCCAAGACCCGTCCTGAAGGGAGAGTAGCTTAAGCCCTTTGCCGTCTTATACATGGAGCTTATATAGTCGTTGTTCCGATTGACTAAAAGGGCAAGCGTGCCCGCAGCCATAATGGCAAGCTCCTTTTTTTCAACGGCTTCCTCCGAATCGGCAAGCATCCTCCGGTTTGTATCAAAGGCAAACATTATATTGTGCTTTTTTTCCGCAATAAACTGACGGACAAGCACCTTGCCGCTTCTTGCGGTTGATTTCCAGTCAATGTCCTTAACGTCATCCCCGAAGGCATATTCCCGAAGCTCGTCAAAATTCAGGCTTTTCCCTTTGAACACTGAGGTATAAGAGCCGTCAAACACACATTTTGTAAGTTTTTTTGCCGGTATCATTTTGTAGTTTTTTATATTTGTCTGCAGCTTGGACACATATTTCATTTTCATGGCGTCGGAACAGCTCCTATAATGGCATCAATAATTTTTTCCACCTGTATTCCGTCTGCAATAGCGGCATAGTTAAGGCTTATTCTGTGCCCCAGAACCGCATAGCGGATTGTTTTTACATCATCCGGCGTGCAGTATGTTCTTCCGTTTATAACGGCTACCGCCTTGGCAGCCTCCATAAATGTAATTGCCCCTCTTGTGCTGACGCCCATGTCAACATACTGCGCAAGCTCCGACGGAAGAATGTTATCCGTATGTCTCGTTGCCTGTATAATGTCCACAATATATCTTTTTATTGAATCATCCATGTAAATGCGCTTTCTCACATTTTGTAAAAACACCATGTCCTCAATACCGGCAACACAGCTGCTGCTTGACAGCACGCCTGTCTCTATGCGGTTTAATATCTCAATTTCCGAAACCGCATTCGGATAATCCAGCTTTACCTTAAGAAGAAACCGGTCAAGCTGTGACTCCGAAAGCATGTATGTTCCCTCCTGCTCAATGGGATTTTGGGTTGCAATTACCACAAATACATCCGGCATATTGTATTTTTGTCCGCCTATGGTAACCGCATGCTCCTGCATAGCCTCAAGCATGGCACTCTGTGTCTTGGCGCTTGAACGGTTAATCTCATCCAGAAGGACAAAGTTTGCATAAACAGGTCCGATACGGTTTTCAAAGCTGTTTGTCATGGCGTTATATATCTGCGTTCCCACAATATCACTGGGTATCAGGTCCGGCGTACACTGTACTCTCGAAAATGTTCCGTTTACGGCGTCGGTCATAACCTTAGCCGCAGTTGTCTTGGCAAGTCCGGGAACCGATTCCATAAGAATGTGTCCGTTTGACATCATAGCCACAAGAATTGCCGCGCCCAAAAACGGCTGCCCTACCACCTTGCTGTTGTAATACCCCAATATATTATTGACTATTGTTGTTGCCCTTGAAAGCTCATCTGCGCTTATTGCTTCATTCTGCATAACATGTATTCCCCTTATCCTTCCTTGTCTGATATTGTCTGTATTGCTCAAATAGGTTTTCAGGCAATTGGGAAATTCTTTTTTCAAAACAAGGAGTTTCGCAATTACCTGATGTTATAAAACACATGTGAAAATTTTACCACAAAAAAAAGAATATATCCAGTTGGAAAAACCGATGTTTATTACCAAACCTTTTCGCTTTTGCGTTTATATCATCTTTCCTTCAGGCTGTTTTTAAAACCGTCCTGAAAGGGTTCAAGAAAATAGTCAAGCACACTGCGCTCGCCTATTATAATATCACAGCTTCCTTCCAATCCTGCCTTTATATCCTGCGGTAAATCCTCCATTTGAATTTTTACCGTATAAGCATCCCCCATTCCCTCTATATTAAATGAAATATCTCCTATATATGTAACGATTCCTTCCATATATTCATATTCCGTGTTATTATATGCCGCAATTCTTACAGTTACGGCGTCACCGCATTTTATCCTTAGAATATCCTCATCCGCCACATATGCCGTAAAAACAGTCCGGCTTTCCTCAGGCAGAATATATCCTACGGTATCTCCCTGATTGATAAGACTTCCCTTTGAAAATGCAGACATCCCTGTCACCTGTCCGTCTGCCGGCGCTTTCACACTGTATAGCTCAAGCTGTTTTTGCGCTTCCTCAAGGCTTATTCCGGCACTGTATATTTTAACATCCAGCGAATTGATATTTTCCAGCACATTCAGCATATATTCCTTCCCGGCAACTTCTCTCTGGCTGTAAGCTACGGCATCTATTTTTGCAGCATATGCTTCCTTTTCCATAACGATTGCCTCAGCAATGGAAGAATATTCCCCATAGTCAGAACAATTAATATCAAATTCCCCAACATCTTCTCCTTCCTCTACGGCAATCAGGTAATCATATATTTCTTTATAAACATCTCTTTGAACGTTTAAGACATTTAAATTATACTCACATTCCGAAATTTTAAGGTTTACCTCATCACTGTCCAGAGACAAAATTATATCTCCTTCCTTAACAAGGCTTCCGTCCTCAACATAGATTTCCGATACTCTGCCGCCGTAAGCGCTGCTCAATGTAACCACACCCGCCTCAGGCATAGAAGTCCCCATGGCAGTTATTGCAATATCAAGCTTAAATACAGACGCCCAGATTAAGGCTGTCACAATCAGGGAAACAACAAGAAATAAAATAACGCCTCCAAGCACATTTGAAGGCTTTTCTATAATTTCAATCATGGAAGGAAGAAAGTCATATTTAAGTTTTCTGTCACTAAGCTTCATCCGTTTTTCCAAATATTTATTCATTCCGTATCACCCCTTAACTGTTGCCTGTAAAGATATGCATATAAACCATTCCTTCTCATAAGCGCTTCATGATTTCCCCGTTCCTTCAGCTCACCTCTGTCAATAACCATGATTTCATCAGCAGCAGAAAGCGTTGATAATCTGTGTGCAATAATAAGAACCGTTCTGTTTTTACATATATCCTTCAAATTTTTTTGTATAATACTTTCAGATTCATAGTCAAGCGCCGATGTGGCTTCATCAAAAATCAATATTCTCGGATTATTAATAATGGCTCTCGCAATAGCCACTCTCTGTTTCTGCCCTCCTGACAGTGAAACGCCCTGCTCACCGATAACCGTATCATATCCCTGCTCAAGCTCCATGATAAAATCATGCGCTCCCGCAAGCTTAGCCGTTTCTATTATTTTTTCCATGGACGCCTCAGGACAATGGATGGATATATTGTCAGCCACAGTGCCGTTGAACATAAAATTTTCCTGCAATACAACACCTATCTGACGTCTTAATGTTTGGGGCGACATCAGGGACACATCCATTCCGTCGATAGATATACGTCCGCTTTGCGGAATATATAAGCGCTGAATCAGCTTTGAAATTGTACTTTTTCCGGAGCCGCTTCTGCCAACCAATCCTGTTATGCTGTTTTCCTTTATTTCAAGGGAAATACCATGCAGTACATCGGCTGCATCCACTTTATATCGGAATCTGACATTTTCAAACCTGATTTTTCCATGCAGGGAAGGCAATTCCTGTAATAAGTTATCGCTCATGCTCTCAACCGGAGAATTAAATATATCCCCTATTCTCTTTACAGACAGGGAAGCCTGCTGATACTCCTGCCAAAGCTGTACAAGTCTGAGCACAGGCCCGCTCACCCTGCCGGCAAGCATTCTGAATGCCACAAGCTGACCGATTGATAAGCTTCCTGCTATAACAGCTTTTGCGCCAAATACGAGAACGAATAAATCCACCACATGCTGCACGAAATTTGCAACCGCCCCTGAAGCCTGAGAAATCATAGAGGTCTTATACCCTGCCTTTACATAATCAGACTGATAATCCCCCCACTTATCCTCAAAGGAATTTTCAAGCGCAAAGGCTTTTACCGTATGGATCCCATTTATAGCTTCCACCAAAAAGGATTGTGACCTTGCCCCCGTTTCAAATTTTTCGTCAAGCCTCTTTTTAAATAACGGCGTTACTATCATTGATAAAATTGCAAATACCGGCAGCGATGCAGTAACAATGAGCGCCAGCCTGACATTATAAAGAAAAAGTACAACAATATATACTGAGACAAAAAACACATCCACAATTGATGAAAGAGGCGTGCCAGTCAAAAAGGCGCGGATCTGATCAAGCTCCCTCACCCTTGCAACGGTTTCTCCAACCCTGCGCGATTCAAAATACTTAAGAGGCAGCCCAAATAAATGATGAAAAAGCTTTGCGCTTAACATCACGTCTATACGATTTGTCGTGTGTACAAAAAGATAGCTTTTACACAGGCTGATAAGCAGCTCATATACATATACGATAAAAATACCTATGGCTATGGTATTTAAAGTATTCATGGCATGGTGCGCCAGGACCTTATCGACAACCACCTGTGTCATAAGAGGCGTAAGTATTCCTAAAATCTGAATAAAAAACACTGCGATAAGCACACAGATAAACTGCCTTTTAAATTTCATTATCGTAGGAATAAACCACCCGAAGCCAAATTTTTTATTGCCGTTTTCTCCTTCCTGTCTCTTTCCTTTTCCAAGAATAATAACCTCTCCGGATAATTCCTGAAAAAGTTTTTTCTCATCTATGCTTTCCGGCGTTCCCTTTAAGGGATTCAAAATAACCCAAGTATTATTCTGATGACTGACGAGCAGCAGATACCCGCCATTTTTCAGTTTTGCAATAACCGGAACTGTTGTTTTGTCAAGCTTCTTTATTTTAAGCTTTCCCGCAGCCGCCTTTAAGCCAAGGTCCTTTGCGGTTCTGACAAGCTCATAAAATGTATTTTCCTTTTAAATAAACCTTTTTTCATAATCCTTCGGTACTTTAACGCCCAAAAACCTTGTCACGATAAGAAAACACATATATCCTGTATTTGGGTTTTTATCCATTGTATGTTTTTAACTCCTTTAATAAATAAGTTTGTCCTTCTTATTGAACCCACAGCTGCACATTATCCACGTTATTTACCGTCTCCACGCTTTCCATATCGTATACCGTATCAGCCCCGCCCTCTGACATATCCTGAACAAGAATATTCACCATATTGTCAAGCTCCGCATCTGACATACAGCATTCTGTCCGGCTGCATGGCTCGTCCTGTGTATCATTTTTTTCAGATATAATATTCATTACGGCATTGTCATAATCAACTGTACAGGTTGTGCCATCGGCAAACTCCACATATTCCACAAGATTTGTATCATATTTATAGACATTCCTTATCCGGATGCTGTCTCCTTCCCCATAGTTCATGACAAGGTCATAGTCGTTCCTTTCAAGTGTTATATCATCCGGCATTATTCCCTCTCCGAATATTATCCGGTCCTCCGTGTCCTTTATGTCGCCTTCCTCATAATCCCAGACAAGGTCTTCCCCATCGCCTTTGTTGAATATGTAGGTATCATTTCCGTTTCCTCCCACCAGAAAATCGTTTCCCTTTCCTCCTATCAGGATATCATCGCCGCTTTCCCCGTAAATTACATCGTCTCCGTCCTCTCCGTATATGGTGTCATTTCCGTCTCCTGCATTTATGCAGTCATTTCCTGCCCCTGCATAAAAGATTTCATCCGGGTCATATCCCAGCTTTTTTCCATATCCATACATGAAATCATTCCGGGCGCTTCCGTTCCTTACCCTTGAATGCTTTGCTATGTCGGCTTCACCCCACACCGTTCCGTCTGCAAATTCTATGTATTCCACAAAATTTGTATCATATTTATGGATGTTTTTTATGCGGATGCGGTCTCCTTCCCCGTAGTTTATGATAAGGTCATCCTCGTCCCTTTCAAGTGTTATATCATCCGGCGTTATTCCCTCCCCGAATATGATTCTGTCCTCCGTGTCCTTTATGTCGCCTTCCTCATAATCCCAGGCAAGGTCTTCCCCGTCGCCTTTGTTGAATATGTAGGTATCATTTCCGCTTGCTCCAACCAGAACATCGTTTCCCTTTCCCCCTATCAGGATATCATCGCCGCTTTCCCCGTTAATTGCGTCGTCTCCGTCCTCTCCGTATATGATATCGTTTCCTGCTCCTGCCCTTATGTCGTCATTTCCTGCCCCTGCATAAAAGATTTCATCCGGGTCATATCCCAGCTTTTTTTCATATCCACGCATGAAATCATTCCGGGCGCTTCCGGTCCTTACCCTTGAATGCTTTGCTATGTCGGCTTCTTCCCACACGGTTCCGTCTGCAAATTCTATGTATTCTATAAAATTTGTATCATATTTATGAATGTTTTTTATGCGGATGCGGTCTCCTTCCCCGTAGTTTATGATAAGGTCATCCTCATCCCTTTCAAGTGTTATGCTGTCCGGCGTTATTCCTTCTCCGAATATTATCCGGTCCTCCGTGTCCTTTATGTCTCCTTCCTCGTAATCCCAGACAAGGTCTTCCCCGTCGCCTATATTAAATAAGTATGTATCATTTCCGCCTGCTCCGACCAGAATATCGTTTCCCTTTCCCCCTGTAAGGACGTCATCTCCGCTTTCCCCATTAATTGCGTCGTCTCCGTCCCCGCCATAGATAAAATCTCCACCATTGCCTCCATCTATCCTGTCATTATTTTTTCCGCCAAAGATGATATCCACATTTTTTCCTGCCCGGTAATCAGCGTCTTGTTCCTGAAAATAATATACATGCTTGCTGCACACGCCTGCCACTGCATGAACATAGTCCATACGGTCCGCATAGCCGGCTAAAAAGTCCCTGAAGTTGTCTTCGTTTTCCATATTTACGGATGATATGTATCTCGCCATGTCGGCAACCACGTCCGTCATGTCGCATCCGTTTTCCATGCAGAATGATACAAATTCGTTGAATATGTCCGTATTCAGGTATTTTTTTCCGGTCTCATCCTCAGTCCAAAATGTCATTGACATAAAGTCTTTCATGTGTGTCTGCTCACTTAACAGGCTATAGTATGCATTGTATATGTCAATGTACATATCCTCCAAAATTTCAGCAGCAGTATTGACGGGATTTGCTCCCGCCGTACCCTCAAAGGGTTGTCCCATAAACGCCTCAATTACGGCAAGCTTTTGAGCGTCAAATTCCGTTCCTCTGCTGCCTGCCGCGACGTTTTCCGCCCCTGTAATGAAATATATTATTTTTGTAAGAATTTTTTCTCTTTCCCCGCGTGACTGGGAAGCGATAAACTGCTCTACATATGCCTTTAACACGCCTGTTTCATCAAGCTGCATCATTGTATGAAGGGATTCCACATTTCCCATGGGCTGTATATTTGGAAGCCCTGCTATTTCCGGTGATATTTCAATGTTATGTTTTTCCTTTGCATCATAATGCTTTGCAGCAAAATCAAACTCTCCCATTTTAACGGATGCGCCGCTTTGAAAGCTTACCTGTGATACCCTTCGTCCGTTCTCCTCAGTGGCGTCAAGTGATATGCCGGTGATTCCAAGGTCAGCAAGGGTATAAAGCTCCCCCTCATCGGTAACACCGTTGCTGTTTTTATCCTGCCAGACCCTGAGACTTGCAAAGATTTCATCTTGTGCATCAATGACTCCGTCACCGTTCCGGTCGTACTGTGCCAACGCCTCAAAACCGCTTTGAGCGATTGTTCCGTCCGGAAGGTGCGTTGAAGTTCCAAATAATTCCGAGCCGTCATTTATTTTTCCGTCTCCATTTATATCAAGAGCAAGCAGACCTTCCTTTGCCCCTGCCCATTCCGTCTTTTCGGCAAGTCCCTTGTTGTCCTCATCAAAATGTACCCCGTCCTCCACGCTGAGCATTTCAAAGCCGTCACCGTCAAGGTCGATTACCAACGGGTCTGCTATATACCGCCATATAGCACGCGCTTCGTCGTACAACTCCTGAAGACCATCGCCTAAGTGTTCTACAAGGTTATATACAAGTTCACCAAGATCTTCGCCAATCAGTTTACCAAGTACAGTTCCGACAATACCTCCTGCAATTCCCGCAAAAAGCAGTACAGGATTCGATATCGCCGTAGCAAATAATACTCCGGCAGCAATAGAAGATTCCGTCATCAGCGCTGACCATCCAAGAGCGCTTAGCATTGTTGTCCCATATGAGATAAGTATTTTGCCTGCCTCTTTATAATTGCCATTCTGGAGCTCTACCCCTGCATCATAAAATGTCTTTGCTGCATCTATAACGACAAATGTTCCCACAGCTATATTCAAAACCTTCAGCACTCCGTTTTTGGACATTCCAAACAATTTTCCGTCTGTACCGTCCAATGCTTTATAACCATTTGCAACAGCATCTTCCGCACTGGTTATATCAGACAATTGGGCATATACTTTTCCCCCGTTTGGCAATGTTTCAATAACAGGCTGTCCCTTTGTCAGGGTAAACCGTCCAATCTGCATACTCTCTTTTCCTGCCATAGACAATATATCATCTGAATCTTTGATGAGAATATCATACAATGCCGTATTGCTTTCCCTTGATAAATTCCTCAAAATTGTCCTGCTTTCCTGCGATAAAGCAGTATCGTATTTAAGCAGAATATCATCGATGGAATGTGTTGAGGCCGAGGTAATTTTTTCACCTGAAATAAGAGTATCTATCAGGCTTGTCGCACCTGACGAATCCTTGCTTACAATTTTTACTACGTCTTTTCCATCTATATTTTCTATTATGTAGTAAATGTCCTTTAATGATGAAACTTCACTTGCCTTAATTGCATCACACAGATATGGCATTATCTCATCTTCCGGAGCTAATTTATATAATTCCTTAAATACATTTTTATCAATTCCGTTAATAGTTTTGACAGCATCATTTTCCAGTAATGCCTTAAATTCAGTTCTTACAAAGCAGTTTCGTGTATAATCACCTGACAGCATGGTGTTCACATTAGGGCATTTAAGGTTTTTAACATAGTTTTCGGAAAAGAAGTCGTTAAGCGCCTGCACCTTTGTTCCGTCGGAAAAATATATCTCACCGGAAGCATAATGTCCATTGAAAAGGAAATCGTCATTTCCTGCCAATGAATTATCCTTCAAAACATCCAGAACAGCATCTTGAAATATTTCGTTATTAATAATCTTTCCAGCCTGAGAGCTTGAAATATACCCATATGAACTGTTATTTTTAACGACCTCATCAACCGTCTTCCAAATAGGCACAGTATCGTTCAGCTTACCGTAATATAAATATCCCTCTGCATTTTCAGATATTTCAAAGGAAAAATTATCCACGATAAAATCATATATGTTATTTATTGTTTCTCCATCCGTCCCACCCTCAAGAAACACTAACAGATCAATCCAATCAGACATACTTGGTTCATTACCGCATAACAGCTGATATTTTATTTTGCTTAGCGCCACCTCATAATTATCCATTTATATTTCCTCCCCGTTATAATAAAATGTAAATTCATATATCGGCTGTGGTCCTCTTGTTCGTTTACAACATTCTCTATACCTTTGATATACACGCTTTAATAACCTTAATATCGTTGGTTTTTCCTGACTTTTTTCTATAGCCTCACTATACAGAAAATCAATTTTATCAATCCAATATTGTACTCCGCTTCTTTCCTCATAATGACCAACATATCCACGAGCGATATATATATAGTAATACTCATTCTTATATATAAGCATATATGCATCATTATAATATTCTATTTCATCCGCTCTTGGCGAAAATGCTATAAAAAAAAGAATTGATTCATCTTCATTTGTAACCAAAAAGTTACCACTGGCATTATACTTTTTCCCATACCCATACGGATCAGGTATGCGCCAACTGTTAATCTCCGCACATTTGTCATCACTGATACAACCATATCGAAACTCCATATTTTCTATATCCGGTTCTTCATCGACTGATTTTCCCTCTGATTGTTCTTCCTTATGAACCGTTTTTTCTCTTTCCGGAAAAGCCAATCCAAGAGGCGTCCCTCCCATTACCGTTATCCAGTCGGACATGCTTACATTCTCCATATTGCCATTATCTGATGCTTCTTTAATCTTTTTTAATGCTTCCTTCGCTTCTTCAACCCTTTTTAATGTTTCTTTCGATTCCTCTGCCATAATAGTTACCTCCTGAAATTACTTTTAATATTTTTACATATTCAGCTTCATATTTCAACTTTCTATGCATGAACGACACGTTTTTTGCATGAACAACACATTTTCATTTATAATCCGCCTCATAATTATCCATTTATATTTCCTCCCCGTTATAATAAAATGTAAATTCATATATCGGCTGTGGTCCTCTTGTTCGTTTACAACATTCTCTATACCTTTGATATACACGCTTTAATAACCTTAATATCGTTGGTTTTTCCTGACTTTTTTCTATAGCCTCACTATACAGGAAATCAATTTTATCAATCCAATATTGTACTCCGCTTCTTTCCTCATAATGCCCAACATATCCACGAGCAATATATATATAGTAATACTCATTTTTGTATATCAACATATATGACCTATTATAATATTCTATTTCATCCGCTCTTGGCGAAAATGCCCGAAAAAAAAGAATTGATTCATCTTCATTTGTTACCAAAAAGTTACCACTGGCATTATACTTTTTCCCATATCCATATGGATCTGGTATACGCCAACTGTTAATCTCCGCACATTTCTCATCACTGATACAGCCATATCGAAATTCCATATTTTCTATATCCGGTTCTTCATTGACTGATTTCCCCTCTGATTGTTCTTCCTTATGAACCGCTTTTTCTTTTTCCGGGAAAGCCAATCCACGAGGCGTCCCTCCCATTGCCGTTATCCAGTCCGACATGCTTACATTCTCCATATTACCATTATCTGATGCTACTTTAATCTTTTTTAATGCTTCCTTCGCTTCTTTAACCCTTTTTAATGTTTCTTTCGATTCCTCTGCCATAATAGTTACCTCCTGAAATTACTTTTAATATTTTTACATATTCAGCTTCATATTTCAACTTTCTATGCATGAACGACACGTTTTTTGCATGAACGACACGTTTTCATTTATAATCCGCCTCATAATTATCCATTTAAATTTTCTTCCCATCATAATAAAAAGTAAATTCATATACTCTTTTGAAATTTGGAAGCCATACTGAATTCTCTTCATTTTTAGAAATCATGGCTTTCAAATTACTAAGTACATACTCTTTATCGTTTCTTTTATCAATAAATTCATTTTTGAAAATATTTATGGTTTCAATGCGATACATTATCTTATTTCTTTCTTCATCATGAATCTCAAGATGCTCATATTTAATATAATAAAAATCATTTTCAATAAAATACAAAAAAATATCATATGGATGTGTATCGCGCATATCAGGTCTTGGTGAAAAAGCCTGGCAGAAAAGAAGCGACTCGTCCTTATTTGCCACAAAATATTCCCTATTTGCATCAAAATATGGTCTACATCTATTTGGATCACCTATTTTCATTTTGCATATTTCTTTACACCTTTTTTTACTTATAAATCCATATCTGAATTTTCCACCATCATATCCGCTATTCGGAGGTCCTCCTGCACCAAATAAAGGAATCCAATCAGACGCTTTTGTACCTTTACCATTTTTTAATGCTTTTTTTATATGTTCAAGAGCCTTCTTTGCTCTTTTTGAATTTTCCAGATTGTTCATAAAGCTTCTCCTTAAATTTTTTACTTATTAAATCTCGCCTTTGAAGATTCTTTAACATATTTTACCTGTTTATCTGAGCCATTTCAACATTATTTCAACTATCTATGCACGAACGACACGTTTTTTGCATAAAAAAATGAACCGCATAAGATAACTCTTATGCGGTCCCTTTTTTTCTTACTAATTATAATTGTCTATACAGCGCTGGAACATACTCTTGTCAATTCCACAGTTCGGACATACCCAATCGTCCGGTATATCCTCAAATGCTGTTCCCGGAGCAATTCCGTGCTCAGGGTCTCCCACAGCAGGGTCATAGGTGTAACCACATGGGTTGCAAAAATACTTATCCATATCTTCTGTCTCCTTCCTGATTACCTTTGGTATATAATATATTAGCCGAAGTACCTCTTAAGAAGTCCCTCGAATGCCTTTCCGTGTCTTGCCTCGTCACGAGCCATCTCATGTACCGTGTCATGTATTGCGTCAAGATTAGCAGCCTTTGCTCTCTTTGCAAGGTCAGTCTTGCCTGCCGTTGCGCCGTTTTCAGCGGCAACCCTGAGCTCAAGGTTCTTCTTTGTGCTGTCTGTTACCACCTCGCCAAGAAGCTCTGCAAACTTGGCAGCGTGCTCTGCCTCCTCATAGGCAGCCTTCTCATAGTACATGCCGATTTCCGGATAGCCTTCTCTGTGCGCAACTCTTGCCATAGCAAGATACATGCCTACCTCTGAGCACTCACCCTCAAAATTCATTCTGAGGTCTGCCAGAATATCCTCGCTTACACCCTGCGCAACTCCTACAACGTGCTCTGCTGCCCATGACAGCTCGCCCTCCTGAGCCTTGAACTTGTCAGCAGGAGCCTTACATACAGGACAGCTTTCCGGCGCTGCATCTCCCTCGTAAACATAACCGCATACACTACATACAAACTTCATAATTTTTCTCCTTTCACTTATATGTTATTTTGATATTAATAATCATTATCATTTTGACACTACCAATATATCACAGTAAAATTTTAGTGTCAAGGTAAAAGTGCTTCCTGATTTATCCTCTCATATTGCTTACGATTTCCTCAAGCTTCATTCCGTTTGAGCCCTTTATAAGAACAATATCGTCAGGCATCATGACAGACATAAGGTAAAGGGCAACCTCGCCGTTATCCTTAAATGAATAGCATTTTATGTCCGAGTCTGCATCCTCAACAGCCCTTCTTATATGCTGCGTCAGCTCTCCCACCACAACAAGCTCATCTATAGGCTTATCCGCAAGAAATTCTCCCACCTCATAATGATACTTTTCGCTGTTTTCCCCAAGCTCAAACATATCGCCGAGCACTGCTATCTTTCTTCCCTTATTTTCCATATCCGCAAGCACCTCTATGCTCGCCTTCATGGAATCCGGACTTGCATTGTAGGTGTCGTCAATAATTGTGTATTTGCCGGGTATGGAAATAACCTTCTGTCTTATTCCGTGAAATTCCTCAAAACCCTTCGCCGCATCGCTAAGGCTGTAACCCATGTAATCCGCAATTGCCATTCCAATAAGGGAGTTGCTCACATTATGCTTTCCAAGGGCATTTAACAGCACGGGAACCCTCACATCTCCGTGTACATAATCATATTTTATTTTGTAATCCTCCATACGGATATTTTCTGCCCTGTATTCGCATTTTTCGGACAATCCGTAATAAAGCGTCTTAACACCCGTTTTTCCCTTAAGCTTAAAAAGAAGGGGATCATCGCCGTTTAAAAACAGTGCTCCGTCCTTATTCATGTAATCCGTAATGGCAAGCTTTTCCCTGCGGATGTTTTCCTGCGTCTTCAGGTTTTCAATGTGGGCAACGCCTATTATGGTAATTACGCATATATCGGGCTTTGCAATTCTCGAAAGATTATGCATTTCTCCCTGCTCGCTCATTCCCATTTCTATAACCGCAACCTCTGCATCCTCAGGGGTTCGTGATATTGTTATGGGAACGCCAACCTGTGAATTGTAGTTGCCTGATGTCTGATACACATTTGCGCAGCCGGAAAGGGCAGTGGCTATCATTTCCCTTGTGGTCGTCTTCCCCACGCTCCCCGTAACTCCGATAACCGGTATATTTATTCGGTTTCTTATGTATGTTCCTATATCCTGTAACGCCTTTTCCGTGTCTGTAACCTGAATGTACGGCTTATCTGATATAACAACCCCTCTATGGTGCTGTGTAAGCGTTGCCGCGCCCTTTTCAAGCGCGCCCTCTATAAATCTGTGTGCATCTATTTTATTGCCCACGATAGGCACAAATAAATCGCCCTCTTTTATTTTGCGGGAGTCAATACAAATGTCCCCGAGAGGGGTATTTTCATCACCGGAAAGAAGCCGTCCTCCCGTTGCCTCCACGATGTCCTTAACCTTTATATTATACACGTCATACTCCTTATAACATTAGCAATCAGCCTTATATACTATTTTACTCGCCAATTCCTCCGCTGTTCCTATGCCCTTTAAAAGAGCCACAAGCGCAAGTCCGAAATCGATAGCCGTACCAAGCCCTCTGCTTGTTATAACATTTCCGTCTATGACAACCTTGTCTGTAAGCTTATTTGCTCCTCTTAAGTCGCTCTCCATGCCCGGATAGCAGGTCGCATTCTTTCCTGCCAGAAGCCCCATTTTTCCGTAAACGGTAGGTGCCGCGCATATTGCGGCAATGTATTTTCCTGCCTCGTTAAAACGATTAATCATGTCGGCAAGACCTTTATGCTGCGCAAGATTTGTCGTTCCCGGCATTCCGCCCGGCAGAACAAGCATATCTGCGTTTTCGTCCGCCTGCTCAAAAAGCCTGTCCATTTTTACCGTTACATTGTGTGAGCTTGTCACGTTTAAATCTCCCGTAACGGAAATCATATCTGTTTCTATTCCTGCTCTCCTCAAGAGGTCGACAACTGTCAATGCCTCAACCTCCTCGTAGCCTGTAGCAAAGAAAATATTTACCTTACTCATACCGTACCTCCTGCAATTATTATCCTGTCACATCTAACGAAAAGCCGCCAACCGACTCCGCAATTACATACGACAACACTCAAATCAATAAAAATTCTCTTTATAATTTACCATATATTGTATATAATAATACATCATATGTTCGTTGTCAAAAGCATTTTGCCGTGGCTGTCGCAATAAGGATTTTAATTTTTTTCATTATGCATTTTAAACAAAG
>DKZK01000035.1:106847-144979 GCA_002493625.1 Lachnospiraceae bacterium UBA7076 | reverse complement strand
TAGTTACTAAGAAAACAAATCCTTATTGCGACAGTCCCGGCATATACGGCGCAGAAAGGAAACCGTTATGAAAAATATGGAGATAGAAAAGAAGTTTCTTATAAAGGAGCTTCCCGACAGCCTTGATAATTACAGTCACTATGAAATAGAGCAGGCGTACATATCCGCAAGTCCTGCAATACGCATCAGAAAAAAGAGCGTTTTTTCAGATGGTAATAAAAGCCTTTCATATATACTTACCGTGAAAGGCAAGGGGCTTATTAAACGGGAGGAATTTGAGCTTTTATTGGAGAAAAACGAATATGAAAACCTGCTTAAAAAAGCCGAGGGCAATATCATTACAAAATGCAGATATTTAATTCCCCTCGCAGGAGGACTTACCCTTGAGCTTGACATATTTGAGGGCGTATTTAAAGGGCTTGTCATGGGGGAAATAGAATTTCCCGACGAGGACAGCGCAAAAAAATATAACCCCCCTGCATTTATTGGCAGAGAGGTCACATTTGATGAACGCTTTCACAACAGCGTAATGAGCACAATGTCAGCGGAAGGCATCTCAGACCTGCTTACCCTGATGAATGAGCGCAACTGACAGCGTAATCATATTTACCGATATAAATATGCCTGCAAGACTTACAAGTATGGCAGGAAGAAAACCGATTGCAGAATTGAAGTTTACAAGTATCATTCCAAGCGTCTGTCCGTAAAAGCAAATGG
Source organism: Lachnospiraceae bacterium UBA7076 (assembly GCA_002493625.1). Taxonomy (GTDB): domain Bacteria; phylum Bacillota; class Clostridia; order Lachnospirales; family Lachnospiraceae; genus Coprococcus_C. The sequence goes on along the minus strand of DKZK01000035.1, from coordinate 144,262 downwards.
CAAATACCTGACCGTAGGAAAGCCCAAGCTTCATACGATTGTTCATGGAATTTATTACAATTGAAAATAAAAGCGCCATCAGACCGTACTTCAGGAAAAAGCCTATGCAGGTTGCAAGGAATGCCAGAACAAGCCAGACATATATTCCCGGTATAAAGCTTTTCAGCATTTCATTGTTAAGTCCCTCCGGAAGAAACTTATCCAGTGACACTTCCTGATAATTCAGTATATCATTCCCCGTAGCAATTGCCATTCTCATATTTTTAGAGCCAAGTGCAATATATGCACCGGTTTTCGTCATTTTCTCATCAGGAACCGTTTCCGTTTCCGTATCTATAATTATGTTCATACCCTCTATTGAAATATTGAACGGGTTTTCAATAGACAGCGTGCCATCTTGATATTCTATATGGCTCATCTTGTTTGTAAAAAGCTTTTCAAAGCCGCCAAAGCCCATTATATATGCACCCGCAGGCACAGCAAACGTAACGATGCCCAGCACAAGCATAAGCACAATCGTAAAGCCTACAAACCTGCTGGTCTTAAGCTTAATCATTTCCTTATATTTTGATGGTTTAAACATTGCGTATACTATCTGTTCCGAAAAATTCAATGCTTTAGTTCTCCTTTACAACATAGCCCTCCTTAGGTACCTTTACGGTAATAATTGTACCTTTGCCGGGCTTATTTTTAATCTCAATAGCGGCGCCGCACATGCTTTTCAGTTTCTTTTTAATTGACTTAAAGTTCTGCTTGCCCTCAAAACGCTTATCCGGTCCTATTCCCTTTCCGTTGTCAACGATCTGTATGGCAAAGCAGTCAAGTCTTTCATAGCTTCTCACTACAAGCCTGCCACTTGAATCAGCACATAAAGCTCCGTTTACCACTGCATTTTCCACAAGCGGCTCTATGGTGTTAAATGGGACGTAAAAATCAACGATTTTATCCTCCACCTCGATATCAAGTGCCGCATTTCTTTTTTTCTGCATACCCAGATATGCTTTAATATACTCCATTTCCTGCGAAAATGGAACCATATTTTTTTCTACGGTTGCCATAATATTATATTTCAGATAAACAGACGTGTCATATATAAGCCTGCTGTTTTCCATGTCCCTTGTTTTTAAATCATTGACAACAATGCCTAATGTACTGTAAACAAGATTTGTATTTATCTTCTTAAGCGCCTTGTTTGTTTCGCTCTCAACATTTCCTTCGGCAAGGCTTCTCGTATGGTTCATATCCTTAATTATTCCCTTTTCCACGGAAACTACAAGCAGAACCATAAAAATACCTACGCCAATCTGCAGGACAACTCCATCATATTCCCTGTAAAACCGGAAAATTGACAAAAGGCTCTCAAGCAGCGCCGCCACCGTAAGTACGGCATTTGCAACAAGATTACTGTATATGGTTTTGTCCCCATAGGTGTCCGCAGCAAGATACATGATTCCCGACAGGAGAATAAGCCCCAATACAATAAATACCTTTGTAAATATAATGTATGTGGCAAAATCACATATATGCAGCATCTGGAATACAACTCCCGTCAGCATGTTTACGCCAAATATATATATTCCGATTTCAAATATGCGCCCGTACCGCCTTTTTATGGCAAAGCATCTCTGATGCATAATATAAAGGATAGGCAGCATAAGAAGAATCGTCATGTTTGCCATATAAACGCCAAAGGTATTTGAGGTTATAAGCTGCATGATTGGATTTGAGGTTATGCTCCACAGAGCAACTGCATTTATAAAGCCAAATCCATATGCCGCCCTCACCTTATGCACTCTTATATTTTTCATAAATATAAGCGATGTAGCAAGCAGCAGCGTAACGACAATCAGCAGTATGGAAAATATAAAGCCAATGCTGTTTTTGCTTATTATGTCTGAAACAACGTCACCCTTATTCCCATAATAAATTGCCTGAAGGTCACCGCTGTATTTTTTGTATGAGGATACAAGATATATTGTAATAAGGTCGCCGGGCTGCGCATCCTTAAGCTCTATCATATTATAGCACGGCACTGCATTTTTCATAAGCTTCTGATCGGTCATGACGCCATTTGTATATATTTTTTCATTGTTTATTGTAACCATTATATTCTGGAAATTGGTCCTGACAATCATGACGGTGTCAGGTCCCACATCCGCAGGCACCTCATTTACAATAACAATGACCTCCTCGGCGTCGCCCTTTATTTTTTCAGGCAAATCCACAAACTGGTCAGGCTGCCCTCTGTAATCCCGCAGCAGCCAGCCTTCATTAAAATCCGAAAGCTTATTGGACTTAAGCTTTTTCTGACCGTCAGGCGCAAAGACAAACGCAAATAAGCCTATAAATATCAGACAGCAGCAGATTGCAATAATGACAAGCATATTCAATTGTCTAAGCCTTTTATCCTTCATAAAACTGCTCCACCTTTAATGTCAGCCGTTATTTACCTTCAGCATAAGCCGATTACATCTGCTTCATAAGATTAATCATTTCCAGAGCGCCAAGCGCACAGTCGTATCCCTTGTTTCCCGCCTTTGTTCCGGAGCGTTCTATGGCCTGCTCAATATTTTCCGTTGTGACGATACCGAACATTACCGGCACGCCTGTTGACATTGACACGGCGGCAATGCCCTTTGACACTTCGTTGCATACATAATCATAATGGGTTGTTGCGCCCCTTATAACCGTTCCCAGACATATGACTGCATCATACTTACCCGACTCAGCCATTTTTTTTGCGGTCATGGGTATCTCAAAGGCTCCCGGCACCCATGCAAGGGTAATGTCGTCCTCGTTTACATTATGTCTCACAAGCCCGTCAACGGCTCCGCCTATCAGCTTTGATACGATAAACTCATTAAACCTTGCCGCAACAATTCCTATTTTCGCTCCGTCTGCTACTAATTTTCCTTCCAGTGTTTTCATTTTTTCTTCCTTTCCTTCACTATTTTCTTTTTTATATATCAAGAATATGCCCCATCTTTTCTTTCTTCGTTCTCAGGTAAAACATGTCGTATTTGCCGGGCTCCATCTGTATGGGAACCCGCTCCACAATCTCAAGATTATAACCTGACAGCCCGTAAACCTTTAAGGGATTATTTGTCATAAGCCTCATTTTTCTTACACCCAGATCAACAAGTATCTGTGTTCCTATCGTGTAATCCCTTGCATCCTCAGGGAAGCCAAGCTTAAGGTTTGCCTCCACGGTATCAAGTCCGTTATCCTGAAGCTCGTAGGCTCGTATCTTATTTATAAGACCGATGCCTCTGCCCTCCTGTCTCATATATAATAAAACACCTCTGCCCTCCTTTGCAATCATTTTCATTGCAGCGTCATACTGCTGACCACAGTCGCATCTCGCAGAGCCAAGGGCGTCCCCCGTAAGACATTCCGAGTGGACACGGCAAAGCACAGGCTCCCCGTCCGCAATATCTCCCTTTACAAGGGCAACATGATGTTCCTTGTTCAGCTTGTTCACATATCCGTATATAGTAAACTCGCCGTATCTTGTAGGCATTTTCGCTTTTGCGACACATTCCACAAAGACCTCATGCTCCTTCCGATACTGCACAAGCTTTTCCACGGTGGAAATTTTGAGCTGATGCTTTGCAGCAAAGGAAACCAGATCATCAAGCCTCGCCATCTCGCCGTCCTCTCTCATTATCTCACAGCAAAGTCCCACCGGCTTAAGCCCTGCAAGCTTCATAAGGTCAACGGTTGCCTCCGTGTGCCCCTGCCTTTCAATAACGCCTCCCGCTCTTGCCTCCAGTGGGAACATGTGCCCGGGACGTCTGAAATCCGAAGGCGCTGCGCCGTCCTCCACAAATTTTCTTGCAGTGTAGCCCCGCTCTGCCGCCGATATTCCCGTGGTTGTATCTACATGGTCAACCGAAACGGAAAATGCCGTACAGTGATTATCGGTGTTTGTTATGCACATCTGGGGAAGATGAAGCTTATCCGTATACTCAGGCGCCATTGGCATACATATAAGCCCTTTTGCATGTGACGCCATGAAGTTTACGTTTTCTGTCGTTGCAAACTCTGCCGCGCATATTACGTCCCCCTCATTTTCCCTGTTTTCATCATCTAACATGACGATAATTTTGCCCTGCTTCAGGTCGTCAAGAATTTCCTCGATTGAGTTAAATTCCATGGTATTTTTCTCCCTTCTCGAATGTCAGTCTTATGAAATACTGTATCTTATTATAAGAAGCCATGCTCCATTAAAAAGCCCTCGTCAATTTTTGAGCCAACGTCATTAACTGCCCTTTTTCCAATGCTGTTTTTGGTGTCCTCATTATTTTCCTTATTATTCATCCCCATGAGCTTTTCCACGTATTTCCCGATTATATCATTCTCAAGATTTACGATGTCACCCTGCTTTTTGTCAAGAAGTATCGTGTTTGCCGCAGTATGCGGGATGATAGATACCTTAAAGCAGACGTTATCCACGTATGCAACCGTAAGGCTTACACCGTCTATTGTTATGGAACCTTTTTCCACTATATATTTCAGTATGCCCATATCGGTTTTTATTGTAATCCATACCGCATTGTCTTCCCTTTCAAGTTTTGTTATCTGTCCTGTACCGTCTATGTGACCTGCCACAATATGTCCGCCAAATCTTCCGTTTGCAGGCATTGCCCGTTCAAGATTAACCCTGCTTCCTTCTTTCAGCGTGTTAAGGGACGTTCTTCTTATTGTCTCCGCCATCACGTCTGCGGTAAATATATTTCCCGATATGGAGGTAACCGTCATGCATATGCCATTTACGGCTATGCTATCACCTATATGTGTATCCTTTGTGACCAAATCTCCCAATATGGAAATTTCGGCAGATTTTGCGCCCTTCCTTATGGATTTTATTGTACCTGTTTCTTCAATTAATCCCGTGAACATAAAAACCTCCGTTTTCTCAGACGTCCGTTGTACAATATAGACATATCAACGCATGGCACGCTTGCGCTGCTTGTCGCACGCAACGGTGCTAAGCTCGAAAATACCTCGCTAAGCACCGGCGGCTCCAAAGCACCTTGCTTATGATATTGTCTATATTGTACAACTACTTTTTAGAAATAATGCGTTTTGCTCATCTCCATAATATCATGCCATGCAAAGCTGTATTAAAGCTTATTTAAGCTGTCTACATTCTTATAAACAAGAAGTATATCCTCTCCCAACTGCTCTGTCCCTTTTAATATAAATTTTTTCGCATCATCCGGGCTTTCCACGCCCATTCCCTCCACAGGGCTCAGGGCGGTAGCACCACCGAATATTTTAGGGGCAATATATACATTAAGCTCATTTACGATACCTGACGCAAGAGCGCTGTAATTCAATGTGCCGCCCCCCTCAAGCAGTATTCCGTCTATGCCTTTTTCCCCAAGCTTTATCATAAGCTCCTTTAAATCAAGTCCGTTTTTGTCCTTCCCTACGGAAATAATTTCAATGCCGTTTTCTCTTAATATATCTGCCTTTTGTCTGACCTCCATGCACGCCGGATTTGCTTTTGTAAGCTCTGTATCGGTTGTATTCTTTATGTCCTCCATAAATTCATCGGAAGCCACAATAATGGTCTTTACCGTGTCCGAAGTTTTCACAATATTGCTGTCCAAGGGTATCCTGAGACTGCTGTCACATATTATTCTTATTGGGTTTCTTCCTCCGTCTACCCTGCATGTCAGCATCGGGTCATCTGCAAGAACGGTTCCGATACCTGCCATTATACCCATATATTCGTTTCTGCTTTCCGCAACCCTGTACCTTGCCGCCTCGCCTGTAATCCACTTACTTTTTCCGCTTCTTGTGGTAATTTTTCCATCCAGCGTCATAGCATACTTCATTACAACATAAGGGGTATTTGTTGTAATGTAATGAAAAAACACATCATTCAGCTTATCACATTCTTCCTTCAGCATTTGTGTTTCAACAACAATCCCATGCTCCTTAAGATAGCTGATTCCCTTTCCGCAAACCTTTGCATTCGGGTCATCCGAGCCAACATAAACATGTGATATTCCATGATGGACAATTGCCTCCGTACAAGGGGGCTGTTTCCCAAAATGACAACATGGCTCAAGCGTAACATACAATTCAGCTCCTTCTGCATCCTCAGTCAGATTTGCAAATGCCTGTCTCTCAGCATGAAGCTCGCCATATTTTGCATGATAACCTTCGCCGATTATTCTGCCATCTTTAACAATCACCGCGCCAACAAGCGGATTGGGATTTACGGCTCCTGTCCCCTTCTTTGCAAGCTCAATTGCGCGCCGCATATATTTTTCATCAAACATATCAAACTCCTATCAACAAACCGACAACTAAAACCGTCAATCAAAACCTCTCAAAAAAGCCACTCAAAAAACAGCCCCGATAAATCGGGGCTGAAAAAATACAATGCAAACTTAGCTCACTTCTTCCATCCAGACTATACTGTCGGCTCCGGAATTTCACCGAATCATGCCATAAGGCTCGCGGGCTGTACCGCCGGTAGGGAATTTCGCCCTGCCCCGAAGTATGTATTTAATTTGTACTAATCCATCTTGCCGATGGATAAAAATCCATTTTCATTTGACCGGAGAAGGAAGGAAAGTCCGATATTCTTCTTGGACTCCTCAGTTGCAACATATATTTCTCCCGTCTCCACAAGAGACCTTGCAATTTTTGTTACACTGTCCTTAAAGGTCATCATCTCGCGTCTGTCTCTTGAACTCAGCTTGAACATATACTGGTTCTTGGAGCTTATGAGAAGCACACTGTAGGAATGTACGTTATTTTTAGTGTCTCTCATACCGGAGCCTATCATACGTGAGTTTGCAATTATTATCTCCGCATTTTCATCCGGAAGATACTCTGAAAGAATCAGCTTATATATCTTAAGGTAGCTTTCCTCATTATCAGCGCTTACCGGCAGCTCCGCAACGGCAAATTCAACGACGGAATCAGCAAACTTAATTGTGCCGCCCTCATCATTGATGACTGCCGTACATTCCTTTGGAACGCACAGACGGAAGAATTTGTTTTCAATAATCTTTTCGCCCTCGTCAGGCTCCTTTATAACAAGCTCGTTAAACTGAAGCTCAAGCTTGTGCATACATATGATTGCCGAGTCGTCACCCGTCTCCGCAATCTCGATAAGCTCATCATAAAGCTCTCTTATATCGCTTGTGGCAGACGGCACTATATTAATAAGCACATCTATGGCAGGCACGTAACCCATCTTTGCGCTTTGCAGGTAAAGCGATATTTTTTCGCTGTCATTTTCCAGCTTTTCCGCCTTATACTCGATAACCCTGAAAAGATTTTCCTTGTCAAAGCCGTCATAGTCATTATCGTATGCCTTCTCGAAATATTTTATGCTTCTTATCTCGCCATGATAATTTTCGTCATTTTCCTGCTGCTGATATATTTTGCCAAGCTCATATGCCGCCTGATAGCTTCCAAGTCCAAGCGCCTCATTAAAGGCTTTTTCAATCTCGTAGGAATTAGCCATGTAAAACACCTGGCTCTGCTTGTAAAGCGCTATCTTAAGCGCTGATGCTCCGCTTCCCGCCTCAACAGCCCTCTCCCATTTTTCAACAGAGCTTTGAAGGTCCTCGCCGTGAAGCTCCTCAATATCCTTGATGTATGCCTCCGCCTCAAGAATACCGTTTGCAGCCGCCTCCTTGAAATACTGTAATGCCTTTACACCGTCACGCTTTGTCCTTAAAACTCCATAGTAATAAAGTCTTCCAAGATAAAACGCAACCCTCTTATGTCCAAGCCTGTGGGCATTTTCATACCAGTTTAATGCCTTCATGTAGTCCTTCAGCTGCTGGTCATGTATATTTCCCAAAAGAAATGCAAGGTCAGGATCCTTTGTGGCTTCAAAAAGCTGCTTTGCATAGCTGATTGTTTTTTCTATATCCTTGTACGGTGAGTCATCATCAAAGTAAAGCTCAATGAGCAGATAGCTTGCCTTTATGCTTCCAAGCTTAAGCGCCTGCTTTGCCGCAGCCATGGCGCCCTCATAATCCTCAAGGTAATAGCAGTAAACAGCCTCACTGTAATACTGGTTTTCCTTACGGTTCAAGCTCTGGTCGCTGACCATGGTAGGGTCAACAAACGCAAAGGAATTGGCAGTCTCAAAAATAATCTCCTCGTACTGCTCTATAATATCCATAGTCGCGCATATAAATTTCATACATGCAAGTCTTTTTCCCTGATAAAAAGCGAACGTAACGATACCCTTTTCCATTTCCTTGTGGTAAAAGGTCGTACATATACCGTCTGCATAGTCCGTTATGTATGCCTTTAGCTGCAGCTCCTCCTCAAAGGCGTCATTGCAGTATCTTAAATAGTTTTCAAGAGTTTTTTTGGAATCCCTCGGAATACTGTCGTAGGATACATACATGGCAAAATCCTTGTATGTAAGACTTGGCGCGTAATACTCCTCGTCCGTTTCCTCATTTATCGTCTTTACCCAGCCCTTCGGAAGCTTATGTATATATCCGTCCACCTGATTGTGCACGTATGTATACTGATACTGAAGTCTTGAAGCCTCGATAGCCTTGTAGCGCGGCTCCTTGCCCTTTTCCCGCCTTGACTCGGCAATCTGGGTATAAAGTCTGTCTTTTTCCTCAAACTCGATACTGTCCGTATGCTGGCTGGCGTACTCCACTCTGTCATATGCGGATTTTGCCTTCGTATCGCCCATATCCGCAAGCTTTTTATACCAGCTCATCGCCTTTTCGTAATCTATCGGAACAACAAAATCACTTTTATTTCCATATTGGTCAATTCTGTTAAGACCATTTTCATATATGCTCCCAAGATTCATATATGCTGCTTTTATACCACATTCCGTTGCTTTCTCATAATATGTAATGGCTTTTGAAAAATTCTGTATATCCAAAAGCATTTTGGCAAGCTTGTAAATCATTTCCCCATCCTTGGTCAGATTTACATACTTCTCATAATATTTACAAGCCTTATTCATATCAACGTCAACCAGACAATTGCTGTACTTTCCCGTCTCATAAAGCTGTCCCATAATCTTTAAGGCGTCAACGCCAAATTGCTTATACTGCGGGTCCACAATAGCGATGTCAACAATTCTCTCAAGATTTTCAACGGCTTCCTCGTGATTGCCGTTTTCCATCTGATTTAAGGCTTTTTCATATTGAAGCTCAACATTGCTCTTATTTGATTTCTTTTTTCCCCCTAATCCTGAAAGAAACGGAAGTTTACCAAAAAAATTGCTAAGCTTTCCCATACATTATCCTCCTTGAATTCATGGGACTGTCAATGCCACATCCCCGCTAACTATTTTATCACAAAGAAGTATGTTATGCAAGGCTGCCCGTCTCAATATACTTTATTATTGTATCAACAGCCTTATCCTCATCGGAGCCCTCAGCCTCAACGCCAAGCTCATCTCCCTTTCCAAAATTAACGCTCATCATCCCCATAATACTCTTTGCATTTATTCTTTTCGATTTATCAATGATATAAACCTTACTGTCAAACTGGCTTGCAATCTGCACCATCATTGCAACAGGTCTTGCCTCTGAATCTACAGGGAAGTTTACAACTGCCTTTTTGTTAATCATCTTATTTCCTCCTTAGCTCATTCGCTATTTCGCTTATTTTTCTTAATCTATGATTTACTCCTGATTTACCCACAGGCGGATTTAACATTTCCCCAATCTCCCTGAGAGACATTTCCGGCTCGTCAACCCGAAGCTCCGCAACCTTTCTCAAGCCTTCGGGGAGATATTTCAGCCCTTTTGTCTCCTCTATATATCTTATATCCTCTATCTGCTTTACCGCTGCGCTTACCGTCTTATTTATATTGGCCGTCTCGCAGTTTACCCTTCTGTTTACGGAATTCCTCATATCCTTTAAAATGCGGACATTTTCCATATCCATAAGCGCGTTATGCGCTCCTATAATATTGAGAAAGTCCACTATCATGGAACCGTCCTTTAAATATACAACCTCATACTTTTTTCTTGTAACCCTCTTGGGAAAAAGCTGAAGCTCACCCATGATATACATGATAAGCTCCGCTCCCTGCTCATTTTCACATACAAGCTCCAGATGATATCCCTTGTTGGGGTCAGTCAGGGAACCGCATGCAAGAAATGCGCCTCTCATAAATGCCTTCTTACAGCACGACCGTTCCACAAGCATATGGTCTGCGTAGATGCTGCCATCCTTGCTTACAAGCTTTAATGCCTTTGCCGCTTCCTCTGAATTTATATCTATATTCAAAAGTCTTGCCAGCTTATCCGTCTTTTTTTTATTTTCCCTATCGTTTGATTTTACTTTATCACCATCACCTGACTGCAGCGTAACCAGGGCGCCAAGCTCCGCCAGCCTGCAATGTCTTGAGCTGCTTATATGCTCATAAAGCTCGGACTTTACCTGCGATGAAAAAGACATATTTTATTCTCCTTTTACAATTCTATCCTTAGTAATATCCCTGTGATATATTCTGGCAGTATATGGCAATGCTTCAAACCGTTTGTACAAATCGTTTATAACCGTCACGGACCTGTGCTTTCCGCCTGTACAGCCAACTGATACAACAAGCTGATTTTTTCCTTCTTTTTTATACATGGGAAGCGTAAATGTAATCATGTCAAAAAGCTTATTCATGAATATTTCATATTCCTCGCAATCCTTTACCATATCCGCAACGGCAGCATCGTTACCCGTAAGCGGACGAAGCTCAGGCACATAATACGGATTGGGCAGAAATCTTGCGTCAAACACCAGATCCGAATCTCTTGGAATACCATACTTAAACCCAAAAGACATAAATGTGATAATTATATTGCTGTATGCTTCGCCCCTGACAAATATTTTTTCAAGCTCCGTATTCAGTTCCCGTGTAAGGAGTGACGACGTATCTATAATATAATCGGCGCGCTGCTTTAAAAATTCAATCTTTTCCCTCTCTCTTGCTATGCCCTCATTTATGCGTCCTCCTCTTGAAAGAGGGTGTTTTCTCCTTGTTTCCTTATATCTTTTTACAAGCGCCTTCTCATTTGCCTCCAGAAAAAGAATTTCATAATTATAGTTATGTCTTTTCAGCTCCTCGAGACAAAGGGACAACTGTCCCAACGCCTCCCCGCTTCTTATGTCAATCCCTATGGCTACATTATCCACCGCAAGCTTATCATCATGAGAAATCTCAGCAAATTTCTCTATAAGCATAACAGGAAGGTTATCTACACAAAAAAAACCTGTATCCTCCAATTTTTTAAGTGCCGTAGATTTTCCGGCTCCACTCATCCCCGTAACTATGACAAATCTCATCCTACAATTTTAACCTCCGGCATAAGCTGTACTCCAAATTTTTCAAATACCTTATCCTGAACATCAGCAATTAACATCTTGACATCATGGCATGTTGCATTTCCGCAGTTAATGACAAAGCCGCAGTGCTTATCCGATACCATGGCATCTCCTACTCTGTAGCCCCTCAGCCCCGTATCATCTATGAGCTTTCCTGCAAAATACCCTTCCGGTCTCTTAAAGGTTGACCCTGCGCTTGGATATTCCAATGGCTGCTTTGACACTCTCAGCTGCTTAAGCCGTTCCATCTCCGCCTCAATTTCCGTCCTGTCTCCCTTTTGAAGCTTAAGCTCTGCACCCACAACAACCATATCGCTGCTTACAATGCTTTTCCGGTATCCGAAGCACATCTCCTCACAGCTGTATTTTCTTATATTTCCGTCAAGTTCAAGAATGTCGACATAGCTCACTATATCCTTCATTTCTCCCCCGTAGGCTCCCGCATTCATTACAATGGCTCCGCCTAAGGTTCCCGGTATTCCCGCTGCAAATTCCATTCCATGCAGTCCATTATCCTTAGCTGTCGCCGCTATCTTGGAGAGAAGCGCTCCCGCCATGGCATACATGCGTTCTCCGTCAACACTTATATCGTTCATGGAATTATATATGTTAATCACTGCCCCGTCATACCCCGCATCTGAAAAGAGAACATTGCTCCCGTTTCCCAATATATAATAAGGTATATGATTTTCACGGCAATAGCAGATGATATCATAAACTTCAGTTGAATTTTTCGGTGTAAAGAAATATTTTGCCGCCCCGCCTATGCGGAATGTTGTGTGCTTGTTCAACGGTTCCTCACCGGTATAGCTTATATTTTCAAAAATATTTCCACTCATATTTTACTCCAAATAAAAAAATCCATAATGTATTATTGTATAACACCCATACTATAATACATTATGGACTATTTTAATTCAATGTGAAAAACTAAACAATTTTAAGGAAATAATCCCTTTTACTTCGTTTTTTTTAACAATTACGGGTTAAGAATTGCAAATGCTCCTCCATACATTCCCGCATCATTTCCAAGTGTTGCAAGGGCAAATTTTGTTTTTTTGCACGCATGAAACGCATATTCCTGAAAATACTTCTCAACCGTCTCAGTGATGATTTCTCCCGCCTTTGAAACGCCTCCGCCTATTACAAACACTTCAGGGTCAACCACACATGCAATCTGTGCAAGCGCCCTTCCGAGACATTTGCCGTGATTATCCACAAGCTGGGTCGCAAGCTCATCACCGTTTTTCGCCGCATCAAAAATTTCCTTGGCAGAAACATACTGCAGGTTGCGCAGGCTTGAAGGCTTTTCCGTGTTATTTAAGGCAATGTTTGCAGACCTTACAATGCCCGTCGCCGATGTATACTGCTCAAGACAGCCCTTACGTCCACAGCCGCAGACCTCCGACTCATCCTCATTTACCTGCATATGCCCTATCTCTCCGCCTGCTCCGTTTACACCGAAAAGCATCCTGCCGTTTATAATAATGCCTCCGCCTACTCCTGTTCCAAGCGTAACCATTACTATATTGTTGTAGCCTTTGCCGCCGCCCTGCCACATTTCTCCCAGAGCCGCCATATTTGCGTCATTTCCTGCCTTTACGGGAAGTCCCGTTATGCCGGAAAGCTCATTTGCGACATTGAAAATGCCCCAGCCTAAATTGACACATTTTAAAACGGTTCCGTCCTCCTTTACCGGACCCGGAACACCCATTCCGATGCCTGCCACATCCGACTTTGGAATCTCCATTTTTATCAGCTTCTTATCTATAGACTTTGCAATGTCGCCGAGAATATACATACCGCCCTCGTCAACTCTTGTAGTTATCTCCCATTTATCCATAAGGGTACCGTCAGCAGAAAAAACTCCTATTTTAACTGTTGTTCCTCCAAGGTCAACCCCAATAACATAATTTGCCATTTTTTTATCCTCCTACTAATATAATCAGTTAAGCGTTTGCCAAACTCCTTTTTCGGCAACGTCCGTTGTTCAATATAATTGGTATTACTTTGAATTTTTGGCAATATTCTGCGTTACTCTGTTATACAGCTCCTGCGCGGCATTATAGCCCATCTTCTTCTGTCTGTGATTTACCGCGGCGGACTCTACTATAACCGCTATATTTCTTCCCGGACGAATCGGTATGGAATGGCTGACAACCTTATTGCCAAGAAACTCCGTATACTGATCCTCCAGACCAAGTCTGTCGTAGTTTGCCTCCTTATTCCATTCCTCCAGATTAACGACCAGATCAATATTTTTTGTATTTTTAACGCACTCAACTCCAAACATTGTTTTTACGTCAATAATGCCGATACCTCTGAGCTCGATAAAATGTCTCGTAATGTCAGGGGCGCTTCCCACAAGCGTCTCGTCACTTACCTTTTTTATCTCCACAACGTCATCCGACACAAGACGGTGTCCTCTCCTTATAAGCTCAAGGGCAGCCTCACTTTTACCGATTCCGCTGTCTCCCATGATAAGCACGCCCTCGCCATATACATCAACCAGAACCGCATGGATTGAAATTCTTGGCGCAAGCTTAACATGAAGCCACTTTACTATCTCGTGAACAAACTCAGAGGTTGTCTCACACTTGTCCGTAAGAATGGGAATGCCATGTCTTTTTCCCGCCTCAATAATGAAATCAAAGGGCGTTATATTTCTGCAAAATATAAGGCATGGAATTTTGTATGCAAAGAGCTTGTCAAAAATCTCAACATTTTCCTCCTCCGTATGCATATTTGCTATGTAGGCATATTCTACATTTCCGCAAATCTGCACCCTTGCGGCGTCAAAATGCTCAAAAAAGCCTGCAAGCTGGACTGCCGGACGATTCATATTCGGGTCCTTTATCAGTATTTTGTCCGTATCAATTTCAGGTGTATGATTTACAAGCCTCATTTTCTCAATAAGCTCTGTCACCGTTACGCTGTATTCTTCTTCCATTTTATGCCTCCATACAAAAACTTAAAATCAAAAGGGCTGTCACATATCAAATCACATAATGTGACCTCCGGATATTGCGGCAACCCTTTTCCCAAACAGGAGCATGTCAACGCTCCCGTATTCATAATCTGCTATTCTTCCGTCTCACTGGCAGTTTCCTCATACGCTTTCAGTATGAGTGACTGTATTTTGTCTCTGGTTTCTGAGTTAATCGGATGAGCGATATCACGATACTCTCCGTCAGAAGCCTTTCTGCTCGGCATGGCAATAAATAATCCCTTTTCTCCCTCAATGACCTTGATGTCATGAACGACAAATTCATTGTCAATCGTAATGGATACTATCGCCTTCATTTTACCTTCCTTTGTAACCTTTCTTACTCTTACATCCGTAATCTGCATACAAATCCCCCTTTAGCCATATACTTTTTTACAGTGCGTACCTAAAGTTTTTTTCCACAATAACCTTGATATCATCCGGCTCGCCTGTCCTGACTGTATTGGCGCGAAGTGTATCCCTGCTCTCAACAATACAGTTTTCAATATAACAGTTATCGCCGATATGAACGTCGTTCAGTATAATGGAATTCTTAATCACGCAGTTATTGCCGACATATACCTTCTTGAACAATATGGAATCTTCAACGGTTCCGTTTACAATACATCCGCTTGCAACCAGACTGTTATTTACCACTGCATCGCCGTTATATTTTGCAGGAGGTAAATCCTCAACCTTTGAATAAACCTCTGGATACTCCCGGAAGAAGTAGTCCCTGATGTCTTTTTTCAGGAAATCCATATTGGTCTTGAAGTATGACTCAACGCTTCCTATGTTTCTCCAATATGACTCCAGCTTGTAGGCATATATCTTTTTAACACTCTTGTATCTTACAAGAATGTCATTGACAAAATCACTCCGTCCCTCTGCAGCGCAGGTTTCAAGAAGCTCTATAAGCTGTCTTCTTCTCACTACATAAACACCGATTGATGCGGTGTTCGTCTCTGCCACAAGAGGCTTTTCCTCAAAGCCGATAACCCTGTTGTCGTCTGCAAGCTTTACGACACCAAACCTGCTTATGTCGTCATCCCCCGGCTCTATATCCTTGCATACTATGGTTATATCCGCTCCCGTTGTAATATGCTCCTCAAGCACCTTATTATAATCCATCTTGTATACAGCATCACCTGAGGCTATAACAACGTATGGCTCATGGGCCGACTTAAGGAAATTAATATTCTGGTAAAGCGCATCTGCCGTACCCTTATACCAATAGCTGTTTGTAGCCGTAATGGTCGGTGTAAATACATAAAGACCACCCTGTTTTCTTCCAAAATCCCACCATTTTGCAGAATTAAGGTGTTCGTTTAATGAACGTGAATTGTACTGTGTATATACGGCAACCTTCTGAATGTGTGAATTTGTCATATTTGACAATGTAAAGTCTATGGCTCTGTAGCTTCCCACTATAGGCATTGCAGCAACTGCTCTCTTTGCTGACAAATCTCCCATTCTATTGCTTCCGCCGCCTGCTAAAATAATACCGACTGCTCTCATATTTACTCACCTGCCTTTATTATGCTTGAACCACTCTTTAATAATCCGTCCGGATACTCGTCAATAGTTGTCTCGCCAAAGATTGCAACATTCTTGCCAATTTTTACTCCGGCAGGTATGGTTGAGTTTTCACCTATCGTTACAAGCCCATATGCGTAAATATGCGGTGCGAGCTCATTCGGAGCCTCATTTCCAACTCCCAGCTCGGTATTTTCTCCCACAACAACATCCTCAGCGATTATCGCTTTATCTATAACTGCGCCGTCACCTATTTTAACGCCGTTCATTATAATTGAATTTCTTACTACGGCGCCCTTGCCTATGGAAACTCCCGATCCGATAACCGACTTTTCAACCTCTCCGTAAACTTCAGTACCCTCACCTACAATACTCTTTGTAACCGAACCCTCAGGCGCTATATACTGTGGAGGAAGAATATCGCTCTTTGTGTATATTCTCCAGAATTCCTCGTAAAGATTGAATTCAGGGATAATGTCAACAAGCTCCATATTGGCCTCCCAATATGAACCCAACGTTCCTACATCCTTCCAGTAACCCTTGTAATCATAAGCGCAAATCTTGCTTCCATGCTCATGACAATATGGAATGATATGCTTGCCGAAATCACATTCCGGCTGATCCTTCATGACAACAAGCGCCTCCCGAAGAAGCTTCCAGTTGAAAATGTAAATTCCCATGGATGCCTTATTGCTTCTTGGATTTTCCGGTTTTTCCTCAAATTCCATGATGCAGCCCGACTCGTCAGTAATAACCACACCGAATCTGCTTGCCTCCTCCATCGGAACCTGATATGTTGCAAGTGTGACATCCGCCTTGCTCGACTTATGAAAATCAAGCATATTCTCGTAATCCATCTTATAGATATGGTCTCCCGATAAAATAAGCACGTAATCAGGATTGTAATAATCAATATATTCCAAATTCTGATATATAGCATTGGCAGTACCCGTGTACCACTGACTGTTTGTACTTTTCTCGTATGGCGGAAGCACGGTGACACCGCCTACGCTTCTATCCAAATCCCACGGCATACCGATACCGATATGCTGGTTAAGTCTTAATGGTCTGTACTGTGTAAGGACACCCACAGTATCAACTCCGGAATTAATACAGTTACTGAGCGGAAAGTCAATAATCTTGTATTTTCCTCCAAAAGCTACAGCCGGCTTAGCAAGCTTGGAAGTCAAAACACCCAGACGGCTTCCTTGTCCACCTGCTAAAAGCATGGCGATCATTTCTTTTTTAATCATATAGTCACCCCTTTTTAGCATAATTTAGTTATATTATAACATTAATAGTAAATATTTGAAATAGTTTTTGTACAATTTTTATATTAATTTTTGTACATTTATTATACCTGCGCAGCAATATTCCTCCCCGCCTCCAGCATTTTTTCCAAAAACGGCAGAAAGTCAACCTCAAGGCACGCAGCTGTCTTAATATCATCCTTCTCCTGAAGCACCTCTCCAAGTCTTCCCACTGCGACAGCCATCTTACTTTTATCAACATATGTTTTTTGTGTATTTATAAGCTGTTCACAATTGTTAAAAACCTCTATCTCCCAGTTTATCCCCTGGATAACGAGATTAAACATCTCGTCCGTATCCTTTTTTTTGTCCCCCCGAAACTCTTTTATAACGTCCCTAGTGGCTTTCATTATATGCTCGCTGTAATCCACAAGCTGGGAAAGCGCCTCTTTTTGTAATTCAAGCTTATCAGCCATCTGATGTTATCCTCCTGTTATTTACGATTCACCTTGTCATTGATGTTGCTGCCATCACCGCCAAGCTCACTCCTTGAATGTACAATTCCTCTGAGCGTAAGCCCGATTCCTCCGAAAAAGGTCATCAGAATAAGAATCACCTCAAAGGCAGACATATACATGATGTGGAATTTCATGCTGAGTATAATTGAAATGATAAACAGTAAAAACAAAACTCCAAGTATAAGTCCCGTAACAAAGTTTGAATATACAATGTAGGCAACAAAGAATATACACATAAGAAGCATAAGGATTGCCGTCACATTCACTTCCCTGTATCTGTAGAAAAATGTAAAGGTTGTAACTCTTACATTAGACAAAAACAACACTGCCCCCACAATTGTAAGCACAATACCCAGCAGAAAACTCATTAAGCTTTTCATATGTCCTCCTAAACAAGAGACCGGAAACCTATGCCTTAGTCTCCTTCTTATCAACTGCTATTTCAGTAAGTGAAGACGCAAGCCCTGCAATGCTTGCAATCTCTGACGGAATAATAAGCTTTGTAGCCTTTCCGTCTGCCGCCTTGGAAAATGCCTCAAGACTCTTAAGAGTAAGAACTGCCGTTTCAGGCGCAGCCTCATTCAAGAACTTTATACCGTCTGCATTTGCCCTCTGCACCGTCAAGATAGCCTGAGCCTCACCTTCCGCGCGGCGGATTGTAGCCTCCTTTGTTGCCTCAGCGCGAAGAATTGCGGACTGCTTTTCTGCCTCTGCGGAAAGTATAAGCGATTCCTTCTGTCCCTCTGCACGAAGAATTGCGGATTTTTTCTCGCCTTCTGCAATAAGGATCTGCTCACGTCTCTCACGCTCCGCCTTCATCTGCTTCTCCATGGCATCCTGTATGGCTGCAGGAGGAATGATGTTCTTAAGCTCCACACGGTTGACCTTAATTCCCCAAGGGTCGGTCGCCACATCGAGGGTTGCCCTCATCTTTGTGTTTATTGTCTCTCTTGATGTAAGGGTCTGGTCAAGCTCCAGATCACCGATTATATTTCTGAGGGTTGTTGCCGTAAGGTTCTCAATCGCCATGATAGGTCTCTCAACCCCGTATGCAAAAAGCTTGGGATCTGTAATCTGAAAAAACACAACCGTATCGATACGCATTGTGACATTGTCCTTTGTGATAACCGGCTGAGGCGCAAAATCCACAACCTGCTCCTTAAGTGAAATTCGCTCTGCAATTTTATCGAAAACAGGCCACTTCATATGAAAGCCCACCGACCATGTAGCCTGATAGGTTCCAAGTCTCTCAATAACATAAGCATGCGCTTGTGGTACAATCCGGATTGAGCTTGCCACCACAATAATTACAAGAAATACTAAAAATAAAATAAAAATTTGTCCGCCTGACATTGTTTATCCTCCTGATATTTTTAAAATTTTTAAGCTTCCCTCTTTACGATCAGCTTCACTCCGCTTATTGACACAACAGAAACCCTGCAATCCTTCTCGATGTTTTCCCCGCTTTCAGAACGTGCTGACCACTCCTGACCGTTCAGGATAACCGTTCCCTCAGATTTCAGATTATCAATAGCGTCTGTAACTACTCCGATCTTTCCTATAAGACCTTCAACATTTGTTTTTTCCGGCTGTCTCATAAAATGCTTTCTTGCCACCGGCGCCGTAAATACAAGGAACACAACAG
The DNA here is from genome assembly GCA_002493625.1 of Lachnospiraceae bacterium UBA7076. Lineage (GTDB taxonomy): Bacteria > Bacillota > Clostridia > Lachnospirales > Lachnospiraceae > Coprococcus_C. The sequence goes on along the minus strand of DKZK01000035.1, from coordinate 124,981 downwards.
AAAGCACTGCAAAAACGATAAGCTGTATGCTTATGCCTGCTCCAAGAAAAGCTGCAAGCGCCGCAGCCAGAGCTCCTATGGCAAACCATATGGTAGTAAGCCCAAGCGATATAATCTCAGCAACAATAAGCGCCGCTGACACAACCAACCATACTACTATCATATATAGACCTCCTTTCATTATTATTTGATGATAACCGCATATCAAATCAAAAAATTAATTAAAGCTATATTTAGAAAAAAGTATACCACATAAGGGTATACTTTTTCTACAACATAATGCCAAAAATATTGTATTTTTAATTAATTTTCCTTGTAATAATTTATGAGACAGCCAGAGAGTATTATGTCTCTCTCATCATCCGTCAAATCACCGAGCTTAAGCGCAAGCTCCTTCATGCCCTTATTTACAACATAAGCCTTTATAATTTCATTTTTATTTATTATTGCAGACCTTATTTCAGGCACAAATATATAATCATCAACCGCAAATTCGAAGTCTTCCTCAAGTACAAACGGAAGCATTCCCCAGTTTATAAGGTTTGAGCGGTATCTCTTTGTAGCGTACTCCTTTGCTATATTTGCCCAGCCTCCAAGCACCTTCTGGCATGAGGCAGCCTGCTCCCTTGCAGAGCCGTCTCCCGGCTTTACGGCAAATATGGTGCTGCCGTATCCGAGATTTTTACCCTTAACGTCAGGGTATTTTTCCTTTATTGTATGAACAATATCATGAAGCTCATCATCCGTCTTACAGAGGCATCCGCCTGCTTCGCGCTCCTTTTCAACGGCCTGCACCGCCTTTGCCCGTCCCACGTACATCGGGTCCTTTCTGGAAAGGGTAAACTCTGCAAGACCCAGAGGATTTGAGCGGAAGGAGGAGGTTTCTCCCGAAGGAATCAGCTCATCCGTCGTTGTTACAGGGTCGTTTATAACCGATGCAACCTTAAGCAGCAGATTGTCCGTAAGGGCAATCATTTCCGGCCAGTCCTTTATGTTCGGTCCGAATTTTATCTCCACGGAGCGGTCCGCCTTTCCAACTCCGTTATATACTCTGTTTTCATATATGGTCCTGTCGAAGAAATACTTTGGCGACGTGTACTCTACGTCCAAATCAGTTGCAGACGTAAGGTAGCCCTTGTTTACTGCCGTTGCCGCAATGGAACGGGCGTCCATAAGCGCAACGGAGGATATCTGTCCGTTTTGTATTTTTGAGCCTTCCCTGTTCGGGAAGTTTCTCGTTGAATGTCTTATGCTGAACGCATTGTTTGCCGGAGTGTCCCCTGCGCCAAAGCATGGTCCGCAAAATGCGGTTTTTACAACAGCTCCCGTTCCGATCAGATCGGCAAGACGTCCATTTTTTGCAAGCTCCATGTAAATAGGCGTGCTTGCAGGATATACGCTCAGTGTAAACTCATCCGCGCCGATATTATGACCTCTTAAAATGTCTGCAGCGTCAACAATATTTTCATATCCGCCTCCTGCGCAGCCCGCAATAATGCCCTGCTCAACGTAAAGCTTTCCGTCTCTTACCTTGTCCTTAAGGGTAAAGTCAACCTTTCCGTCAAGGGATACAAGCGCCTTTTTCTCAACATCGCAAAGTATATCCGTAAGATTTGCATTTAAGTCCTCAATGGTATACACGTTGCTCGGGTGGAACGGCATTGCAATCATAGGCTTAATCTTTGAAAGATTAACGTATACAACTCCGTCGTAATATGCAACGTCACCCGGCTTCATTTCCTTATAGCTCTCAGGTCTGTAATGCACGTCGTACCATCTCTTAATCTCATCATCTGTTTTCCAGATGGAGGAAAGGCATGTGGTTTCCGTCGTCATTACGTCAATGCCGATTCTGAAATCGGCAGAAAGCTTATCGATGCCCGGACCCACAAACTCCATAACCTTATTTTTGACATAGCCGCAGTTAAAGGTTGCGCCGATAATTGCAAGCGCCACGTCCTGAGGTCCTACTCCCTTCGCAACCTCGCCGTCAAGATATATAGCGACAACGCCCGGCTTTGCAACGTCATAGGTTCTCTTTAAAAGCTGCTTTGCAAGCTCTCCGCCGCCTTCTCCGATTGCCATTGTTCCAAGCGCGCCGTATCTCGTATGGCTGTCGGAGCCAAGTATCATGGCACCGCACTCTGCAAGCATTTCCCTCGCATACTGATGGATGACTGCCTGATGAGGAGGAACGTATACGCCGCCGTATTTCTTGGCGCAGGAAAGTCCAAACATATGGTCATCCTCATTTATTGTTCCGCCTACTGCACAGAGAGAGTTGTGGCAGTTTGTAAGAACATAAGGTATCGGAAACTCAGTAAGCCCCGAAGCTCTCGCCGTCTGTATAATGCCTACAAACGTAATGTCATGGGACGTGAGCTTATCAAATTTTATTTTAAGCTGCTCCATATTTCCTGATGTATTATGCTTCTCCAATATATCGTACGCCATTGTATTTTTTGCAGCTTCAACCTTTGTAATATGAATCCCTTTGTTTTTCAGTGTATGTTCGCCCTCGGAATCCGCCTTCACAAGCTCGCTTCCGTTTAATAAATATGCTCCCGTGTCATAAAGTGTAATCATTTTTTATCCTCCATTAATACGACATAATATATTTTCTTGCATCATCAATGCTTTGATATTTGGAATTTTTTATATTGTATTCGCTTTGATGTCCAAGTATTATCGTCCTCTGTGACATGTAATTAATCTCATCCGTCTCAGCATAGTTTACATAATATGTGCCACCCATATCCTGACAGCTTGAAGATTCGGAAAGACTTTCTCCATCATACGACTTTAAGCTGTATTCCGTTCCCTCGCTTCTTGTAAATGCCTCAGGGAAGGTAATGAGATAACTGTCCCTGCAAAAGCTTATTACATTTGCATATCCCACATATTTCATGGTTGAACCGTCATAGGTGTATATGAAACAGCCAACATAGTCGCGGTCGAGCTGTGATGAGTTGAACAGGAACAGCTCTGCCACGCCGTTATCATCTATATCGTAAAGCAGCAGATTGTCAGGCTTGTAGGAATCATACCTGTTTTCAAGTATATACGTGCCTGTATCAGTACCCGTAAGGTCGGTTTTCAACCGCTCCTCATAGTTATCCATATAATTCAGATATGCAAGCTGCCAGCTTTCAAGCATTGCCTCCTGCGCGGAATCAAGATTAAAGTCCTCGCCGTATACCAGCGCTATCTCCTCCATAAGCAGGGACGCCTTCTCTTTTTCGCCGGCTTTTATAAGGGCATCAAGCTCCGCCTCATAATAAGGCTTGCCGAGGTCGTATGCCTCGTCATGAAGCGCCTGTATTTTTGATTTATAATTCTCATCCTTCGGGTCAATCATAATGCTGCCGCAGCCCTTTATAACCTCAAGATATTTCTGCTCATCCCGCATGGCGACAAGCTCATCATATCTTTCCCTGTAAACGCTTACGCAAAGGGCATTGTGCGTTATAACACCCGAATAATCGTATGCATTGTAAAATGAGGAATTGGTGATTATGGTCGCAAAGGCTATCATCTGCTCATAGGAAATCTCCTCCTTCAGAAAGGCGTCGTACTTCTCATTGAGCATCTCTATCATAATCTGTTCCTTTTCCTCCACAAGCATTCGCTTCTGGGCGCTTATGGACCGTTCATTTGCTTTGTGGGTAACGTCCACATTGTGATTTTGTCTGGAAAGCCAGTATTCATACATGGCATCCTTAAGCTCGTTATGATTTAAGTCCGGGCTGTATTTTTGAAATATTGCTCCCGTTTTATCTATGCTGTTTATGGCATCAAGGGAAGCCGCAGCCTCCAAAAATGTCCTGTCACCGTCAATGTAGCTCTGACACACCCATGCTCCGTAGGAATCCAGGTAACCTATAACCTCGTCTTTTTGCTTGTCGTTAAGCTGTTCAAAGCACTCCTTTGCCTCCTGCCACCTGCCTGCATCTATGTTGTCAAAAACTCTCCTTACCCGGTAATAAGGGGTCAGAAAAATTATGCTTAAAATAAGCTCCAGCGCAATAAGCACAAAGGATATAATAATGACTTTTCTCCAATTTTTCTTCATTATTCACCCTCCTTTGCTTCCGCATCCGAAGGAGATGCATCCGTATCCGTCATAAGCTCCAGCATATCACTCATCTCATATGCGTCGGAGGCAGATGATATCTGAGGGTAATTCAGTGCATAATGCTCACCGTTTTTATCATAGTACGGATTAATTACCATAAAATAAACGCACAGACCTACAAGCAAAAGTCCCAGAACAGCCAGCGTGAGAAATGCTATTCCTGCCGCCTTAAGCCCCTTTGACGCCTTCTCATTTTCATTTTTCTTTGGCTTCTCAGCTTTTTTTTCAGATTTTGGCGCTTCCACCGTCACCCAGCCGTCGTCCTCCGAAGCCTCATCAGCAACAGCTTCGCCTTTGTCTGCATCAGCGTCCGCTTTGGTTTTTGTTTCACTTCCACCGATATCCGGTTCGGCAGCATCCGTGTCCCCGCCGATATCTTTCGTTATCTGATCGAGCATTGCCGTTATGTCATCTATATTAAATTCTTCGTTATTTTCACGGGTGTTTTCTTCAACGAGAGGCTTTCCGCAAATTTTGCAGACCTGCTCCTCATCCGAATAAATTATCCCACAGCATTTTTTACTCATTTTTATCTCCCATATAAATTTATTGGCAGAGCCGTATTCATGGAACTGTCGCAATAAAATAAAAAATCCATACTATTATAACAATTTCAAAAGCCTTTATCAAGAAATATGTGTTTTTTATTGTTTAAATATGTGTTTTTTTATCTGTTTTTTTGTTTTACGGTATTTACTTTTTCCCTTGTGATGATATAATGAACGCATAAATGCGAACGCAGGAGGCTGTCGCAATAAGGATTTCTCAAGGGAGTAAGTATATGAAAAAAAATATTGAAATCAGATGGCACGGACGCGGCGGACAGGGCGCAAAAACTGCTGCCCTGCTGCTTGCTGACGTTGCATTTTCCACAGGAATGCATGTTCAGGGCTTTCCTGAATACGGCCCTGAACGTATGGGTGCGCCCATAACGGCATACAACCGTATCGGTGATGAGCCCATAAGAGTTCATTCCAATATTTATGAGCCTGACTATGTGGTTGTGGTTGATGAAACCCTCCTTCATTCCGTTGATGTTACAAACGGTCTTAAGAAGGAAGGCGGCATTGTCATAAACACAACAAAATCCAAGGAAGAAATTATGCCTCTGTTGAAGGGCTACGAAGGAAATGTTTACATAATCGACGCCCACAAGGTTTCCATGGCAACGCTGGGAAAATATTTCCCTAATTCTCCGATGCTTGCGGCAATCGTCAAAATTTCAGGAGTTATTGACAAGGAAACCTTCCTGTCCCACATGGAGGCTTCCTACATGCACAAGTTTGCAAAGAAGCCTGAGGTTATAGAGGGAAACATGAACGCTTTGAAAATGGCTTTTGAGGAGGTGAAATAATGTCAAAGGCAACAGATATAACAAAAATAAATGAACACAGCCCTTATTATGACATTACACCGGGAGACCAGATTTACGGCGGAGGCGGTTCAAAAAAATTCAACACGGGAGAATGGCGTACCCAGACTCCTGTCATAGATTGGGATAAATGTACCCAATGTCTTCTTTGCACTCCCGTTTGTCCTGACAGCTCCATACCTGTTTCAAACGGAAGACGCGAGGATTTTGATTACGACCACTGCAAGGGCTGCGGAATATGCGAACAGGCATGCAGCTTCGGCGCAATTACAATGAAGGAGGGAATGTAATATGTCGATTCGTGAAAGAATGTCCGGAAATGAAGCGGTGGCATATGCCATCAAGCAGATTAATCCTGATGTCATGCCTGCATTTCCAATAACCCCTTCAACGGAAATACCACAGATGGTATCAACCTTTATCGCAAACGGCGAAATAGACACGGAGTTTATTCCCGTGGAATCAGAGCACAGCTCCATGAGCGCAACGATGGGGGCAAATGCGGCAGGCGCGCGCGCCCTTACCGCTACCTCCTCATGCGGTCTTGCATACATGTGGGAGCTTTTATATGTTGCTGCATCAGACAGGCTTCCCGTTGTGCTGGCGCTTGTAAACAGAGCCCTTACGGGACCGATAAACATAAACTGCGACCACTCGGACAGCATGGGCGCAAGAGATGCAGGCTGGATACAGATATATGCCGAAAACAATCAGGAGGCGTACGATAATTTTATCCAGACCTTCCGGATTGCGGAGCACCCTGACGTAAGGCTTCCTCTCATGGCATGTCAGGATGGCTTTATCACAAGCCACGCAGTTGAAAATATTGAGCTCATCGAGGATGACAAGGTAAAGGCATTTGCAGGTGAGTATCACCCTGAGAATTATCTTCTCAATCCTGATATGCCTATGGCAGTAGGTCCTTATGCAAATTCTCCGTTTTATATGGAGACGAAAATGAACCAGCGTCTTGCAATGGAAAATGCCAAGAAGGTCATACTGGAAATTGCAGATGAGTTTGAAAAAATATCAGGCAGAAAATACGGCTTCTTTGAGGAGTACAGGCTTGAGGATGCCGACTATGCGGTAGTTATTATAGGCTCGGCGGCAGGCACCACAAAGGACGCAATTGATGAGCTGCGTGAGCAGGGCATAAAGGCAGGGCTTTTGAAAATAAGGGTTTTCCGTCCATTTCCGGGCGAGGAAATGGCAAAGGTGCTTTCCCATGTAAAGGCTATTGCCATTTTGGACAGGGCAGAGAGCTTTTCGGCATGCGGAGGCCCTATCGGCTCAGAGCTTAAGGCTGCGCTGTTTGATTTTAAGTTTTCCGGTATCGCCGTCAATTATTTCTACGGCATAGGCGGACGTGATTACACCGTTGCGGAGGCAAAGGCTGTATACTCCGACCTTATTGCTTATGCGGACGGCAGCAAGCCTGTGGAAAATTACAAATATATCGGTCTTAGAAAGTAAACGGAGGGAAACGAGATGGCATTTAATTTTAAAGAAGTTATGAACAAACCGGAACGTCTCGCTCCGGGACATAGAATGTGCGCAGGCTGCGGCGCAACAATTGCAGTAAGAACTGTTCTTCGCGCGCTCAAGCCCGAGGACAAGGCTGTAATCGGCAATGCAACAGGATGTCTTGAGGTATCCTCCTTCATGTACCCTTACACGGCATGGGAGGACAGCTATATACACAACACCTTTGAAAATGCGGGCGCTACCCTTTCGGGCGTTGAAACAGCCTACAATGCCCTTAAGAAAAGGGGACGGCTCAAGGAAAACTACAAATTCATTACCTTTGGCGGCGACGGCGGAACCTACGATATCGGTTTTCAGTCACTTTCAGGGGCAATGGAAAGAAACCATGATTTAGTGTATGTGTGCTACGATAACGGAGCATATATGAATACAGGCATACAGCGTTCCTCCGCAACTCCGATGTATGCGGATACAACCACAACTCCCGTGGGAAGTCAGTCCAACGGCAAAATGCAGAACCGCAAGGACCTTGCGGCAATTATTGCAAGCCACGACGTTCCTTATGTTGCGCAGTCAACGCTTATCGGGACAATGAAGGACTTATACGAAAAATCAGAAAAAGCCATATATACTCCGGGCGCCGCATTCTTAAATGTTATGGCTCCTTGTCCGCGAGGCTGGAGATATGACGCTGCCGATATTATGAAGATATGCAAGCTTGCAGTAGAAAGCTGCTACTGGCCTCTCTTTGAGGTTGTAGAGGGCAAATGGATTCTCAACTATGAGCCAAAGAAGAAGCTTCCTATTGAGGATTTCTTAAAATCACAGGGTCGCTTCAAGCACCTTTTCAAGCCTGAAAACGAGCAGCTTCTTGTTCAGTATCAGGAGGAGGTTGACAGACGCTGGGAGGATTTGCTGTTCAAGTGTTCCAGATAGGTTGTCACTACTTAAATGGAGCTGTCGCACGATTCCTTGGGACACTTGGGCAAACGGAGCCCCGAGGACAATGACATTACGGATACTAAAAATTGCCAGCTTAAGACACTCTTATAAAAGAATGTTTTGGGCTGGCAATTTCAGTGCCACTACATCTGCAATCTACAGACGGCTTATTATGTTTGAAATATTTTCATCTATTGCCCTTGCCGTATTGCTGCTGCGACTGCCGCTTACGTGTATTCCTATGGCATAAGGCGTTCCGTCTATGCGATAGATTAAAGGAGAGCCGCTGTTACCCCCTGAGGTATCTATGCTGTGTTTCAACAGCTTTTCCGCTTCAATATAGGAGGTTATTTTCCCTGTTTCCGTATACATATCCGCTGTCTCAACGTCTCTGACCTCCGCCGGAAATCCTGCAACCTCCCCATCAGTTCCTGTCACCTTAGGAGATGTGCTTTCGTCCATCCTCTTAAATTTCATGTAAGGTCTGGTCTTCCCCGGCTTTACAGCTACCTTTGCCACCGCCCAGTCATATTTTCTTGACCTGTCTAACTTAAACTGCGGGTCAATCTCCCACTCATATACCTCAAACAAATCTCCATTCTTATCCACAACATACATTTTATCACAATCTTTTTTTGCATCACGATCGTAAATATTATGTCCTGCCGTCAGCATGACATGAGGCTTTACCATAAATCCGGTGCCTCTGTATTCTTTACCGTTCACGTTTATAAGCAGACTCACTATGGCGTTATACGGCTCCGCTGAAGTATCAGTAACCTTTGCTCTGTTATCGCTTCCGCCTATTATCGCCCCTAATTTTTCTTCTGTATTGTCAGTTTGGCGAAACGGCAGCTTAAGGTACTCCTCCATATCAATTTTAGGCATTGCTTTTTCCTCCTTTCAGAACATCAGCCATTGAACATAGCCGTCATACATGCATAAAACCAATATGTATGACGGCTATGACATGCTATAATTCATCAGCTGGCGTCTATTCTTTTACACGGCTCCACTTTCCGTCCTTATACTCAACGGTATCAGAGCTCTTTCCTGTAAGCTTTATCTCTATGGCATTGCTGCGCATTTCCGAAAACATTGTAGCTGTCTCCGCATTTGCCTGAAACCATACAAGCACCTTCTCTACAGGCTCATAGCTGCTTTCTCCCAAAATAACCTGTTCCTTGGACACATATATAGGAGTTGTCTCCATGCTTCCCTTTTCATTTACTGACGTCTGGGATATAACAACATGTATCTTGTCATATTCATTTTTCACGTTGATGGAATTTTCATCACCACCGGTAACAGGGTCAGATAAAAGACCAACATTGTCGATTACTGTCCTTTCTCCAAGCCCGATAACCTGCGTGTTAGTGGTAGCCTCAACCTTAACGCTGTCCTCAAAGGTATTTGTTCCGCTAATCTCATACACAGGGGTCCATGTAAACTTGTTATTTGAAAGATACTTTTTCATAGACTTCCAAATAACATTATAATCGTTGTCTCCCACCTTTTTTGCAAAGCAAAGGGCATATCCTGAATTCTTAAGGTCTGTCAATTCATCCGGGTCAATCTTGACCGTTACGCTCTTTGAGGTAGCCCCCAGCAGAGACTTTAATTCCTTTGTGTTCTGTAAAAAATCCGAATGGTTTTTTTCCAAAACCACCTTGTCTAAATTCATGCTCATTGTAAATCCTCCTTAATATTTTTAATTTAAAAGCCTGACGTCATTGCTCTCACTTTTAATCCGATAAATCGAACATATGTTCAATTATTTTTTTGCCATTTTCCATCCGCATATGTAAGCCAAACCGTATCCGCCCCGGCAGAACAATCTATGACAGCCTCCGCAAACGTGCTTGTTCCTGACATCCTTTCTTTATCAATAAAGTCTGTAAAATATGTACCTGCAGCTGCAAACTGCTGAAACCAGACCCGAACTACATGTTCCGGCTCCATTGTAAAGGTTCCCTTCACGGAAACATACGGTGATACAAAAGCTAATCGTATGCTTTCATCGGTTCCGTATTTTACCTTTCGCCCAAAGCCCGGATAAATATTCCCATAATTGTTTACAAGCTCCAGCCTGTCCGCATACTTCCCCTCCACCGGATTTTCAAAAACACTGTCCTTGTTTATGGTAATCTGCTGTCCCAATTCAATAGTCTTAACCTCCGACGAAACATCCACAGCCTCGCCATCCGTCAGTGTCCGGCAAAAAAACACTGCATACTCATTTCCCACCTTAAATGTGTTGACAGAGCTATAATTATCTGTCCCTATGCACACCACATCAAAGCCTATGCTCTTTTCCCGAAATGCCAGACACAGATTATATTTGTTTGTCTTTAATGTTTTTAAATCGTTCTCTGCTATGCTTACCTTAATATTTGCCATTGCAGTCAGCTCCTTTCCTATTTTATCAGGCACCGAAAAGGCTATGACTCTTATTGTCAAAATTATTGTTGTACAATATCAACATATTGAATAACTTAGCCCTACTGCCATAAGCAGTTTTATACTTTATAATCCTATTGACTGACATTCCATGTAACTTACGGGTCTGAAACAAAATAATGGTATTTCCCGATAACACATCATCTCCCCAAAAAGCTTGAAACCACAGCCCGTTCCCCTTACATAAATAAAGCAATAAAATAATATAAAATAAAATTGCTCCTATATTTAACCCGTCTATTCGAATATATGTTCGATAAAATGAGAAAAAAATAATAATTGACATTTTTTGTCAATCATGTTAATCTGATTATAGAACATTTGTTCGTATTATTCAAGAGTAAATGTTCATTTCCCGATAATTATACACATTCCTCCTGATTGCTTATTATTAAGGAGGATTTACAAATGGATTATTCAATATGGATTAACAATGAGAAAATCCCTGTAAGCGAGGATGTCTACAGGGTATACTGGAAAGGCGAACGGAAGGAGCGATATTTTTCAGAAGGCGATATACACAATCATGTATTTTCATATGACGCCCTTGACACGGAGGACATAAACGGAGCGGATATTTTCTCAAATATTCAGGATGTTCCCATAGACGAACAGGTCATTCTGAACCTTGAGACACAGCAGCTTTACAATGCCATAGAAAAGCTGCCTCCCAAAGATTATATGATTATTTACAGTTTATATTTTCGCAGGACATCCTTAAGAAAGCTTTCTGAGGAGATGGGACTTGCCCTGTCAACCCTGCATTACAGGCACCATGCCATTTTAAAAAGGCTTAAAAGGTATATGACTGCTGAGGGTTATTCCTCCCGCATGCCATAATCCGACTTTCTTTTTTACTTTTTGATGCAGTCAATGTTTTCGTGTGTGGAGCACGCTAAGATGCAGACTCCTGAAACGATCTCATGCAGGGAGTGTACACAAAAAGGGGATGTTGCAATATGAATTTATTTCCTTATTGCGACATCCCCTTTCAGTTACATTACAGCCATGCCGTATGGGCAATTTAAGCGCCGGCGTCTTCAAACAGTTTTCCATGTACAGCTATTTTCTTTTCTTGATTTTATGCTTTTTCAGATAAAAATACAGCACCAGTTTTTCCGGTATTCGTTTCAGTATTATCTGTATTTCCTCATGTTTTGCTATGGGCTGCACAAGTATGCTTCTAATACGGGCATTGTTTGCTCCCCATATGTCAGTAAAAAGCTGGTCGCCCACAAACAGAGTATTGTCCCTGCTTGTACCCATCATTTCCATAGCCCTGTTATAGCTTTTTTTTAACGGCTTACCCGCCTTATATATATACTGTGCGCCTGCTTTTGCATTAAAATCCGCCACTCGCTTTTCATCATTGTTGGATAAAAAGCAGATGGAATAACCAAGCCCTTTCAGCTTTTCCATAAGCCCTGCCGCCCTGTCGTCACACGGGGCGTCATGCTCCACAAGGGTGTTATCTATGTCAAAAATCACGCCTCTGTAGCCCTTATTGTAATATGTTCCAAAATTTATCGAGTATGTTGAATCATAATATTCCGTTGGATAAAATATTTTAAACATAACCTTTTCCTCCCTGATATAATATTGCCATTCAGACGTTTGCGAAACTCTTTTTTCATCAACATCCCTGTTCAATACAGACAAATCAACGCAGGCAATGCATATTGTCACTCATGAAAGAACTTATATATTGCCCGTGCCACGCTTTCCGGTATTCCCTCAAGCTCCGACAGTTCGCTCACGGATGCATTCTTTATATTTTCCACGCTTTGAAAATGCTTCATTAAAAGCTTCCTCCTTGCGGCTCCAACGCCTGGGATGTCATCCAATATGGATTTCACCTGATTAGCATTCCGAAGCTGTCTGTGGTACTCAATTGCAAAGCGGTGCGCCTCGTCCTGAAGCGCAGTAACCATGTGCATTGCCTCGCTGCCTCTCTTAAACTCCACTTCCCTGTTATTGTAGTAAAGTGCCCTTGTCCTGTGGTTATCGTCCTTAACCATTCCGCACACAGGTATGGAAAGCCCCAGGCTGTCAAGCACCATAAGCGCCACATTTACCTGTCCCTTTCCGCCGTCCATCATGATAACGTCGGGAAGCACGTCCAGCTTTTCATCCGTAAATCTCCTGCTGAGCACCTCCTTCATGGAGGCATAGTCGTCAGGTCCCACGACGGTTCTAAGTCTGAATTTTCTGTAACCGTTACGTTTTGGCTTGCCCTTTTCAAACACTACCATGGAAGCAACGGAAAGCGTGCCCGAAATATTTGATATATCAAACGCCTCCATCCTGTCGGCAGCAGGTATTCCAAGCGCTTCTGCAATCTCCTTTGCCGCTCCCGCCGTCCGCTTTTCCTGCCTTTTTATACGTTCCATGTCCTGCTTCAAAACAAGCGCTGCATTATCTCTCGCCAGCGATACCATTTTGCTTTTATCCCCCTTTTGGGGAACGCTTATCCTTACACGGCTCCCTTTTCTTTTCGAGAGATATTCCTCCATAACTCCACCGTCGTCAACGGCAGCCTGTACAACAATCTCCTTTGGCAGATACGGCGTGCCTGTATAAAACTGTTTTATAAATGTTCCAAGTATCTCACCTGCCGCATCCTCGGCAGTTCCGTTCATATGATGATTTTCCCTGCCTAAAAGCTTTCCGTCACGTACAAAAAATATTGTGACAACAACATCCGTTTCATTTGCGGCATAGGCGATAATATCCCTATCGTCATTTCCAAGGGAATCAACCTTCTGTTTATCGGTTATACACCTTATGCTTTCAAGCAAATCACGACATTCCGCAGCTTTTTCAAATTCAAGCTCCTCGGAGTATTTCTTCATATCAGCATTTATTTTGTTTGCTATATCCTTATAATTGCCATTTAAAAATGCAATTGCCTCATCGATTCTTTTTCGATATTCCTCTGCCGATATATAAGCATTGCATGGCGCCATACACTGTCCAATCTGATAATAGAGACACGGTCTGTCCTTCCCTGTCTCCTGAGGAAGCCTTTTATTACAGGTTCTAAGCTTAAAAAGCTTATTCAGAAGTTCAATTGTATCTTTTACTGCTTTACCGTTTGTATACGGTCCGAAATATTTTGACTTGTCCCTTTTCATTGTATGGCTGTATATCAGTCTCGGATACTGCTCCTCAATCGTTACCCTTATATATGGATAACCCTTATCGTCCGTCATCATTGTATTGTATTTCGGGCGATGTTCCTTTATAAGGTTACATTCAAGGATGAGCGCCTCCATTTCCGAGGAGGTTACAATATATTCAAAATAACTAATCTGCTCAACCATCTTAACTATTTTGGGTGAATTATTGTGTCCATGACCGGTTCGGAAATATTGCCTTACTCTGCTGTGCAGATTTATTGCCTTGCCAACATATAAAATGTTATCCGATTTATCATGCATGATATATACCCCCGGAGAATTCGGGAGCTTTTTTAATTCCGCTTCAATATCAAAGTTTAACTTTTCGTCCATCACTGCCTCCGCAACCTGCAAAGCCTTCAAAGAAAGAAAGGAGGTATCCCTATAAGAATACCTCCAGTTATAATAAAGGTTTTTTTGTGTCTGTTTAAAGAAGATCAACTCTAAGCTTCTTAATAACCTGAAGTGTCTTTGTCCTAAGCTCCTCTGCCTCATACAGGGAAAGCATGGTACTCTTGTCAAGCTTTGCATCCACTATAATCTCAAGCCAGTTATTGATGTATGATTTTACATATTCAACATTCTCATCCGACTTATCCTTAAGTGCGACAATAATGTTTTCTATACTCTCAATAATGGAAGGCGACGCTATCGTATTGGAAATAGGTGCCTGACTTCCCTCGTCAGAAAGCTCTATAACTTTGCCGGTCTTAGTGATAATAACCTTTTTGTTAGGTGTAGTCTCCGGCTTGGCTGAGGATGCCTTTTTATCCAGAAGCTTCTCAGCAACCTTTATAAGGCATGCCACACTGTAGGTACACTCCTCAGGTGTCTGTTTTGCATTGCCTTTTCCTTCATGCTGGAACCAGAGCCATTCAGATTTAAGAAGCATCTCCTCAATCTTGGCATCTGATAACAGCCTCTTAAGGTCAGCATCCATGGCAGGCGCTGAATTTTTCCCAAAAAGCTTTCCGCCCGACTGTGCCTCTGCCCTCTTATACTTTGCCGGAACCTGAATTTCAGCATATGTCTTAATAAGATATTTCTCCGCCTTCTTAGGATCGTAGTCACTGTTTATTATATTTACCCTGCCGCTGTTAAGTCCATTTACAATCATGTCCTCAGCAGCCATAAATACAAGAGCTTTCTGTCTGTCATCAATAAGCTTCTTTATCTCATAATTCGTCTTTGACTTCTCAAGGATTGAATTTTTCCTGACCTTAAATGCCTTAATCTTCTCCTTAACACTGAAGAACAGCTTAAGCATTGTAGGGTTTGCATTTACATAGTTTCCAATCCATGTAAGCTCCACATACTGATGCTCAATTTTATTTGAAATTTCATATACGTTATATCCGTCAAATATTACATTGAGAGTTGTATACAAAAGCTCAAGAATCTCATATTTTTCCTCCCATGAACGGCTTGACAAATCCTGGTTTACAAGCTCCTTGATGCCGCACTCATAGAACACGAGGTTATACTCATAGAGTCCCTCAAAGATATTAGCCTTGTCACGGAGAGCCGCTCCCGCGCCGAGTATCTGAAGATTCTTCTTCATGTCAGGCTCATTCTCAATGTACTGATATACCTTCTTGACAAAACCAGAGACCTCACTAATCAGGGTATCTATACGTTTGTTGTAAATCTCCTGCTTTGAAATGGCATTTATAACGCTTCTGCTGAGTACGCTTGTGTTCTGCGGTGAATTTGTATTTCTGATAAGCTCCTTAAAGCTCTCATAAACCGCCATGTTATCAATAGGAATATACTCCGCATTAAGACCGTAAAACTCAAAAGCCTTATTAAAATCCTTATTGCTTATGTATGTATTGAATAATCCTATGCTGAACTGTATCTTGTAGTCATTGCCAACATGTGGATCCTCAACAACATAGTCGAACAGTACCTCAAGATTGTTCATATAAGCATCAGCATTCGGACCTTCGGCAGGTATCCCCATCTCCATGATAACATTTATCAGATCGAGATAACCCATCATTGCCTTGTCATAATTTTTAGGCCTGTCGTCGTCCTCCAGTATCTGATAGCTTACATTAATAAGAAGCGGCGCAATCCTGTCTCCGATAAGCCTCATGGCATCAGAAAAGCGCTCTCTCTGATACAGATATATAAGCCAGATACTGTATCTGTATAATCCCGAGGTGCTTATAGGCGCATCAACATCCGACGGGTCAATTTCACCGTACACAAATCTGAAAAGAGGCTCAATCCACTCCTCAATTTCATATCTGCCTGTTGCTTTAATGTTCTCGTCAACAAACTCTCCAAGCTCATACAGCTTGCTGCACTGTGCCTTGACATCCTCGTCTACCATCATGTTTTTCAGGTCGAAGTTACTGTCCTTTAAATAATCGATTACCAATGCATAAAAGCCATCCTCAACCTGCTCGTTCAAAAATCTTATGAGCAAGCCCTTGTTGTTAGATGCTGCGATTGATAAAACATTGTTATCTGAACCAGATGTAATGTTTGCCGGTAAAGCCATAGGTTACTTACCCCCTTATCAATTATATAATAATCTAGAATTATTCTATACCAAAAGCCTGCAAGGTGTCAATAAACATTTTGTAACTTTCACATAAT
This sequence comes from Lachnospiraceae bacterium UBA7076, assembly GCA_002493625.1. GTDB lineage: Bacteria > Bacillota > Clostridia > Lachnospirales > Lachnospiraceae > Coprococcus_C. Next base: position 108,801 of record DKZK01000035.1, on the reverse strand, counting down.
CAGCATTATGCATAATGCACAATAATTTTTCCACAAGTTAAAAGTTTTTTTTTGTTAATTTTGTATATCAAAGCCTGCCAGTCTAAGAATTTCCCTTGCATTTGTAGTTGTGCATCTGCCTGATTTTATTTTATAGTCAAACCTTAGCTGTCCCTCCTCATAGTATTCTTCAAAGTGATAATTTTCAGCTTCATTTCCTGCCTCATTTTTCAAAGTGCAAAGCTCAAAATCATGCGTTGACACAGCAGTAATACAATGAGCATCTCCAAGGCTTGTAATAACATGCTTTGCACCCACTATACGGTCAGCGGAATTCGTCCCCTTGAATATCTCATCAATGAGACATATCATTGGAAGCTTTTGCTTTTTAAATTCTGCCATAGCCTTTATGCGCAATATTTCTGCATAAAAGGTTGATATTCCGCCCGCAATGTCATCCGTTATTCTCATGGATGTAAATATTTTCATCCTTGCCGCCGAAAGCTTTTCGGCACAGACAGGCGCTCCTATATATGCCAGCACAAGATTTATTGCAATTGTTCTTAAAAATGTTGTTTTTCCCGACATATTCGAGCCTGTAATGATTATTACTCCACCTTTAAGTGATATTGAATTTGCCACTGCAGCATCAGGCATTATAAGGGGATGATACAGTTTTTCCCCCTCCAGATAAACATCTGCTTCATCTTCAACATGAGCGTAACTGCATATTCTCACATTTGCCATTACAGAAAAGCTTAACAGCATTTCAAGCTCTGCAATCACGTCAAAGCAAAGGTACAATGCGCCGCCGTATTTTTTTTTCCATCCCGAAACAAGCAATGCAAGCATGTAATCCCACAGCACAAGCCCGCTTACTATCTGATGAACAATAGGATTGAAGGAAATATTATAAGCCTGCACTATTTTACCAAGCCTTTTAAAGCCCGGTATTACGCCTGAATCCTTTGTAACGGTTTCCTGAAGCTTTTTTAAATATTCGGCTTTAAACTCCTGCCGGCTTAAAAGCTCCAGCATGCTTTTGTAACCTTCCACAACATTATTCAGTGACATAACAGGCGACATAACCTTATCGGTAACGGATTTTGTAATCCATGTGAAGGATAAATTAAAAAGAAAGCCCGCGAGAGGCAGCCCATAATTTGCAACCCCTGCTATCCAGAGCACTAAAAATATAAGCTCCATCAGAGGCAGTATAATTATAAAAGCTTTACACCAGGAAGGAAGCCGTCCTGCCGATTTGTCACTGCAATATTTCTTAAATTCCGAAATATTCGGCTTCTTTTTTGTCTTTTCGACAATCATGCCCGCAGCCTCAAAATCCACTGCAAAATCTTTTTTTTCTGAAAGCTCGGCTATGGCGCTGCATCTCTCCTCATGTATCACATCGGTCTCCTTCAGCTTCAGCGCATCGCTGAAATACTTTTTTCCAAGCTCCGTGTGACATACATTTATCATCTGATAAAGAGAGTTTGATCCAAGTAAATCCACATCATGGGCAACAACGTCCTCCGCTGTCAGAAACTGTTCTCCCTTGTCGGCAAATTTTCTCCAGCCCTCGCCAAATCTTTCAATATATCTTTCTGCCGACGAAAGGGCATTGCCTACATACTCCATTTTTACATAAACCTTATTGTGCCTGTATACAAGGTATAAAAAAAACACAAATATGGCAGCTCCGGGAACAACTGCAATAATGTGTTTGTCACCGGCGCCAATTAACACAAGTGTAAGCGCAATCAGAAAGCTTGTTATTCTCATTGTTGAGATAACAGAGCAGCTCCTCTCAAGGTTTTTCCATTCATCCATAAGATGGAACGCCAGGTCACTGTAATATTTATATTCCTGTTTCATCTGCATATAATAATTTTGCCTTTCAAAAAATTTACACACCGCATAAACGCTCACCTCAAAACCTTCGGTTTTTCGGTGTTCGTTACACTCACATAGGTCC